>JBEHWX010000006.1:0-102231 GCA_048498995.1 Bacteroidota bacterium
ACACCGGATGCGCCGACACACCGGATGCGCCGACACACCGGATGCGCCGACACACCGGATGCGCCGACACACCGGATGCGCCGACACACCGGATGCGCCGACACACCGGATGCGCCACACGCCGGGAGCGTCGACGATCGATGCCGCCTCATGGAGGCGTGACGCCACGCGGTCTGGCGCGTCTCGGGAGGTGAAGGGGAGAAGACATTCGAAAGGATGAGACATTCGGATCGATGGCGGCATCCGCGCGAATGGAACATCCGGGGAATGCAACGTCAGATAGATCAAACATCCGAAGGATGAGCGGCGCCGGACCGCATGCAACCGGCCGAGCGTCGACTCCGTATCCCGGATATCATGTGTCAGCCCGTCGGTTGTGGCACGAAACTGACAGGGCAATTCCAGATTTCATTCGATCGTAGAAAGCACTCAGAACGTTATTCGCAGGCAGGAGAACATCATGTCCAAGAAGCAGCTGTTTGTCATAAGCGCTCTCATGATCGTCTGCGTCGCGCTCGGCGCGATTCTCGTCACCGACTTCAACAAGACGCCGTTCGGCTTTGCCGCTCCCGATGCCCAGCTCGGTGCGGTCGCTCCCCCGGTCAATCCATCAGCCGAGGTCAGGAGTCTCAACGACGCCTTCGTTGCCGTGAGTAAAGCGGTGACGCCGCAGGTGGTCAGCATTGTCGTGACATCCAAGGGAACCGTCTCCGATCGCTCGGAGGACGATGAGTTCAATCCCTTCGGCATGTTCGATTTCCCCTCCCCCCGCAACTCTCCGCAGAGAGGCTCGGGCTCGGGTGTCATCATCTCGAGCGAGGGATTCATTCTCACCAATAACCACGTCGTCGATCTCGGATCCTCCGGTACCCTCTCGGTCGAGCTGACCGACGGACGGAAGTTCGACGCCAAGATCATCGGCCGCGATCCGCTGACCGACCTTGCCGTGATCAAGATCGACGCGACCAACCTCCCGGCCGCCGCCTTCGGCAACAGCGACGAGGTTCAGGTCGGACAGTTCGTCATCGCCGTCGGCAACCCGCTCGGGCTCAACTCCACCGTCACGCAGGGCATCGTCTCGGCGCTCGGCCGCGGACAGCTGAACCTGAACCGCGACAAGGAGGGCTACGGCGTCGAGGACTTCATCCAGACGGACGCGGCCATCAACCCGGGGAACTCCGGCGGCGGCCTCTTCGATCTGCGTGGCGCCCTGGTCGGCATCAACGCCGCCATCGCCACCCGCACCGGTGCCTACGAGGGCTACGGTTTCACGATCCCGATCAACCTGGCCAAGGCTGTCGCGCTCGACCTGATCGATGACGGCAAGGTCAACCGCGGATATATCGGCGTCAAGATCGCCCCGGTGACCGAGACGCTCGCCAAGGGACTCGGGCTCACCTCGCGCGACGGCGTGCTCGTTCAGGACGTGGTCGAGGGTGGCGCCGCCGCCTCCGCCGGCCTGAAGCAGGGTGACGTGATCCTCGAGGTCGACGGACACAAGGTCAACGCGCCGAACCACCTGCAGAGCCTCGTGGCGCAGAAGCGCGCCGGCCAGGCGGTCGACGTGAAGGTCTTCCGCGATGGTCGCACCTTCGACCGCGCGATCACGCTCCGTCCGCGCACCGAGGAAGAGGACGAAGTCCGCACGGAGCCGACGCGCAACAACGCGAACATCGACAGCGACCGCGAGAGCAATCTCAAGTTCTCGAACCTCGGCATGGAGGTTCGCGGGCTCGATCCGCAGGTGAAGCGGAGCCGCGGCGTCGATGGCGGCGTGCTGGTGACGCAGCTCGAGGAGTACGGCGAGGCGGCCAGCAACGGCCTGATCGAGGGAGATATCATCCTCAGCGTCAACCGCAAGGCGGTCAAGTCGGCGTCCGATTTCCGCGACGCGGTCTCGAAGGCCGGCGCCGGAGACGTGATGCTGATGCAGGTGAAGGGGCGCGACGGCTCCACCCGCCTGGTGGCTCTCGAGGTGAAGTGATCCCGATGTAATCCGCCCTGACGCGGATCGGCGTACACGACCGCGATGTCTTGTTCGTCGCAAGCGATGTTCATAGAGGGCGCCCTGAAGAGATCTTCTCCGAGGGGCGCCTTCTCTGTTTGATCCGGACCCGATCGCCTCCGGCGGCCGGTAACGCAACGGGGCGGACGATGGTAGTATCGTCCGCCCCGTAGCATTGTCGCGTTGCCGGTTGTCCGGCCGTTGCGCCCCCTTCGGATCCGTCGCCTTCGGATCCGTTGCCTTCGGATCCGTCGCCTTCGGATCCGTCGCCGGTACTTACCGGGCGTCGTCGAAGGAGTTGAAGAGAAGTCCGCTGGCGAGCTTCGGATAGAAGAAGGTGCTCTTCTGCGGCATCACCTGGCCGGAGAGCGCCACCTGCTCCACCTGATCCAGGCGGGTCGGGTTCATCAGCACCACCAGGTTCACCTCCGGACGCTCGGTTGCCTGCAGCGCGTCATCGACCGTCTTGACGTACTCGAGGTTCGTCTGCGCCGCCTGTGCCTCCTTGTCGATGCCGAGAATCCGCTCCAGGATGAACTCGTGGAGGATGGTGACATCCAGCTCCTTGAGCTGCTCGGAGAGTCCGTCGCCGACCAGATCGGCCGCGTCGACGCCGGCGCGCAGGCGGGCCACCACCAGGCGATCGTCGGCGGCCAGCAGCAGCGTCGGGCGCTCCGGCTCGGCCTCCAGCTCCAGCAGCGCCGCGTCCACCGACGGCGGCTCGTGCAGCTCGAAGCTGTCGCGGATCCGGTCGAGCATGGCGGAGAAGTCGAAGGAGGGGAGCGAGTGGATGATCCGATGCGTCGGCAGGATCACCAGCCCCGGATCGCTCATCGGCGTCAGGAAGATCATGATCCAGTCCTCCGGCGCCGGCTCGTCGGAGCCGCGCTCGGCGCGGAGCGCCTTCTGGTAGTTCAGCGCCGTCTCGTAACGGTGATGTCCGTCGACGATGAACACCGGGCGTCCGTCGAGATCCCCCCGCAGATCATCGATCGGGGCGGCGCTGGTCAGGTGCCAGAGCCGGTGCTCGACGCCGTCGGCATCGGTGGCGACGATCAGCGGCGCGGTCTCGGCGATCGCGCGCAGGCGGCGGCCGGAGCGGTCGTCGTTGTCCGGGTAGACGCCGAAGATCGGCTCCAGGTTCGCGTGCGTGGCCTCCATCAGCTTCAGGCGATCGGCCTTCGGTCCGCTGAGCGTCCGCTCGTGCGGCAGGACGATGCCGGCCGAGAAGGGCTCCAGGTGGAGCCGGGAGATGAAGCCGAGCCGGTCGATCCGCTCCCCGGAGACCGGGTGATCGAACGACTGGGCATAGACCCAGATGCCCGGGGCGCCATCCCGGATCAGCACGCCGGCCTCGATCCAGTCGCCGAAGAGCTCGGCGGCCGTGTCGTACTTGGCCGGAGCATCCCCCTCGGGGAGGATGAGGCGCACGACGTTGCGACCGTCCCGTTCGGTAAGCTCGAGGCGCTTCTTCGGGGAGATCACGTCGTACGGCGGCGCGATCACGGCGCCGAGATCGGGAACGAGGTCCGGATTGTACCGGAGCGGGGTGAATGGAGCGATTGTCGCCATCAGCGGATCAACGAATGCTTTTTTCTGATTGAACACTATTTTCCCCGGGCCAGTCATCAAACCGATATCACAGAGGAGGCAACGACATGGCTCGACCGACCCATACAAAGCGGGAACAGCGCTTCTTGGGAGATGAGAATTCCATGATCGTCCACGATCTCGAGCGCGCTCGGGGAGCGTGCGAGATCGACGAGATACTCGATGAGGGGCGCGGCGTCCGCTTCGAGCCGGACAAGCTCGAGCAGGCCGAATCGGAGCGTTACCGTCCCTGCCATCGCTGCATCAGCTCGTACTGATATCCGTTCAACGTCACGACACCAACGCGTGATCCCGCCCGGGATCCGTTCAGGGAGCGGCAAAGATACGCTTTGCCGCTCCCTTTCCATTTTGGAGCATTCGCAATTCGTGCGATAGTTCGCGATTTTCCGCGCGTCCCCTCGCCATCCGCCGCCGGCGACGCCCGCCGGCCCCGCCGAATCAGGAAACTTCAGGAGCGCCGCCAACCAAATGCCCCGATGCTCCGTTATCGAACGGGGGAGAGGAAACTTCGGCACGTTCTCTGCTGACGAAATCTGCGTGCCCGCCCGAGCGGGCGAACTTCCCCCTTCCACACCCCGGTAGCCAGATCATATCGCGGAGATCCTCCCCGTCTCCGGCGCTCGCGGCGTACCGGCAATGGCATCCGATGACAGCATCAGTCGCATTCATCCTCCTCCGCGCCGGCCATGAACGCCGGCCGTCAGTGCCGCGCCAGCAGGCGTGCCGATCGCGGAGAAGGTCCTTGCAGGAGTCCAACGTATGAAGCGTCTTCTTTTCCCGGCACTCTTGATGATGATACCGCTGGCCACGGCGCTCGCCGACCCTCCCGATGAGGACGTGCTTCGTCCCTACTTCGAGGGGAAGCGCCCGTGGTTCTTCGAGCTCGATGCCGGGATCAACATGAACCTGCTCACCGGCAATCCCGTCTATCGCGAACGGAACGAGTTCGAGGGGATCACCAACGTCTTCGAGCAGGCCACCGGCATCTCGCCGCTTGTCGGCCTCTCGGCCGGCTACAACCTCAGCAGCCACGTCGCGCTGGTGCTCCGGGCCGATTACGATCCCCGGTGGACCTCGAACTCCGCCTCGATGGTCGACACCTGCGTCTTCCGCGACGTCTCCGATCCGACCCTCATCGTCGGTCGCACGCCGCTGTCGACCCAGAAGGAGTTCGGCGTCGATGTCGATTATCTCTCGATCTCGCTGCTGGGGCGCTTTACGTTCCGCCACCTGTTCATCTATGCCGGACCGTCGTTCGGCATTCCGATCGGCGGACGGACCTACGAGACCGATCGCATCACCGACGAGACCGCCAACTGCTCCTACGATCCGACCGACACCACCTCGCCGATGGTCACCTCCGGGGAGATCAACGGCGCGGGAGCGGCATCGCTCCGGATCGGCGCGCGGATCGGGCTCGGCTATCAGGTGGAGCTCGACCGGAACTGGTCGCTCGTGCCGCAGATCGGCTTCGATTTCGGCCTCAACAACGTCTACTCCGACGACCAGCCGATGCCCCTGCAGACCGCCAACGGCGCCACCACCGGCGTGGCGACGATCAATCGCGGGCTGCACATTCATTCGATTCAGGCGACCATCGGCATTCAGTACCAACTCTGAGCGAGGCATCGACAGACCTATGCAGACCATACATCGACGTTCGGCTCTCGTGATGTTGATCGTGGCCTTACTGCTGGCCGCGCCGTTGAGAGCTCAGCAGCCAGGCACCGACGCGCCGCAACGCGCGGACGTGCCGCAGCGCACCGACATCGAGATTCAGCCGCTGGTGATCAACTCCTCGGATGACGACTTCGCTCCGGTGGCCGTGCGCGGCGAGGAGATGCTCGTCTTCACCTCAGCGCGCTCCGGGCCCTTCGGCAGCGTCGGCACTCAGCGGATCTGGTTGTCGAACAAGACCGGCTCCGGCTGGAGCATCCCGGTCAGCGCCGGACAGGCGCTCGGCTGGGCCGAGCAGAGCGGCACGGCCACCCTCACGCCGGATGGCAACTTCATGATCTTCTCGGCCTACGAGTGGGACGACGCGCAGCCGGAGCTCGTCGGATCCGGGCGCACCGATCTCTACTCGGCCGAGCGGATCGGCGGCGAGTGGCGCAACGTGACCAACCTCGGTCCGACGATCAACAGCCCCTACTGGGATTCGCAGCCGGCGCTCACCACCGACGGGCGCACTCTCTACTTCGCCAGCGATCGCCCCGGCGGGCTCGGCGGCACCGATATCTGGGTCTCGCGCCGCACCTCCACCGGGTGGACCGCGCCGGTTCCGCTCGGCGCCCCGGTCAACACGCCGATGGACGACATGGCCCCGACGATCGCGCCGGACGCCAAGACGCTCTTCTTCTCGAGCAAGGGGCATGGCGGGCTCGGCGGGTTCGACATCTTCGCCGCTCACGGCGGCAATCAGCTCGGCCTCAACTGGGGGATGGTGGAGAACGTCGGCTCGCCGATCAACTCCCCGTCGGACGAGTACTTCTACGTCTCGATCCCGAACTCCAGGAACAGCTACTTCTCCTCGGATCGGGGAGGGAATCAGGACATCTTCATCGCGTTTCCGAATCCGTTCCCGCCGGAGGCGCAGGTCACCGTGCAGGGACAGGTGCTCGACGCCAAGACCGGCCGCCCGGTGGCCGCGCAGATCACCGTCACCGACCTGAGCTCCGGCGAGGTGGTGGCCGATTATCGCACCGACGACCGGAACGGCGACTACTACGTGCTCCTGTCGAAGGGGCGCCGCTACTCGATCACCGCGGAGGCGCCGGACTACATCTTCTACTCCGACGAGTATTCGATTCCCCCCTCGGCCGAGGGGAAGAACATCAACAACGACATCCGGCTGAACCGTACCTCCGGCGGATCGACCCGCCTGCTCGTCTTCTTCGATTACGACAAGAGCGAGTTGAAGGAGGAATCGAAGCCGGATCTGAACCGCGCGATCGCCTTCCTCAAGCAGAACCCGAACATCTCCGCCGAGATCGCCGGTCATACCGACTCGGTCGGCAGCGCGGCCTATAACAAGAAGCTCTCGCAGGATCGCGCCGAGTCGGTGCGGCAGTATCTGATCAACGGCGGCGTCGATGCCGGCAGGCTGACCGCGCGCGGCTACGGCGAGGACCAGCCGACCGCCGACAACGGCAATGAGGGAGGGCGCGCGCGCAACCGCCGCGTGGAGATGCGGGTGATGATGACCGAGCCGAAGTAAGCCACGCGCGTCGGCCACGGGCGTCGGCCACGGGCGTCGGCCACGGGCGTGGTCCAGGGCATCGGTTCCTGCCGCCCGAATGATATTTCGTATGAGGGGTCACCAACGAGAACGGGGGACGCGAAAGCGTCCCCCGTTCTCATGATATACAGAGCGATCGGTTGTCGGATTCTCGTCACCAGCTTCCGGTGGATCCGCCGCCGCCGAAGGATCCGCCTCCTCCGGAGAACCCGCCGCCGCCGCCGAACCCGCCTCCGCCGCCCCCTCCGAATCCGCCGCCACCCCAGCCTCCGCGACGATTGTTGTTCATCATCTGCGAGGCGATCAGCCAGGGGAGGATGCCGCCGAATCCGCCGCCGCGCGGGCGCCCTCCGCCGCCACCCCTGAAGATGCCGCGAAGGATGAAGACGATGATGAAGATCGCGATGATCAGGCCGAGGCCGATCCCCTCGGGCTCGTTCGATTTCGGCTCCCCCTTGTATTCGCCGGCCGCCGCCTTCATCAGCGCCTGGAGCCCCGCCTGAATGCCGCCGAAGTAATCTCCCTGGCGGAACCTGGGCGCGATCTCCTGGCTGGTGATGCCGGCCGAGATCGCGTCCGGAATCGCCCCCTCCAGACCGTAGCCGGTCTCGGTGCGGATCTTCCGGTCCTTGATCGAGATCAGCAGGAGCAGGCCGTTGTCCTTTCCCTTCTGGCCGACGTGATTGGCCTCGGCGACCCGGAGCGAATAATCCTCGATCGCCTCTCCTTCGAGCGACGGGACGATCAGCACCACGAACTGGTTGCTGGTGGAATCCTCATATCTCCGGAGCTGATCCTCGAGCGTGGATCGTTGCTCGGCCGTGAGGACGCTGGCAAGATCGGTTACGCGCGTGGCCAGTTGCGGAACCGCGAGCTGAGCGCGGAGCGTCAGCGTCGATGCCAGCAGCAGAAGCGCCAGCGGAGCGAGTGCGCGTCGCGTCGTCATCGATCAGAACTCCACCTTCGGCGCCGTCTCCGAGCCGGGCGCGCCCTTGAAATACGCCTTCGGACTGAACCCGAATATCCCGGCGAAGATGGCCCCGGGGAACTGACGCACCTTCATGTTATACGACTGCACATCTTCGTTGAACCGCCTCCGCTCGACGGCGATCCGGTTCTCCGTTCCTTCGAGCTGCGCCTGAAGCTGGAGGAATCCCTGATCGGCCTTGAGATTCGGATAGTTCTCGGTCACCACCAGCAGCCGGCTGAGCGCGCCGGAGAGCTCGGACTGCGCCTGCTCGAACCGGCGGAATGCAGCCGTGTCGTTCAGCAGCTCCGGCGTCACGGTCATCTGCGAGACCCGGGCGCGGGCGTTGGTCACCTCGGTGAGCACCTTCTCCTCATGCTGCGCGTACCCCTTCACCGTCGCGACGAGATTCGGGATCAGGTCGGCGCGGCGCTGATACTGATTCTCCACCTGGCTCCACGCCTGATTCACCTGCTCCTGGGCGGTAACCAGACCGTTGTAGGATCCACAGCCGGACATCAGCAGAAAGACGACGAGAACCAGACCGATGATGAGGATGATGGTCGAATTGCGTTTCATGCGCTTCCTCAGCGATTTGTGTGCGTTGAGATCGTCCCCGACATCGGGTGACGGCGTCCGGAGGCTGAGGGGCGGGCACGCCGGCCGGATCCATGTGGGAGGGTCGCGCGCCAAAAGTATCGAGAACTTCGCATATCCGCCACGCCCCGCGCCGGCGATCCTCACGTGAAATTTCCATGCTCTCCGCGTGCCATCGCACGATGGGGAGCGATTTCGATCGCCGGCGGTGCGGTGAAATGCCATCCGGCCCGGCGGCTTCCGGTTGTTGGGCGGAGCGGCCCGGCCGGCGTTCGATCACTTCACCAGCATCATCGGCTCCACGCGCCGCCATGCTCCCGAGGTGATGATGCAGTAGTAGAGTCCGCCGGAGAACCGGGACGCATCCCATCTGAGCACATATGCTCCCGCGTCGAGCGCGTCGTCCAGGAGCGTGGCGACGACCGAGCCACGGGCGTCGATGATCTGGACGCGCGTCGGGCCGTCCAGGCCGATCGAGAAGTCGATCTCTGCCTCCGGGTTGAAGGGATTCGGGCGGATGCCGTCGAGCGCGTATCGGGCGGCCAGGCCGTCGATCATCCGGAACTCCAGGCCGCAGATCTGGATCTCGACGCTACCGGCCGTGGCGCCGATATCCACGCAGTGCGCGCCGATCGGCGTGAGCATCGGATGCAGTGTAGATATCGCCGAGGCGCGATCCTTCCCGGCCGAGATGAAGGTGATGAACGGAATGTTCAGGATGGTTCCGCCTTGCTCGACGAGCACCGGGGCCGGAGGAGTCAGCAGCAGACGGAGCGTTCCCGGAATCTCCTCGACCACCGAGCACGCCCAGCCCGACAGCAGCGTGCCGCGGACCAGATCGGCGGCGTCGGTCCGCGGCCGGAAGCGCATGATGTCCGAGTTGTAGTCGAGCGAGAAGCCGAGCGCCTCGATCGGCAGCCCGCCGAGCCCCTCGTCGATCCGGACCGGGATCGACAACGGCGCGCCGAGGCTCACCGTGGTCTCCTTCGGCACCGAGACGGTTGCCCGCGTCGGCTCGACCACCGCGACCGTGACGCTGTCCTCGTCAACGCATCCCTCGGCGGCGGTGACGCTCACCCTGTAGCGTGTCGTTGCCCCGGGCGCCGCCATCGGATCGGCGCAATCGGCGCAGCTCAGGCCGTCGGTTGGCGTCCAGGAATAGGTGAATGGTCCCCGCGCCGGATCCGTCGCGGCCGAGAGCCGCCCGGACGTTCCATGGCAGATCATGATGTCGTCCCCCGCGTCGACGAGCCTGGCGTGCGTGACGGTGAGCGTTATCGTGCCGGTCGTGGAGCAGCCCTCCGGCGTGCGCGCCGTCAACGTGTAGGTGGTCGTTGCATCCGGTCTGGCGCTGGGCGAGGCGCAGTCGATGCAGTCGAGGCCGGCCGCGGGACTCCAGGAATAGCGGAGCGGCTCGGTGGAGGTCACCTTCGGCCGCAGACGGACCGAGCGTCCGTGGCAGATCTCCATGCTCGCCCCCATGTCGAGCTCCGGAGGCGCCACAACCGTGATCGTCCGTCGGACCGTGTCGACCGCGTCGCGATCGCGGGCCACGAGCATGATCGTGAAGTTCCCGGAGCTCGGGTACCTCACGTGAACGGATCGTTCGGCGGAGCTCGTCGGCACCCCACCGGGGAAGCTCCAGGCGAGCGTGGCACCGATGCTGCCGCCGGCATCGACATCGACCGCCTCGCCGACGCAGATCGAGGGAGCTGAGAGGTTGATCTCACCCCTGGCCAGACAGGTGTCGACCGTCACGGTTACCGAGTCGGTTACCTGGCAGCCGAGCGTGTCGGTGACGGTCACCGTGTAGCGCGTGGTCCGCGTTGGGCAGACGGTGATCGTGGGGCACCCGGGGCAGGAGAGCCCGGCCGAGGGGGACCATGCAGAGGCGAGCGCTCCGCTTCCACCGGTGGCGACCGCCGATAGGGAGGCGCACCCGCCGAGACAGATCGTGGTGTCCTTGGAGATCGCGAGGGACGGCGGCGCTACGACATCGATCCGGAGCCTGGCCGTGTCGCTGGTGAAGCCGTTGGTGACGATGAGGGTAATCTCGTGGGAGCCGGGGGTCGCGAAGGTAACCCGCACCGCCTTCGAGGTCGAGGTCCCCGGAGATCCGCCGTCGAATATCCATTCGTGGTCGGTAGCGGAGGTGCTGCCGGATGCGTCGAAGGTGATGCCCTGGCCGAGGCAGACTCTGGTTCCGGGCGCCTCGATCACGGCGTGGGGAAGCGGACGCGAGCCGAGCGCGTCGGCATCGTTCGGCAGACTGAGCTGGGAGGAATTGCCGATGTGGAGATAGTCCTCGACGTAGTCGCAGCCGGCGCCGACGCTGTTCGGATCGCGGATCACGCTGAGCCATCCGAGGGCGCTCGGCGCCGCGTAGATCCGTCCGTCCGGCCCGAGCTGGATGTTCCGGATATACGATTGGGGAATCGAGTACTTCGAGGCGATGATCGCCTCCGGGCTCCCCGCGTCCAGGTTGAACTGAACGATCGCGGTTCTGGTCGAAATGTAGACCCGTCGACCGTTCGGCGAGAAGCTTGCCCCGTAGGCGGCGCGATCCAGGTCGTAACCGAGGATCTGCATGGCCGGGGAGACGATGCCCGACGCCGGATCGAACGAGAAGAGCTCGGCGATGCCGTTGAACGACGTCATTATCAGCGACCTGCCGTTCGGGGAAGCCTTCAGGCAGCCGGCCACGCTCCCGCCGTTGTCCACGCTCCGCCCCTGCAGGGGCGTGCCGGCTCTGGAGACCACCGGGGTCGGATCGATGCCGCTGGCGCTCAGCAGAAAGGCGTAGAACGCGTCTCCGTCGATCTGGTGAGCGATCACCCAGATGTCCCGTCCGTTGGCGTGGCGAACGGCGGTGATCTTCTCGGAGGCATCGGGGAGCAGTTGAACGTTCTTGGTCGTCATCGCGCCGAAGCCGCCGCTCCCGGTCATGTCGACGACGGAGTACCAGAGTCCGTTCGGTGCCGTCGCGAACTCCCAGGCATCCAGACTGAAGATGTAGTAGCGAGCCGCGTTTCCCGGGTCAGGGACGATCAGCGTCTGCGACGTGGAGGTGCCGCCGAACAGGCCGGTTGCCAGGTAGTTGTGGTTCCGATTCCAGACCTGGACCCCGTTGGTGTAGAAGAGGAGTTCTCCGGTGACCGGGTCGCAGAAGGAGGCGCATGCCTCCGAGGTCGTCATATAGCCATCGGTGAGAATCGTCGGGGGATCGGTGGCGAAGGAAAGGCCCTTCTGTTTGCCGAAGTACCAGCGCTGGTGCTCCTTCTGCGCGGCGAGCGTCGCGGGCAGAAGCAGGAGCATGAGGAACAGCCAGAGGGCGCGTCGGGTGAGGACGGGCGTGTGGGCGGGGTACATGGTGCCACTCCGTTGGTTGTCGGATGATGCGCGGACTTCGGGCTCGCCGCTCTCTCCCGTCTTCAATGCGCCGTTGCCGTGAGGGCGGGGCGGGGAAGACGGGCTCCGGTGAAAGCGTATGCGAGGGAGTCGGCGTCGGGTGCGCGTTGCGTCGTGGCGGCCTCGATGATCCGTCTCGGGCGGGCGACCGTGAAGTCGGAGCCGTCATCGGAGCAGGGCGCCGCGGGGACGCGGAGTGGCGTGCGCGGTTCTGAAAAACGTTGGGGAGAATATACCTGCTTCGCGAGCAACCGCAACATCGCTCGCGGGATGTTTGCCGAATTGTTCGGGAACGGTCGTGCCGCGGATCGTCCGCGAAACGAGTCGGCTCCTCGAGACGACGTGGATCACACCGCCTCGGAATATCGGGGATCCGCGAAAGCCGCCTCCCGCGGATCCCGGATGTACTTACGCCGAGCCGTAAAGCTCGCGGGCGCGTCGCTTCATCTCGTCGACCGACATCGACTCCTTGCGCGTGGCCACCCACCAGATGTGGCCGAACGGATCCTTCAGCTTGCCGCCGCGGTCGCCGTAGAACTGATCCTCGACCGGGCTGACGAGCGTTCCGCCGGCCTCGATGGCGCGGGCCACCACGGCGTCGACGTCCGGCACGTAGATGTGCAGCGTCACCGGCGAGCCCCCGAGCGTGGTCGGTCCCACGATTCCCATCTCCGGATATTCATCCGAGAGCATCAGCGTGGCGCCGCCGATGTTCAACTCGGCATGGCCGACCCTTCCGCTCGGATCGGCGATGCGAAAGGTCTCGGTGGCGCCGAATGCCCGCGTGTAGAAGTCGATCGCCGCGGCACCTCCGTTGACGCAGATGTAGGGACTCAGCGCCCCGTGCGCGGCGGTCCGCTGTTCGTTCTCCGACATGATATCTCCTCCGGGTGAAGTAACGATTCATTCCGTCGCCGGGAGGCAAGCGCTCGCTCCCGGCCGTGAAGCCCGCGTCCGGACCGGCCACGCGCTATCGGCGCGCCTCTGCTAGAGGATGGCGGCGATGGCGGCGTTGCCGTGCATCTCCGCCATCGCGCGGGCCGTGTAGCCATGCTGCGAACGGAGGCTGGGCCGCGCGCCACGCGCAAGCAGCAGCCGGACCATGTCCATGTCGCCGAGCTCGGCCGCGCGATGCAGCGCGGTGAAGCCCTGGAAATCGCCGAGGTTCGGATTGGCTCCACGGTCGAGCAGCAGCCCGGCGTGCACGACCGACCGCATCTGCACCGCGCTCATCAGCGCCGTCACCCCCTCGCTCGACTTCACATCCACCGGACAGCCGCGCAACAGCAGGAGCATGATCATCTCCGCCCCCTCGGTCGCCAGTGCCCAGTGGAGCGGCGTCAGGCCGTCGGTCGCCAGCAGGTCGAACGGCATCCCCGCGTCGAGCAGGCGCTGCACGGTCTCGCCATCCTTGCGCGCCACCGCGATGTGCAGCACCGAGAGGGTCCGCAGCGAAGCCTCGGGCGGCGCGTACGGAACCGGTTGCTCGGCCGCGAAGAGCGCGCGCCGTCCGGCAACGCCGATCGACCAGAGCGCCGCGTCCCACGAGCGCCCGACGAGCTCCCTCGGAAGCGGGAGGGGATAGGGGACGTCGAGCGCGTGCGAGCGCATCAGATAGTCGAGCATGCGGATGGTCCACTCCTGCTCCTCGGCCGCGTCGGTGAACGCTCCGCGGATCTTCACGATCTCGATCTCGGTGTTCGACCGGACGAGCTCGGCCACCAGGTGCACGGCGCGCGTCCAGCTCCGGACGAAGATCATCCGGTCGCCATGGATGTAGATCGCCCACTTGTCCTCCATCTCCTCCGGCGCGAAGAGCACGCCGTCGGCCAGGTACCAGTCGATGGGGAAGCGAAGCGAGGCCGCGAGCTCGCGATCGAAGATCGGGGGCTGGTCGATGAATCCGCGTCCGTCGTCGCTGGTCAGGCTGGCCAGGTTCTCGATGTGCGCCAGGTCACGACTTGCCGCGAGCGTGGTTCCGGAGATGGGGCGGAGGTCGAGCAGCTCGACGCTCCAGGGGTTGTTCGGATCGGAGGCGGGGATGCGGGGAATCTCACGATCGCGCGGTCCCTCCTCGGTCTGCCTGGGGGCGACGCTCACCGGCGCGCTTCCGGGCAGGCTCCTTCCTGTCGGTTCTTCCTCTTTCCTCGAAATGAGATTCCTGATCCATCGAAACGCCATGATACTCCTGTAGGTGCCGCGTCACGGTGCCGGTCGGCCGGCGATACGGCTATGATTGTATCCCGCGCCGTCGGGGGCGGGCGGGAGAATGAAGAGTGAATGTCCGTCGAGAGAAACCGCGCCATGGACGACGCGCCAACGCTCAGATCGACCGACGGGGCGGTGCCACGTGGGTCGAGAGATACCAGATATGCCCGAACGGATCGATGAGCCCGCCGATCCGCTCGCCGGGCGCTTCCTCCCGCATCGGCAGGAGCAGGATCGCGCCGGCATCGACGGCGCGCGCCAGCAGCTCGTCGGCGTTCCTTGCGTAGAGATTGACCGTCACGGCCTCGCCACCTGTCATCGCCGGGCTCCCCGGCTCCAGCTCCTCGTTCCGCTCCTCGCGGATCCGCACCGGCGAGCCCCCCACGCGGAGCTCGGCGCGCGTCACCCGTCCGTCGTCATCGGTGTGCCGCGAAAGCTCCACGGCATCGAATGCAGATTGGTAGAACTCCACCGCCGCCGCGCCGTCCGGGACGACGAGGCAGGGGACCAGGGAATGATCGAACTCACGGATCTCGGTCGGAATATCTGACATCGAATGCCCCGTTGAATGTGACCGCGTCATGCCGGTTCGTCGGGCGGTTGGAGTTCCGCTTCCTTACGGAGTTCCGCCTGGATGCCCCGCCAGCCGACGGCGTCGAGAATCTCCGGCTCGATGTTGTCGGCGACCGGATCGAGCAGTCGCCGGAAGAGGCCGCCTCGAACGCCCATCAGCGCCTCCCACGCGCCGGTGGTCGCATACAGGCCGTACAGCTCGCGCGCGGTGCCGTTGTGAAACCGGTGGATGAGGTCGGAAAGCTCGAACGGATCGATCTCGCCGGCGCGCCATCGATCGACGTCGGCTCCGAGCTTCTCCAGCTCGAGGCTCAGATGACGCTTGTGGGCGATCCCGGCCAGCTCGCGCACATGTCGGCGCTGGGCTTTCGTCAGTTGATCTTCCATCTGAATCCCGCTTCGTTATCTGAGCAGCTCCACCAGCTCGACGAGCTCCGGGTTCACCTTGGAGGTCTTCTCCCAGGTCTCGCGCATCGGCGTGAGCACCACATCTCCCTTGATCTCCCCGGCCATCTTGGAGGTCTCGCCGTCGAGCAGCGCCTGCACGGCCGCCACGCCGAGGCGGGTGGCCAGGATCCGGTCGCGGGCGGTGGGGGAGCCTCCGCGCTGCACGTGCCCGAGAATCGTCACGCGAGTATCCACGTCAAAGCGTTTCTGAAAGTCCTCCGCGAACTTCTGCGCGCCGCCGTACTCATCCCCCTCGCTGATGATGAAGATGTGCCGCTTCGGGCGCGGGAAGCTCTCCATGTAGGAGCAGAGCGCCTCGAAGTTCGTCGGGGTCTCCGGGATCGCGATGTATTCGGCGCCGCCGGAGATGCCGACATCGACGGCGATGAAGCCGGAATGGCGCCCCATCACCTCCACGAAGAAGGTGCGGTTGTGGCTCTCGGCCGTGTCGCGGAGCTTGTCGACCGCCTCCACCGCGGTGTTGACGGCGGTGTCGTAGCCGATCGTGAAGTCGGTGCCGTACAGATCGTTGTCGATCGTGCCCGGGGTGCCGATCATCGGAATGCCGAACTCGTCGAAGAAGATCGATCCCCCCTGAAAGGTGCCGTTGCCGCCGCAGGCCACCAGCCCCTCGATGCCGTGATGACGAAGGCTCTCGAACGCCCGCTTGCGCCCCTCCGGCGTCATGAACTCCTTGGAGCGCGCCGTGCCGAGGATGGTGCCGCCGCGCCCGATGATGCCGCTGACCGACTGCGCGTCCATCCGCTCGATCTCCCCCTCGATCGTTCCCTGATAGCCACGACGGATGCCGTAGACCTCGAGCCCCTTGGCGATTCCGTAGCGGACCACGGCGCGCGTGCAGGCGTTCATGCCAGGCGAGTCGCCGCCGCTGGTGAAGACACCGATTCGTTTCATGGAGTCCCTGATGTTGATTCCCGACCTGTCCGTGCCCCGCGAATCTACAGCCGCTTACAGATAATTTCCTCGCTTCCTCCGTCGGGACGGAACGCCGCCCCCTCCTCGGGAGGTTGTCGGAGGGGCCGGGACGGCATCCACGGCGCCGGATGGGGCGATCCGGCGCCTCCAGGACGGTCCGGGGCGACTGGAGGGCGTGAAGCGGGAGAGTGCTACAGTTCATTCCGGCGGGCGGGCTGCCGTGTCCTGCGTCCGGCAACCGCGTATCTTTGTCCGATTCAAACGTTTCCGCGGAACAGGGAGAGACATGCGAGGCTACAATTCTACCTGGGAGCACATCCGGGCGCTCGAGGCGGCCGGTGAGCTGGTTCGTATCAAGGCCGAGGTCAACCCGGTCCTGGAAGTCACCGAGATCGCGACCCGCGTGATGCGGGGCTACGGTCCGGCGCTCCTCTTCGAGCGGGTGAAGGGCTCCCGCATCCCGTTGCTGATCAACACCTACGGCTCCTACCGCCGGATGTGCATGGCGCTCGGCGTCGAGACACTGGACGAGATCTCCGACCGGATCACCTCGCTGATCGAGATCAAGCCGCCGACCTCGCTGAAGGAATCTCTGAAGATGCTCCCGCATCTGGCCCAGGTCCGGAAGTTTCCTCCCCGTTCGAGCAAGTCCGCTCCCTGCCAGCAGACCGTGCTCCGGGGCGATCAGGTCGATCTCGGCCTGCTGCCGATCATCAAGTGCTGGCCGGAGGATGGAGGGAAGTACATCACCCTTCCGCAGGTGATCACGAGGAATCCGGAGACCGGGGCGCAGAACCTCGGCATGTACCGGCTTCAGCTCGTCGGAAAGAACGTGCTGCTGATGCACTCGCAGGCGCACCACGACACGGCGCGCCATCTCCGGATGTACCGCGAGCGGGGGATCACGAAAGTTCCCTGCGCCGTCGCGATCGGCGGCGCGTCGGTGGCCACCTACGCCGCCACCGCGCCGATGCCGCCGGAGCTCGACGAGTGGCTCCTGGCCGGATTTCTCCGCGAGGAGCCGGTGGAGCTTGTCGGCGCGCTCGAGAGCGATCTGCGCGTGCCCGCTCAGGCCGATATCATCCTCGAAGGCTATATCGACCTGGAGGACTTCCGCACCGAGGGACCGTTCGGCGACCACACCGGGTTCTATACACTCAAGGATGAATACCCGGCGTTCCACGTCACCACGATCACCATGCGGGAGAACCCGGTCTACTGCACCACGATCGTCGGACAGCCGCCGAAGGAGGATTATTTCCTCGGCAAGGCCACCGAGCGGATCTTCCTGAATATCCTCAAGAAGACCGTCCCGGAGATCGTCGACATGAACCTGCCGATCTTCGGCGTGTTCCACAATTTCTGCTTCGTCTCGATCCGGAAGGAATATCCGTATCACGCCCGCAAAGTGATGAACGCGCTCTGGGGACTCGGGCAGATGTCGCTGACGAAATACATCGTGGTGGTCGATTCCGATGTCGACGTGCAGAACACCGACACGGTGATGTTCTACGTCGGCGCCAACGTCGATCCGCAGCGTGACATGCAGTTCATGCGCGGGCCGATCGACGTGCTCGACCATGCAAGCGACATGAGCGGGCTGGGGAGCAAGGTCGGCATCGACGCGACGCGTAAATGGAAGAGCGAGGGATTTCCGCGCGAGTGGCCGAAGGAGCTGGAGATGACGCCGGAGATGATCGGGACCGTCACGGCTCGCTGGGCCGAATATGGTCTGCCGGTCGATCTGAAGGGGATCGACAACCGGCTTCGCAAGGGAGTGCTGCTGGAGTCGCAGGCCAATTCCGGCGGCGGCAAAATCGGCACCATCGAGTCCGAGGGAGCGCAGCTCGGTAATTGAGACCTCGGCAATCCAGATCCCGATTCTCTCCGAGGTCCCGCCAGTACAACGGCAACAATTGCGTGTTCGAGAGCTCGAGCGGCAGAGATTTCATGGTTCTCAATTTTTAATTCTCAATTCTCTTCCCATGTCTGAGCAAGTCCGCCTGATGTTCTCCGAGATTTCGGAGGGATACGATCTCGGCAACGATGTGCTGTCGTTCGGAACGCATCGGCTCTGGAAGCGATTGCTTATCCGGCGCGCGCGCGTGAAGCCGGGGGATCGCGTGCTCGATCTGGCCACCGGCACCGGCGACGTGGCGCTTCTGTTCGCCGACGCGGTCGGGGAAAAGGGCTCGGTGATCGGCGCGGATTTCTGCGAGGATATGATCGTGCAGGCGGAGCGCCGTCCGAAGAATCGTCGCGCCAATCTCTCGTTCGAGGTGGGGGACGCGATGAGCCTCCGATTTCCGAGCGCTTCGTTCGATGTCTGCACCATTTCCTTCGGCATCCGGAACGTCGACAGCCCGCGCGGCGCGCTGGCGGAAATGCGCCGGGTAGTCCGTCCGGGAGGGCGCGTTCTCGTGCTCGAGTTCGGCCAGCCGACCGGGCTGTTCGGCTCGCTCTACCGCTTCTACTCGAATTATCTGATCCCGATCGTCGGCGGCGTCATCACCGGCAAGCGGGATGCCTACAGCTACCTGAACAAGACGGCGGCGGCATTTCCGAGCGGTGATAAATTCCTCGCGATCATGCGCGAGGCCGGCTTCCGGAAGGTGACCGCCGAGCCCCTCTTCGGCGGCATCGCCTACATCTACATCGGCGAGGTGGAGTGAGCATGGCCGAGCCGACCCAGCATCTGCGCCGCTCGATTACCGTCGGCATCTCCGGCTCCAGCGGGGCAATCTATGCCTACAGGATGCTCGAGATCCTTCCACGCTTCTACGCGCGCGTGGACGTGGTGCTCTCCGGCGCCGCGCGCCAGGTGATGCGTCAGGAGCTCGACGTGGATGTGCCGGCCGAGGGGCCGTGGCAATTGCCCGGCATGATGGAAGGGGTGGCCGAGGCTATCACGGTCTGGAGCTCGCACAATTACAACGCGCCGTTCGCCTCCGGGTCCAACTGCGCCGAACAGATGCTGATGATTCCCTGCTCGATGAGCACCGTTGCCTCCATCGCGCACGGCATCGACCAGAACCTGATGCACCACGCCGCGGCGGTCACGATCAAGGAGCGGAAGGAGCTGATCATCGTTCCGCGCGAGACCCCTCTGTCGGCGATTCATCTCCGGAATCTTCTCACCCTGGCCGAGCTCGGCGCCGCGGTGGTGCCGGCGATGCCGGGATTTTATTCCGGACAGAAAACGTTCGACGACCTCGTGGACTTCGTGCTGCAGAAGGTGCTCAACCAGTTGAAGATCGACCTGAAGCTGAGCCGGAAATGGGGGGAGGAGTAGGAGCCGATGAGCGATCGAGCCGATCGTGATGCGACTTCCTCTCCGCGGTCGTGCGCCGATCGTTCCGTTCATCGTCCCACCTGCTTCGCCGCGCGTCCTGTTCTCGTGATCGCGTTGTTGCTCCTTGGCGCCGCCACGTTGCGCGCCCAGGACTACAGCGTCTCGGGTGCTTCTCCCGACACCGCCGGATATATCGTCCGCGAGCTGGCGTACAACCGGCATCACGTCGACGTCTCCATCGCCTACCCCGTCATCACCCGATTCCCACGCACTCTCCGTCGCACGCTCAACGGCATGCTGCTCCGCGAGGCGCGCTCCGCGTTCGCTGAAACGCGCGACATGCTGAAAGGGATGGCCGACGAATTCACGGATGGCGGCGGCTTGTACGGCGAAAGATCGGTCAGAGCGTGGTTCGAGGATTCGACGCTCGTGAGCGTGCTCTATTCGTGGAGCGAATATTCCGGCGGCGCGCATCCCGGAGGATATTACCAGAGCAAGGTCTATCGCGTCGCCGACGGCCGTATTCGGGAGGTTACGCTGGCCGAGCTGTTCAGGGCCGGGAGCGGCTACGATACGGTGCTCGCCGATCTGGTCGCCGCGGAAATCAAACGCTCGGATCCCGATGGGGTATTCGATCTCGACGAGCTTCGCGAGGGGTTCCGCGAGTCGGGCCTCGGATGCATGGCCATCACCGGCCATGGGCTTCTCTTCGCCGACTGGCCCGGCGCGCACGTGGATGGTCCGACCGAGACGTTGATCACGTGGGATGCCATCGCGCCCTACCTCGATCCGCGCGGCCCGCTCGGGAGGCATGCGCGTTCATGATGACGATGATGCCGGTTCGCCGCGAGAGAGTGATGGCGAGCATGATCGCCGTCGCGCTGCTGTTCGCGCTCCAGATCATCACGGCTCCTCGCGCCATGGCGCGGCCGCTCCAAGGAGCATTCACCGGAGCGATCGCCGGGATCGGGGAGGTGCTTCTGGATATCTCTCCGGAAGTGGACCAGACGGCGGGGCGTGTGCAGTGTATGCTCCGCTCGGATAGTGGCGATATGGATTTCGATCTCGTCCGGAGTGCCGACGGAGCGATCCTGCTGAAGAAGGATTCTCTCACGATCGCATCGATCCGCGTGGTCGGTGTCGGGGACACCCTGGTGGGGGATTGGAGCCCGCGCGATGGCGGCGCGTCCTCATTCACGCTCCATCGCATCGCGACCTATCGGCGGATCTCGGTCCCGGTTCCGGAGCCGGCGCGGTTTCGCTCCGATCGGGGTGACTATGACCTGACGCTGTCGCTGAATCCGGGAGCGTTGCGGGGATTTCTCACCACCGCGAGCGATTCCGCGGATTATATCCATGCGATGCCGATCTCGGGGGATCTCGATTCCGCGGGACACCTCACCTTCCGGTGCGACTCCATTGGTGTTGCATTCACCGGGAGAGTGAAACGCGGCGGCGACGCGATCCGCGGGGAGCTCCGGACGTCGGACGGAAAAGCTCGCCGGATCGGCTTCATCCGTCGCCGCGATGCGCGAGATCATATCGGGAGCGCCGTGCGTCCGTTCACCGCGAATCTTCCGGTGCTCACGGGTGCCGACGGCCCGCTTGTCGATACCGTCGAGGCGGCGCTTGGGCGGATCGTCGCGGACCGGTACGACGAGCATCTCCGCGACGCGTGGTTCGCTCGTGGGATCGACGAGTCCCTGCTCGACATGAGGCTCGGCGCGAGGGTGAAATACCATGCTTCGGACCTCATCAGTCTCGACGTCTGGACCTACGGCTACAACGGTTTCAGAACCATCTACGACGATGCACTCCTGTCGTTCGGCATCGTGAACCGGGAGCCGCGAGCGCTCACGCTCGACATGATATTTCTCCCCGCGGCCGACTACGCGGGACGCCTGAAGTATGCGATAGCGCGCGGGACGTCATCGGCATCGGAGGTTTGGGGACGGAAGGGTGACGCCATGCCCAACCATGGGCGGCTCGACTCGGCGGAGATATCCATGGGCGAGGTGAGCTGGTGCGCGACCGCGGCCGGGCTTGAGCTCTGCGTTTGTGGGAAAGGGGAAGGCGCGCCAATCAGCTTCGTGACGATTCCCTACAACGAGCTTCGCGACATCATCGATCCCCGCGGACCCCTCGGTCGGTTCATCGCGCGGCGATGACCATCGATCGTTACCATGCTCTTCTCCGGCAATTTCGCGCTCGACGGAGGTCTCCATTTGCCATCTCCCGAAACTTTCCCATCTTCGGTGCGCGAGGAGGTCCGGATACTTCCGCCAGAGGAAGTACTTCCACCAACATGGGAAGCGCCACATCCCGTCCTGATCTTCCGTGCGGCTCGAACCTCTGGTACGACGAGCCGGGTCTGATCCACAACCTCATCCACATCATCACTCAGGCATGGATAACACCATCGTCAAGTGCGCGATCCATCCCGCGATCGGTATCGCCCGCGTCGGCAACAGTGTCGACGAATATTTCTTTGGTCCGGAGTTCCCGGGGCAGGTCCCGAGTCCTCCCGGCGGCTTCAAGGATCCCGTCGGCGCCATCAAGCGCCAGGCGGCCCGCTTCCGCGTCTACGGTCTGAACGCGGCCGGGCAAGTGGTCAAGGCGATCACCGCCGAGGACGCCACGATCACCTGGACCGTCCACGTGGCCAACAAGAAGGCCGCATGGTACGAGTTCGACACCGCTCTGGACATCCCGGGCGCGGTCCCCACGCCGCTCCGTAACCCGGAGTATCAGGGGGACGCGCGCGCGCAGCTGGTGGTCGATCCGGGCCCCCGCAGCGTCTCCGGCGTCAACTGCAACGGCGAGTCCGCGCAGTTCGATACCGGCACGTTCATCGGCGTCCAGGTCTATCTCGGCGAGCTCCGCACCGACGAGGCCGGACGTCTGATCTTCCTCGGCGGCCGGGGCCACAGCTTCAGCCCGTTCCCGTTCAACCCGCCGAGCACCTTCGCCAACAACAACGGCTGGTGTGATGATATCTCCGACGGACCGGTCTTCGCCCGCGTCGAGATGGGCGGCCAGGTCTTCGAGCCGTACCCGGCGTGGGTGGTTACCGCGCCGCCGGACTACGCGCCGAACGTGACCGGCTTCGTGACCATGTACGACGTGATCGATCAGACCGTGGCGCCGCTGCGCGCTCCGTCGGTCTCGACCGTCAGCTTCGTGCGCGACATCTATCCGCTGTTCCGCCGTCTGGTCGAGATGCAGTGGGTCAACTACGGCTCGTTCGTGCAGAACGGCTTCGGCTCGCCGAACGATTATCTGGCGCCCAACTACCTGGCGCGCCTGGCCGACAAGTCGGAGGCGAACAAGGAGTTCCGGAACCTGATGTTCATCCAGTTCCGCAACCCGAGCTACGCGATGATGGAGCCGCAGGCGATCCCGCAGATCTACGGCGACGGCATGGACCGCACGCCGCAGAACGCGCGTCAGTGGCTGACCGTGACCCAGGCGCAGTACACCAAGCTAGCGCAGTGGGCCAAGGGAGATTTCGAGTCCGATCTGGACCTGCTCAACCTGGCGGCGCCCGCCACGATCGAGGACGCTCCGCTGCACGAGCAGCAGGAGCTGCTCGACCGCGCGGCGCTTCAGGCCTGCCTCGGCGGCGCCTTCCATCCGGGCTGCGAGGCCACCTGGCCGATGCGCCAGCTCTCGATGTACTTCGAGCCGTTCCGCCTTCGCCTGCGTCCGGCCGGCGAGCCGATCCAGTATTACGGCGCCCTGCTGACGCCGGACGTCGCGCTCTCGGCTGACGGGCCGCTGGCCGCCAGCTCGCCGGGAGATGTTTCCCGCTGGATGGCGGTGCCCTGGCAGACCGACACTGCGAGCTGCCGCTCGGGTTACGATCGTACCTACGATGCGTATCTGCCCACCTTCTGGCCGGCGCGCGTGCCGAATCAGGTCTTCACGCGGAAGGATTACGATGCGATGATGGACCCGAACAAGACGGAGGAGGAGCGTCAGGCCGCCTTCCATACCCGGAAGGACTGGCTGCGCCATATCGCGGTGCCGAACTACCAGCAGTCGCTGCAGTTGATGGTCGAGAACTGGTACAAGCTCGGCATCGTGGTGGAGGCCGAGGGGCCGCAGAACGATCCGACGCTGCCGACGACGGTCTACGTCGAGACCGGTGACGGCTTCCTGCCGCAGGCGAAGATCGCGCCGCTCACGCTGGAGGAGGGTGTGGCAATCGAGGGAGTCACCGTCGAGGAGCAGGAGGATGTCGGCGCTCCGGCGTGGCTCTGGGCACATGCGCTCTGAGTCGATGTCGAACGCAGTCGATGTTGCGAACATGGCATCGCACGATGCCGACGTGGCGATCATCGGAGCCGGCCCAGCCGGCTCCGTCGCCGCGCTCCTTCTGGCCCGCGCCGGGCTGAAGGTCGTTGCGCTCCGCCGCGATCGTGGGGAGCGCTTTCAGGTTGGGGAGGGGCTTCCCCCGGCCGCCAAGCCGCTCCTTGCCGGGCTCGGACTCCTCGAGCTCATCGACGATGGACGCCATCACCTCTCGCACGGCAACCGTTCCGCCTGGGGCTCCGCGGAGCTCATCTCCACCGACTTCATCTTTTCCCCGCTCGGCCACGGCTGGCATCTGGATCGTCCACTTTTCAACTGCATGCTCTCGGGCGCCGCGTCCGATGCCGGCGCGCTTCTGCTGGACGAGACCCGCTTCGACTCCGCCGAGCGCGTGGGGGAGGAGTGGCGCGTGCATGCGTGTGGCGAGGAGAGCGGGCTCACGATTACGGCCCGTCACGTGATCGACTGCTCCGGCCGGCGCGCGCTCTTCGCGCGGGGGATCGGCATCCGGCGGCTGCACTACGACCGGCTCGTCGGACTGGTGCGGCTGTTCGCCGAGGGCTCGCCCGACGATCGGGATTCGACCACGGTGATCGAGGCGGTTCCGGGGGGCTGGTGGTACACGGCGCTGCTTCCAGGCGGGCGCCGGATCGTGGCGTACATGACCGACGGCGACCTGATCGATCCGGCCGAGGCGAAAACGGAGGAGGGGTGGTCGCGCCGGATCGTCGAGAGCGAGCACGTGCGTGGCATGCTCGAAGCGCATGGCTGGGTGCCGGTCGGGGCGCCATGGCTGGAGGCGGCGGGAAGCTCGCGTCTCGAGTCGCTGGTCGGTGACGGCTGGCTCGCCGCCGGGGACGCGGCGACCGCGTACGATCCGCTGTCATCGCAGGGCATGCTGACGGCGATGGCCTCCGGAAGTCGCTCCGCCGAGGCGATCCTGCTCGACCGTGCCGGACAATCGGATGCCTTCACCGCCTACGCCGAGCGCCTCGGCTCCGCCTACGAGGAATACCTGAAGGGGCGCGCCTATTACTACGCCGCCGAGGACCGCTGGCCCCACGAGCCGTTCTGGCAGCGACGGAGGGGGTGAGGGGAGGCAATGCAATACGGTATGGGGATTCCATCGAATGCATCACAATCACGGACCGGAGTTGCGCCGTTTACTCGACTGGTGCAAGCCCGGCTGGTGTGAGCGGAAGCGACGGCTGGAGCAGATCAGCGAGTAACGGGGTCTCGATATTTATTACAGTCAGAGAATCGCAACTATGAAGAGCCATTTCCAAATAAGCTGCTATGGAGAGCCGACGGCGCGTTGTTTGGGTAACCGCGCCGAGTCGGTATCCGGGGGCAAAGAATTTCTCGAAGTACTGTTTAGCAGTTCCGACTATACTTCACCCATTCACGAGTGGATGGAGGAGAAAGACTGATGGCGGCGTCGCAGAATGAGGTGCAGTTGACGGAGAGTGAAGCCGGGATAATCTTGAATGCCATTGGTGCCTTTGGAATGAGCCATGCCCAACTCGCAAATTCGCTTGGTATCCCCGAGACAATTCTTAGTTCCTGGCTATCGAGTGTAAGCGTTCCTGATGTCTCGATGCGCGAGCAAATTCTGCGGCTTGCGCTTGAGATTGGTGTCGATATTCTGATGGTGCTCTTCCTGAACGCACAGTCAGAGTATCGGCATGTGTCTTGGGAGTATGCCGCGCAACGTAAACGTGCAATCGATGCAGAACGGCTGTTAACGCATCAGAGCATTGAAACAATGTCAGCAAGTGAGTGGGCCGGCTTTCTGCAGAATCTCGAGGCCGGTCGCGAGAATGTTTGGGTAAGCAGCGGATTCTGGCAGGCCAAGTTCGGAGGGGTTCTGCCAGAAGAGGTTCGCAACGCACTTCATGATCTTGTTCGCTGTGCGGAGGTTGGAATCACGGCCGTGGACATCACGCGCATCAAGTTGCAACTTCCCGACGTTGGAATTGGAACGCTATCAGAGATCCTTGCTCTTCGCTTCCCAATGCGATATTGGATCCTCAGTGCGAAGACGCGGGAATATCTTAGTGCGGACGGGAAAGATATCCGCGATTCAATACCCACTGGACGTCGGTCTGACCCAGGTGAGCAGTATATGGCGGCTGGTGGGCCAATTGCGACATTGCAGACTAAGCTTGCGTCATATACATCTCAGCCAGACAAGATTGATTTTCTCGAAGTCGAGCGCTTTATCCGGTGGGCGGTCAGGCGGCTGAAGGGCGAAGATATGTGGGAGGGAAGAATCCGCGAGATCCTGAGAGAGTCCGCCTCTCCCAGGCGTCTGAAGGTTCGTCGTGTGGCGCAGGACTCCGCGCGCCAGTATCTGGTGGTGCGGCTCGGCGCGATGACCACGGAAGATATCAGCAATTTCCTGCAATTGCTGAACACGGATCTTTCAGAGCCAGATAGGCCGAATGTCGACAATCGGTTCGGGGTCACGATCATGAGCAAGAATCGACTGCTGATGCAGTCGAACGCCGAGGCCTTCAATCGATGGTCGGTCAAGATCTGGCAGGCTGAGGATGATGAGGTCGACAACGTGTTGAACGCGTTCTGGAAGGCCAACGATCTCCCGGGCGCTGGAACCACCTTCCCGACGATGCTACTTTATCTGCGGGATCCGGAGCGATATTCCATTTGGTTGTCGGTCACGCAGACCGCGCTCGAGTTACTCGGCGAGCTCTCGCCAGGACGTTTCCGCACAGCGGACGGATATCGCCGATATAACGATGCCGCCCGTCGTTTCATAGACCGGTTTGCCATTCCACCCGAGGCGCTCGATCTGGTGCTCGCACTGCTCGCAAAGAAAGCTCTCTCCACGCCAGCCGGTGAAGAGTCCGCCATACAGGATGAACAGCGCGAAGTTCCGACACTTCTTGTGGAGCGCTATTCAATCGATCGTCTCGTTGCCGACACCTTCCTTAGCAACGATTTCTTGAAGGAGGTTACGGCGCTCCTCTTTGATAAGCGCCAGATCATATTCTATGGTCCTCCAGGGACCGGGAAGACTTTCGTGGCTCGGAAGCTCGCTCAGTATCTCATCGATCTCGGTACCTCCGCCGAGGAGGATACGAGCATTGAACGTGGATCGATCGTGCTGACGCAGCTCCATCCATCGTATGCGTATGAGGATTTCGTCGAGGGCATCAGGCCGGCAATGGTCGAGCGTCCGGACGGCGGACGTGATGTCAGCTACCATGTCCGTGATGGAATCTTCAAACGTTTGTGCCGTGAAGCGATCGACAACCCCACGCGGCGGTATGTACTGATCCTCGACGAGATCAATCGCGCCGACGTGGCGCGCGTCTTCGGAGAGCTTCTTTACCTGCTCGAGTATCGCAAGGAATCGGTGACCCTCCCATACTCGAACGACCGGTTCGCCATTCCGGAAAACCTCTTCCTGATCGGCACCATGAACAGCGCCGATCGTTCCATCGCCCTGCTCGACATCGCCCTAAGGCGCCGATTTCATTTTCTCAAGCTTGAGCCCAATGCTGAAGCTCTTCTGAAATTCCATGAGAAGCACAAGACGGGGATGGCTTGGACTGCCGATCTTCTGCAGGCTCTCAACAGACGTCTGCATGACGACGGCCGCGACTGGCATTATCATATCGGCCATAGCCACTTCATGAATTCCGCATTGAACGATCAGCACCTTCGTTACATCTGGAGTTATACGATCGTTCCGACGCTCGAAGAGTATTTCCACAAGAACCACGAACTGCTTGCGGGATATGAGCTTGAGCGGCTCAAGCTGGGCATTGAGCCGATGGCGACGTTATGAGTAACGTCCATCTGGTACAGTATAAGTCCACTCGGGTGCGCCTCTCCGAGGAAGAGGCGCATTTCGTCCGTACTGATCTTGCAAAGCGGGTGAAGCTTGCCACGACGCGCGAAAGAGGAGTGTTGAACGCCCGCGTCGATGGCTTCGTCGGAACGGTTGCGCTCGGGAGCGGGCGATCCCTGATCATCGAGCCGCGGATTCCGATCGGCGTTCTGTTCGCGTTGATCGCGGAAGTGTATGATCCCGAGCGCTCGGTGTTCCGGGACGATCGATGTACATACTCCACCGTTGATGCGCTCTTCGAGTTCGTCGTGGCTGAGTTCGTTGGTGAGGCCGAGGAGATCATATCCTCGGGATTGCGGCGCGAGTACGAGTCCGTGGTGGCCGAGGAGTCATCGGTGCGTGGGCGTCTGCTCGTGCATCAGATGGCGCGACGATCTGCTTCATTCTCGACGCGGTTTCCCTGCAGTTATGAAGTGCTTACGTATGACCTTCCGGAAAATCGCGTTCTACGCCACACGGTTGCTTTCCTTTCTGGCAGGCGGTATCGTCTCAAGGGTCTCGCCGAGCGTCTATGGCGGCTCGAGGGAGCGCTGGCATCGGTTCCCATGGACGATCACGCTGAGGACCTTTTCGGGGAGATCCATTTCCATCGTCTGAACGAGAGATATCGCACGGCGCTCTCGCTCGCAAAGTTGCTGCTGGCGGAACAATCCCACTCCGGCGGCGCGGGGGATGCGCAGTTCCGCGGGTTTCTGCTCAACATGGACCAGCTCTTCGAGCGGTATCTCGGTTCCGTGCTCGATCGGAGCCTGCGGCCTTTGGGCCTTCGCGCCCGTGAGCAATGTGAATCAAGTCTTGACCAGGGAAGCGAATTCCGTATTCGGCCCGATCTGGTCATCGTGCGTGATCGCAAGCCGGTCCTCATCGTTGATGCCAAGGACAAGCTCAAGCCATCGCGGGAGGATCTTCACCAGGCCATTACCTACTGTGTAACGTACGGATTACGGGACGCCATGCTCGTCTATCCCTCCGTCGACGGGAGCCGCGAGCGGACACTCGACATTACCGGTTCCTCGGGTATTCGCGTTCATATCCACCTCTTCGATCTCTCCGGTGACATCCCCACCCTCGGCCACGAGGCTGATCGCCTTGTCCGCCGTATCATCGCGCTCGCTTCGGATGGAAGCGGTTCGGCCGGAAGCGGCGGCGTGGCCTGAAGGTTGCGGCCGCGTTCGGGACACTTTCGAGCAAACGGATATGGCAGATACTCTCTCGTTGGACGTCGAGCGCTCCGCGCTTCTCATCATGGACTATCAGAACAGCATCGTCGCCAGCTACGCGGCGCGGGCTGAAGGGCTGCTGGATCGGACAGCCGCCGTGCTCGCCGCGGCGCGCGAGGCCGGGATGCGCGTGATCTACATCGTCGTCGGGTTCCGTCCGGGATTTCCGGAGGTCAGCCCGAACAACAAGGCATTCAGCGCCGCCAAGAGCTCGGGACGCTTTCGACCCGGCTCCTCCGATTCCGATGTGTACGCCGCGCTCGCGCCGATCGGGGAGGAGCCGACGGTGGTGAAGCATCGCGTCGGCGCGTTCATGGGGACCGATCTGGAGATGATCCTCCGCGCGCACGACGTCCGGACGCTCGTGATGTGTGGCATCGCCACCAGCGGCGTGGTGCTCTCGACGCTCCGGTACGCCGCCGACGCCGATTACCTCAGCATCGTCGTGAAGGATTGTTGTGCCGATGCCGATTCCGAGGTCCATGCCTGCCTCATGGAGAAGGTCTTCCCGCGCCAGGCGACGGTCATCACGTCGGATGAGCTGATTGCCGCGCTCGCTCATTCCGGGGCGGCATAGCACCAGAGCTCAGTATCGGATCCGGCGCGGCTTCTTCCTCGTCGACCGGTGCCTGGGAACGAGCGCCGTGCCCTAGGGGCGCGCCGTATGCGGGGGCTGGCGGCCCGGGAATTGCCGGCCGTATCCCGCGCCCGTGAACGCTCCACCATCGGAGATCCCGTTCCATCGCGCGCCATTGTTCACATCAGAAGCTCGGATTGACATAGATATGGAGATCAACGGAAAAGTCGTCATCATCACCGGCGCGTCCCAGGGGATCGGCCTGGCGACGGCCAGGCTCTTTGCCAACCATGGTGCGCGGCTGGCGCTCGTGGCACGCTCATTCGGTGTGCTCGAAGAGATCGCGCGGGAGCTTCCCGACGCGATCGCCATCTCCACCGACATGCGCGACGAACAGGCCGTCCGCGCCATGGTCAAGCATGTCCTGGATCACTTCGGACGGATCGACGTGCTGATCAACAACGCCGGCCGTGCCATGCATGTGACCGTCGAAACGGCCGATCCCGAGAAATACCGGGAGCTGTTGGAGCTCAACGTGGTCAGCGTGCTGATCGCGATGCAGGAGGTGGTGCCGATCATGCGCCGGCAGGGAGGGGGTGTGATCATCAACATCAGCTCGGGACTCTCGAAGCGGATCGTGCCGAACGTCGGGCCGTACGCGTCGACGAAGTATGCGCTGAACGCGCTCACGCTTACCGCGCGCGCAGAGCTGGCGCGTGACAATATCCGCGTTGGCCTGGTGATTCCGGGGCTGACTGCGACGGGGTTTCACCAGAACGCCATCAGCTACGACATGAAGTTCGATCGTCCGTCGATGACGCCCGACACGGCCGAGCATGTGGCCGAGAAGATTCTCGAGGCGGTCGAGACCGAGGAGGCGGAAGTCTACGCCGACAGCACGCGGCCGAAGGTGTAATCGGCGGATTGAGCGGTGATGCGTCGTCACATCGCGCGGCGCCGCTCGATGAGAAATTTCCGTATGGGCGCGTCCCTTCCGCAACAAGGGAGGACGCGCCCATGGCGTTTAGCGGCCGGTTGATCGGCTCATCGAGTCTTCGTACCATCGGCGCACGCTACCCCGTCGTCACATCACGGTCCAGGAGGATGTACGATGGCACTCCACAGCTTTTCGCAATGTCTGGTTCATCTGGTCTGGTGCACGAAGTGGCGCCGGCGTGTATTGTTTGGTGATGCGGCGGCACGCGTCGCAGCGGTACTGCGTTCGATCGCGGCGTCGAAGGAGATTCGGATGCTCGCGGTCTATGTCAACCCGGAGCATGTTCACGCGCTCGTGGAGCTTCCGACGACCATGAGTCTCGAAGATCTTGTCCGTTATTTGAAGGGCGGCTCGTCGCATTGGATCAATCAGCATGGGCTGGTATCAGGGCGGTTTGCCTGGGGGCGGGGATATGGTGCGTTCTCCGTCTCCTATCTGCAGAGGATGCGCGTGGTCGAATATATCCGGAATCAGGAGGTGCACCATCGCGTGCGGACATTTCAGGCTGAGTACGATTCATTCGAGCGGCAACAGACGGGAAGGGATACCGTAGAGGCGCGTCGTTCCAATCGACCTGGTGACATGGGGCGTGATGGAGGGGCGTTCCCGTAGAGGATGCGCATTGCGTGAATTGCATGCACCTGGCTGAAGGCACGTACCATTCACGGATGAATTCGGTACGGTTGGAATAGTTCGGCATCTCGCTGTGTAGCCGGGTGGAGGCGCGCTCAAGCGCGCATCCACCGTAGGATCACACCGTAGGATCACACCGTAGGATCACACCGTAGGATCACACCGTAGGATCACACCGTAGGATCACACCGTAGGATCACACCGTAGGATCACACCGTAGGATCAGGCCAATGCCGGGGCGTTGGCGCGAAATGCCCCTGAATCGCATCATCCGGCTTCAGCCGGATGATGCGATTCAGATGGCGGGAGAATGATCGTCATACGTTCCGTTCGCCGTGATCCGCGGCCCTCGGCGTCTGCCGAGGGCAAAACGTACGATTCCCACCATGCGATCCGTAGCACCCGGCTTTAGCCGGGTGCGTGCCGTTGGCCACCGTCGTCGCCCCGTTGGCCACCCTCGGGCCGCCATTTCGTTACCCAGAGAATCGACCCCACGGTTGCAACAACCGGCGGAGCCAGGAACAGTACGTTTACCGAGAAATGGTAGGCCGTCAGGAATTCGGCGAAGGTTCCATGCTCCGAGATCGGCCACCATGCCATGAGCTCAGCCACGTATGCCACGCCGAACGCGATCCAGACGCTCCTGACCTCCCGATCGGGCCACGCCTTCGCCAACAGCCTGCCGGCCACCACCATCACCCCGAAGCCGAATCCCTGCGCATAGGTCATGATCAGAAGCAGAAGTAGAAACAGCGTGGACGCTTGCCAGCTTTCCCACACCCTGAATAGACATATCAACTCCAGCGTCGTCGCCAGCATGCTGAATCCGTATGCCTTCCACACGATCCGATAGATCATGCCGGTCGGCCGCGGCGTCGAGTCCGCTGACGGATCCACGGGTTGTCCGTCTGCTTCGCTTGCGATATGTTCGACCTTCCGATTCATGAATGAGAGTGATGAGCGTGAATATGCATCTATCCCGTCTCCCCGGCTTCGTCCAGTCTCTTGCCCTGCTTCTCCTGCTGGCCCTCCCGGCCGCCGCGCAGACTCCTGCCAACGTCCCGGTCGATCCCGTGCCGTCCGATACCGCCGGCTTCCGGCTCCAGACACTCCGCTACACCTACCCCGGCATCGACCTGCGGGTGGCCTATCCGGAGCTTTCCGGAACAACGCCCGCCGTGAAGGCCGCCAACCGCATCCTCCGCGAATATGCCCGCCAGCGGATGGATACGTTCAAGGCCGAAGCGTTCGAGGGACTTCGCCTGATGCGAACCATCGATACCGCCGCGCCGGCGCGTCCCCGGAGGAAATCCGCCAACCGTGATCTCTATGCCTCCGAAACGATCCGCGTGTGGCGTCCGGACAGTCAGCTTGCCGCGGTTCTTTTCAGCTCCGAGTTCTTCTTCGGCGGCGCCCACCCCGCCAACCAGGAGCATACGATCATCCTCGATCTCTCCGGCGACAAGGTCCGGGCGCTCGAGAACGGGGACCTGTTCAACCGTGACTGTCCGTCCGATTCCATCCTCAGGGCCGGCTATATCCGTTCGGCGATGGTGGCGGAGCAGGGGAGAAGCGAGCCCCGCTTCGCTCAGGAACAACTTGTCGCCGCCGTCGAGGAGCATGGCATCGAGGCCACCATTCCCACCAGCGCCGGACTCCTCCTCGTCGGGCGCCCCCTTCCGCGCTACATCGGCCCGGTGGTCGGCGTGATTCCCTACGCCGATCTGGCCTCCTGCATCCCGCCGTCGAGCCCCCTTGCCCGATTTGTAGGATCTGGTAACTGATGGCACTCCATCATTCGGTCAACTGTTAAGTTGTGTGGTCGGCCGGCCCCGGGCCGTGATGCGGACACGTCGGAGGACGATGGTTCGTCATCACCGGGGACATTTTCATCCGGAACCAGTATGTCCGATTCCAGCAGCGCAAAGCTACTCAGCCGCGTCCGTTCCCTGCTCGAGCGTGGGGAGCGCATCAGCACAGATGACTGTCGCCAGCTCTTCGATGTAAAGGATCTGCTGGCGCTGGCACGCCTGGCACGCATTCCACGGGAGCGCCGGTACGGCCGTCAGGCCTTCTATCGCCCGGCACGCGTGGTCGAGTATCGCGGAGAGGATCCGGAGCTCTTCCTGTCGGAGGCCGAAACCACGGCGTCGGAGGGGACCTCGGAGCTGATCATCCGCTGCCGCCTTCGCGACGGTGAAAGCCTTGCCGCGTGGATCGAGCGCCTTCAGGGATTCTCCCGCGGGGCCTTCGCGGCCACGCCGCACGTTCCGCCTCGCATGATCCTCGGCCTTGCCGAGCGTGAGGGGAGCTCGCTCGAATCGGTGATCGACGCGCTCGCCGCGGCCGGCTCCATCTTCATCACGGGAGCCGAGGCCGAGGTGTTCGACGCCGAGCTCCGCGCCCGTCTGGCTCCGTACGCCATCCCGGCCGAGCGTTGGCTCGCGGTGCACGCCGCCGCCCACAAGCTCGGGCTCAAGACCGGAGCCGGCATGTCCTACGGCACCGCCGATGTTCCCGCCGCCTATGCCGCCCATCTGGAAACGCTCCGCGCGATGCAGGAGAAGACCGGCGGCTTCATCCAGTTCGTTCCGACCGCGATCCACAACCGCGACGTGCGCGAGTTCTACCTGGCCGCCCCGACCGCGGCGCAGTCCCTCCGGACGATCGCCATCGCCCGCATGTTCCTCGACAACATTCAGCATATCGGCGCGGCCCCTTCGCTGGTGACGCCTGAGGTCGCCTTCGTGGGATTGAGCCACGGCGCCGACGTGATCGATGCCTCGGTCGTGGCCGAGGATGTGCTGGCGCAGGAGCGTGCCGCCATGGTGACGCTTTCCGAGCTGCCGGTGCTCGACGAGACCTCCGCGCACATGATGAGCGTCGGTCTGCCGGTCGGGCAGGTCCGGAGCCGCATCGCCGAGGCGCGCTGGACGCCGGTGCCGGTGGATGCACGCCTGGCCACGGCCGGCGAGTCGACCACGTCCCATCATCTGACCAGATAATTCCCGAGATACTCATGGCTACGACAGGTCCATACACGAAGAAGCTGCGGGTGGTCGCGGCGGACTTTCTGAACTCCGCGCCGCTGACGGTCGAGATGGCCGAGGATGATTTCTTCGACTTCGAGTACGTGGTGCCGAGCGAGGGGGCGCGGCGGATGATGGAGAAGGAGGCGGACATAGCCCTGCTGCCGGTGGCCGCGATGGCCGAGATCGGCGGCCTGGAGATCGTCCCCGGTCCCTGCATCGGCGCCAACGGGCGGGTCGAGTCGGTCGTGATCGTCAGCCAGGTCCCGATCGACGGCATCGAGCGCCTCTACGTGGATGAGGCCAGCCGCACTTCGGTGATCCTGGCGAAAGTCTTTCTCGATTCGGTCGGCAAGGGGGGGATTCCCTTCGTCCGCCTGAACGCCAACGAGATCACCGAGCGGGTGGAAGGGGGCGATGCCGGGATGCTGATCGGCGACGTCGCGTTCCGCGAGTCGAAGCGCTTCAAGTACCGTCACGACCTGGCCGACTCCTGGAAGCGCCTCACCGGCGAGCCGTTCGTCTTCGCCGTCTGGGCCGCGCAGCCGGGAGTGCTCACGCCGGAGCTCGTGGAGCGGATCAACCGTCGCTTCTGGGACGGCATGGCGCGCAAGCACCAGATCATCGAGTCGTGGGCGGCCGAGCACGACATGCCGAAGCAGGAGGTGGCCGATTATCTCGACGAGCGGATTCAGTTCAATCTGAACAAGCACGCGTGGGCCGGGCTTCAGGAGTTCTTCCGCCTTGCCAGCAACATGCGCTTCCTGCCGGATGCCCGCGTGGAGTTCGCGCAGAGCGCGCCGGCCAATCCCGCTTCGCCCGGAAATCATTTCGGCCGCTTCGTGCCGGAAGTCGTTCCGTATAGCCGGAGCTACGACGTCGACCGCATCCTTGCCCGCGCCGACGCCGGTCGCCGCATCTCGCTGCACGACGCGGAGCGTCTGTACGAGGAAGCCGATCTGGTGGAGCTCGGCGAGGTGGCGCACAACATCAGGAACCGGATGAATCCGGGGAACCGCGTCTCCTATATCGTCGCGCGCAACATCAATTACACGAACGTCTGCAACGTCGACTGCAACTTCTGCGGCTTCTACCGGAGCAACGATCCGAAGCGGAAGGGGTACGACGAGGGCTACGTGCTGACGCGCGAGGAGATCAGGAAGAAGATGGACGAGCTGGCCGATGCCGGCGGCGTGCAGGTGCTGCTCCAGGGGGGCGTCAACCCGAATCTTCCGCTCGAATATTACACGAGCCTCTTCCGCTGGATGAAGTCGGAGTGGCCGCAGATCGAGCTGAACAACCTCTCGGCCGATGAGGTGCTCGGCCTCTGCCCGAACAAGTCGCCGAAGGAGATCGAGCACGTGCTGCGCGAGCTGCGCGATGCCGGACTGGAATTCTTCCCCGGCGCCGGCGCGGAGCTGCTGGTCGATCGCGTCCGCCGTCGCGTCTCCTACAAGAAGAGCCGCTCCGGCATCTGGCTGGAGGTGATGCGTCAGGTCGGCAAGCTCGGGATGAAGGCGTCGGTGACGATGCTCTACGGCATGGGAGAGACCACGCGCGACAAATTCGCCCACATGGCCAAGATCCGTCAACTGCAGGACGAGGTGGCGCCGTTCATGGTCTTCATCACCTGGCCGTATCGGAAGGCGGAGGGGCAGAAGCTGAAGTCGTTCGATCAGGCCGGCTCCACCTATCTCCGGATGCAGGCGATCGCGCGCATCTACTTCGACAACATCCAGCACATCATGTGCTCCTGGGTGACGCAGGGACCGGACATCGGACAGACCGCGCTCTACTACGGCGCCGACGACTACGGCTCGGTGATGTTCGAGGAGAACGTCGTGTCCGCTTCCGGCGTCACCTACCGGATGAATGCCGATTCGATGGAGCACAACATCCGCGAGGCCGGGTTCATTCCGTTCCGACGGAAGAGCGATTTCAGCGAGTGGAATCCCGAGGAGCATGAGCGTCTGCGCGGCACCCGCGTGATCGCGGAGCTCGAGCCGGGGATGATCTGAGCGCGCCCGCCGGCGACCCCGGTCGCGTGGAATACTGGTGAGACGAGGGCCGGCCATATCGCCGGCCCTCGTCGTTTCCGGGAGCCATGCGCGGGGCCACTCCGTCCGTGGCGTTCGCGATCGGACAACGTCTCCGCGGAAATGGTGACTATGCGCGGGAACCAATCGCGCCCTCCCGTCTCGAATGCTCCGTTCGACGTCAATTACGACACTGGGGGAGATATGTCGAGGAACACGACCCTGTACGCCCTTCTGACGCTCATCGCGCTCGCACTGCCCACCGGAGTTTCGGCGCAGCGGAGCTTCATTCCGATCTCGATCCCGATGCGGGACGGCAAGAGTCTCGCCGCCGATCTCTACGCATCCGATACCACGGTCCGCAAGCCGACCATCCTGATTCAGACCCCCTACAACAAGATCTTCTACCGTCTCGGCGACGCCATTCCCACGCAGGCCGGCGGATCCTCCTTTCCGTCCGACACGCTCCACTACAACTACGTCGTGGTGGACTGGCGCGGCTTCTATGCCTCGGCCGGCGCGGCGGTGGCCGGCTACGATCGTGGACTCGATGGCTACGACTGCGTGGAGTGGATCGCGGCGCGCACCTGGTCCGACGGCGCGGTCGGCACCTGGGGGCCCTCGGCGCTCGGCGCCATCCAGTACATGACCGCGAAGCATCGCCCACCGCACCTGCGATGCGCCGTGCCGGTGGTGCAGGACTACAAGACGGAGTATTCCGAGGACTACTACGGAGGGGTGCTCAAGAAGGAATATGTCGCGTCGATCGACTCGCTCGGATTCACCTCGATGACGCTCGTCACCGCGCATCCGACGAACGATCTGTTCTGGCGCGCCGTCGAGGCAGCAAGCGATCATCCCGATTCGTTCGCCGTGCCGATGCTGCTGATCGGCGGCTGGTACGATCACAATCCGGATGGCGTGATGCGCGCCTTCGAGGATCTTCGCTCCGGCGGCGCCCCGGAGGTGCGCGCTCTGCATCGTCTGATCATGGGCCCCTGGATCCACAGTGGCGTCGGCAAGGTGACGCAGGGAGAGCTCGAGTATCCCGGCGCCGACACGGTCGCCAACGCGGCGGCGCTCGCGTTCTTCGACCGCTACCTCCGCGGAATCCCGAACGGCGCCGACGCCACTCCGCTGGTCCGCTATTACCAGATGGGGGAGAATGCGTGGCGCGCCACCGATCGATGGGAGAGCGTGCCCACCGGCACCGATACTCTCTATCTCGCCTCCGGTCTGCAGCTCCGCGCGGAGCCGGAATCGGAGATCACGTCTGCATCGTTCCGGTTCGATCCGCGCGATCCCTCGCCGTCGGTCGGCGGCGCCCGCTTCAATCCGTTCGACCGGAGCGCCACCGTCGGACCGTACGATCAGCGCTCGCTCGTCGAATCCCGCGCCGACGTGCTGGCATATTCCACGCCGGTTCTGGACCGCGACCTCGCCGTCGATGGACCGGTGCGCGTCGAGCTCGCGGTCGCCTCCGACCGGACCGACACCGACATCATGGTGCGGCTCTGCGACGTGTATCCCGACGGCCGCTCGATGATCCTGACGCGCGGCGCCCGCAGGCTCAGATTCCGGAACGGCGTTCAGCCGGCCGATACCGGCGCGATCACCCCCGGCGTCTATTATCCGGTGACGATCGACCTGCAGAACATCGGTATCACGTTTCTCCGCGGGCATCGGCTCAGGCTCGATATCTCCTCCTCGGATTATCCATTCTTCGACGCGAACCCGAACAGCGGCGGCCCGCTCTACAAGCCGACCGACACGCTCGTCGCCAGCAACAGCGTGCGCCAGGGCTCGGTATCGCGGATCATTCTACCGGTGATTTCCTCGACCGCCGGGGTCGTCGACGTGAATGACGCGCGGCCAGCGACGGCGCTTCGGCTCGATCCTCCCGCGCCGAATCCGACGCGCGGCGATATCCGATTCACGCTCCACGTGGCGACGCGCGAGCATCTCGACATCGTGATCGAGTCGCTGATCGGCCAGCGGGTCGCGACCTTGTACGAAGGTGAGATCGAGGCGGGGGAGAGGTCGTTCACCTACGATGGCGCGCAACTTCCGGCCGGAACGTACGTCTGCCGCGCCAGCACCGCCGGCGCGTCGAGCGCGCGGCTGGTGACGATCGTCAGGTAGTGCTCGAAACGAAGAGGTGACCGTCCGATCCGGGAGTATACACATGCGGCATGTTGCGATATCGCCACGCATGAGTCCTTCCTGGGTGGACGGTCCAACATGGCAATCCTCGATTGCCTCACTTCGTTACTGGCAATGCAATGGCGATATCACGTAGAATTGATGGCTCGTGCGCCGGGTGGCGTCGACATCTTCCGGGGCTCCTGGCCGTGACGCTCATCGCTCTCGTGCCGCGGTCCCTTCCGGCACAGGAGCTTGGCAAGGACTGGTACGTGCTCTACATCGGTCCCGTCGTCGGCGCTCACGGCATGGGGACCGGCTATGGCGAGCTCGGCTTCGGTCTGGTCAATTACATCCAAGAGCGCGGCATTCCGGTCGCGGCGAGCGGGTACTCCGCATCGGTCGAGATCGCGCCGGGCAACCGCACGGTCATCGGACCGCAGATCTCGGGATGGCTGACGCTCCTGATCTTCAACATCGGAGGGAGCGTGATCTACTACACCGACACGCACGAAGGCGCCCTGCGATTGCGTCCTGAGTTCGGTATTGGGGCTGCCGGGTTTCGTTTGACCTGGGGATACAATTGCGCACTGACCAACTCGCGGTTCGGCGGCGTCAACCGGAACGAAATCTCGGTGCGATACGTGTTCAGGCTCGCGACGCTGCACTAGGTCTTCCCGGCTGTTGCGTTTCGAGGAGATCGTTGTCATGGTGAGCATGAACGTCACGATTCCCATCATCGCATCGATCCTGCTGCTGGCGTCGGCCTCGGCGCTGCGGGCGCAGGAGACATCGCTCGGCGCCGTCGTCGGCATTCATGGCCTCCAGTCGATCGTCCCGGAGATCGGCCTCGGATATACCGTCCAGGACGACAACCACGTCGGCATGTGGCATGGCTACACGCTCTCGGCCGAGATCTCGCCGGGGGAGGATCGGACGGTGCTCGGGCTGCAGGCGGGCGCCTGGTGGACGCCGGTGTTCCTGAACCTCGGGGCCAGCCTTCTCTACTACACCGATTCACGCGAATCCGCCCTCAGGCTTCGTCCCGAGATCGGGGTCGGCCGCGGCAACTTCCGCCTCATCTACGGTCTCTCTCTTCCGATGGTCAACCCCACGTTCCAGGGCATTCCGCGCCAAGAGCTTTCGCTCCGGTGGATCCTGCCGATCATGCCGCTGGGGAAATGATGGCGCGGCCACGGACCACACATACTTGCGCCTCCATGCTCACCGCAACCACCCGCGATCGTGGCACATACATGCGCGGCCGCGATGACGTCCGGCCACGAACGCTGGAGTGACGCATGGCGAAATCATCATCCCGCGTCATCTCCGTCCGGAGCGTCGGCGATCTGCTCGCCTCCTTCTTCGTGGATCTTCCGGAGGAATATCGTCACGAGCCGACGCGGCTGCAGATTCATCCGATCGAGTATTTCCGGCCGCACCTCCGCGTGCCGACGCCACCGAACTCCACTCCCTACAGCTACCTGATTCTGCAGCGGACCGGTGAAGGAACGGTCGAGATCAACGCGGAGCGCGTCACCATCAGGTCGCGCGCGGCGATGTTCGTGCACCGGGGGAGCGTGGTCTCGCTCCGGGCGCTACGGCCGACCACGACCGGGTGGATGATCATGTACGACGATGCATCGATCGCGCGGGTGCTCCATCCGGAGATCATCGAACGGTTGATGGCCTGCCGCGCGCCGATTCCACTTTCGCCCGCCGCCCTCCGCTGGCTCGAAGGTGTCTGTCGGTTGCTCGAACAGCAGACAGCGATCGAATCCGGGGAGCATCAGCCGGTGTCGCATCATCTCTTCGGTGCCATTATCGAGCGGCTTCTGGCCGAGGCGGGGAAGTCCGCGCCGCCACGAGCCGACCGCGCGGCATCGGTGAACCGGAAGTTCCGCGCGCTCGTGTTCGACCATGCGGTGGAGCAGGGCTCCGTCAGCTTCTACGCGCGCAAGATCGGCGTCTCGGAGAATCACCTTCTCCGTTGCGTCGGACGTCTCTCCGGACGCTCGCCGAAGGAATGGATCATCGACGTCCGTCTGCTCCATGCCCAGAAGCTGCTGCGCGTCACCGACCTTTCGATTTCCGACGTAGCGTCGCGCTCCGGCTTCGAGGATCCTTCCTATTTCGGACGGCAGTTCCGTCGCAGGTTCGGCATGTCGCCGAAAGCGTTCAGGATGCTTCCTGAGCAGGATTCGTCCGGATAATTGCAGCATCCGTTCTATGCCGGTCGGGCCCGGAGCCGCTAAGTTCGCGGCGGTATTTTCCGGGCTCGCACATGTACGGCATTCTCCTGCACATTCACTCCCTCGTCCGCTGGCTGGTCGTCGCGGGTCTCGTCATCGGCCTGGTGCCGGTCTACGCCGCGCTTCTGCGGCCGCGGCCGTTCACCGGTGGCGATCGTCGCAGAATATCGCTGGCGGCATCGGCGGCGCATCTGCAATTGCTGCTCGGCCTCACGCTCTATATCGTCAGTCCGTTCACGGCATATTTTCGCGCGCACCTGTCCGAATCGCTGGCCAACACGCAGTTGCTCTTCTTCGGCGCCATTCATATCGCCGGAATGATCGCGGCGGTCGTGGTGATGACGATCGGTTCATCGCTCGCGCGCCGCGCCGAGGACGACCGACGGAAATTCCGGATGGTGGCCATCTACTGGACGGCCGCAATTCTGCTGATACTGATGCTGGTTCCCTGGCCCTGGTCGCCGCTGGCGCAGCGGCCGCTCTGGCGTCCCTTCTGATCCTCACTTCACGATTTCATGTCCATGATCGAGACAACCGGCCGACTGAAGCGACTCCGCATGATTGCCTGGGGAGAAGGCATTTCGTTTCTGATTCTCCTCTTCGTGGCGATGCCGATGAAATATCTGGCCGATCGGCCGGAGATGGTGCGCATCGTCGGCATGCTGCACGGGCTTCTCTTCCTGCTGTTTCTGCTCGGCACGCTGCAGGCGAAAATCGAATACGAATGGTCCGGATCGCGCACCGGCCGCGTGCTGCTGGCATCGGTGATTCCGTTCGGCATGCTCCTGTTCGATCGCGCGCTCGGCGAGACTGAGGAGAAGGGGAGATAGCGCCTTAGAGCCTCTCACGAAATGAGGGGGCGCACGCTAAAGACGTGCGGCTACCCCTCCTCTTCCCTTCGAGTGGCTTCATCCCGTGAGGGGCTCTTACGGGAGGCGATGCGCGATGTCACGCGTCGGCGCGCGTCGCGTCATTCGGAGGATGACAAACGGAACGTATCTCCGAACGGCGGCCGCGCTCATGTTGTCGTGTATCATCATTGCCGCGATGGTGATCTCTTCGCCATCGCGACTGCATGCACAGCCTCCGTATTCCCTGTACGATTCAACCTATGGCGGCCTCGTCTTCGGGCTCCATGGATTCGGGCGCACCTTCGCGGAGGTCGGACTTGCCAGGATGACGTACGATCCAACCCATGACGGTCCGGCCTTGGCGGCGTACGCGGTATCGGTGATGGTCTCTCCGAGCGATACCACGCTTCTTGCCGCGGGAGTTTCGGGATGGTATCAGGTGCTGATGTTCGGCGTCGGGTGGACCTTCGCCTATTACACCGATCTGCATGGCGGAACGTTCCGCATCAGCCCGCAGGTCTTCATGGGCTCCGACCGGTTCAACGTCTCGATCGCGATGATCTTTCCCCTCACCAACCGCGACTTCACCTCGGTTCCTGAAGGGGAGATCATGGCCAGATGGACGCTGCCGCTGTGGGGGAGCCGGAACAGACATCGTCCCCGAGATCTGCGTTGATTCATCATCCGATCTCCGCCGCTCGATGCCGAATATTTCCGCTCGCGCAATTTTCCCGATATGCGCATGAGAGCAGGCGCGAAGTCCTCTCGGCGCGCGATGTCACGGACGGGAACGGGCGCGTCATCCAAACGATGAGCAACCTGCATCCATACGATCCGCGGCACTGGCCCTGCTACCGTGCGCCATCGCCGCGCTGCTTCAACCGCCATCACTGCACGCTCAGTTTTCCTATCTCAACACCGACACGATCCACGGAAGCGTGCTCCTCGGCTTCCACGGGTTCGAGCGGAGCTTCGCCGAAGTGGGCGTCGCCCGATTGTACTATGATCCGGGAAATGATGCCGGTCCGGTCCTGATGGCGCATGGGCCTCCGTGATGGTCTCGCCGGGTGACACGATGCTTCTGGCGGCCGGCGTTTCCTGGTGGTACCATGCGTTCATATTCGGCGTCGAATGGAGCGTCACCTACTACACCGATCTGCATGGCGGAACATTCCGCATCAGCCCACAGTTTATCCTCGGCCTGGACCGGGTCAACGTTTCGGCCGCGTGGATCTTCCCGCTCACCAATCCGGATTTCGTCGGCGTTCCCGAGGGAGAGCTCATGGCCCGGTGGACGCTGCCGGTTCTGAAATTTCCCAAGCGTCGCCGCTGACCCGAGACGTAGCTCCGCCGCCACGCACGCGCGTGCCATGTCCCTCACACGCCCGCTCGCTCGTCATCTCCGTCGCACATTTCGTAACCACCCGTCCGTCCCGCTCGCACCCTCAACACCCGTGTCGCACGTCTTGATAAGGACGCCGTTCCCATCGCACGCCCGGAACCATCCGTACCGCTCGAACGTGGAATTGCGCGAGGTGCTGTACCATGCTACGAACAACCATCCTGCTTCTCCTCGCGTTGCCGGCGCTGCTGCTCGGCGGGGAGAGCTGCGCCCGCTCAGGGAGCGGGCGGGAGATTTCAGTGATACAACAGGACGCAACGACGATTCCCGCCGCCGTGGCCGGTCGTGGGGAGATCGTCTCGTTTACAACGATAGAAACACGCAGCGCCGCGGAGATCACCTCCTCGCTGCGATCGATCGGACTTCCGGATAGGGCGGCCTCCGGCGGGACGATCTACAAGGTGGTCTACAGGACCATCGATGTGCACGGAAGGCCGGCCATTGCCTCCGGAACGCTCGCGCTGCCGACCGATCGGCGCGGAGCTCTGCCGCTCGTCGGATATCAGCACGGGACCGTGCTCAACCGGAGGAGCGTCTCCTCGGTATACGGCTTCGATCTTTCCTCGCTCGCCCTGGTGGGGAGCGGTTACGCGGTCGCAAGCGCCGATTATCTCGGCCTCGGCGATTCCCCGGGCCTGCATCCCTACGTTCACGCGGCATCGCTTGCCAGCGCGGTGGTGGACATGCTCCGGGCCGCGCGCGCTCTCTGCGCAACCGAGGGAGTGGATCTCAACGATCAGCTCTTCCTGATGGGATATTCAGAGGGAGGCTACGCCACGATGGCCGCGGCGCGGGAGATCGAGGAGCATCATTCGCGCGAGTTCACCCTCACCGCGTCGGCGCCGATGGCCGGGCCCTACGATATGTCCGGCGTGATGCGGCATCAACTGCTGAGCGATCGCTCCTACGGCTCTCCGTATTACCTGCCATACGTGCTGCTTGCGTATAGGGAAGCCTATGGGTTCGATGATGCTCTTGCCGATGTGTTCCGCGCCCCGTACGCGGAGCGCATCCCGACGTTGTTCGACGGCGACGGCAATGGGATCTCGATCAACGGCGAGCTGCCGTCGGTGCCGCGCCGGATGCTCACCGACCGGTTCATCGAGAGGTTGCAGCGGGATTCGCTCGATCCCATGCTGGTGGCGCTCCGTCGGAACGACCTTACCGGGTGGTCCCCGCGCGCGCCGATGCGTCTGTATCACGGCAGACAGGATGATCTGGTGCCGTACGAAAATTCCGTGGTGGCGCTGCGCGAGCTGCGCGCGCATGGAGGAACGGATGTGGAGCTGGTGACGATCAATGCCGGCGGGCATGGAGCCTGCGCGCTCCCGAGTCTGGCCGGTGCCAAGCGCTGGTTCGATTCGTTGAAAAAGTGAGTCGCCAAATTCAGATGACAATCAGTGGCGCTCGCCGTCGCAATGGTGTCGATCGCGCTTCGTGGCATGCCGGGGCAGAGATGATGAAAGCTAGGTGGTGCCGAGGAAACAACGGACTGGCGAGCTACCTTGTACCGTTTCGATTCTCGTGTCAGGTGTCGGCATTTCGCAATCGTCTGGAAGCGCCGATGCATCGGATCACGAGGCAATGATTCTCGCGAGGGAGTCGGTATCGCACGCGCGGTGGCCCGACCGCGGAACAACAATCAACGACGTGGCCGGCGCCCGATCCGGGATCGCCGGCCCCCATGTTCATACCAGATGTCGCAAACAACGGATAGAGCATCGGAGCCGGCCGGACGGCCGCATATCACGTATATCCTCATTCACACTCCCGGCGAGCGATGGGAGGCTTCGGTCCCCTTCATGGAGCAGGCCGGCGTGATGGACCACGCGGGCTATCTGGCCGAGCTGGCCGCGCACGGCAAGCTCATGATGGGAGGACCGTTTCTCGACGACACCGGCGGCATGGTCCTGCTGGCCGTGGAGTCGGAGGAGGAGGCGCTTCGGATAGCCGCGGAGGATCCGGGCGTTACCTCGGGACTTCTCCGCGTGGAGGTGCGTCCATGGCTGCCGGCGGTACGCTCGCGCTCGTGAGCACACGTTCGTGAGCGTGCGTTCGTGAGCCGGCAACGGCAAGTCGGCCACGGTATCGCCGGCCAGGTCGGATCCGACATTGAACATTCCATGCCATGTCCCGCGCGTCGGTGCGCGCGGGACATGCCGTTTTTTTGATGAGTCCGGTGGCTCCACCGAGCTCATCGAGGCGTTCGCGACCAAGTAGGCGCGATTTCTCGCCGATCTCGACTTCCGGTTGACTCTCAGAACCCCGGGCAGTAGATTCCGCCCGGTTCGACCAGATGCGTCCGCGCATCCGTCGCCCTGTATCACAACCACTGCAACTCAGCGAATATCATAACCGACGGGCACCGGTTTCGTGCCGTCGCATGCGCTCTTCGATCTGAAGAGGAACCACCAATGCCGTACGACCACCAGCAGCTTCCGACGGCCGCAGAGCCGACAACGAACGAAATCACGCGTCAGCGGGCCGTCGCCGGCCTCGACCTCAGCCGGGGAGAGCGGCGGGACCGCTCGTCCGGCCATGGAGATAGCGGCTCCGATCCGGCTCGCGGCGGGGGCTACCCGCACTCGTTCATGCTCCGCGATCGCCTGAACCAGAGCGATGAAGAGCGCGCCGTCAGATCCTTGATCCGCGCCAAGCTCCGCATCGGCGATGCCGGTGACCAGTTCGAGCAGGAGGCCGATCGCGTGGCCGAACAGGTGGTGACGCGGCAGTCGCGCGGTACCGTGTCGGGCAACTCCGGTTCGGGCAGCTCCGGTTCGGGCGGGGCCTCCGGTGGATCGCAACGCCAGCCGTCGATCTCCCGAATGCCGCTAGCCACCACGAGCCTCTGGGCCGCCGCGCGCACGTCGTCGGAGAGGGAACATTCCGGGGACGGGGCTCGCACGGAGCGCGCGACGGAGAGTGCGCGTCCCTCGATGGTCGACGTGGCCACGCGAGCCATTGACGGCAGTGGGGAAGGAAGCCCGATGCATCCGGCGACGCGCGGCACGCTCGAATCCTCGCTCGGCACCGATCTGAGCCAGGTACGCGTCCACGACGATCGGACCGCCCAACGCTCCGCCTCCGATCTCGGCGCCCGCGCCTTCACGCACCGGAATCATATCTGGCTCGGCCCTGGAGAATCGCAGAGCGATCTGTCGCTGATGGCGCACGAGACCGCGCACGTCCTGCAGCAGGATGGCGTGGTGCGCCGCAAGCCGGATCCGACGAAGGAGGATCAGAACGAGGAGGAGAAGAAGCGGAAGATCGAACAGGGAGCACCGACCGGCGCCGAGACGACGGAGGGTGCCGCCGATGGATCCGTTACCCCCACATCGACCTCCCGGGATGGCGCCGCCATGCCGACCTCGACCGCCACGACGACACCCGTTCCGACGTCGGCCGCGAGCGAAAACACGGCGGCCCCGGAAGGAGAAGCGGCGACCGCCGAATCAGAAACCGCATCCGGGAACGACGGCGCGCGGGCCATGGCGCCCGATGGTGCCTCCGGAGCTCCCGAGCCGATGCCGACGGCATCGGCGGGCGTCGGAGAGAACGGCGGCAACCACGAGAAGGAGATCGACTCTCCGGTTCTGACGCGCACGGTCGGAGCTGTCACCTCCGATGTCCAGCACGTCGAGGGAACGGCCCCGGCGGGAGCGCCGCCGACCGTCGCGGAGAAGGTCTCCGAGGCGGGTGACGCGGCGGCCGCGCGGGCCAGCACGGGACCGGAATCGGCCAGCGGAGCGTCGGTCGATATCCAGGCGGCTTCGCTGACGGATGCGTCCGAGGAAGCGGGGGCCACGAAGGAGGCCGTTGCTCTCGAAGGTGCCGAGGTGGCCGGTGAGGCCGGCGGCGCTGCGATGGAGATGGCCGCATCGGTCGAGGGAGAGGGGCCGGCCGAGGAGGGAGCCGAAGCGCCGGAGCAGATCATGACCGGCCCCGGCACGCCATCCGTCACGGCCGGAGCGCCGGCGGGTGAGGCCGCGCAGGCCCCGCCACCCGGATCGCTCGCGGCGATCGGAGCCAGCGCGACGCAGCTTCTGAGCACGGGCGTTCATTTCGGTGGCGAAACTTCGAAGGACTCCCGGACCGGCGACAACCCGGCCGCCGAGGCCAACGCGAAAAGCACCGAGTTCCTCGCGCGCGGCGTCACGCGGGTGCAGTCGATCGTCGCGGCCGGCGAGAGCGTTTCCGGCGAGATCACGGCCGCCGCGACCGCCGCCAAGGCCGGCGTCGATGCCTCGATGTCCGAGAACACCTCCAAGCTGCAGGCGAGCATCGCCGGCGCCAGGGGGGAAGCGACCAAGAAGGCCACCCAGACCCGCGGCACCGTCGACCGGAATCACACGCGCGCCATCTCCAGCGTCAACTCCTCCACGACCGCGGCGCGCGGACGCGCCCAGTCGATGCACCAGGCCGCGATGCGCGCGCTCGCCACGCAGGAGTCGGCGCAGCTCGGCCGCGTCCAAAGTCATTTCGCCACCGGCTACCAGACGTTCAGGGGACTCGGTCCCGTTGTCGGTAACCGCGCCATCGCGAAAGGTGAGCAGCGTGCCCGCGGCTACATCAGCCAGTTCAACGGCGAGTCGACGCTGCTGGAGGGTGCGTACCACGACAATAAGCTTCAGGCCAGCGCCGACGCCGCGCGCGCGGTGGCCAAGGAGTATCAGAAGGGAATCATCGCCGAGGCGGACAAGCAGGCCGGCAACCTGCTCCAGGGGAAGCCGCAGGCTATCGCCAAGGTGAGGGAGTCGGCCGGCAAGACGCGCGACGTACTCAACGCGCAGCTCAAGACCGCGAACGACTCGCTCGACAAGGCCAAGATGAGCTCGATCGCCGGCGCCAACGCGATGAAGAAGAAGCTGATCAAGGCGATCGACAAGGGGCTCAAGTCCACCCTCGCGAAGCTCGCCGAGCAGGAGTCGGCGCAGTTGTCGGGGCTCAAGGCGTACGGCGAGGGGCAGAAGAGCGCCATCGATCGCGACACCGCGCTTGTGATCGCCTCGCTGGTTCAGGGGGTCGCGCAGTCGGCCGGATCGCTCAACGATACGCTGGCCTCCTTCGTCGCCGGTGCGCGGGGAGCCGAGGCTCCGGCTCCGGAGGAGCTCGACGCCATCCTCGGCGATGCCGATGCCACGATCGGCGAGGTCGTGGCCCAGGTGCTGGCGAAGATTCAGGAGGGGATCCAGACGTCGAATCAGGGGATCGCCGGAGGCGGCGCCACCCTCGTCGACTCGCTCAACACCCTCGGCATCGCCGGCATCGACCAGGCCACGAAGGCGCAGGCCGCGTTCGACGGGGGGCTGACCGAGCTGCTCGGCGTCGCCAACCAGATCTTCTCGGATCTCTCGAAGACCCACCAGCGGACCATGAACGCCTCCACGAAGTCCATCGGCAAGGGCTTCGACGAGGTCACCAAGGGAATCACGGAGCTCTTCACCACCATCGACAAGAACCTCTCGCAGGGCTTCACCGACAGCGCGAAGGGGCTCGAGAAGGGACTCAACGGCGTGCTGACGAAGCTGGACGCGAAGATCTCCGAGGAGGCCAAGAAGGCGGCCGATCAGGTGCAGCCACGCTGGAAGTCGGTACTGAAGGTGCTCCTGGTGATCGTGGTCCTGATCGTCGTCGCGGTGCTGGTCGGGCCGGCGGTGATCGCCTTCGCCGGCGCCGCGGCCGGCACGCTCGGGACGATCATCGGCGGCGCGATCGTCGGCGCCGCCGCCGGCGCGACCATCCAGCTCGGCAACAACCTGATCGACGGGAACAAGAACATCTTCGAGGGGGTCGGCAAGGCGGCCGCGGTCGGCGCCATCAGCGGCCTGGCCGGTGGCCTGGGAGCCGCGGCCAGCGGCGCGGTCGGATCGACGCTCGGCACCGTCGGGCAGGCGCTCGTCCGCGGCGGCATCAACCTCGCCTTCGACGTCGGCGGCAGCATCATCGGCGATCTTGCCGTCGGCAATCCGATCACGCTGGAGGGTGTGCTGATCGGCGCGGGCATCGGCCTGGTTGCCGGTGGTGCCTTCAATAATCTCGGGAAGCTCGGGAAGATCGGCCGCGCTCTCGAGTCCGTTCAGATCGCCTCGGAGGGACTCGGCGCCAGCGCCGGCACCGCGTTCGGCGGCGGCGTCAAGAGCGGCCTCGGCTTCGTCAAGCCGGAGGTTCCGGCCAGCGAGCCCACGATCAAACCGGGAACGGTGGAGTCGCCGACGCTCCCGAAGCCGGAAGTCGAGGCGCCGGAGATGCCGGGCGTCAACCGCGTGGCGCCCGAGCCGACCACGAGCGGCGGAAAGCTGGAGATCGAGCCCCCGTCGGCGCGCACGAAGGGAGCCTCGGAAATCGAGACGCCGGCCGGCGGGCCGAAGGGAGAGTTCGAGCCGACGGTTCGCGCGCCGAAGACGGAGGCCGAGCCCACCGCCACCGGCAGTGGTCACGCCGAGGGGGAGGGGAAGCCGGCCGGGGTGAAGCCCGAGGAGGAGATCCCGTCCGGCGCGCAAAGAAACGGCGACGCGCCGAAGCGGAGCACGCACGCCAACGAGCCGGAGATCGAGCCGGGCGTGGTGGCCAAGGAGAAGGTGACCGGACCGGACGGCGAGCACCAGATCAAGGTTCTGAAGAACGGGAAGGTGGTGAAGTGCTCGGAGTGCGCCGACCTGCGCGCCCGCTATGCCGACGAGCTGGCCGATCCGAACAACGCCCATCTGAAGGAGCGTCTGGACGCGCTCGAGGGCGTCGCCGATCCGAAGGTGAAGGCGCGACTGGCGGCCGAGCTGGATGGGGAGCTCGGGGCGGTCAAGACCGGCCGGCTGGGAGCGGGCATGGACGTGGAAACAGGGCCCGTTACAAACACCCCGACGATCAACGGGCGCAAACCAATTAACAGCGAGTATGCCGGGAAAACGCATCCATCGGGCGTCAAATTCACCGAACAAGGATTCCCGGATTTCCGACCGCATGCCAAGGCGGAAGTCGAGCTCGACAATCTTACGGGGCATTACCCGACTGATGCTGCACGTGCAAATCAGGCCGTGGGATTGAGCAAGACTCCGGATGATTACGTTTGGCATCATGTCGAGGATGGACGTACATTACAGCTCATTCCCAAGAAGATTCACAGAGCCGCCAGACATACCGGCGGAGCGGCAATCATTCGCAATGGAGGGTTCGATTGATGAAGGTCAAGTTGAGCAAGGGAAGCGCGGCTTCACCTGATGATGTCGCTTTGCTGGAAGCGAAGCTTGGAGAGCCCTTGGTGAGGGATTATTTGACGTTTCTGGAGAGGAACGATGGCGCTGAAGCGGAGAGTAACATCTGCGCCATCGATCGGGCGAGTAATTGCGCCGTTACCGGCTTCATTCCGGTGCGGGACATTCCGGAAGAGATGTCGTGGATTGAAAATCTTCCTGACCGAGCGTTTCCAATCGCCTGGGCAGAAGGAGGGAATTATGTGCTGCTGGATCAAGGGAAAGGTGGAGCCGTCTTCTTTTGGGATCATGAGCTCCCCGATGACATGATCAGGATAGCGGATGATTTCGATGCGTTTCTGGAAACTCTCGAGCCGTTCGATCCCAGCAGCGTCGTGCTGAAGCCGGAGGATGTGAAAAAAGCCTGGATCGATCCGGACTTTTTGAAAAGCCTCGGAGAATAGTATTGATCCTTGGAGTAATCAGCGTGTGCCCGGTGCCAATGGCGCGCGTTATCCTGGGTTACATGCCGAGATATTCTGATGTGGTTGATATGATCGCGGCCGATCAGGCGCGAATCGTCGATGGTTATGCGCGCAATATTGTCGAAACCTTCCGACGCACCATCGGTGGCCGCTGGGATATCGATCTGGAAATGACAGGGATATGTATTTCCGGATCCGCCGCACCGGCGGCTATCCGCGGCGCATCCTGGAAAACGGCGTCGAGGAAAAAGCCAACGCCGCGAAGTAAGGTTTGGGCGTCTGTCGGCCCATATCCGGAATCGCTCCTCATGAGCGCATGTGGGGGGCGATTTGCCGTTTCCGGGAGATCGGGGGAGATGCATGATCGGCATCAACCTGCCTTGCGGATAGCGCCGACGAGTGGGGAGTGCTCCGCGCGCCGCCACCTGCCGTGGCGGTGCGCCCCGTCCCGGGAATCCTGCCTGTAAACATCAACCTTCCCCGTAACGATTCGACGACCATGGCTGGTAGCCATCTCCAGGATCTCGCCGACCGGTATTTCCAGTTCCTCGTTGCCGGGCACGGCTATCGCCGCGCCGCGGCCTCCCCATATCTGGTCGTGTACGAGTCCCCGACGACGAGAATCAGCATCTTCCACGATGAGGTCCGCTCCCATGAGCTCAGGCTGAGCGTCGGAGCCAGGGACGGTGATGGCCCGCCATTCTCCATCGGTGAGATCCTGAGATTCCGGAACGCGCCGGAGGCGGCGACGCTCGCGCTGATCCAGGTGCCGGCCGTGGAGGATCTTGACCCATGGATCGAGAAGCTGGCGCATGCACTCGGGAGATATGCGGGTGATCTCATCGCCGGGGACGCCCGGAGCTTCGCCGAGCTCACCGCGTTTCGTCATCGCGAAGTCGAGCGTTATGCGCTCGAGCGCGCGCTTCGCGTCGCGCGTGCCGACGCGGAGGCCGCGTGGCGACGGAAGGACTATGCCGCCGTCGTCGAGATATTTGGCCCTCTGCGCTCCGCGCTCACCCCGAGCGAGCTGGTGAAGCTGCGAATCGCCGAGGCGCGCTCGGCAACGCGCTGACGCTCCCCGCGCTTGATCCATCACCTTCCTTCACGGCATCCTCCGATCGGACTATCTTCCCCTTTTCATCTCATCGCTCGAAGCACAGCACGCACGTGGACCCGCAACCCGTTTCCGCTCGCCATGATCCAATGGCGCCCGTTCAGCTTCTCCTCGAACGGGAGCACGCCCGCCTCCAGGCCGGCGGCTACTGGGACTGTCTCGCGACCGCGCGCGAGCTTGCCCGGCTGCTCCTCGCCGGAGGACGCCGTCCCTGGATCGCGCGCGTTCGCGCGGCCGAGACCATCGACGATCAGACGTATCACGCTCCGCTCGTTCCGCGGGCCCCCGGCATCAACCGCGCCTGGACCACGCACTACGTCTGCTGCTACGATGGCGTGGCCTGGGAGCCGGTAACGGGGCGCCCGATGCCGACCGGTACGTACGCCGTCGAGATGTTCGGCACGCCGATCCCGATGGAGGTCTTCGTTGCTCCGGACGTGGTCCCGGAATATCTCGATCGTTCGATCTCCCCGCGGCGCCGCTCATCGGACTGAACGTGGATTGCTCCGCGATGAATATTCGGAGGATCGGTTCCATGCCGGCCTTCACCAATATCAGAATGCGTTTCCTCCCATGATCGACAGCGAACCGATCTCCTTCTTCCATCTCGGCTACAACATCGAGTCGCACGCGTCCACGCTGCGACAGGCGACGCTGGAAGAGCTCAGGGAATGGGTGTTCAGCGACAACCCGGAGCTGTACGGCGCCATCGTCGTGACCGGGCTCGGCGCGGGAGAGCTGATCGTCGAGGATGAGCTTCCGCCACTCGTGTGGCATCTCTGTTTTCAGGCGCTTATGGCGCTGGATCGTGGCGAATCCTATCAGTGGCACATCTTCTCCTATCCGAGCCAGGCGGAGGTGCGCGCCGAGTGGAAGCACGTCTCCATTCTCCTCAACGATCGCGTGCTCGGGACGTTCCCGACACGGCCGTTGGTGAAGGCGCTCTGGGAGGTGGGGCAGCGCTTCGTCTACATGTACGTGTCGGTGCTGGCGACCAATCCGGAGTCGGCCCCGGCGGGGGACCAGCTCGTCGAGGGGCGGGACGACGCGCGTGATGCCGTCGCGCGACTGCTCGCGTCCACGTAATCACGCGCAAGCCAACACGGGCCTCGGCTCACGAGTGGTTCGGTTTCCATATCAACGTCACGAGGCACGCCATGAACGACGCCATCCGAGCATTGTTGACGGATTTCACGCTGGTCGAAGGAGCCTCGCCGGAGGCACTGGCGGCGCTGAGGAATCTCCCCGATGTCGCTCTGCCCGCGGAGTATCTCGACTTCCTGCGGGAGTCCAGCGGCGGCGAGGGGTTCGTCGGAGAATCCTATCTGGTTCTCTGGAGGGCCGAGGAGCTGGAGCCGTTCAACCGGGAATATCAGGTGGCCGAGCGCGCTCCCGGAATATTCCTCTTCGGCTCCGACGGGGGAGGGGAGGGATTCGGGTTCGACGTTCGCCTGACGCCCCCCCGCGTGGTGATGCTGCCGTTCATCGGCATGGAGCCGCGGTACGCCATGCCGGTCGCCGAGAGCTTCACCGGGCTGATCGAGGCGATGTCTGGCGCCGATGGATCGCTGCTCGGCGATTGATGTCGATCACCCGGCATCGGAGTGCCGGATCCTCGGATCGCCAGGCGATGCATGGTTTCCGTCGGCGGCGTAACTTCGCGCCACAATCGATCAGCATGAACTATCCGGAGCAGGTTGCCCATGGCCACCAGTTGCACGCATCTCGATCAGATCTCCGACGACGTTACTCCCAGCGCCGAGGGATGTGAGGACTGTCTCAAGTCCGGCGGACACTGGGTGCATCTTCGGCTCTGCCTCACCTGCGGCCACGTCGGCTGCTGCGATTCCTCCCCGAACAAGCACGCCCGCAAGCACTTCCACGACACCGGACATCCGATCGTGCAGTCGTTCGAGCCGGGAGAGGACTGGGCGTGGTGCTACGCCGACGAAGTCTTCATCTGATCGCGTGCCGGTCGCGCCGCGGCGACGGCGTCGCAAACGGCATCACAAGCGGCATCGCGCCGATCGGATGCTTAAGAGTTGAAACGGTTTCCGGCCCGGGGAATTCCTAACATCGCTCCCTCGCGGATACGCCATCATGCGGATTGCGCGCGCGGGAAGAGCTCACAGTTCGGGAGTTATCATGGCAGAGGATATCGGCCTCATCATCGGCATCACGATCATGCTCGTGTTCGGAGCCGTGGTCACGTTCATCATCCCGCGCGCCATCCAGAAGTACGATGGCGATCCCGAGCGCGCCGCCGACGGGCGCACGATGGTGGCGTGGATGCGATGGCTCGGCGCGGCGGTCATGGTGATCGGCGTCGTCTTTCTCGTCTTCTATCTGTTCTTCAAGGCTCCCGAGTTCTGATCCGATCGATGCTCCGATAGTCCGCCGCGTCAGGTGGCAATGTCGAGACAAGGAGAGTAACGATGGATGCTTCGAACGCTTCAACGCCCGTGTCTCCCCGCAATCGGCAGCTCGCCGGGTACGACGAGCAGTTCCGCGAGGTCCGGCGCGCCGCGCACGCGCTGGTCGATCCGCTGACCGACGAACAGTTCAACTGGCATCCGGCGCCGGGACGCTGGTCGATCGCCGAGTGTCTGATGCACCTGTGCGAGACCGGCGAGATGTACGTGCCGCTTCTGCGCGACGCGATCCGCGAGGGGCGTCGACGTGGGAAGCTGGGGGAGGGGCCGTTTCATCACGGCATGTTCGGGCGCTTCTTCATCAGCAGAATCGAGCCCCCGGCGAAGGTGAAGATTCCCGCGCCGAAGAGCATGACCGTCGGCATCGACGCGACGCGACATGATAAGGAGACGCTGCTCGCCAGGTTCGATGCGCTCGGCCGGGAGCTGAGGTCGCTGGTGGCCGAAGCCGACGGGGTGGATCTCGATCGGGTGAAGATTCCGTCGGTCGTGATACGGCTGGTCAGGATGAATCTCGGCGAGTGGTTTCAGTTCATCGCCGCGCACGAGCGGCGCCACCTCTGGCAGGGATCGAACGTGGCCTCGGAGCGGGCATTTCCCCTGGCCACGGGCGGGTAACGGCGCCGAATGAGCGATAGCGCATAATCGGGAAGCTCGTATCTTGCGCGCCGCTCGGGCCGCGCGGGATTCGTATCCCTGACGCGGTCACCGGCGCGCAACGGGGATGTCCGTACCAACGGCTCCGTCGGCGCGCCGATCGCGAGCATGATGCATGGGCGTGATTGCCCCCGAAACCGCCACTACATTCGACGATTCGTGTCGTTCGACGCATTGACGGGCACCGCTTGGCGCCGGTTTTGTGGCGTGTACCGGTGCTTCGGCCGGAATCCGGCCGGGGCGACGCATGCCCGTGTGAAGCGGCACTCACACATTTTCCATTCGTTGGAGGAGTATCAATGGCAGAAGCTAAACAGGGTGATACCGTGAAGGTTCACTACACCGGACAATTCGAGGATGGGACCGTGTTCGACTCCTCCGCGGATCGCGATCCGTTGGAGTTCACCATCGGCGCCGGCCACGTGATCCCGGGATTCGAGCAGGCGGTCGTCGGCATGTCCCCCGGCGATACCAAGCGTCAGACGATCCCCTCGGAGAACGGCTACGGCTCGCACAACCCGGATATGGTGATCACCGTCGAACGTCAGCAGCTGCCGGCCGGCCTCAATCCGGAGATCGGACAGGAGCTTCAGCTGATGCAGCAGAACGGACAGCCGATTCCGGTGGTGGTCACCGACGTGAACGATTCGACGATCACGATCGACGCGAACCATCCGCTGGCCGGACAGACGCTCGTGTTCGATATCGAGCTGGTCGAGATCTCCGGTCGCAACGGCAACGCCTGAGCCGGCGTGTCCCGAGCGGGCATTGCTCCGGCTCCGCGGCCGGACCGCCCGTGGCGGCATATCGCGACGCGACATCGGCGCCCGGTCGACTTCCGGCCGGGCGCGTCCCGTCGTGCCGGCGGAACTCCGTATGTTGCCGGCTTCTCAGTGCATTCCGTTCCATCGATCGCGTGGATATGATGAGCCCATCGACGTCGTCCGACCCGACGAAGCGCTTTTCCGACCGGGTCGAGCTCTACCTCCGCTTCAGGCCCCGCTACCCGGTGGCCATGCTCACCTTCTTCCGGAACCTCGGCCTGCTGCCGACCCACGTCGTTGCCGATATCGGGTCGGGAACCGGGTTCCTCTCCGAGCTGTTCCTTGCCAATGACAACCATGTCTTCGCCGTCGAGCCGAACGATGCCATGCGCGCCGCGGCCGAGGAGATCCATGGCGACGATCCGAACTTCACCAGCGTGGCCGGGACCGCGGAGCAGACCGGACTTGAGGAGAAGTCGGTCGATCTGGTCGTGGCCGGGCAGGCGTTCCACTGGTTCGAGCCGGTTGCCACGCGCCGCGAGCTCGAGCGGATTCTCCGCCCCGGTGGGCTGGTGGCGCTCATCTGGAACGATCGCCGGACCGAGGCCGATCCGTTCGCCGAGGCATACGAGGAGCTTCTGCGCGCTCACGCGACCGATTACGAGGCGGTCTGCAACCGGCGCCTGGTCGAGAACGACGCGTCGGCGATCCACGACTTCTTCGCCCCGAGCAAGGTTTCCCTGGTCACCTTCGAGAACGGACAGACCTTCGATTTCGACGGGCTGAGCGGCCGCCTTCTCTCTTCCTCCTACGCGCCGCTCCCCGGCCAGCCGGGACACGAGGAGATGATGGCGCGGCTCGCCGAGATCTTCGAGCGGTATCAGGAGTCCGGCGTGGTCCGCTTCGAGTATACCACGTCGGTCTATTACGGCTGGCTCGACTGAGCCGATGCTTCCGAGGCTCCCCGCCGAGCCCGAGCTCCCCACTTCATTTTCGACGAGAGCGGACGTGCCCGATCGTATACTTCACGCGGCTGAGTTTCTCTTCGACGGACAGAGCTTCATCCGCGACGGCGGCGTCGTGGTCGACGCCGATGGTGAGATCCTCGACGTGGGCGCCGCCCCGGAGCTCCGCGTCCGCGTCGACCGGGAGCATGCCCACGCGGTGCTGATGCCGGGCGTCGTCAACTGCCATGTGCACATGACCGACGCGCCGATGGAGGAGCCGGTGCCGGGGGGAGACGGCCTCAATGCCTGGGTCCGCCGCCTGCTGACGGCGCGCCGGGAGAAGGGGACCGAGGATCAGGATATTCTGGAGCGGAGCATCGAGAAGGTGCTCGGGCTGATGATGGCCGGCGGCACCGTGGCAATCGGCGAGGTGGTCAACGACTTCCGGACCTTCGACGCGATCACGCGCGCCGGCATCCGATGCCGCTTCATCCACGAGATGCTCGCCTTCCGGAAGGGGCGCGCCGCCAACGCGATCGCCTCGGCCTCGGTGGAGGCCGACGCCGACGACTGGCCCGATCAGGTGCGCTACACCGTCGGCGCGCACGCGCCCTATTCGGTCTCGCCGGAGCTGATGCGGCTGATCGCCGCCCGCGATGGTGAGCTCGGAACATTTCTCTACCAGCACCTTGCCGAGGATCCGGACGAGCGGAAGCTGTACCGGAGCGGGACCGGGCCCTGGCGGACATACCTGGAGCAGATCGGCGCGTGGGAGCCGGAGTGGGCGCCCCCCGGCGTCGACCCGATTCCGTTCTACGACGCGATGGGCCTGCTCGACGAGCGCTACGTGGGCGTGCATCTGACCGACGCGACGCCGGAGGAGCTTCGCGCGCTCGGCCGACGCGGTGCCCGGGGGATTCTCTGCCCGGCCTCGAATCTTCATATCACCGGACGCCTGCCGGATTTCGACGCCATCGTGGCGGCCGGCATCCGCTTCGGCTTCGGCACCGACGGACGGGGATCGAACGGAAGCATCGACGTGTTCGACGAGGCGCTGATCGCCCACGAGCACTGGCCCGGGCATCCGGCCGGCATCCTGCTCCGCGCCCTGACGCATGACGGCGCGGCCATTCTCGGCTTCGATGATCTCGGCGCGCTCCGCGTCGGCACCCGCCCGGGCCTGATCGCGGTCGACGCGGAACAGGTCACGGACGATCCCGGCGCGCTCGAGGCGGCGGTGCTTGCCGCGCGCGGACGTCGCCGCCGCGTTGCCTGAGCGGTCCGCTCCGGCGCCCGTCTCGGGGGAGCATCCCTCCAGGAATCCGCTCCGGCGGGTGGCGCGCGGGCCGGATCGGATACTCAATTTGAAACAGCATATGTTCCGCCGCTGCCCGTTGTTTGTTAGCTAACCGGAGCGTTACGATGAGTCGGCCCGCATCGATGTCACTTCTCCAGCGAACGGCCACGTTCGGCCGCATGATCAAGTTCAGCCACAGCGTGTTCGCGCTGCCGTTCGCGTTCGTCTCCGGACTGATCGCCTATCGCCGCGAGGGCATCTCGCTGCGGCCGATCGATATCCTTCTCCTGGTGATCTGCATGGTCAGCGCGAGGAGCGCGGCGATGGGGTTCAACCGTATCGCCGACCGCGATATCGACGCGCGCAATCCCCGCACGAAGGGGAGGGAGATCCCCGCCGGCAAGGTCGGCATCGGCGAGGCGCGGCTGTTCACGGCGCTGGCCGGGGCGGTCTTCATCGCCGCATCCTTCGGCGTCAACACGCTCTGCGGCATCATCTCCTTTCCGGTGCTCGCGCTCCTGCTCGGCTATTCACTGACCAAGCGCTACACGGTGGCGGCGCACTTCGTGCTCGGACTCTGCCTCGGCACCGCGCCGGTCGGCGTCTGGTTCGCCCTCACCGGCTCCTTCTCCTGGATCCCGATCCTCCTCTGTCTCGGCGTCACCTTCTGGACCGCCGGGTTCGATATCTACTACTCCTGCCAGGATGAGGAGTTCGACCGCGCTTCCGGGCTCCGCTCCATTCCGGCGCGTCTCGGCGCGCTCCGCTCCATCCGCCTCGTCCGCCCGATCCATGCGCTCGCGGTCGCCTTCTATGTGCTGTTCGGGGTCGTCGCCGGCCTCGGCGCGTTCTTCTATGTCGGCGCCGCGCTGGTGACCGCGATCCTGGTCTACGAGGCGTGGCTCCTGAGAAAAGGGGATCTGAGCCGGATCGACCTGGCCTTCTTCAACCTGAACGGCTACGTCAGCCTGGTCTTCGCCGTGGCGGTCCTGCTGGACGTCGTCTTCGCCTGAGCGCCGGGCGTCAGGTCCGTCGGCATCCAATCTCGCGTGGGGCGGCACGTCCTCACACCGATCTTTCCGTCGTCATGAGTCGACGCGCGCTTCCGAGTGGGGAGCGCGGCGCCGGTGACGACATCTCCTGCGAACGATGAAATCGATACTCTTCTCCCCCGAAGCCACGTCGCTGCAGATCGCGGCGGTCAAGCGCGCCCTGATGAGCGAGGGCGCCGCCGGCGTCAGCGTGCTCGAAGGCGACCGGACGATCTTTCTGGTGAGCGATCCGGCCGACGAGATCCGCCTGGAATCCTACCGCGCCTATCCGGGCGTCGAGGCGATCATGGAGGCCGGGGAGAAGAACGTCCACGTGGCGCACGACAGCCCGAAGCTCGATCTCACTTCCGGCATCGAGGGGCTGACGATGATCGCCGGGCCGTGCGGCATCGAGGGGGAGGAGCAGGTGGCCACGATCTTCGAGTATCTGGCCGGCCAGGGACTCCGCTTCGTCCGCGGCGGCGCCTACAAGCCGCGCACCTCGCCGCACGACTTCCAGGGGAAGGGGCGCGGCGGACTGGTGATGGCCTCCGAGATCGCGCGCGATTACGGCCTGCAGCTCGTCAGCGAGGTGGTCGATCCGCGGGATGTGGAGATCGCGGCGCGGCACGTGGCGATCATCCAGATCGGTACCCGCTCGATGCAGAACTTCCCGCTGCTGAAGGAGGCCGGGGCAAGCCGCCTGCCGGTGCTGCTGAAGCGGGGGATGTCCGCCACGGTCGAGGAGTGGATCGGCGCGGCCGAGCATGCCCTTGCCGCCGGCGCCCCCACGGTGATCTTCTGCGAGCGCGGCATCAGAACGTTCGAGTCGATTACCCGGAACACGCTCGATATCCTCGGCGCCGCCGCGCTGAAGGAGAAGACCCGGATGCCGGTGATCATCGACCCGTCGCACGCGGCCGGTCGCCGGAGCCTGGTGGTGCAGGGAGCGCTGGCCGGGCTCGCCGCGGGACTCGACGGCGTGATCGTCGAGGTGCATCACGATCCGGCCTCCGCCAAGAGCGACGCCGCGCAGGCGCTCCCGCTGGCCGAGTTCGGCATGCTGATGTCGCTGGCGCGCAACGTCCGCGCCGCCATCCGCACCGAGTCGTACGTCTGATCTCCCGGCCCATCATGCACAGAACGCTCCAACCGGACCCATCATGAGCTCCATCCTCGACACGGCGACGACCACGACGCTCCGGCTTGCCTACAGCCCGGATGCCGACGACGCCTTCATGTTCCGCGCCGCCATCGAAGGGCTCGTCGACACCGAGGGGCTCACATTCCTTCCGGTCACATCCGACACGCAGAACCTCAACGACATGGCCGATCGGGGGGAGGTGGATATCTCCGCCGTCTCGGTCGCCGCCTATCCCTACCTGGCCGATCGCTTCCTCCTGCTGCCGCACGGCGGCTCGGTCGGACGCGGCTACGGTCCGGTGATCGTCGCCAAGGCACCGTTTCCGATCGAGGAGCTCGACGCCAAGCGGATCGCGACCCCCGGAGCCCGCACCACCGCCCATCTGGTGACCCGTCTGATCGCGCCGGAGGCGGGGATGACCACGGTGCCAATCACTCCCTACGAGGCGATCTTCGAGGCTATCGAATCCGGCTCGGTCGATGCCGGCATCATCATCCACGAGGGACGCCTCACCTACGAGCGTCACGGGCTCGTGAGGATCGTCGACCTGGGGGAGTGGTGGATGGAGCGGACCGGACTTCCGCTGCCGCTCGGCGCCAACGTGATCCGCCGCGAGCTCGGCCCCGAGCTGATCGCCCGCGCCGAGCGCGTGCTCCGAAGCTCCATCCGCTGGGCGCTCGATCATCGCGATGAGATGATCGAGTTCCTGATCGGACACGTGCATCGTCCGGAGGAAGTGGCGACGCCGGAGCTGCTGGATCGCTATCTGGCGATGTACGCCAACGAGGAGACCCACGCCTATCCCGAGGATACGCGCCGCGCGTTCGACGTGATCTTCGATCTCGGCCATCGCGCCGGCGTGATACCCTTCACGGTGGCCGCGGAGTTCGCGTGAGCGGCACGCTGATCCTCTTCTCCTCGGAGATCGAGCTGACGGCGGTCTTTCCCGACGGGCCTCCTGATGGGCTCCGCGCCGGCTGCACCGGCGTCGGCCCGCTGGACGCGGCGATCGGCACGCACGAGCTGATCGCGCGCCACGCGCCGGAGGTGGTGATCTTCATCGGCACCTGCGGCGCGCATGCCGGCTCCGGGCTCGTGGTGGGAGATGTGGCGGTTGCCCGCGACGTGATGCTCTCCAGCGGCGACGTGGCCCGCGGACAGATGCGGCTTCCGTCGCTGGTTGCCTCCCGCATCCGCTGCGATGAGGATCTGGCCGCGACCGCCATGGCCGCCGGCAACGGCGCGGTGCGCGGGGCCGATGTTTCCTGCACGCTCGGCATCACCGAGTCCGAGGAGCTTGCGCGGCTCTTCTGGGAGAGCGACGGCGCGGCGTGCGAGAACATGGAGGCATTTGCCGTGGCCCGCGTGGCCGGAGCGATCCCGTGCGCCATCCTGCTCGGCGTGACCAATCTGGTCGGGCCCGAGGGAGGGCGTGGCTGGCGCGAGAACTATCGACGGATGATGCGCGCCGCCTTCTCTGCCGCGCTGGCTCTGCTGGCCCCGGAGGAGCGCGAGCTGATCGCGACGATCGCCGAGGCCGGCTGAACGATTCGACAGGTTGACAACGTCCCGCCAATGACGGTGACCGGCCGCGGGCTTCGCGCCGGGCCGACCGGGCACCGATGTCGGGACACCATACTTTCCGCAGTGACCATGACGACGAGCCAGACCGTGATCGCGGAGCTTGAGCGGATGTTCGAGCTCTTCCCCGATATGCCGAAAGAGGCGATCATCAAGCAGGATATTCTCCGCCAGGGAATCGCCTTCACCGAGGCGGCGCTCCAGGTTGCCTCGGGCTACAAGCCGAAGGATTACTTCATCTTTTCCTTCGATCTGGTTCCCCTGAAGGAGATGCAGGAGTTCGAGGCGTATCGCTCGCCGGAGGAGATCCGGATGACCGGCGGCGTCTACGGCCTGCAGCCGACGATCGTGTCGGTGCGCGTCAATCCCGAATCTCCCTATCGCGTCGAGCTTCGCGACGGCCTTCTCTCGCTCATCTGCGAGGAGACCATCCTGGCCCAGCTCGAATTCCCGCCGATCCCCGAGTACTACGCCCATCCTCTCTCCAGCGGCAAGAAGATCTCCCAGATCGCCCCGGCGATCGAGTGGGGCTATCTGGTCTATCTGACCGTCTATCGCCTCTGCCAGTACTGGGGAAAGGATGAGGAGTGCCGCTTCTGCGACCTGAACGAGAACTACCGTCAGCAGAAGGAGCAGGGACGCGAGTACACCGCCGTCAAGAGCATCGAGGATATCGTCGAGGCGATGACGCTGATCGACAAGTACGACACCGTCACCAAGGCCTACACGGTCACCGGCGGGTCGATCACCTCGTCGCTGCAGGGGATGAAGGAGGCGGAGTGGTACGCGCGCTACGCCGAGGCGATCGAGAGCCGCTTCGCGGGACGATGGATTCCGAAGGCGGTGGTGCAGGCGTTCCCGAAGGAGGAGACCAAGCTGCTGCGCGAGGCCGGCTACAAGATCTACCACCCGAACTTCGAGGTGTGGGACCGGAATCTCTTCTCCTGGATCTGCCCGGGGAAGGAGCGCTACGTGGGACGCGATGAGTGGATGAACCGGATCGTCGACGCGGCCGACGTGTTCGGCCCGGAGCGGGTGATCCCGAACTTCGTCGGCGGCGTGGAGATGGCGCGCCCGCATGGCTTCACCGACATCGACGCGGCGATCGCCTCGACCACCGAGGGGCTGGACTTCTTCATGAGCAAGGGAATCATCCCGCGCTTCACCACCTGGTGCCCGGAGCCGACCTCGGATCTCGGACGTCAGGATGGCCCGCCGCTCGAGTACTTCGTCAAGCTGCTCCTTGCCTGGCGCACCACGTTCGAGAAGTACGGTCTTCCGGCCCCTCCGGGCTATGGCCGGCCGGGGGTCGGGAACGCCGAGTTCTCCGTCTCCGCCTTCATGGACGTGATCCGCGTCGACCGGCTTCCGAAGGGACGGGAGATGGCGACGGTCTGATCCGAGCGCCGGAGCTCAGCGCGCCACGAAGAGCGCGGGCGCTCCCGGCAGCATGGCCAGATCGAGCTCCAGCCTGGTCCGGCCGTCGTCGGCATCGGCGCCGACGGTGAACGCGCCCCAGGCGGTGAGCACGAGCGTGGCCCGGCTCTCCCGCGCCTCCACCGGCACGTCGGCGCGGCGGAACGTGGGGTGCAGGTGGAAGTTGACGATGCCGGTCAACGGCTTCGAGACCGGATCGATCGCCTCGACCATCAGCGTTACCTTGAAGAGCGTCGAGGAGCCGGGGGCCGGCGTGACCGTGGCGGAGAGACGCCGTCCGGTCGCGGTATCGATCGATGATCCTCCCCAGAGACCTTTCCGCGGATCATCCGGATGGAGCATCGTCGGTGCCGGCTTCGCGTCGGCGGATGGTTGCGGGGTGGGAGCCGCCGCGGGCATTGCCGGTTCGCTCGGTGACGTCGTGGTCGTCTCTCCTGCTGATGCCGGTGGCGCTACCGGCGTGGCGGCGTCGGCTTCTTCCGATGCCGACGCCGGAAGGCTCTCGTCGGACGCGGAGCTGTTCGAGCTCCTTGAGGGAAGCTCCGGATCGGGCGCCGTGCCGACGCGGCCCGATGCCCAGGAGCCATCTTCGAGTGCCGGCCCGGGCTCCGAGCCGGACGAGGTGCCGGCGCCCCCGAACGACCACTGCTGATGGCCATGCGCGCGGCCGCGTGAACGCATCGATTCGAGAATGGAGGGTTCGCTGGAATCCGTACGCACGATCCAGTCGCGTCGAGAGCGCGTGGGGTCCTCTTGCGGGGGAAATGGTGATTTCGCGATCATCTCGTTCATCTCGGCAAGCAGTTTCTCGATCGATTCGGAGGAGGATTTCTCCCGAGCCTCCGGAAGCGCCGGCGGCGCCATCTTGCCGCCGGTCCCCAGCTCGATAGCGCTCTGAATGATCTCGTTCGAGGATTGTACCTCGTCGAGCTTGTCCTGCAGCTTCGCGGCGAATTGTTCGAACTCGACCCCGTCCTTGCCGAGCACCAGCCGCTTGATGTTCGGGAGAATGACGGCCACGACCGCGATCGTGAGGAATTCCAGCGTCGTCCGATCTATCTTGAGGCCGGAGAATCCCGGTATCATGCGCAGGACCGCCAGCAGGGCGACCAGCGTCGCGATGCAATAGAGGATGATCCTCGGCGCCCGGCCCGACAGATCGAGCCCAGTGCGGGAGGAGCGATGCGCGGATGTCGTGTTCGATGCCATGTCGCCCTCGTGATGGAGTAGGGAGCGTGAGAAGCAGGTGGGGGACCGTAGCCTGTTGCCCGGGAACGTAGCGCATCCCGCCGTGGCGTGCAAGCGCCGTCCGGCCCGTCGTCGCGTCCACGATCTTGCATCATCTTCCGCTCAACGATGCCGACCAGCGAAACCACTCTGGTGATTCGTCCCGCTCCGATGCCGCTGCGGGGGACCATCATCCCGCCGCCCGACAAATCGATCACCCATCGCGCGCTCTTCTTCGGTGCTCTCAACCGTGGCCGCACCACGATTCTCCGCCCATCGCGATCGGCCGACTGCCGTTGTACGCTCGCCCTGCTGCGCGCGCTCGGCTACGCGATCGAGGAGGGAGAAGAAAAGGATTCCTTCGTCGTCGACGGCGCGGCGCGGCAGGGGCATCCCCAGCGGATGGAGCTCGACTGCGGCAACTCCGGCACCACGGCCCGGCTTGCCCTCGGCTTTCTCACCGGCGAGCGTGGGGAGTTCGTCCTTACCGGCGACGCCTCGCTCAGGCGCCGTCCGATGGATCGCGTCGCCACGCCGCTCGGGCAGCTCGGCGCGCGCGTCCTGACGAGCGACGGATGCCTGCCGGCTCGCGTGATCGCCGACCATGAGCTTCCGGGAGGTCCGCCGCACGGCGTGCTCAACGTCCGCTCCGCGCAGGTGCATGCCGCGCTCCTGCTGGCCGCGCTCCGCTCCCGATCCGGGACCGCGCTGGTGCGCACCGCCCGCATGCGCGACCACACCCTTCGCCTCCTTCATTACTTCGCCCCCTCGGCGCTCCGCACCGATCTCTGCAATCCCAACGACCGCCCCGCCGTGGATGTGATCCGTCCCGTGCCGATTGAGCGGGAAGCAACCGTGGTGGTGCCGGGTGATATTTCGGCCGCCGCCTTCTTCGTGGTGGCGGCGATGCTCGTGCCCGACTCGCGGATCAGAATCGAGAAGGTGGGGCTCAATCCGACGCGCATCGCGTTCCTACTGGCCGCAAGGGCCATGGGAGGGCGCGTCAGTTGGACGATCCGGGAGCATGAGCCGGAGGAGGTGGGAGATATCGAGGCGGAATATTCCGAGGGGCTGCGGGGGATCGACCTCTCCGAGGGGGAGGATGAGGAGCATGGCATCTCGGTTCCCGAAATGATCGACGAGCTGCCGTTGCTGACGCTGCTGGCCGCGCGCGTGCGCGGCAGGACCATCGTGGGGGGCGCCTCCGAGCTACGCGTGAAGGAGTCGGATCGTATATCGGCGACCGCGAAGCTGCTCGGCGCGCTCGGCGTGACGGTTCAGGAACAGGAAGACGGGTTCACGATCGACGGACCGCAGCGGATAGCCGGCGGCGCCGTTGCCGACCATCACGGCGATCACCGTCTGGCGATGCTGGCGTCGATCGCGGCGCTCATCGCCCGCAAAGCGGTCACGATCCGCGATGCGTCCGTCGTCGACGTTTCCTTCCCGACCTTCTGGCGCGAGCTCGCCAGGTTCACGTCGGTGGAGGAGCAGTGATCGAGAAGATCGTGCTGATCGGCGAGCATATCGCCCACTCCCGTTCGCCGGGGTTCCACAATCCACTCTTCGAGCGTTACCGGCTCCCCATGCACTACGAGCTGATGCCTCTCGGCTCCGATGAGCTTGCCGAGGCGATCGCGCTGATGAAGCGGGGGGGATTCCGCGGCGCCAACGTCACCTCACCGCACAAGGAGCGCGTCGCGCTACTGATGGACGAGCTCACCGACGGAGCTCGACGTCTCGGCGCGGTCAACACGATACTCTTCGAGAAGGGACGCGCCATCGGACACAGCACCGACGGCGCGGGATTCGCCCGCGCGCTCCGCGCCGAGCCGCTTCTTGCCGGCGCGCACACGGCGGCCGTGCTCGGCGCCGGGGGAGCGGCGGCGGCTGCCGTCGATGTGCTTCTTCGCTCGCCGCATCTTCGTTCTCTCGCCATCCATTCCCGCGCGCTCGATCGCGCCGCCGCCCTCGTCTCTCGCTTCGACGACGCGCGGCTGACCGCGGCCCCGCTCGACCGATTCGCGCCCGCCGATCTGGTGGTGCAGGCAACGCCGGTCGGCATGCCCGCGCATCCGGGAGCGCTGCTGACCGAGCATGAGCTGCGCGGCACGCGACTCCTCTACGAGATGATCTATGCGCCTGAGGAGACCGAGCTGATGCGCAGGGCGCTCGCGGCCGGCGCGCGCGCGGTCAACGGCGAAGGGATGCTTCGCGCGCAGGCGGCCGAGTCGTTCAGGATATGGACCGGGATCGATCCGGAGATTGAACCATGATGCGATCAGTGTTCGTTGGTCTGCTTCTCACGCTGCTCGTTGTCGGGGTCGCGCATGGCCAGCTCTACGCGCCGCAGGAAATTGAGCTCCTGTCCGATCGGATCTATCCGAACCCACATGAGGACATGCAGGTAACCTGCACGTTTACCGGTCCCGGAGGTTCCGAGACCGTGGCTGGATTCTGGAATGGAGGAAGACGCTACGTCTTCCGGTTCACGCCTCCTCGCGCGGGATACTGGACCTATCGCACCACCTGTAGCGATACCACGAACGCGGGGTTGCACCACCTGGATGGAGGCTTCCACGCGGTGCCGCTCTCAGGCGATGATCCTTTCGTTCGTCACGGCTGGCTCCGCGTCTCGGACGATCATCGGACGCTGGTACATACTGACGGCGAGCCCTACTTCTATCTGAGCGACACGGCGTGGGAGATTACCTGGCGGTCGACGTTTGCGGAACTGCGCCCGTATTTCTCCGACCGGAAGCGGAAGGGGTTCAACGCGCTTCAGATCGTGCCTCTCTCGCACCGGCTCCTGTATCCGAACGGCATCGAGAACCGTAACGGCGAGCCGTTCTATCTCGACACCGCGCACGACGTCATCAATCCCCGCTACTTCGATTATCTCGACACGATCGTCGCCATGGCCAACGACAGCGGCATGGCCGTGGTGATGGCGCCTCTCTGGGCCGCCTACTGCTACCTCTATGCTGATAATTCCACCCTCGGATATCAGTTGAATTATCGGCAGTGCATGCAGATCGCGCGCTACGTCGGCGCTCGTTACGCCGCCAGCAACGTGATCTGGATCGTCGGTGGCGATAATGTCTACGACACCGAGGAGCGTCGAGCGTTCTGGGGAGAGTTCGCGCATGCGCTCCGCGCCGCCAGCGGCGGGCGGCACCTGACAACCGTGCATCCGCACGGATGGGGAACATCATTTCAATATTTCGGCAACACCACCGACTGGATCGATTTTCACATGTACCAGTCGTCGCACGCGGCCGATGTCGTCTTTACCTACGACGCGGCCATGCGTGGCTATGCGATGTCCCCTCCACTGCCGTTGCTCAATGGGGAGGCGATCTACGAGGATATGCCCGATCATTTCTGGCTCGCCACCGACAGCCTGCTCAGCTCCGGCATGGCGCGCCTCGATGCGCGCGACGTGCGCCAGGCGGCGTACGAGAGCGTTCTCTCCGGCGCGATGGTCGGCATGTCCTACGGCGCGCATGGGATCTGGCAATGGCACAACAATCCCGCCGCGGCCGACGCCTATTATCCCCGGTACACGGTGGCCGAGGCGGTGTCGCTTCCCGGCTCGACGCAGATGGCGTTGCTGAGGGATCTGCTGGTCCGGTGTCGGTGGTACGAGATGACGCCACACCCGGAGCTCGTCGATGCCTCCGACGAGCATCGGTTCGTGCCGGTGAGCACGAGCGATCGCTATCTGCTGGCGTATGCCCGCCACGGCATGCGGTATTTCCGCGTCGACATGGATTCGCTCGGGGCGGTGGCGCGGCTGCGGTGGATGGATCCCCGCACCGGCGCGTTGACGGCGCCCTACACGGCAATCCCGCTCCTCGGCCCGGTGACCGTGGTGCCGCCGGACACCAACGACTGGGTGCTCGTGGCCGAGCGCGCCGGACTGCCGGACATTCCCACATCGGGCATCCATGAGGTGCCGTCGGTGCGCATCTCCTCGAATCCCTTCGTCGGCCAGACCATGATCCGCTGCCATGCCGATATCCCGGGATCGATCCGTCTGCGCGTGATGGATGCAGCGGGGAGGGAGGTAGCCTCGTTCGATGAGTCCGCCTCGGGAGAATGGGCCGAGGAGATCGGAGAGCTGCCTGCCGGCGGCTATTTCTACACGCTCACCTATATGCCCTACGGCGGCGCGCCGAAAACGACATCGGGTCGCCTCGTCTCGCTCGGGAAATAGTGGCGCGCTCCCGCGCGGCATCTGGGCGCTGATCGCATGCGCGATGTCCGAATACTTGCTTCGGTCATTGCTGGTCGAGGCCGATCCGGGAGACGTGTCGCTTCCTCAGAACGTCCGCGCGAAGAGCCCGTCGATGATGCCGATCTCGTACATCAGGTAGATGCCGAAGGCGACGCTCAGCGCGCCGGCCGAAAGTCTGAGGCCGCGGTCGATGGCGCGGAAGCGATTCTTCAACAGCAGGTAGGGGAGCGAGAAGAGCGTGCTCATCACCAGCATCCCGCCGATCGATCCGACGCCGAAGACCAGGATGTAGAGCAGCCCGAGCCTCGGCGAGCGGATCTCCGAGAGCACCAGCAGCATCAGCGCCGCCGAGCCGGCCAGGCCATGCATCATGCCGACCAGAAACGGCTTGCGGCCGATCCCGCGCCAGCTCCGGTGTAGTCCCGACGTGGCATTCTCCGACGTCTCACCGGGCGTTTCGGCGGCATAGGCGAGATGCGGATGCCGATGGCTCAGCGTGCCGTGGCTGTGCTCGGCCATCGTCACGCGGCAGCCGTCGTTGCCGAGGAGCTTCCGGAGCAGATTCGCCCCCAGCCCGGCGATCATCACCGCGACCCCGAACTCCAGCCACGCCGCGAGCTGCTCCGGCACCTCCAGCCTCAGCACCACGATCAGCACGCCGGCCACGATGAGCGAGGCGGTATGCCCCAGCCCCCAGAGTCCGCCGACCAGCGTGGCGCTCCAGGGGGAGCTCCGCTCGCTGACGATGGTGCTGACGGCCACCAGGTGGTCGGCGTCGAGCGCGTGCTTGAGTCCGAAGAGGAAGCCGAAGGCGAGAAGGGCGAAGCCGTTCGCCGCTCCGGGAGCCACGCCCGGCGTGGACTGGGCGAGAAGCGTTCCCGAGAGAAGCACGCCCATGAGAACCACCGCGGCTGGAATGGCCGCCGTCCTGGCGCGAGATACGGTGCGGGATGCCGGGGCGCCCGGCGTGCTGGGGTGTCGCATGGCGGCGAAAATACGCCGGCGGAACGAGATACGGGCCACGACTTCGGCACGATGCTGGCGGATCATCTCCCCGCTCATGCGCGCTCGGCGGTGTCGGTCGTGACGGCAACACCAATCGTTGCAGATGGCCGGCATCGTGGTTCGTACAATGAGAGTTTTCCCGGCGCGTGGTCCCGTGGGAGCGGGGTGCTCCCTGGAGCGCGGGCTTCCGGATACATGGGCTCCCGGGCGCGCGGGCTTTCCGGCGTCATCGTCGTTCGGCAATCACGATCTTCCCGGCCGTGGCACGATTCATCGATGGGTTCAGGGCGCGGTTTCCCGCGCTGCAGTCCCGAAACTTCCGGCTCCTCTGGCTCGGCCAGCTCATCTCGATCTCCGGATCGCAGATGCAGAACATGGCCATCAACTGGCACATCTATCACATTACCGGCTCCAAGGTGATGCTCGGCCTGATCGGCCTTGCCCGCCTGGTGCCGATCGTGATCTTCTCCCTGATCGGCGGGGTGGTCGCCGATGCCAGGGACCGCCGCCGCGTCATGTTCATGACGCAGACCGCGATGCTCGTCTCCGCCGCGCTCCTGGCGGTGCTCAGCGGCCTCGGCCTGGCCGGCTCCGCCTCGATCCTCCTGCTGACCGCCGTTACCGCGGCCGCCAGCGCGTTCGACAACCCCGCGCGCCAGTCGATGCTCCCGACGCTCGTGCCGCCGGAGCACCTCACCAACGCCGTCTCCCTCAACACCCTCACCTTCAACGTCGCGACCATGGCCGGTCCCGCGCTCGGCGGGTTCGTGATCGACGCGATGAGCGTGGACGCGGTCTACTGGTTCAACGCGGTCTCGTTCGTCGCGGTGATCATCGGCCTGACCATGATGAAGCTCGAGCGGGGAACCGAGGAGAATCGGGGGGAGATCGGGTGGGGAGCGCTGCTGGACGGGCTCAAGTTCGTCAGGAGCAACAGCATTATCTCCTCGACGATGGTGCTCGATTTCTTCGCCACCTTCTTCTCCTCTGCCACGGCGCTTCTGCCGGTGTTCGCCAAGGAGATCCTGAAGGTCGGCCCGTCGGGACTCGGCGTGCTCTACTCGGCCGAATCGGTCGGCGCGGTGCTCGCCGGCGCCGGCATGTCGCTGGTGCCCGAGGTGCGGAAGAAGGGGAAGGTGCTGCTGATCTCGGTGGCGATCTACGGGCTTGCCACCACGCTCTACGGCTTCTCGACCAACTTCCTCCTGTCGGTCCTCCTGCTCGGCATGGTCGGCATGGGGGATTCGGTCAGCACCGTGCTCCGTCAGACCATCCGACAGCGGGTGACGCCGAACCATATCCGCGGGCGGATGACCTCGGTGAACATGATGTTCTTCATGGGAGGGCCGCAGCTCGGCAACCTCGAGGCCGGTCTGGTGGCCGCCTGGATCGGCGCGCCGCTGGCGGTCGCCACCGGAGGCATCGCCACCATCGGCTTCGTCGCGCTCACGGCGTGGCGCTGGCCGGCGCTCAGGCGCTATGGTCTCGGCAAGGGAGAGTAGGAACGACGCTCGGCCGGGCGGGGACGCTCGGCCACAAGGGCCGCCGGCGTCTGGTCGGGATCGCGTTGGATGCGGGGAGCTTCGTTCGAGGGGAGGGTCAGATGCGGATCACGGCGGGCTGCTCCGGCGAGCCGGCGCGATCGAGCGGATCGGCGCCGTCGAGCTCCACCGCCTTCACTTCCGGAACGCGGCGCCGGATCGCACGCTCCACGCCGCTCTTGAGCGTGATCGCCGAGGAGGGGCAGCCCACGCAGGCTCCGGAGAGCTGCACGTAGACGACGTTCTCCTCGTAGCGGATGAAATCGATCTGGCCTCCATCCCCCTCGATATAGGGACGGATATCCTTTTCGATGATTCCCTGCACGCGCTCGATGATCTCTGAATCGCTTCTCGGTTCCATGCTGACAGGTAGGGCTTCGGCGTATCGTTGAATCGGACTGTCAATTTACCACAACGTCGCTCAATAGACGACCTTCTCCCGGTGACATTTTGCGGTGCGCGCCCGGTCGCCCGTTTCCGCGAATCCTGGCCCGCTTCGCTGGTTGCCCGCACCGTGTGCGTCCGATCGGGAGACTCCATGGGGGGAGTTGGAGTCGATCCCGTCGCGATGTATGTTTGGCGCCGATCAGGTCCCCCGATTCTCCACGACATAACAGACGAGGCCAACGTGCACCAGACCCCGTTGACGAGATCCGTCGGCGCGCGCGGCTCGCGGGCTCAGCGATCCCGGGCGGCGCTTCCGATCCTGCTTCTGATGCTCCTGATGCAGGGCTGTTATCACTTCCGTATCGATACCTCCGCTCCACACGCGACCGAAGTTCATCACGCCACCAAGAGCGCCTTCTTCTGGGGGCTGATGCAGCCCTCGGCCGTCGACGATTGCGACGACAAGGGAGTAACCGACGTGCGCGTCAGCACCAACCTCGGCTACCAGCTCGTCTCGATCGTGACGCTCGGCATCTGGGTGCCGATGGATGTCGAGTGGCGATGCGTCAAGCGCCCGCCGCCGGCCCCGAGCGACCAGTGACGCCGCGCCGCGGCCGGCGGATCGTCCGATGAGCGATTCCAGTGCCGGCCGCGACTGACCCGCCCCCGCCGACCCACACGCAGATCCGAGACACGCTTCACACTACTCGCGGAGTACGCAACGATGCCACCTTCCGATCCGAGACAGCCGTCGTTCCGCTTCACCGGTCCCACCGACTGGACGAGCCGGCACGAGAACGTGGTCCAGCCCCTCCTGAGAATCTATGAGGTCGAGAACATGACGAGTCCGAGCCAGGATCTCGTCGCCGATCTCCGTCCGACCATCGCGATGCTGCAGGGAATCCTGGCGCAGGCGATCCATGACGGTGCCCGCGTCCGCGCGCTCGGCGGAGGGTGGTCCCTCTCGCGCGCGGCGGCCACCGAGGGATACATGATCGATACCAAGCAGCTCAACTGGTATTTCCGGCTCGGCGCCCGGTCGATCCATCCGAGCTACGTCGGCGATCACTCGGGACTCGTCTTCCTGCAGTGCGGCATGTCGGTCTACGAGGTGAACAAATACCTGGATCAGACCTACGGCCGCGCATTGAAGACCACCGGCGCCAGCAACGGCCAGACGATCCTCGGCGCCATCTCCACCGGCACCCACGGCTCGGCGTTCAATACCGGCGCGATGCCCGATTACGTCGTCGGCATGCACATCATCGTCGGTCCGGACCGGCACGTCTGGCTGGAGCGCGCCTCGCAGCCGGCGGTGTCGGACGATTTCGTGGCGCGGCTCGGCGCCGATTTGGTCCGTGACGACGTCCTGTTCGATTCGGCGCTCGTCAGCTTCGGGAGCTTCGGCATCATCCACGCGGTGCTGGTCGAGACGGTGCCGACCTATCTGCTGGAGACGCATCAGCGCCGTCTGCCGCTCGATGTCGAGCTTCGGCGCGCCATGGCCACGCTCGATTTCTCCCGACTGCCGATGCCGCACGTGGGGGAGGTGCCGCACCACTTCGAGGTGGATGTGAACCCGCACGACGTGCCGAACGGAGTGTGGGTCTCGGTGATGTACCTCCGCGGGCTCGCGCCATACACGCCCCCGGACAAGACGCCGGGAGAGTATGGTCCTGGGGATGATCTGCTGAGCGTGGTCGGGCTTCTGACGCCGCTGATCTCCGGATCCGTGGCGCCGATCATCAACGCCTTCGCCGGCCAGTACCTGAAGGAATACAGCTACGTGATGGGGAAGCAGGGGGAGATCTTCTCCAAGACGATCGTGCATGGCAAGGCGATGAGCATGGAGCTCGGTCTGCCGTTGCCGATCGTCTCCGACGCGCTGCCGATCATTCTGGAGGAGGCGCGCCGCGGTTCGTTTCCCGGCTTCATCGGCATCCGCTACATCAAGCGCTCGCGCGCGCTGCTGGCCTTCACGAAATTCGACATGACCTGCACCGTGGAGCTGCAGGGAGCATTTTCGAGCCTGAGCCAGACGGTATACGATCGGATCTGGAGCGCGCTGGAGGCGGCGCGGATCCCGTATACGCTTCACTGGGGACAGATGAACAATTTCACGCCGCCGCGGGTGCGCGCGATGTACGGCCCCGCGGTCGATCAATGGCTCGCCAGCCGCCGTTCGCTGCTGACGCCACAAGCGCAGCGCCTCTTTTCGAGCACCTTCCTGGAGGATTGCGGCCTGGCGACGTAATGACGAGCGAGGGGGATATAGAGAAGAGATTCGTGAAGATGTCGCCATCGTTGGAGGTCATCCCGATGATGATCGACCGCCGCCGGAATTATGGTCCGATGATGATACCGATGTGATGTTCCGAGGCGATCGCGAGGCGATACCGCGAATGAGGACCCGGGCTTCCAAAGCCCCGATTGGCGCGCGTGACCGAGATGATGCCCGGTCCCGGCGCGAGTGGAGCAAGCATGCTCGGTGTGATCGTGAAGGTGCCGGGATCGGAGGTCAGCGTGGTGTCGAACCCCTTCGATCCGATCGCGGTCGAGGTGTCGATAATGGTGATCAGCACGCCGGCCGAGGAGCCGGCCCCCCACCGTAGAGCACAGCCCGCCGCTTTCGATACGGTTCCTCCGGAAGCCGGGCTGGTGATGATCGTCGTGGTTGCCGGAGAAGGGAGGCTATCGGAGAAGGCGGGAAATGCCGTCGACCCCGAGAGGTGGATGCGATAGATAGTTCCGTTCATCGCAAATGGTGAAGAGTCGGCCGGATACGAGCGATGATACATCGTCGATCCGCCGATGTTGAGCATCGGGATGACCGAATCGTTGATCGTCAGAACGCCCGCGAACACCGATGTGGCTGAATCGATGTGATAGAAATGTCCTTCGGCGATCGTATGCGGGGGATCGTTGTCCTGCCTCGTCTGATAGATGCGCAGCTCGGACATCTTGTATGACGGGGTAGTCCCTCCGCCGAGGCTTGCCGGCTCCGTGTCGACCCGCGGCCGACGCGAGCAGCCCGCGATGAGGATCATCAGGAGGATTGAAATATAGGTTTTCATGGTTGTCATCCGGATGCATTTCTGGCGCGGATCGAACAATTCTGATTCAGGCGCTGCGGAGACATTCGAGATTCATGAGAATGTTCTGGACAGTTCCACACGGGAGACGAACGGGAAATAACTGATTCCAATACGTATTGGAATAGCAATCGTCGGTGCACTTGTAGACGACCCATAACTCGAGATCCGTACAGGTCGGGACATCCGGTAGGGTGCAGAACTCCGTGCCGCCTGTAATTCCCTCCCTGATGGTATGCTTGACGACTTCATGCGTGGCCGGATCGCGGAAAATCAGATGAAGCTGACCATGAGGGCAGGTGCAGGCACAATCGACCTGCGTCTGACTGATAAGGAGGCAGACCTGCCCATCGTTGTCGGTGCACGGAGGTTCACAAGGGCCGGGCCCGGAAGAGCCGCCGCAATCGAATCCCATAAGCGATAACGCAATCAGGAACGCAACCATCCTGAATGCCGGGCGAGAGAACGCGGGACGTTTCATGGATATGGTGGATCATGGTGGAAATGGCGCGCCATCGGTTGATGTTGTTTTGTATAACCGCGGCGAGTATACGAGTGTTGCATCACACTGTCAAGAGCATGGGACAGGCTTGTCGGATGTGACGAAATCCGGCCCCGGCCTCAACCCTATCCCGACCCGATTTGCTCTTGGCGCCGTTGCATCCGTATGTTCCCCCTGCCGCCGCCGCCCCGTCACGGATGATGTGGCCATGCTCCTTCGGATAATCGCGCTCGCGTGCACTCGGTCCCGCTCGCGCCGCGCATATCGGAGACCGCCATGCTCGATCGGGGAATGCGATACTACCCGGCGCTCAAGGCCGCCGTGCCGTTCGCGGCTGGCATCCTGCTCGCCGATATCTTCGACCTCACTACCGCCTCACTGCTCCCGCCCCTTGCCGCCGCGGCCCTGCTTCTTGCCATCACGATCCGGCGAGATTTGCACCTCCGGTGGCTCGCGATCCTCATCCTGCTTGCCGCGGCCGGCGCGCTCATCCATGCGACGCGCGTCGACCGGACCGTCGAGCGGCTCGCCGGCGCCAGGATCGGCGATGCCGATCTGGTCGGCCGCGTCGTGGCCGAGCCGGTCGCGCGGCGCGGACTCTGCCGCCTCGTGGTCGATGTCGACTCGATCGTGCATCGCCGCTTCGTGATCCGTCCCTCGTGGCGCGTTCAGGTGTCGCTCGGCGACTCGACGATCGCCGGCCGACTCCGGCTCGGTCCGGGAGACCGGATCGTGGTGCGCGGGACGCTCGTGCTCCCCGGCCCGCCGCGTAACCCGGGGGAGCCGGACCAGCGGACCATCCTTCGCGCCCGCGGGCTCGCGGGATGGTTCCAGGCCTTCGGGCGCGCGCCGGTCCTGCTGATCGGCCGTGAAGGAGCATCCGGGCTCGCCGTGGTCGAGGCGATGCGTCGCGTGGCGCGAAGGTTCGCCGACCGGCATGTCCGGGGCGAGGAGGGGGATATCGTCAGGGCGCTGCTGTTCGGCGAGCGGGAGCGGATCGACGATGAGACGATCGATCTGTTCAGACGCACCGGCACCATCCATATCCTCTCGGTCAGTGGCTTGCACGTCGGCGTGATCGCGCTCGGGCTCTTCGTCTTCGTCTCCTGGATTCCGGACCGACGCGTGCAGCTGCTGGTCTTCACCGCCACGATCGCGCTCTACACGGTGGTGGCCGGCGGCGGCGCGTCGATCCTGCGGGCATCGATGATGGCGGTGGCGGCGATGACGGCGCGCACGGCGAGCAGGATCGACAGGCCGCTGAACACGCTCGGCCTGGCCGCGCTCCTGATCCTCGCGTTCCAGCCGGACGAGCTCTTCAACGCCGGGTTCCAGCTCTCGTTCGCCTCGTTGGGGGGCATCCTGCTGCTCTACGGAAGGCTGCGTGTCCTGGGAGGGCGTCTGATGCCTCGGCGCCTGCGCGGCCACGCAGTCACCGCCGCCGGCGCCGTGCCGCGCATGCTGTTGCTTTCGTTCTGCGCCCAGGCGTTCACCGCGCCGCTGCTCGCCCATCACTTCGGCTACATCGCGCTCTCCGGCGCGCTCGCCAATCTGGTGGCCGTGCCGCTCACGTCGATCGCCCTCGGTGCCTCGGCCGCCGGCGCCGCGGTGATGCCCTTCTCGGATGCGATGGCCTCGTGGCTCGGCGGCGCGGCATATCTGGCGCTGCGGGGAGCGGAGTGGAGCGTGCGCTGCTGCGCCGGGCTTCCCGCCTCGGGACTTACGCTCCGTCCGCCGTCGGCGCCGGCCGCCGCGCTCATGAGCGCCGCGCTGCTGTACGTGGCGCTGGCGCCCGGCGCGTGGCGGGGCCTGGCTCGCTCCGTGGCGTGCGTGTCGGCGACGGTGGCGATATTGCTGGTCGATCGACTCCTCGATCCTCTCGCCGGCTTCGATGCCCGGTCACTGGCGCTGCTGTCCTGCCGCGGCTCCACGGTGGTCGCCACGCTCGACGACGCCGGGCACCTGCGGGCTCGCGCGCTCCGCTACAAGCCCGAGGATAGCGCCGCGACCGCGTTCGCCCTGGAAGGACTGCGTCGACGTCTCGGCATTGCCGAGGCGGTGATGAACGCGAGCGGTGGGGCGGGGGAGTATCTCGCGATCGGCGGGGAGGTGCTGCATCGCCGGCTGCCGCTGGTGGTGAGCGCGGTCGCCGGGGAGGGGCCGGCCATGGTCCGCGCCGGTGCCGCGCGCATGCTGCGGGTTCCGCTCGGCGGCGAGATCGAGGAGGGAGCCGTTCTACACTTCAATCGAGACTGGGAGAGCATTCGATGGCATTGATCTACGAGCCGAAGATATTTCGGGAGCATCCCGAGATCAGGAGCGGCCTGACGCTGCGAGGAGACGGAGATGATCGCTACGGCCACAATTATTCGCTCGGCGTGGGAGATGATGCCGACCGCGTGCTGCGGAACCGGGCGCGGCTGGCAACCCGGCTCGGGTTCGCGCCCGGCCGGCTGGCCTCGCAGCACCAGGTGCATGGTGATGTGATCCGGGTGGTGTCGGATGGCTACGAGCCGGACAAGAGCGACGCGCTGATCACCTCCGAGCCGGGATGGCTGCTGGCGATCAGCGTGGCCGACTGCGCGCCGGTGCTGATCTACGATCCGATACGGAGCGTGGTGGCCGGCGTCCACTCCGGGTGGCGCGGAACCGCGCTGAACCTCACCGGTCTGACCATCAACCGCCTTCGACTCGATCATGGGAGCGACCCCGCGGACCTGCGCGTCTACCTCGGCGCGGCGGCCGGACAATGCTGTTACGAGGTCGGCGCCGACGTGGCCGATCGCTTTCCGGAGCGTCACGGCAGGGAGCTCGGCGGAGGAAAATATCTCTTCGACAACAAGGGCGTGGTGCTGCAGCAGCTGCTCGACGCGGGCGTTGCGCCATCGAACATCGAGCTCGATCCACGCTGTACCATCTGCGATTCGACGCTCCACAGCTACCGTCGCGACGGGGCTCGCAGCGGAAGGATGTTCGCGGTGATCGGAATCATCGGGTCCTGAGGGGAGCAATGACCCGCCAGAGCGCATGAAATCTATACTTCCGGGGTGTGGTACGCTTGCATAATCCGAACATGCGAACTACTTTCGCGCCGTCCATTTCAACCCGGATACATCTTAGGAGATTTCACGTGAACAAATCGGAACTCGTCGAAGCGGTTGCCAACAGCGCCAACCTTAGCCGTAGCCAGGCCGAGACCGCTCTCAACGGCATGCTCAGGGCGATCGAAGGTGAGCTGAAGAAGGGCAACAGCGTCCAGCTCGTCGGCTTCGGCACGTTTGGTGTCACCAAGCGGAACGCGCGTAAGGGGAAGAACCCGCGCACTGGTGAGGCGATCAAGATCGCCGCGCGCAAGGTGCCGAAGTTCACTCCGGGCAAGGGACTGAAGGACCTCGTCAACGGCGTGAAGAAGGAGGCTCCGGCCAAGGCCGCCGCCAAGGGTGGCGCCAAGACCGCCGCCAAGGGTGCCGCCAAGGCCCCGGCCAAGGGCGGTGCCAAGACCGCTGCCAAGGGCGGCCGCAAGTAAGCAGCAATCCCCTGGACGTCCACGATAGTCACGGGCCGGCGAGATACTCTCGTCGGCCCGTGTTCGTTCATCCCCGCTTCATCATCCTCGCCTCGATCCCGCAACATTCCTAACGGGAGCTCCACTGCGACGTGTGGGCCGATGCCCCGCGCGGGGATCGCCATCATCATATGACACGTCGCGAGGCTCCACGACGACGCGCGGCGCTCCCTGGCCGCGTGGCCGATCGCGCTCCGTCGGTCATGCTCATGACGATACCGCGGCGATCTACCAGAACGTTCCGGTCGCCGCGAGCGAGAGCTCGTACCACGGACGGTCGAGCGTGACGTCGTAGCCGACGCGGCCGCGGATGCCGTAGTTGTGCATCGGAAAGAGGGTGACGTAGCGAAGTCCCATCGGGTTGATGATCCCGATCCATCCTTCGAGGTAGGGCTGATAGGAGGTGAAGTCGGTGGCCAGCCCGCCGCCGCCGGCAACGCCGAACCAGAAGAAGTCGCGACGGTGGATCGACGCGATCGGCTTGTCGACGAGCAGACCGAGCGCCACGCGGTTGCGCGGAGAGCGGGCGAAATAATATCCGTACTCGAGCTGTACGCGGAAGTCGGGGAAGAAGACGAACTGCGACGTATCTCCTCCGAAGCCATATCCCGTGGAGAAGGCCAGCGCCGCGCGCGGCACCCCATCCTCCACCAGAATATTGACGCTCGGCGGAATCACGGTGGTCACGCCCACGGCGATGCTCACCGGAATCGCGAGCGCCGTGAAGGCCGAGAGCGCCAGGCGCTCCGCCTTCGTCACGGCCGCCACGCGCGGCTTGGTTACCTGCAGCGTGTCGTACCAATGACGCGGCTTCGCCGCGGAGGTATCTCCCTGCGCGGCCAGAGGCGCGATCAGCAGCGGAAGCACCAGGAGAGATGCGGCAAGCACGCGCGAAAGCTTCATCGCTCGCGCGGCGCTGCCTGTAGTGTCTTGCGATGTGAAGGGGGGAGCCATGAGGGGAATTCCGGGCGAAGAGGCGATGGAGAGGGTCGCGGCGACCGTCGTGCCGCGTGAGCGTGTCGTTGGCGGAGATGAGGCCGGTCTTCGTGATGGCCGCGCGACTCGACGACGGCTCATCTCGAAGCGGACGGCCTGCTGATCGGGACGCGTCCGGACCCGAGCCGAGGCCGGGTCCGGACGCGCAACCGATCGGTCGCGTTATTCCTCCTCGCCGGCGCGGAGCTTCTCGAGCGATGAGAAGTCCTCCAGCGTGGTCACGTCGCCGCTGATCTGTCCGGTGGATGCGATCTCCCGGAGCAGGCGACGCATGATCTTGCCGGAGCGCGTCTTCGGCAGCGCGTCGGCGAAGCGGATCTCGTCAGGCTTGGCGATGTGGCCGATCTCCTTGCCGACGTGCGTGCGCAGCTGCTCCTTCAGCTCCGGCGAGGGAGTCTCTCCCGCCTTCAGCGTCACGAAGGCGATCAGCGCGTTCCCCTTCACCTCGTCGGGGCGCGCCACCACGGCCGCTTCGCTCACCCGCTTGTGCGCCACCAGCGACGACTCGATCTCGGCGGTGCCGAGCCGGTGTCCGGAGACATTCACCACGTCGTCGACGCGCCCCATGATCCAGAAGTATCCGTCCTTGTCGCGGCGCGCGCCGTCGCCGGTGAAGTACCATCCCTTGTAGGCGCTCCAGTAGGTCTTCTTGAAGCGATCGTCATCTCCCCAGATCGTGCGGAGCATCGAGGGCCAGGGGCTCTTGATCACCAGATAGCCCCCCTCGTTCGGCTTGCAGCTCGTGCCGTCCTTCCTGACCACGTCCATCTGAATGCCGGGGAGGGGGAGCGTGGCCGAGCCCGGCTTGGTCGGCGTGGCGCCTGGGAGCGGGGAGATCATGATGCCGCCGGTCTCGGTCTGCCACCAGGTGTCGACGATCGGGCAGCGACAGCCGCCGATGGTCGAGTGATACCACATCCACGCCTCCGGGTTGATGGGCTCGCCGACACTGCCGAGCAGGCGAAGCGAGGTAAGATCGTGGCGGCGCGGGTAGGATTCCCCCCAGCGCATGAACGAACGAATGGCCGTCGGCGCGGTGTAGAAGATCGAGACCTTGTGGTTGTCGATCATCTTCCAGAGGCGATCCGGCTCCGGCCAGTTCGGCGCCCCCTCGTAGAGGAGCGTGGTGGCGCCGTTCAGGAGCGGGCCGTAGATCACGTAGGCATGCCCGGTCACCCAGCCGATATCCGCGGTGCACCAGTAGAGATCGTCGTCGCGGAGATCGAAGACCATGCGACTGGTGTAGTAGATCCAGACCATCGAGCCGCCGAGCGTGTGATAGATCCCCTTCGGTTTGCCGGTGGAGCCGGAGGTGTAGAGGATGTAGAGCGGGTGCTCGCTGTCGAGCTGCTCCGGCTTGGAGCGGGGGGAGGCGCCATCCATCAGCTCGTGCCACCAGTGGTCCCGGCCGGACTGCATCTTCACCGGCGAGCCGCAGCGGCGATAGACGATCACATGCTCGATCGTCGGCGTGCCGGCCACGGCGGCATCGGCGGCTTCTTTCAGCGCCACCTCGGTGCCGCGACGGAAGGCGGCATCCTGCGTCACCAGGAGCTTCGCGCCGGAGTCGATCATCCGCTCCCGGAGCGCCTCGGCGCTGAAGCCTCCGAAGACCACGTTGTGCATCGCGCCGATGCGCGTGCAGGCCAGCATCGCCACGGCCGCCTCCGGTACCATCCCCATGTAGATGGCGACGGTATCTCCCTTCTTCACCCCGAGCGAGAGGAGGACATTGGCGAACTTCGAGACCTCGTGATGGAGCTGGCCGTAGGTGAGCGTTCTGATCTCCCCCGGCTCGCCCTCCCAGATGATCGCGGCCTTGGTGCGGCGCCATCCGTCGAGGTGACGGTCGAGGCAGTTGTACGACATGTTGGTTCTGGCGCCGACGAACCACTTGGCGAACGGCGGCTTCCACTGCGTCACCTTCTTCCAGGGGCGGAACCAGGTGAGCTCGCCGGCGATCGATTCCCAGTATCCGTCCGGATCGGATTCAGCCTTCTTTACCAGCTTGCGGTACTCCTTCATCGAGGAGACGCGTGCTCGGGCGGAGAACTCCTCGGGGGGCGGAAAGACGCGCTCCTCGTGGAGAACCGAGGTGATCGACATGTCGTGCTGTGCGGTGCCGTTGCCACCGGCGCGGGAAGCGTTCTTCATGTTGACTCGCGGGTATGTTCTGACGGATTGCGACCAGGCTTCGGGAGCGGCGGGAAGTTAGTGAAGATCGATGCGGGACCAAACGTGATGTCGTCGCGCGCCGGCGCCCGTCTCTTCCGCGCACTTGCCATCGGTGCCGGATATACAGTACGATTGCGCCGCGACCCGTTGAGGTCGCATCGCGGCTCGCCATCCCGCCGTCTCGCGTCATATGTTCCCGCCGTCCTCGTTCGCGCGTGATCACGCACCGTGGCTCGTGAGACTTGCCTGCCTCCCATTGACGCCGCGACGCCACATGTGCATTTCCGTTCCGCCTGAAGCCGATATGGCATCGTCAGAGTGTACGGCTCCTCCGTGCCCCCCTCGTTGCCAGGGCGGCACGAACCCGCGGTTGTCATCGTGACATGCGCTACTGTAAACGACGAGAGGCCGACGCGTCACGATCCCTGGGGAATCGCGGCACGTCGGCCTCCGAAATGTACCCGCGGCGCGGGCGCGGCGATTACTTCATCGCCGGCAGGATGCGCTGCGCCAGCGTCTCGACGGTCTTGAGCGCCTCGGTGTAGGCGGGGCGGATCTTCTCGGCGTAATACTGGTTGTTCGGCATCGCGGTCTTCACGTCCACCACCTTCGCCTCCAGGTTCGCCTTGTCGTACTTGACGAAATAGGTTCCCCAGACCAGGCGGACGGCGCCGAGCGCCTTGGCCAGCCCCCAGACGTCGGTCTCGTAGCTCGGGCTCTTGACGTCGACGTTCTGCGCCAGCATCTGATCGCGCACGTCGTCCATGGTCACCAGGGAGTAGACGGTGCCGGAGCCGGGCTGCGCCTTGAGGTAGGAGTAGAGGGAGTCGGCGTAGGCCCAGCTGAGGCTGTCGTACTTGACCTCGCCGCTCAGGTTCTTGAAGGGGAAGATCGCGATCGTCACCGGGCCGGAGGCCGGGGCGGTCTGTGCGTGGCCGACGGCGCCGCCGACCAGGAGGAGGATGATTGCGAGTAGTCCAGCAAACTTGGTCATCTCAATGAACCTCGATTCGGATGGGTATCGGGATATGGACACGATCGTTCGAACCGCAAGGAACGGGTTCGTTTAACCGCGCGTCAAGGAAGTTCCGTTTCCCTCGGCGCGGCCGGTGTCGTGGGGCTCAGCGCTCGATCGGGGCGCGATCGAGCGCCAGGGAGATGATCCGCGCGCAGAGCGTGGGAAAGTCCATGCCGGCCGCCGCGGCCGCCTTCGGCACCAGGCTGGTCGGCGTCATGCCGGGGAGCGTGTTGACCTCCAGACAGGAGGGGACGTTGTCGGCGTCGAGGCGGAAATCGACGCGGCTGTAGCCGGAGCAGCCGAGCGCCTCGTGGGAGCGGAGGCCGAGCTCGCGGATCTCCTCCTCGATCGCCCGCGGAAGCTCCGCCGGACAATGGTAGCTCGTCATCCCCGCCGTGTATTTGCTCTTGTAGTCGTAGAAGCCGCTCTTCGGCCTGATCTCGACGATCGGCAGGCTCTCCTCTCCAAGGATCGCCACGGTCAGCTCGCGTCCCTCGATATACTCCTCGAACAGGACCAGCTCGGAATAGCGTCCGGCCAGCTCGAAGGCGGCCATCAGCTCGCCGGCTTCCTGCACGATCGTCAGGCCGACGGTCGATCCGCCGTTGTTCGGCTTGACCACGACCGGATAATCGGTGTGATACTCCACCTGCGCGGCAAGCTCCGCGGCGGACATCTCGCCGCGACGGGCCTGAAACCAGCGTGGCGTCGGGATCTCGTAGTGCTCCATCACCCGCTTGGCCATTCCCTTGTCCATCGCCAGCGCCGAGGCGAGCACGCCGGAGCCGGTGTAGGGGATGCCGGCCAGCTCGAGCAGTCCCTGCACGGTGCCGTCCTCGCCGGGGGCGCCGTGCAGCGCCATGAAGGCGATGTCGATATCCGACGGAATCGTCTGAATCGCCGTGATGATCGCCCGGTTCGAGAGCGCGGCCAGCTCCTCGGGGCTCGGCGCGGTCTGCGTCGGGAGCACCAGATCGCTCAGCTCCACCCGCGCCCGCTCACCGAGCGCGATATCGAATACCATCACGTCATGTCCGGCGGCGCTGAGCGCCTCGGCCACACCCTTTCCACTTGCCATCGACACGTACCGCTCCGGCGACGTGCCCCCCAGGAGTACCGCAATATTCATTCGTCGAGTTCCAGCTCCGAGATTGTTCGTCTGATGCGGCGGGCTTCCTCCGCCGATCCCCGAAGGTACGAAATGGGGGGGAGTTGATCAGGCGTGGCGATTCTCCGGCTCGGGAACAACGGCGATCAGGCGTGGTGGGATGCCAGGAACCGGGCCACCTCCGCGGCGGTCGGGAGGGAATCGCGGGCGCCCGGACGTGTCGTGGTGAGCGCGGCGGCGGCGCTCGCGGTCGGTCCGGCCTCGGCCAGTGCGCGGCCGCGGGCCATCTCGAGCGCCATCGCCCCGGCGAAGGCATCACCGGCCCCCGTGGCATCCACGCTCGTCACCGGAAAGCGGGGGAGAAAGAGCTCGCCGTCGCTCCAGAGCAGCAGATCTCCCTCGGGGCCGGCCTGCACCGAGGCGGCGCGCGCTCCCCGGCGCAGAAGCTCCCGCGCGGCGCGGCGTGCCGAGTCCCGGTCGTCGACCCGAATGCCGGTCAGAATCTCCGCCTCGTGCGCGTTCGGGCGGATCAGGTCGAGCATGCCGAAGAGCTCGTCCGGCAGATCCGGGAGTCCGGGCGCCGGATCGAGCACGGCCAGCATCCCCGCGCGCCGACCACGGCTTACCGCCTCGACCACCGTCTCGACCGGGATCTCGAGCTGCGTCAGCAGCACCCGTCCGCGACGGAAGATCACGTCCGCGCGATCGAGCGCGTCCGGCCGCAGCCGTCCGTTGGCGCCGGCCGAGATGATGATCTGCTTCTCGCCCGCGGCATCCACCGCGATCATCGCCATGCCGGTGCGCTCACGCGAATCCCGCTCGACCTGGGCGATGTCGATCCCCTCGGCCTCGAGCGCGTCGATCATGTCGGCGCCGTCGGCCAGGCCGACGCGGCCGATGAACGCCACGCGCCCTCCGAGCCGGGCGCATGCCACGGCCTGATTGGTCCCCTTGCCGCCGATCCCGATCCTGAGATCGCGCCCGGTCACGGTCTCCCCCGGACGCGGCAGATGGTCGGCGACAAGTGTATAGTCGTAGTTGGCGCTGCCGACCACGACGACGTCGAGATCCTTCTCGATGGGGCTGTGCATGGGGAGGTCGGGAACGATGACGGGGCGCCCCCGCCGTGGACCGGGAGGGCGAATGCGCGGTGCCTGGCCGCGTGATGCGGGGAATCTACTTCGCCGGGGCGAGACGGAGAATCCTGTCGTCGTTGGCGGCGGGGGAGCCGCGGCCGTCGCGGTTCGACGTGGCGACGTAGAGCGCGCCGTCCGGACCCTCGATCACATCCCGGAGGCGGCCATACTGCTTGTCCAGAAGCCGCTCCTGCGACAGGACGCGACGGCCATCGAGGCGGACCCGGATCAGGCACTCGCCGCGGAGGCAGGCGAAGAAGAAGTTGCCGGTGTACTGCGGAAAGGCGGTGCCGCGATAGAAGGCGCAGCCGGAGGGGGCCACCGCCGGCGTGTACTCGAGGATCGGCGATACCATTCCCTCGCGCGTCTGGCGATGGTGGATCACCGGCCAGCCGTAGTTCACGCCCCGCTCGACGATGTTCACCTCGTCGCCACCTCCCGGAGCGTCGGAGCCGGAGGGGCCGTGCTCGGTCTGGAACAGGAGGCCGCTGCCCGGCTGGAAGTCGAGTCCCTGGGAGTTCCGGTGGCCGTAGGAGTAGATCTCGCCGCGCGCTCCGGCGCGGCCGACGAAGGGATTGTCCGGAGGGATCGAGCCGTCGTCGTTCAGGCGAAGCGTCTTGCCGCCGATCGATCCGAGATCCTGCGCCTGCTCCTTCTCGGTGGCGTCGCCGGTGGTGATGTAGAGCTTGCCGTCGGGACCGAAGCGGAGCCGGCAGCCGGAGTGGAACTGCGCGCTCGGAATCCGGTCGATGATCGTCACCGGATCGACCAGGCGCCCGCTCTCCTCGCGATAGCGCGCCACGCGGACGAACTGGGCATCGGCGCCGTGATAGGCGTACGCGAGGTAGAGGAAGTGGTTCTCCGGGAATCGGGGATGCGCCGCCAGCCCCATCAGTCCCCCTTCTCCGGATTCCACCACGTCGGTCAGCGTCAGCAGCGGCTCCGGACGGAGCGTGCCCTTCTCGACGGCGCGCACGCGGCCGGGGCGCTCGCTGAAGAGCATCCGACCGTCCGGCAGAAAGATCATCGACCAGGGAACGTTCACGCCGGAGACGAACGTCTCCACGCGGATTCCGGGGGATTCCACGCCGGGGGAGGCGACGCCGCCGGCCAGGACTTCTCCCTGGGCGCGCCCTTCCGGCGGCTTCTTGCAGCCGAGGCCGAGCGCGAGCACGACAAGCGCGAGCGCGGTATAGGTGATCAGGGGAATGAGCACCATCGCCCGCGCCTCCGATGCCTCTCGATCTCCCACGACGCGCGCGAAGGCGCGGTCGCCGACGAACGGATCATTCGATCTCATCGGCCTCCTCCTTGTCGCTTGGTACCGGTTGGATGAGCGGATGAACGGCGATCCGCTCCGGGCATCCGATCGCTCGGAGCCGACGGAGCGGATCGCTTCCGGTGTGCTCGATGATCTCTCCCGAACGCGGGGCGATCAGCCAGCCATGACATCCTCGCCGGAGGCCGGCTCCGCGATGGTTTCCACCGGGACCGCGCCGGAGCGCATGAGGACGTCGCTCACCGATTCGTAGTTGTCGTAGAAGCAGACTACCACCTCGCCGCGGCGCATCTCCTCGATCGCGCGCAGCAGCGCCTCGGCCTCCTCGCGCACCACGATGCAGGGGAGGGAGGGGCGCTCGCTTCTGATGCTCCGGTAGAGGAGCGTCGCGGTCTCCCCCGGAGCGCGGCCGCGGGTGTCGTGATCCTCCTTGATGAACACCTTGCTGAAGCGGTGCGCGGCCACGCGCCCGGCCTCCTCGATGATCCAGGTGCTCCGGTCCCCCGGAACGCCGATCACGCCGGTGAGGCTTCGGGCGCCCCAGCGGGAGGTCATGGCGCCGATGGCGCGGAATGCCTCCGGGTTGTGTCCGTAGTCGAGCATGACGTGTCCCTCGCCGACGCGGAAGAGCTCGCAGCGTCCGGGATTGTCCCGCTCGGGACGGAAGTCGGCGAGTGCCGCGGCGATCACCTCGCGCGAGGCGCCGAGCGCGCGGCAGGCGGCGACGGCCGCCAGCGCGTTGGCCACGTTGAACTCCGACGTGCCGCCGAGCGTTGCCGGCACGTCGGCCACGGCGATCACCCAGCGGAGCTGCTGCCCCTCGATCTCGACGATCCATCCATCGCGCACGCCGACCACGCTGCCGCCGGAGGCGATATGCCGGCGGACGTTCGGGCGGTTCGGCTGGAGCGTGAACAGGACGATGTTCCGCGCCACCTTGGAGACGCGCGGCAGGTCGAGCACCTTCAGCGCGTTCGCGTCGTCGGCGTTGATCACCAGGCTGCCGCCGCGGATCACCCGCTCGGCGACCAGCGCCTTGATGTCGATCAGGTCGTCGACCGATTCGATGCCGTCCTGGCCGATGTGGTCCGCCTGGATGTTGGTGATGACGCCGACATCGGACCAGTCGTAGCCGAGGCCGGAGCGGAAGAGTCCGCCGCGGGCGGTCTCGAGCACGGCCACGTCGACGGCCGGATCGGCCAGGACGCTCTGCGCCGAGCGGGGGCCGCTCATGTCGCCGCGCGCCACCTGCTCGCCGCCGATGTAGATGCCGGTGGTGCTGGTCATGCCGACGGTGCGCCCCATCGAGCCGATCACGTGGCTGACCATCCGGGTAACGGTGGTCTTGCCGTTGGTGCCGGTGACCGACACGATCGGGATGCGGGTCGAGCAGCCGGCCGGGAAGAGCATGTCCACGATGGCGCCGCCGACGTCGCGCGGCGTTCCCAGCGACGGGTAATGATGCATCCGGATGCCGGGGGCGGCGTTGACCTCGACGATCGCGCCGGTCTCCTTCCTGATCGGCTCCGAGACGCTCTGCGCCACCAGGTCGATGCCGCAGATATCCAGGCCGATCACACGGGCCGCGCGCTCGCACATGCGGGCCACCGAGGGATGCACCTCGTCGGTGACGTCGATGGCCACGCCCCCCTTGGAAAGGTTGGCGCAGGAGCGGAGCCTGACGCAGACGCCCGCATCCGGCACCGAGTCCAGCGTGAAGCCGAGCTTGGCGATATGCTGCAGGAGCGTCTCATCGACGTGGATCCTGGTGAGCGGTTTCTCGTGGCCGTCGCCGCGCATCGGATCGGCGTTGGCGATCTCGATCAGCCGGCCGATCGTGCTCTCACCATCGCCGGTGACGTGCGCCGGAATCCGCTCGGCCGCCGCGATGAACCGTCCGTTGACCACCACGATCCGGTAATCCTTCCCGTGGACGTAGCGCTCCACGATCACGTCCCGCCCATGCTCGCGGGCCAGTTCGTAGGCTTCCTTCACCTCGGCGTGGCAGGTGATGTTGGTCGAGACCCCCTTACCCTGATGTCCGTCGAGCGGCTTGAGCACGACCGGGGCGCCCATCGCGTCGAAGGCGGCGAGCGCCTCCTCGAGCGAATCGACGACCGAGCCGGCCGGGACCGGGATCGAGGCGCGATCGAGCACGGTGCGGGTCAGCTCCTTGTCGCAGGCCACGTCGACGCCGATGGCGCTGGTCTGGCTGGAGATGGTGGCCGCGATCAGTTTCCGGTTGCGTCCGTAGCCGAGCTGGATCAGGCTGTCCTGTCCGATCCGGATCCAGGGGATGCCCCGATGCGTGGCCGCATCGACGATCGCGCGGGTGCTTGGGCCGAGCTCGGTCCGGGCCGCGATGCGACGCGCCTCCTCGAGGATCTCCTTCACGTCCACCTCCTGTTCGGCCAGGAGCGCCGAAACGATATCGACCGAGGCGCGCAGGAGATATTCGGCGGCGTGGCGCGCGCCGTACTCGACGATCACATCGTAGCAGCCGGGATCACCGGCCAGACGGGTCCGCCCGAACGTGGTCGGGTAGCCGGCCAGGCCGTTGAGCTCGAGCGCCACATGCTCGATCACGTGGCCGAAATACGTTCCCTCCAGCATGCGCTCGACGAAGCCGCCGGCGAATCCCTTCGAGCAATGATGCGCCTGAAGTCCGGGAAGCAGCTCGGTGAGCCGCTCGATGAACGCGGGGCGCTCGTTGCTCTCGCAGCCGGTGAGCTCCTCCAGATGGAGGCGCATCACCAGCACCTGTTTATGGCAATGGACGTTCGGTCCTTCCAGTGCCCTGATCGATGCGATTCTCATGAGATCTATCGTCCTTGGATGTCGTTGCGTTCTCTTAGTGTCGCGTATATGTCGTATCGGAGTCCGTGTCGTTGCCTCCCCGGCCACGGTGGGTGGCGGTCGGGCGTCTGCCGTTGCGCTTCGTATCGGTCGCGCCGGATGTCGGCTCCGGAATGTCGACGAGGCAGCAGCTTCGGTTCTTCAGGTTGTAGCGATATCCGGCCGGCAGGATATGCGTCGTGATGCCGCAGAGCGCCAGCAGTCCCCCCTTGGAGAGGGAGGGGAGGTTCGTGTGGGCCAGGGTTCCCATGTCGATCACCGTCACCGCTCCCTCGCCGATCACCTGGAACTCGTCCCCGATGACCACCAGCGCGGTGTTCTCGTCGATGCCGACGCCGATATGGTGCGGGTACTGCGCCACGGCCGACAGGAGCCGGCGGAGGCGTCCGCGCTGCTCGAAATGCTGGTCGATCACCACGCCGGGGAGGAACTCCATGCCGGGGTAGATCTCGGTCATGCCCACGCGCAGCGGCACGTTCGGGATGTCGCCGACGATCATGATCGCGGACATCATCGTGGCGCCGGCGCTCGTGCCGCCGATGACGAGCCCGTCGGAGTGCCGGGCATGCAGGAGCGTGTCGAGCTTCGTGCCGCCGAGCAGCTTCGTGATCCTCACCTGATCGCCGCCGGTGAAGAAGACGCCCGTGGCCGCCTCGATCTCGGCGAGCACTTCCGGGTCGTTGGCCTCCTCGCGGCTGGTGATATGGAGCGGAACCACGCTGGCCGCGCCGATGGTGCCGAAGACGTCGACATAGGCCTCGCCGACCTCGACCGGTATCTCCGAGGCCAGGGGGAGCACGACGATTCTGGCCTGGTTGCCGCCGGCAAGCCGGGTGAACTCGCGCAACACCACGCCATGCCCGGTTTTCTCCTCGGCGCCGCCGATAATGACGAGCGGGCCGGCCAACTGCTTTGCGTCCATGCCTCTGTTCCGTGGTCTCGTGTGTTCTGCTGGTTGGCTCTTGGGGCCCGGTTCTCTGGGGGGAGTGGAAATACCTCGGTTCGGCGACGCTTACGCCGCGCGGAAATGCCAGCGGACGGTGCCGTTGCTCGACCATGCCACCGGCGCCGATGCCGACGAGCAGGTCATCTGCCGCCAGGAGCAGGTGCCGGACACGCCGCGCAATCCGCTCACGGTCTGGCGCCGCCACGATTCGATCTTCTCGACCTTGTTCCGCTTCATTACGTGCTCTGGGTTTGGTCGCATCCCGCTTGCTGCGGATGCCTGGTATCGTCGGTTTTCATCCCGTTTCGGACCTCGGGCCGATCCCCGGCCGCACCCGATAGAGCAACCGGTGTGCCACAAGCCCATTCCGCCGTCGAGAAGTCGAGGAGTTGATGAGAAGATGCTGGCCGCGGCACGCGCGGCGGTCGGCGTCTGAAGGGAAGGGTGATGGGTGGGGAGATATGCGACGAAGCGGCGTCCCGGATTCCCCGGGAGCGCCGCTTCGTTAAGGCAGCTTGCGATTCGTCGGATCGCGACCGCGATTACGGGTTCAGCACCACCTTGACGCAGCTTTCGGCCTTGTCGCGGAAAGTCTTGTAGAGCTCCGGCGCCTGGTCCAGCCCGCCGCGATGCGTGATGATGAAGCTCGGATCGAGCTCCCCGGCAACGATCTTCTCCAGCAGCGGCCGCATGTACTTGTGCACGTGCGTCTGCCCCATCTTCAGCGTCAATCCCTTCTGAAACGCCGCCCCGATCGGCATCTTGTCGATGAAGCCGCCATACACCCCCGGGATCGACACCGTCCCCCCCTTGCGGCAGGCCTGAATCGCCTGACGGAGCGCGTGAGGACGATCGGTCTCGAGCATCGCGGTCTGCTTGGCCCAGTCGTAGAGATTGTCCAGCGCGGTGCCGTGCGCCTCCATCCCCACGGCGTCCACGCAGGCGTCGGGACCACGTCCGCCGGTCATCTCCCGGAGCTTCTCCAGCACCTCTCCCTGGCTCTCGTCGATCGTTTCGGCTCCGGAGCGGCGCGCCATCTCCAGGCGCTCCGGCACGCGATCGATCGCGATCACCCGGCCGGCGCCGAGCATCGTCAGACAGGTGACCGTCAGCAGCCCGACCGGACCGCATCCCCACACCGCGACGGTATCGCCGGCGCGGAGATCGCAGTTGAGCGCGGCCTGATAGGCGGTCGGGAGGATATCGCCGAGGAAGAGGACCTTCTCGTCGGGGATCTCCTCCGGAATCACCAGCGCCCCCACGTCGGCGAAGGGAACGCGGACGTACTCGGCCTGTCCGCCGGCATAGCCTCCGAACAGATGGGAGTAGCCGAAGAGTCCGGCCGGGGAGTGTCCGTAGACCTTCTCGGCCATCGCCGCGTTCGGGTTCGAATTGTCGCAGAGCGACCAGTAGTCGTTGCGGCAGAAGAAGCAGTTGCCGCAGCCGATGTTGAAGGGGATCACCACGCGCTGCCCCTCCTTGAGCCGGAGGTTCTCGGTGCCGACGGCCACGACCTCCCCCATGAACTCGTGGCCGAGGATATCCCCCTTCTCCATCGTCGGAACGTATCCATCGTACAGATGTAGATCCGATCCGCAGATGGCGCAGGAGGTCACGCGGATCACCGCGTCTCTCGGGCCGATGATCTGCGGCTCCGGCACGCTCTCGACACGGACATCTTTCGTTCCGTACCAGCAGACAGCCTTCATGCAATCTCCTCAGTTCATACGTGTGCTCGTTTACGGTTGCCGTTGCCGCGCGCCGGCGTGGGAGGGGAAGCGTTGCCGGTGGGGGCCATCGCGAAGCTCGATGTCGAGTCGCGGGCGCGATCGCTCAGTAGGCGGGAGGATCGCTCGCCGGGAACGACTCCCAGGAGGCCTGCTCCACGATATCGCGGCTGCCGAAGCCGAAGTGGCGCGGCCGCTCCGGCGCCGCCGACGCATCCTGCTTGCCGCACGGCTGTCCGTCGGTGGTCGGCTTCTGCCCGGCCTCCATCATGTACTTGAAGTGGCGAAGCCCGTCCAGCACCTCCTCGCTCGGATCCTTGCCGAGGAGCTTCGAGAGGGTGGCGCCGATCTTTCCGCTCGGCACCGAGTACCGCATCTCCACGCGCACCACGGTTTCGCTGCCGCCGCGGGCCGGCTCGAAGGAGACCGACCCGACGGTGTCGACATCCCCGCCGGGGAGCGATCGCCAGGCGATGGAGGCATCCGGCCGGTCGTCGACGATCTCGGCGTCCCACGCAAGCACGGTCGACTGCGGTCCCTTCACGCGCCAGTGGAGGAGGCCATCCTCGTTCGTGTCCACCGACTCCACGTCGTCCATGAAGCTGGCCAGGTTCCGGAAATCGCGCCAGTAGGCGTAGAGCTCCGCCGGCGCGCGGTGCACCGTGACGCTCCGGGCCACGTTGATGCCGCGACGGTCGAGGAATTCTTCCAACGATTCCTCCTCGCCCCGCTCCCGCGTGTCCACCTCGAGCGCGTTGTAGACCGGGCAATGCCCGGAGGCGGCGCGGAAGATCAGCTCACCGCCGACGAGCGCGAGCGCCCCTCCGAGCAGCGACTTCCGCTTCAGGCCGTAGCCGGCCAGAATCGCCCCGGCGATCCCGGAGGCCACCCGCTCGGCGGTCCCCACGTTGACCTTCGGTCGTTTCAACGTCCCACCGGCGCGCGGTGCCTCTTCGCGAGGCGTCGCTCCGGCGGACATCTCGTTGCGAGGTGTCTCTTCGTTCGATTCCATCATCGGCTCAACCTCCCTACTGAATGCTGCTCTGGTTCTGTTGCGTCGGTACCCGCATGGAAGCTCTCTCGATCATCCCGGCGCCCGAAGTGTCGTCGCCACGCGCGCGCCACTATCGCATCTGTCTTCGCGACCGATCCGAGGTGCCGGCGTGCGGCCTGGCGTGGATCAGGCTCCGGCCGGGCCGTCCGAGATATCGAGCCGACGACGATTGCCGCCACGGTTCGGGCTCGGAATCACGACCTCGAGCACGCCGTCGCGGAACGTTGCCTGTGCCTCGTCGGTACGCGCGCCGTCGGGCAGCGGGATCCGGCGATGAAAGCGGCCGTAGCTCCGTTCGCTCCGGTAGATGCCGTTGCGATCGCTCCGGCTCGAGGTACGGCGCTCTCCCTGGATGATGACCGCGTCGTCGGTCACTTCGACGTTCACGTCGCCGCGCGACATGCCGGGGAGATCGGCGCTGATCACGATGGCGCCCTCGCGCTCGTACATCTCGATCTCCGGGGACCACATGCCGCCGGTGGAGCCGATCATCGAGCTGATCTCGCGGCCGAGCGTCCGTCCGAAGCCGGGGTTCATCCACTGGCGTCCGGCGCCGAACTCCTCGGCGAGCCGTCCCACCTGATCGACGAATCCGCGCATGGCGCGATAGGGAGTATCCAGCCAGGCCGACATGTCGGGCCACATATCGCCACGCGAGGAGCTGGTGCTCACCGGCACGGAGCTTCCGGAAACGCCCTGCGATCCCGGCGCCGGAGCTCCGCCGAAGTGCGACCGTCCGCCGGCCTCATGCGAGCCGCCCGTCTGCGACGATCCGGCCTGTGAAGCACCCGCATGGGAAGCATCCGCCTGGGATGATCCCATGTGACTGCCGGCCGATCCCTGCCCGGCGTCTGCCCGCGCCTCGGGGCCATGGGAGTGCCGCGTGCCGATCGTGGCCGCATCCGGCCCGGGCGCGCCCGGGCTGGTCGGGAGGCCTTGCGCGCTCTGAGCGTCCGGCATGCTTCCCGTGTCGGCCGGGGCGTTGCCGCTGGCCGATCCCCGCGGGGGAATATTCTGCTGTGCGCTGCCTTCCATGCCGTGCGGGGGCGTATTCTGCGGATCTGCCATGGCTTGCTCCTTCGAATGCTGTTGACGGGATCGCCACCGCGTGTTCCGGGGCCCTGCGGCGGCTGATGAACGATCTGTCTGAGCCATCAGCCGGGCGCAAGAGACATGCCACGGGCTGCCCGGGATCTGGCACGGGGAGGAGCGGGCGAAGGATGGGAAGATGGGAGGAGGGGGGATGGCGCCTCGCGCCGTTCGCGGACGATGAGATATCGGCGGATCGAACGAGCCGTCGAGCATCGATCGTCATCGTACGGATTCAATGCCTGGCGTGAGATACGCCTGAATCCGGCGTATTGCACGCCAACGCAACAGCCGTCCCTGATTCCGCGCGCGCTGGAAGGGGAGCCACGGCCCGCCCCCCGTGCGTCGTGGTGAGCCACATTGTGAGTGGTAGGCGCACGTTTTCAGCGTGCGCGTATTCGAGAATGACGAGGAACGACCAGAGGATTGCTCGTCCGGAGCAGTGATTGCTCACCCCCCGCGTTTCAGCTTGAGCGTTGCCCGTGACGCTCGACGAGGCCGCGCAGGGCTCGGTTGTCCAGAAGCTCCGGAATCGACGGGTCGAGCGCGGTCCGCAGCAGCGCGCGTCCGAGATCGCGCGAGCGGATCGAGAAGCCGGGGAGAAACGGCGTCACGAGCCCGATCACCGGAAGGAGAAGGCGCTCATACCATTTCGGCCGCCGGGGCCAGAAGTCCGCCACGACGGAGCCGGGGCGGGCAATCACCAGACGCCCCACCGGCTCGCGACGGAGCAGATTCTCCGCTTCCCCCTTCACGCGCGCGAAGAGAACCCGGCTTCGCTCGGTCGGATCGGCGCCCATGCCGCTCACGTAGAGGAACGTGGCCTTCGGGCTCTCCTCGGCGAGCCGCCGCGCCGCCTCCAGCGCGAACTCCACGGTGATGCGGCGATACTCCTCATCGGAGGAGACGAGCGTCTGCGAGATGCCGAGCGCGAAGATGCAGGCATCCACATCCCGGAACGAATCCCGGTGCGCCGAAAGGTCGGCGAAGTTCTCCACGCGCACCAGATGTACGCGATCGAGCGGCGGCTCCACCTGACGGCGCTGCAGGGCGCGGATCTCGCCGATGCCCGCATCGGCGCTGGCCGCCTCGAGCACGCCCCGCCCGATAACGCCGGAGCCTCCGAAGACGATGATGGTCGACATGAGGAAAGGATCGTGATGAATGTCGGACTGCGGAAGTGGCCTGATGAGGAGTGTAGCCCGGCCGCCAGTCCGTTGAGAAAAAGAGCGACGTCACCGTCCGTCGTTCCGGTTGGTGATGATCGCGCGGTCGAGCAGGCGCGCGAGGTAGCCGGCGAAGTAGCCGGTCTCGCGCGTGATGAAGGTCGCAAGCTCCACGGCCCGTTGCATCGCCTCCCCCTGATATTCCCGCAGCGTCGGGCGTCCCCACGAATAGAGGAACACGTTGAGCTTGCTCGGCACCCGCTCCAGCTTCTTCAGCGCGTCCTGTACCCGCACCTGCATCAGGATCGAGGAGACGTCGATACCGCGCGCCGCCGCCTCGTCGATCAGGCCGGCGATGCCGTCGAGCACGGTGACCAGGCTCGGCGAAAGGGAGTCACGATGCGCGGCGAGCGTCAGGGCGAGCTCGGCGGCATGCGGCTCGATCCGCTCGTAGATCGCGCGCCATTCCTCCGGCTTCGGTGAGGGCGTCGCGAGGTGGAGGCGGTTGTAGGGGGAGACCTGCCGCTCGAAGCGCCGGAGCGCGACGAACATCGTCTCCACCGGCTCCCTGGCCGCCGTCGCGGTCCCGATCCTTCGGATCATCTCCTCGAGTCGTTGCTGGTCCATGGCGTTCTCCATCTGTCCCGAATCCGGCGTGCATGCAATCGGTGCCCGACCGGAGGGCTATCCCCACGGGGAAGATAGTTCTCCGGGCGTCGCCGGAAAACCGCGTCGGATCATGAGCCCGGACGCTGCCCTGGAGCGCGCGGCCGCGTGGATTCGCTGATGCGGGGAGGTGGGATGATCGATTCGACGGTTGAAATAAGGAAACGTTCCGCGTGATTGCATCCGGTGGGGAGATACTCCCGTGATATGCATTCCCGGGGAGACATGCCATTCCCGGCGCGCGATGACACGCTGGCCTGGACTCAAGGGAAAGGGCCGGATATGTGGGGAGTACTCGATGTGTGGTGCTCTCTCCCGTCGCTGCATGTCACGGGATGGCCGGGGGAAGGGGACGATGCGTTATTCCGAAGTTCCCCGCATATCGATTCCGTACCACCAGTGTTCGCCGATGTAGCGATCGTCGTCGTTATCCTCCTCGATCTGGAAGTCCAGCAGAAGCCCACGCTCCCGCATTCCCGGAGGCAGCCGCAGTCCCCATTCCCGCGCCAGGCTCCTGTCGGTGATCATCGCCGAGCCGCCGAACCGCGATTGCGACGCGGTCAGATTTGCGCGATAATATTCTTCATCGGTGTAGATGGTGACACGGCTCATGAACATGTCCGGCGTGCAGATCTGTGCCACCGGCCAGCTCGGGATGCCGCCGTCCGGCCGAGCCGCGATCAGGTGGGCACAGACATCGATCAGGTGCTGGGCGCAGACGCGGCGAATATCCGCGGTCGATTGCGAGCCTTCGACCAGATGGACATGAACGGGAATCTTGAAATCGTAATAGCGATCCTCCGCAGACTCGATATTCGGGTACCAGCCCGCGAAGCTCTCCGCCCATCGCTCGATTGCGCGAAGCCGGCGCGGGATGCCGCGGAGCTTTTTGTCGGTGAGAGCTATCTGTCGCATTGTGTCGCCGAAAGAAAATGCCGTCGGAATTCGATTGCCCGGGGTGCCGTTGTCTCATCACGTGATACCTGCCGGCCGCCGCGCAATCATGCCGGCGGCAACGAAGGAATTACGCCGTGATACGGGCGGATCGTGCCTGGCGTTGGCGAAGGTACGAAATGGACACGTCAGGTATATCGCCGCGATTCGGCGCGCGACGCGAGCGCAACGCGAAGCCGCCATCTTCCCGACCATCATCTTACGTCAATATTCTCCGCCGATCCGACGAGATGGCAAATGAGCGATCGCCGGCAGCGACATCGGTCGGGAGTCGAGCCCGGTCGTGTCGGTGAGGGAGTTGAGAAACGCGATGATGTCGGCAATCTCCTCCTTGGTGAGCTTCAGCGGATCGGGAGGAAGTGTCTGACCGGGGAGATCGATGCCGATGCCGGCGCCGCCGCCGCGGTTGTAGAAATCGAGCACCTCCTCCAGCGTCGCCATCGAGCCGTTGTGCATGTAGGGGGCGGTGAGCGCCACGTTGCGCAGCGTCGGAACCTTGAACATGTAGCGCTCGTGGTCGAGGTGATGCACCGCGTAGCGCCCCACGTCCGGATCGAGCTTCGCGTTGACGGTGTCGTAGCGCGACGGAACGCCGATGATCTCCGACTCGGTCTCGGAGAAGGTGGGAGGGACCGTCCCGTTGAAGAGCGGCATGAAGTGGCAGGTGCCGCAGCGTCCTTTCCCCATGAAGAGATTGAAGCCCCGCTTCGCGGCACCATTGAGCGCGCTCGATTCGCCGCGGGCATATCTGTCGAACGGCGAATCCATCCGGACGAGCGAGCGGATGAAGCTGGCCAAGGCGATCCGGATGGTGAGCGAGTTGATCGCGGTGTCGCCGTAGGTCGGGAATTCCCGGCGGAACAGGCGTCGGTACTCCTCGCTTCCGCGCAGGGCGCCGACGGCGGCGGTCATCGAGCCGTGCATCTCGCGGGGATTGTTCAGCACCTCCGTGGCCTGATCTTCCAGAAACTCGACGCGCCGATCGAAGAACGCCCCGCTCTGCAGCGCCGCGTTGATGAGCGTGGGAGCGTTCCGCTCCACCACGCCATCCATGTCGAACGCGCTGCTCCGCGGCTGTCCGTCGGTGAACGCCAGCTCCGGATGATGGCAGGAGGCGCAGGCGCGGCGCCCGTTGCCGGAGAGGACCGGGTCGAAGAAGAGAATCCGGCCGAGCGCGACGCGTCCCGGCTCCACGCTCCGGCCGTAGCTCGGCGCGAACGCGGAGACGTCGAACGCGGCGGCGCTGAAGATCGTGCTCGCGTCCTTGCGCATGCCGCGGTGCTCATCCATCAGCGGGATCTGAAGCGCTTTCTGCGCGGCGAGCAGATCCCGGAAGAGGGGATTGGCGCGACGCCGGATGAACTCCAGCCGGTCGAACGTCACGAAGTCGTGATGGCCGCGCAGGTCGGCTATGGCGCCGGCCAGGAGCGTGTCCAGGGAGCGACGGAGCGCGGGGGAGCGCTCCTCCAGCGCCGGAGCGTAGTCGGCGTAGGCGGCGCGCACGCTGGCGAGCGCCTCGGCCGCCTCCGGGAGCGCGGTGAGCGCCACCGGCGCGTCGAAGCCGGCCAGGCCGAGCGCGGTGACCCGAAGCACCTCGCGGCGCATCGCGTCGAAGATATTCCCGTCGGAGAAGACCGCGGCCTGGCCGTGGACGCGGAGCCGCTTGACGTTGGAGACGACGATGCCGACCTCGGCGAGCGTCGCCTCGCGGTCGGGATGCTCCTCGAAGAGATGCGCCTCGATCACCTGCAGTCCCTCGGCCGGCTGCACGATCTGGTTCGGATCGTTCTCATCAACCTCGGCGACGATCGATCCGTTGAGCGACAGCGCGGAAGCGGGCATGTACTGCTCGGCGAGGAACTCGAGGCGCTTGTACGCCAGGCGCGCGTCGAGCAGCGCCGAGCGCGCGGCGATCGTGGAGGCGGAATCCCCATGGAGCGCGTCGATGGTGCTCCGGAGCCGGGCCACGCGCGCGGCAAGCGTATCGGCATCGGCCACGAACCGCGCCTGCACCAGGCGGGCGCTGGTCGCGGATTGGCCGCGCGCCGTTTCCGATGCGCAGTCCAGTTGCGTGAGCCCGATGGCCGCAACGAGGGGGAGGAGATAGAGGAGAGCTCGCATGGCTGGAGAATGCTGAAGTCTGAGAGATGCCGGGGATCGGAAGCTGGAGGATGAGACAGGCCGCGTCCCGGGGATATCGGGACGCGGCCTGTCGTCGAGCACGAGTGAGACTGCGTCGGCGCCGGTATGCCGGCTCCGGCGCGATGAACCGGGGAGCGTTAGCGGGGGAGACCCTTCAGGATGAGGAGCTGGCTGGCCTGCTTCTCGTCCGGGCGGATCGAGCCGCCGTCGGCGCGCTTGTAGCGATCTCCCGTCCAGGTGTGCGCCTGCACGGCGATGGCGAAGGTGTTCGGAACGCCGATGGCGTCGGAGACGTCGATCATGCCGGAGATCTCCCACGAGCCGAACTTCGAGTCGCCGCCGACGTTGTACTTGGCGTCGCCGCGATGATGATCGAGCTCGAAGATCGTCTTCAGCGTCTTGGCGTTGATGTCGTACTGGTAGAGGTAGGCATCGTGCGTCTCGTCGCCGTAGCCGTTCGGATCCTCCATCACGTAGACGTAGTTGTTCGTGACGCAGACGTTGTCCGGGTCCTGGAAGGTCCGGGCGATGCCGCCGCGGTCGTCGCCGTTGAGGATCACCTCGAGCGTTCCCTTGGTGGGATCGTTCTGGTCGAGCTTCAGACGATAGACGCGGCCGTACTTGGTACGGGAGTAATCGGCGTTGACGCCGGTGTTGTTCTGGCCGGTGACGTTGAAGTAGATCTCGCGGCCGTTGCCGGTTCCCTTACGGAAGTCGATATCCTCGACGCGGCCGAAGACGATCGACTTCAGATCGGCGGCGGCGGTGTTGAGCTGGGCGCTGGTCATGCCGGCGGCGCCGTCGATCTTTTTGAACTGCACGTTGTAGGTCTGACCGGTGGTCATGTCCATCTCGCGCGTGTTCTGGTCGTCGCGGACCATCACGTACATGCTGCCGTTGTTCAGATCGCCGACGGCGTTGCTCATGTACATGGCCACCTGGCCGCCGTAGGGGCCGGAGTCGTCGTCGCCGATCAGGACGATGGTCTTGCCGGCGTAGGCATCCTTCGGCAGGGGAACGGCGTTCTCGGCGTTCCAGTGGCCGAGGGCGTTGACGATGCCGCTCTGGTGCACGTTGCCGCGCGGGTCGATCGCGTGGATCATCGGATCACCGCCGGCCGCGCTGGCGTCCTCGCCGCAGGTGATGAAGAGAGGACCGAAGCCATGCACCTCGGGGGTGGCCAGGGTGGCCGAGCAGAGGCGCCAGCGTCCGTCATCGGAGTTCAGCAGATATTCCCCCTTCACCGGCTTGAACGTGTTGTCGTAGGTGATGCGGGAGACCGAGTAGTTGTCCTCGTTGTTGACGACCATCGTGAAGGTGCCGTCGGCGTTCTTGAGCAGTCCCATGCCGTCGGCGGAGCCGCCGAAGATGAAGGCCGGGGACTGGGCGAGCGTGTCGTCGCTGCTGAGCAGGGAGAACACGTCGACGCCGGAGGTGACGTTCTTGACGAGGGCCGGGGTAACCGAACGGTTGGCAAGCACGACGGGGTTGGAGGAGTTGTCGGTCGGCGTGTTGTCGTTCGAATCGCTGCAGCTGACCAGCACGAGCGAGGCGGCCAGCATGCACGATGTAAGAATGGTAGAGCGCTGCATCTCTTGTAGCATGTGATGTCGGAAGAATTGGTTCCCGGGCGGAAGGGGTTCGCTGGAGGTGGAGTGATCAGTCAGAACCTCATCCGCTCCAGCATTCGCAAACTACCGGCGTCACATTAGGGGAATGTTAGGGGCGTGTTACCAAAGCGTAAGGGCGGGGGCGAGGCATGGCGGGCACGCGATCGGCGAACGATGCACACACGATTCGCTCGAGCCAACCTTCCGCGCATCTCCCATTCCAACGCGCCCCTCACGCGTTCCAGAACTGGCGGTCGAGGCTCCGGTACTGGATCGCCTCGGAGAGATGCTCCGGCGCTATCAGCTCGCTGGCGGCCAGGTCGGCCACCGTGCGCGCCACCTTCAGGATCTTGTCGTAGGCGCGCGCCGATAGTCCCAGCCGCTCCATCGCCATCTTCACCAGCTCCTGTCCGGCGGCATCCAGGCGGCAATGCTCTCGCAGCTCGGCAGCTCCCATGTCGGCGTTGTTGTGCAGATCATTGCGGCCGGCGAAGCGCTCCCGCTGCCGGGCTCGCGCGGCGACCACGCGCTGGCGCACCGAGCGCGACGGCTCGCCGGAACGGTGGGCGGCAAGCTCCCGATGCTTCACCGCCGCCACCTCCACGTGGATGTCGATCCGGTCGAGGAGGGGACCGCTGATTCTGGACATGTAGCGCTGGATCTGCTGCGGCGAACAGGTGCAGGTGATGTTCGGGTTGCCGAAGTTCCCGCACGGACAGGGGTTCATGCTCGCGATCAGCATGAAGTTCGATGGGAAGGTCAGGCTCAGCTTCGTGCGGGAGATCGTGATCCGGTTGTCCTCCAGCGGCTGGCGAAGCACCTCCAGCACGTTCCGCGCGAACTCCGGCAACTCGTCGAGAAAGAGAACCCCGTGGTGCGCCAGCGAGATCTCCCCCGGCCGCGCTATGCCGATCCCGCCTCCCACCAGCGCCGCGTCGGAGATGGTGTGATGCGGACTCCTGAACGGACGCGCCGTGATAAGGGGCGTCCCAGCCGGAAGCAGGCTGGCCACCGAATGGATCTTCGTGGTCTCCAGCGCCTCGTCGAATGTCATCGGCGGAAGGATGGTCGGCAGGCGCTTGGCGATCATCGTCTTGCCGGCGCCCGGCGGACCGACCATGATCACGTTGTGCCCGCCGGCGGCGGCCACCTCCAGCGCCCGCTTCACGTTCTCCTGTCCCTTCACGTCCGACAGGTCCACCGGAAACTCCCCATCTCCCTCGAGCAGTCCCCGCCGGTCCACCCGGTGCCGCTCCATCCGGAGCTTGCCGTCGAGGAGCGCGGCGGTCTGCCGGAGCGAATCCACGCCGAACACTTCCAGCTCCTCGACGAGCGCCGCCTCGTCGGCGTTCTCCCTCGGGAGTATCAGCCGCTCCAGGCCGATCGACCGGGCCTCCAGCGCGATCGGGAGCACGCCGCGCACCGGGCGGAGCGTGCCGTCGAGCGCCAGCTCGCCGATCACCAGCGCGCGCGCGAGCGGCTCCAGCGGCAGTTGTCCGGTTGCGGTCAGGATGCCGAGCGCGATCGGCAGGTCGTAGGCCGATCCCTCCTTCCTGATGTCGGCCGGGGCGAGGTTGACGGTGTAGCGGCGGTTCGGGAGGGTCATCCCGCTGTTCTTGATGGCCGCCCCCACGCGCTCGCGGCTCTCGCGCACGGCGTTGTCAGGCAGCCCGACGATGTTGAAGGCGAAGAGGGCGTTCTCCACGTTCGTCTCGATCTCGACGAGGAACGCGTTGACGCCGATGGTGCTGGCCGAGCGGATCTGCGAGATCATGGCGGTGATCCCCCTGGTGTGTCGTTGCTGATGTCAGTACGACGGGGTGGGGGAAGATAGGAAGATTCGGGCTCGAGGCAACCGGCTCGGCCGGAAGGTAGAGTCTCGACATGGCATGCGCACGGCGGTAGGCGCGCGGCGGCAAGCGCGCGGCGGTAGGTGCACGGCGGTAGGTGCACGGCGGTAGGCGCACGGCGGTAGGCGCACGGCGGTAGGCGCACGGCGGTAGGCGCACGGCGGTAGGCGCACGGCGGTAGGCGCACGGCGGTAGGCGCACGGCGGTAGGCG
>JBEHWX010000007.1:0-99162 GCA_048498995.1 Bacteroidota bacterium
AGCGCACCAGCGGAGCGCCGGCGGCCTGGCGCGCGGCCATACATCGGACACGGTCTCCTCGGCCGACCTCCTCATGTTGGAGGAATCCGGCTACGCCTTCACCAAGGGCGCGCGCCCGGACCCCGGCTCCGGCGGCTTCTGGAGCAAGGTGGTCGAACCGGCGGTGATTCTCGGCGCATCGGCGGTGATGGTGATCCTCCTGTTCACCGTCAGAAGCCAGTAGCCCCGGTATGAGCTTGGGCATCGCTCCATCCAGGAATATAGTGACGTCTTCACCGCGCAAGCGGCGTCGATCGGCTGACGGGCGCACCCCGCCGGAGGCTCGGTCCGCGATAGTGCTCCCGTTCTCCCGCCGCGCCGGCCGCGGCACTTCGAACCAAAGGAAATCGTAGATGATTCGACAATTCGCACTCCTCCTCGCCCTCGGCGCAACCATGATGATCGCCGCCTGCGGTGGCTCCGGTCAGATCGAGCAGACCGGCTCCGTCGAGGAGCGCTTCCGCCGCGGCATGGCCGCGCTCGAGGATGAGGACTACGAGAAGGCCAAGCAGATCTTCGAGGTGATCGTTATCCAGGATCCGGCCAGCGAGTACGCCGACGACGCGCAGTTCTATCTCGGCGAATCCTATTTCCGACAGAAGGATTACAAGCTCGCCGCCTTCAACTTCAACCGGCTCCGCTCCTCCTTCCCGAACAGCCAGTTCTACAAGCAGGCGCTCTTCGAGGCGGCCGAGAGCTACTACATGAGCGCTCCGGAGTTCAACCGCGACCAGCGGGACACGAAGGTGGCCATCGACCAGTTCAAGATCTTCGCCGACTTCTATCCGAACGACTCCCTGTCGGCCGTCGCGCGCGATCGCGTCAAGGAGCTCCGCTCGCGCCTGGCGCAGAAGGACTACATGACCGCCGAGCAGTACATGAAGCTCGATGAGTACAAGTCCGCGCTGATCTATTACGAGCGCGTGATGGAGCTCTACGCCGATACCGATTACGCCGCGATGGCGCTCGTCGGCCGCATCCGCGCGCTCGGCGAGCTCGACCGGAAGCCGGAGGCGCTTGCCGCCGCCCGCGCCTATCTGTCGGAGAACGCCAGCGGCCAGCAGGCCGCGCAGATTCAACAGCTCATTCAGGAACTCTCCCGCTGACATGCACACTTCTCCTCGCCCCGTTCAGGATTCGCAGGTCATCATGACCGAGCTGGTTCTGCCGAACGATACCAATCAGCTCGGCAATCTTCTCGGCGGTCGCCTCATGCACTGGATCGATATCGCCGCGGCTCTTGCCGCCATGCGCCATACCGGACGCGTCTGCGTTACCGCGTCGGTCGACGGCATGGAGTTCATCGTGCCGATCAAGCTTGGACAGGTGGTGACCCTGAAGGCCTCGGTCAACCGCGTCTATACCACCTCGCTCGAGGTCGGCGTGCGCGTCGAGGTGGAGGATCTCCGCGCCGGCACCTACCAGCACGCCAACACCGCGTATCTGACGTTCGTCGGCATCGACGAAAGCGGCACGCCGCAGCATGCGCCGGCCGTGCTCCCGGAGACCGATGACGAGAAGCGGCGCTTCGAGGCCGCCGGGATCCGCCGCGCCGCCCGACTGGAGCGCGCGCAGCGTCTGAAAGCGCTCCGCTGAGCATCCCTGGCGACGAACGGCTCCCGGGACACGGACTTCCAGGAACCATGCCCGTGATTCAACGTCCGCGCCGGTCAGTTTCAGGGCCGGCGCGGACTCATTGTATCGAGCCGGGTGCGACCGTTTTTTGGACGCGGTGGTTCACCGATCTTTTTCGACATTCGACGGCGATCGCGGAGCATCCCGCCCCGCATCGAGATTCCGGAGAAGCAATGGCCCCCAACGACATGCGATACCTTCCGACCGCATCGACATCGACGAGCGAGCGCCGCAACGGACGGACGCCTCTCGTGGCCGCGATCCTGCTGGCGCTCGTGGCGCTGGCGGCGAGCGCGCCGCGCGCGTCCGCTCAGACCTCCGAGCCGCGCGCCGCGCGATGCCTCACCGGCGAGTATCTCTCCTACCTGGCGCATCGTCACGACAGCGGCGCCACGGCTTCTCCCTTCGCCTACTCCGCCCTCTCGACCCGCCCCGGCAACCTGCCGCTGACGTTCGTCTCCAGGACCGGGCACTTCAAGGTTCACTACACCAAGACCGGCGACGACGCCCCGTCGCTGCGCGATATCGACGGCAACGGCGTTCCCGATTACATCGACTCGGTCGCCTTCTACTTCGATGAGGCATGGAACAAGGAGATCAACGACTACGGATACGCCGCTCCACCGCAGGAGCCGATCGACGGACCGGAGATCGACATCTACGTGTACGATCTTCCGGAGACGCTCTACGGCGGCGCGGTGCCGGAGGATGACAACCGGGTCGACGACAATCGCGTGCTCGGCTACCTGATCATCGACGACGACTACAGCGAGCGGACCTACACGACCAAGGGGGTCGACGCGGTGAAGGTCACCTCCGCGCACGAGCTGCATCACATCATCCAGTTCGCCTCCTACCGCTACGCGCTGTCGCAGGCATCGATCTACGAATCGACATCGGTCTGGTTCGAGCGGCAGGTGCATCCGGAGATCCCGGACTACCGGCAGTACGTCGACACGCTGCTGAGGACGCCGCAGTATTTCCCCTACTCGACCAACGAGACCAACAACGGCATCACCGGCTACGGCCACGTGCTGTTCATGGATTACGCGTCGATCAACGCCGGGCGCGATGTGGTGCGGGAGATGTGGGATGAGTTCAAGACGAAGGACGAGTTCCCCGCGATCGACGCGGCGCTCCGGCGCCACAACATGAACCTGGAGAACGCCTGGTGCGAGCTTGCGCGCTGGTGCTACTACACCGGCTCGCGGGCCATCGACACCCTCTTCCCGGAGGCCGCCTCCTATCCGACGATGCGATCGCAGGAGACTCCGCGCACGCTCACCTCGAGCGGCGTGCTCTTCAACGGCAGTCTGGCGCCGCTGGCCTTCGCGCTGCATCAGGTGATCCTTCCGGCGCAGGGCTCGAACCCGTCGGATACCGCGGACTTCGTGGTGACCAACACGCGATCGGATATCGGCGCCGGCGGCAACGTGCGCGAGGAGAATTACTCGATCGAGGTGAGCTCCACGCCGCAGTCCGGCTTCACCGCCATGCTCTACCGCAGCGACACGGTGCTTTACTATCGGCTCGACACGCCGTCGCAGCAGGATGTCCACTTCTGTCTGATCCCGCTGATGAACGGCAGCGTCTTCAAGCCGGCGGCGGTGAAGGTGTCGCCGCAGCCGTTCGTCAACGACGGCATCGACAACCTCGTGTTCGGCGTCACCGTGCCGCGCGATCAGGTCAAGACCATCCATCTCTGGATCTACACGACGAGCCTGGCTCCGGTGGCCGAGGTGGTGCAGAACGGCCTGCGCGAGGCCTACAATCAATACGGCGTCCTCTGGGACGGCCGCGACGGCGACGGGCGGATGGCTCCCTCCGGCGTCTATCTCTACGAAGTCGAAGTGGACGGCGGCACCCGCGTCCGCGGCAAATTCGCAATCGTTCGCCGGTGATGCCTTCCAACTCGGGTGAGCCCCGGCTCGGTGTGAGCGGACTCGCCAAACGCTTCGGTCTCAGGACGATATTCTCGGGACTCTCCTTCGAGCTCGCCGCCGGCGAGGTGCTCGGCGTCACCGGACGCAACGGCTCCGGCAAGTCGACGCTCGCCAAGGCGCTGGCCAACGTGACCGAGCGGAACGAGGGAGATATCCGATGGTATATCGCCGGCCGGGCGATCGAGGAGGAGGAGCTTCCGCGGCATCTCGGCTACGTGGCCCCCTACCTCCAGCTCTACGGCGAGTTCACCGCGTGGGAGCAGGTGGAGCTGGTGCAGCAGATGCGCGGCCTGCCGTTCGACGAGCGCGCCACGTTAGGGCTGTTCGAGCGCTTCGGCCTGGAGGGTCGGCGTCACGACCGCGTGCAGACCTTCAGCTCCGGCATGACCCAGCGCGTCAAGTACATCTGCGCGCTCATCCATCGTCCCGCCTTCCTGATCCTCGACGAGCCGACGACGAACCTGGACCAGCACGGCATCGAGGCCTTCCACCGGATCGTGCGGGAGGAAGCCCCCTCGCGCGTCACGATCCTGGCGACGAACGACGCGGAGGATCTGAGCCTCTGCACCGCCACGCTCACGATCGACGCCCGTAACCTTTCACACCCCGCGTCGTAATTCGCCGCACTTCCCCCTTACTCGCGAGCACTTCTCCGGCGGCTTCCTACTCAGGGAGAGATTCCGGAGATTCGTGGCATTCTTCACGAACAGCGATCGGTCGAACATGAAGCTGACGATTCCAACGCTCCTTCTGGCCGTTCTGGCGGCCACGCTTCCGGTTGCCGCGCAACAGGGAAGCGCCGTCGCGGTTACCGGCACGGTGGTCAACGCCGAGACCGGCGAGCCGGTGCCGGCCGCCACGATCTCCGCCCCCTCGGCCGGCCGGAGAACGTTCTCGCAGAGCAACGGCGCCTTCCGCATCCCCCTTCCTCCCGGTGAGCACGCGCTCACGATCACCTCGATCGGCTACCGCGCCGCCACGCAGACGGTCCGCGCCGGCTCGGGTCCGGTCACCATCCGTCTCACGCCGACCTCCATCTCCGCGCGCGACGTGACCGTCACGGCCGACATCACGCCGGAGGAGATCGTACGCCGCGCGATCGCCCGCAAGGAGGAGAACCAGGCGAAGCTGAAGACCTTCCAGGGCCTCCTCTACTCGAAGTTCATTCTCGATATCGAGGGGAATGCCTTCGGCAAGATCGAGGACGAGGACCGGAACATGATCGCCGAGACCTTCAGCCGGAACTACTACGACGCGGAGAAGGGGCCGCGGATCGAGATCATCCAGCGTCGCCAGACCGCGAATCTTCCGGCCGCGGAAAATCTCTTCGCGCTCGGGAACTTCTTCTCGTTCTACGAGGACAACCTCCGGATCCTGAACACGTCGATTCTCTCCCCGCTCGCCTCCGATCCCTTCTCCCGCTACGATTACAAGCTGCTCGAGCGGACGATGCTCGACAGCAACGTGGTCTACGTGATCGGCGTGACGCCGGCCACGCGCGTGCTGCCGGCGTTCGAGGGAACGATCAAGATCGTGCGTGGGACGTACGATCTGGTCGAGGTGGATCTGGCGCCGAGCCGGAGCACCGCGATCGCGTTCGTGCGCAACCTCCGGTTCCAGCAGAAGTTCGACCGCTTCACCGGCGACATCTGGCAGCCGACCTACCTGAAGGTGACCGGCGACGCGGAGATCGAGATCGTGCGGGGCATCGCCGACGTCCGCCCGAAGATCCTGGCCACGAGCATCTTCACCGAGGTGAAGGTCAACGACGCGCTTCCCGACTCGGTCTACGGCGAGCGGAAGAAGATCATTTCGGTGGCTACCGACGCCGACTCGGCTCGGCCGGAGTTCTGGGAGAACAACGCGCTGAGCGAGCTCTCAGACGAAGAGAAGCAGACCTATCAGCGGGTGGACAGCCTGGTGGTGGCCGCCGACACGACCGGCGAGTTGAGCGGCTTCGACTTCGGACTCTATCCGGTCGGGGAGTTCAACCGCGTCGGAAGCGTGATGCTCGGGGCCGGCCTGGCGCCGCGCATTCCCGGGCCGGTGCGGCTCGATCTGCAGGGTCGCTACAGCTTCGGACAGAAACGACCGTTCGGCGCGGCGAGCCTTCGGCTGGCGCTGCTGGATGAGCGCGGCCTCCGCCTCGGCATCTCCGGCAAGGTCCAGTCTGCCATCTCGACGATGACGAACGACCGGAGCATTCCGATGCTCCTCAACTCGGTGACCGCGGCGGTGGCGCACCGCGATTACTACGATTACTTCCGCGAGGATGGCTGGAGCGCCGGCATCGACGCGACCGTCGGCGAGCTTCATGCCGACGCGCGCGCCGGCGAGTCCAGACAGTTCTCGCTCGACCGCACGACCTCCCGCTCGATCTTCGAGAGCGACGTGTTCCGTCCGAATCCCCATATCGTCGACGGAAGCTACCGCACGGCGACCGCGGAGCTCGGCTGGGGACGCCGCGAGGAGGATATCGTGATCTCCTCGGCGCTGCAGCTCGGCGTGAGCGCGTCGGTCTCGGGGCTCTACGGCGAGACGACCGACAAGTCGCTCACCTTCCGCGGCGCGAGTGGCTGGCTGGAGGCGATCGTCCCGACGATCCCGACCGGCTATGCGCCGATGGTCCTTCGCGTGGCCGGCTTCGGCGGCATCACCGCCGACGCGACGCCGCCGCAGTACCAGTTCCGACTCCGGACGTCGAACAGTGTTTTCGGGCGCTTCGGCAGCTTCCTCTCGGCGCCGGTCGGAGTGATCGGCGGCACGCGCTACACCGCGTTCTACGCCGAGCATCAATTCGGCGACATCCTCTGGCGCGCGCTCGGCCTGCCGACCTACGAGGGGCGCGGCATCGAGCTGTCGCTGGCCGCCGGGGCGGCCCAGTTCTATCAGGATGCTCCATCGGGTTATCTGCCGACCGGCAATACCTGGTATACGGAAGTAGGCTTCGGCGTGGCGAAGATCCCGACGTTCATCAGCAACATCTTCTATCTTCAGTTCGACGCGCGATGGGGCACCGGTCCGCTCGGCAGCGGAAAATTCGGTGCAACCATCGGCCTCTCTTCCCCGTTCTAACCGCCAGTACTACCCGATCGGGCCGGCGTCGGCCGGCCCGATCCGACACCTGAAGTCAGATCAAACCCACATTTCCGGGGAGCCAAGGACATGAGCCCTACATACTTCGTGCGCACGCTTCTTCTGCTTTCCTCCTGCGGCCTCGCCGCCAGTCAGGGCGCCTGCGTGACCGGTTCGGGCACGATGAAAACCGAGACGCGCACGCTTCCCCCCTTCACCTCGATCGACCTTTCGAGCAGCGTGGACGTGGAGGTGGCGATCGGGCCGACGCAGTCGGTGACGGTGGAGGGCGAGGACAATCTGATCGACCGGATCACCACCGAGGTGAAGGATGGCCGGCTCGTGGTCGATGTGAAGAAGGGGAAGGCGCTCACCACGAGCAAGCCGATGATCGTTCACGTCACCGTTCCGGCGCTGACCGCGGTGATCGCCAACGCATCCGGTGATGTCTACTCGAAGGGGACGATCACCGGAGATGCCCTCGAGATCTCCGTGGACGGATCGGGGGACGCGACCATGGACGTGAAGGTGCGGAAGTTGACGACGAGCTCCGACGGCTCGGGTGATATCGAAGTGACCGGCACCGCCGAGGAGCACCTCTCCACGCTCGACGGCAGCGGCGACATGGATGCGAGCAAGCTCGTCGCGAAGAAGTGCACGATCGAGGTGAACGGCTCCGGAAACGCCTCGGTGGATGCTACCGATGAGCTGCACGCCCGGACGCAGGGCTCCGGCGACCTCGAGTACCGCGGCACGCCGAAGATCGCCGACATCGAGACCCACGGCTCCGGCGACGTGACGCACGCGCAGTAACAGGCGACGCTATCGCGGCGACGCGGAAGCCCATCAACGACAACGGGGACCGTCACGTTCGTGACGGTCCCCGTTTCATTATTCGAGCTTCGACGCGGGGCCTGCGGTTGCGGCAATGCGCACGCTGAAGACGTGCGCCTACCCCCCGTGCCGAGCAGGGATCCGCGGTGGCGGCGTGGCGCACGCTGAAGACGTGCGCCTACCCCACCTGCCGAGCAGGGATCCGCGGTGGCGGGCGCACGCTGAAGACGTGCGCCTACCCCTGGCGCCGAGCGGGGATCCGCGGTGGCAGCGTGGCGCGTGCCGAAGACCTGCGCCCACCCAGGTGCCGAGCGGGGATCCGCGGTGGCAGCGTGGCGCATGCCGAAGACCTGCGCCCACCCAGGTGCCGAGCGGGGATCTGCGGTGGCAGCGTGGCGCACGCTGAAGACGTGCGCCTACCGTCGTGCGCCTACCGTCGTGCGCCTACCGTCGTGCGCCTACCGACAGGCGCTATTTCGCGGCCCACTCCCGGAGCTGGCTCTCGATCTCGACGGGCGAGAGCGCCGACTGCTGGTACATCCCACGCGCCCATCGCTGGCGCATCGTCTCGTAGAGCGTCACCGCGCAGGCCACCGAGATGTTCAGGCTCTGAATCAGCCCGACCATCGGAATCAGGATGTTGCCGTCGGCGAGCTTCGAGGCCTCCGGCGTCACGCCATGATGCTCGTTGCCGAAGACGAGCGCGACCGGCGAGGCCAGGTCGACGTCGAACAGGTTCTCGGCGCGCTCGCTCAGGTCGGTCGCGTAGATACGGCAGCCGCGCTCGCGGAGCCAGGCATAGCACTCCTCGATCGATTCGTGCTTCACCAGGTTCACCCACTTCCAGGCGCTGGCCGAGCTGGTCTTGCCGATCCTCGGAAATTGATGGGTCGTGTAGACCAGATGGACCGTGCCGACGCCGACGGCATCGCAGGTTCTGAGCACGGCCGAGACGTTGTGCGGATCGTGAACGTTCTCCAGCACCAGGTGGAGATCAGGCTGGCGCCGCTCGATCGTGCTCCTGAGTCGCGCCAGCCTCCGTTCGGTCTTGTTGTACTCCGGGTCGATCAACAGCGGATCGATCGACGGTTCGGGAATCAGGTCGTTGTTCCGTTTGGGCATAGATCAATCGGCCGTGGAAGACTCCTCGAAGCGCTCGACGTTCTCGACGTTGCGGACTTTCCGCAGGCGCTCCATCAGTCGGTTGAGGTGCTCGATGTTCTTCACCAGCACCGTGATCACCCCCTCGAACAGCGAATCCTTCGACTCGATATTCACGCTTCGGATGTTCGTGTTCTGATAGGAGAGGATCGCGTGCGTGATATCGTTGAGCATGCCCGGACGGTCCTCGCCGGTAACGCGGATGGCCGACATGAATTCGAATCCGTCGGAGCCGGCCCAGCTCACATCCAGCGCGCGGTTGCGGGTGCGGGGCTGCTTGAGCATCGAAAGGACGTTCCGGCAGGTGACCCGGTGGATCGTCACCCCCTTGCCGGTAGTGACGATGCCGATCACCTGATCCCCCGGGATCGGGCTGCAGCACTTGGCGTAGGAATACTTGAGCCCCTGGATGCTGCCGTCGATCACGACGCCGTTGGAGGTGGTACGCGCCTCATTGACGAAGCGGTCGTAGAAGAGCTGCCCCGGCATCGCCGTCTCGTCCTTCTGCGACGCCCCCTTCAGGCGCTCGCGCACCATGTCGATGGCCTGCTCGGCGGTGAGCTTTCCGGAGCCGATATCGAAGAAGAGATCGCCGCGGTGCTCGTAGCGGAGCAGCGTCGCGATCCGGTCCAGCTCATCCTCGTTGATGTGGAGCTTTTCCTTCTTGGCCCGCTTGTCCCACGCCTCGCGTCCCTCCTGGATCTGGCGGCGGCGCTCCTCCTTGAGCCACCGGCGCACGCCGGAGCGCGCCTTGTGGGTGACGGCGAACTTCTCCCAGTCGCTGCTCGGCGTCTGGTTCTTCGAGGTGAGGATCTCGATCTGATCCCCCGACTTCAGCTCGGCGTCCAGCGGCACGATCCGTCCGTTGACCTTGGCGCCGATGCAGTGGAAGCCGATCTTCGAGTGAATGTCGAAGGCGAAATCGATCGGCGTGGCCCCCTTCGGCAGGATGCGGAGATCTCCCTTCGGCGTGAAGACGTAGATCTCGTCCTGGAAGAGGTTGAGCCTGAAGCTCTCCATCACCTCGTGCGGGGCCTCCTCGTTGCCGGCGCGATCGAAGACGTCGCGGATCCAGTTGACCCACTCCTCGAGCTGCTTATCCTCGGTGATGAGCGGGTTGGCGGAGGTCTCCTTGTAGATGAAGTGCGCGGCCACCCCCTTCTCGGCCACCTCGTGCATCTTGAGTGTCCGGATCTGCACCTCCACCTGGCGGCCGTCCGGGCCGATGACGGTGGTATGGATCGACTGGTAGCCGTTCTTCTTCGGGACCGAGATGTAGTTCTTGAAGCGCTCCGGCACCGGCGTGTAGATCTCCGAGACGATGCCGTAGACCGTGAAGCAGTCGTTCGGGTTATCGGTTTCGAGGATCACGCGGATGGCGATCAGATCGTGGATCTCATCGATCGCCTTGTGCTGCGTCCGCATCTTGTTGTAGATCGAGTAGAGATGCTTGGCGCGGCCGCTGATCTCGAATCGCATCCCCTCGGCCTCGAGCCGCTCGCGGATCGGGTCGATACATCGCTCGATATACTCCTCGCGCTGGCGCCGCTTGGCGTTGAGCTTCTGCTTGAGCTGGAAGTACGCCTCGGGATTGAGGTACTTGAAGGCCAGATCCTCCAGCTCCCACTTCAGGTTACCGAGACCGAACCGGTGGGCGAACGGCGCGAAGATCTCCAGCGTCTCCTTGGCCATCCGCTGCTGCTTCTGGGGGGAGAGATACTGGAGCGTCCGCATGTTGTGCAGACGGTCGGCGAACTTGATCAGCATCACCCGCACGTCGTTGACCATCGAGAGGAGGAGCTTCCGGTAGCTCGCCGCCTGGGTCACTTCGTGGCTGTTGAAGACGTCGGTGATCTTCGTGGCGCCGTCGACGATATCGGCGATGACCGGGCCGAACTCGTCGCGGATATCCTCGTTGGTGTAATCGGTATCCTCCACCACGTCGTGCAGCAGCGCGGCGGCCACCGACACGTCGTCGAGCGGGATCTCCCGGGCAACGATGAGCGCCACCTCGTACGGGTGGGTATAGTAGGGCTCGCCGGAGGCGCGGTTGGCCCGCCGGTGGGCATCGATGCAGAAGTAGAAGGCCTTGGTGATCAGGTCCTTGTCGCAGGAGCGGAGATTTCCGACGCAGGCATCGAGCAGAAGCTCGAGGCGCGCGGCGATCTCCTCCGGCTCGAGAGCGGAGCGGTCACCAGTCGGGAAGGCGGGGCCCACGGAGGAATCCGGGGCCCCTTCCTGCATCTCTTCCGGGTCATCGTCGTCGGCATCCCAACGGTGGGGCTCGGTTGTTCTCGATGACATCGGATCCTTGGACTGCCGTTTCAAACGTGTTTCCATACATCACTCACTGGGCTCGGCGATCGGAGTTCGAAACCATCCTCGGCCGCTCCATTCACCCGGCGTGGACGATACTGCCGGCGGGCGGCGGCCGGGAGATCCGCCGCGATCTCCCCTGAGCCTCTCATAGTACACGAACATTCAAGCGAACTATTACACGGCCGCGCCGCTCATCTGGGCACCGGCGACGCTGGCGCCGGCACCCGCCGCTCCCGCCTCGCCGTAGACCCGCTCCACCTTCCCCTCCACGTACGCCAGGAAGTCGTCGGCCGTCAGCGGCTTGCCGCATACATCCATAACGAGCTCAGAGGCGTTTTTGGTCAGTCCCCAGCGATGAATATTTCTCCGGAGCCAGGAAAGGACCTCGCCGAACTCGCCGCGGCCGATCTGGTCCTCGATATCCGGGATCTCCTCACGCATCCGGTTGAAGAACATCGCCGCGTAGAGCTTGCCGAGCGTGTAGCTCGGGAAGTAGCCGAAGCCGCCGAACGACCAGTGCACGTCCTGCAGGCAGCCGAGCGCGTCGCTCGGCGGAACGATCCCGAGGTAGCTCTCCATCTTCTCGTTCCAGACGCGCGGAATGTCGGCCACCTCGATGCGGCCGTTGATCAGCGCCTCCTCGATCTCGAAGCGGAGGATGATGTGGAGATTGTAGGTCAGCTCGTCGGCCTCGACGCGGATGAAGCTCGGCTTCATCACGTTGATCGCGCGGTAGAAATCGGAGGAGGTGAGCCCGCCGAGCTGCTCCGGGAAGGTCTCGCGGATGGCCGGGAAGCGCCAGTTCCAGAACGGCACGCTCCGCCCCACCATGTTCTCCCAGAAGAGGGACTGCGACTCGTGGATTCCCATCGAGATGGCGCCGCCGACCGGCGTGCGCGCGTAGGCCGGGTCGATCCCCTGCTCGTACATGCCGTGGCCGGCCTCGTGGATCAGCCCGAACAGGCAGCTCCGGAGATCGTCACGGTGAATGCGCGTGGTAAGGCGGACGTCGGTAGTCGCGAAGGAGGTGCAGAACGGATGCGCCGAAAGGTCGATGCGGCCGGTGTTGAAGTCGAAGCCGAGCTGCTCCACCGTCGCGCGGGCGAAGGCCATCTGCTTGTCCGGATCGAAATCGGTGAAGAGGACATCGTCGCTCACCGGGCCGGAGGCCGCGATCCGGTCGAGGAGGCGGCGGGTTCCCTCGCGGAGCTTGTCGAAGACCGGCTTAAGCTGCGAGACGCGCATTCCCGGCTCGAACAGGTCGATCAGGGCATCGTAGGCGTTCTCCTCGTAGCCGTAGAGCTCGGCCTCGCGGCGCTTCAGTTCGACGAGCCTGGTGAGGATCTCGGCGAAGTGCCCGAAATCGCTCTCGGCGCGCGCCTTTCTCCAGGCGTGCTGGGCAAGCGAGGTGATCTTGGCCATCTCCCGCACCAGCTCCTCCGGCAGCTTCACGGCGTGATCGCGCGAGCGGAGCGCCTCGCGGACCGAGCGCTTCTCCCACTCCTCGAGCGTGTCGCCGTCGAGCTCTCCCTTCAGATCATCCAGCAGACTGACCATCACCGGATCGACCACCATCTGGTGGATCAGCGTCTGGAGCGTGGCGACCTGCTCGGCGCGCGCCTCGGCGGCACCGTTCGGCATGTAGGTTTCCTGATCCCAGCTGAGAACGGCGGTCGCGGCTTGGAGATCGGCGAGAGTGCGCGACTTGTCCAGAAGCGCGGAGAATTTCTCTGAAGGCATGATTGTCGGTCAATGCTGGATGAATGAATGCGCGACGATCGGAGCTCGAAATCGCCACCGGATCGGCCACCGGAGCGGTGCCGGACACGCGTCGACGACGCGATCGCCGCCGGAGTCGGCGGCACGATCGAAAGCGGCGGCTCCATGCCCGCCGGCGCCGAACGAGAGAAGATCATTCCCCCTTCGGATGCTCGGCGATAAAGGAGATCCGGGTACGATCGGGAGCCAGATACCGTTGATGATATTCGATTGCTCCCTGTTGCCAGAACGCGCCGTGGAGTCGGTCGTTGCGGAGATACCGGGATTCAATCAAACGAATAATTCGGTTCGATCCAAGGGAGGGAGCCACGCGATATCGGCGGCAGGCACCCCCGGTGAGAACGGGATCGTCGCGGAGAATTCCGGCGGCCAGCGCCGACGGCAGGAGCGCGTTGACCGCGATCTCCCTTCCGCGATCCCGTCCGATGACGGTGAGCTTGCCCAACCTTGCGGTCAGGGGGGTAAGCAGACGCTCGAACGGTCGATCGGCCGCCACCTCCTCGAACAGGCGCTCGAGGCCGGAGCCGATCATCAGTGCATGTGTCAACAGGATAGTACCCCACAATCGGCGAGCCGGATCGTTCCCCGGTCTCCCGGAAAGCCGCCATTCCTCCCGTTCAGCGGCGGAAACCTCCTCGGCGACGCCGGCCGCGAGCCCCATGATCCGCTCCAGCCGGTCCGGCTCCAGGGCGCCGGCGGCCGCTCGCGCCATCCGCTCCGGATCGAGCCCGGAGGCACCGATCGCGAAGGCGGCCAGCTCCTCGAACGAGGCGCCGCGGAGACGCTCCCCAGCCCCGATCACCCGCTCGGCCAGAAGCCGCATCGGCTCCCGGTTCTCCATCAGCCCGAGCGTGTCGTACAGCCGCCGGAGAAAGGCGCGGCGGACGCGCTGTCCGGAGGGGATGCCGGGCTCCTCGCGGAGGATCGCCGTGCAGCGCCGGAGAAATCTGCTCCAGGAGAGCTCCGCCAGCAGCGCCGGCGAGAACGGCTGATCCGCCGTGGAGGATCCGTCGGGCGAGCCATCCGCGTCGGTGGCATCCGCTCCAACGCCGGAGGCCATGAGACGAGCGGCATCCACGGTCGGGATCGGAAGCCGAGGCGCCGGCGTTCCCTCGCCCAGCAGATGGAGAATCACCCGCTCGAACGCCGGATCACCCTGGTGCCCGTGCAGGAACCACTCCCCCTCCGTCCGGTGCATCTCCACGTCCCCCACCCGCAGCTCTCCGTCGATCAGGAGGACGGCCCCCAGATAATCGGGACCGCTCGCGCGGTTTCTGACGCCGCGCGAGAGCAACGTGATGCGCGCGCCCCGGAGATCGGTGAAGGCCCGTCCAACGAGTCCCTCACGTTCCCAGAGGCGATAGAGCGCTTCCTCCCGCTGGTGCGTTGGGGCGTCCATCGGTGGCTCCGTTGAATCCTCGTCATCGCATGCCGACGCCGGACATCGACGCGACCGGTGGGACCTCGCGCGCGTGACGTTCGTCCGAGTGGCGCCGGAACGTTTCGCTCAGCCGGCCTGGACCGAGGCGGCGTTAAGCTGTGTCTTGAAGTCGAGCGCGGCCTGGCGGGCACGCTCGGCGAAATCCTCCCCCTGGCCGGCGCGGAAGATCGCGCGCGCCACGTTGTAGAAGGCGATGCCGCCGTCGTTGGCGCGAACGGTCTGCTCGAGCGCTCCCCCCTGCGTGCCGAGCCCCGGCACCAGCAGCGGGATCTCCGGGCCGACCATCGCGCGGATCTCCGCCAGCTCGTCCGGATGGGTCGCGCCGACGACGAAGCCGAGCCGGCCGGAGTCGCCGTAGCGCTCCATGCAGCGCTCGATCACGTGCATGTACAGGGAACGGCCGTCGCAGATCAGCTTCTCGAAATCGCCCGAGCCGGGGTTCGAGGTGAGCGCCAGCACGAAGACGCAGCGCCCGAAGTACTCGAAGAAGGGCTCCAGCGTGTCCAGCCCCATATACGGGTTCACCGTCACCGCGTCGAAGTCCAGAAGCTCGAGGATGGAGAAGGCGTAGCGCTCGGCGGTGTTGCCGATATCTCCGCGCTTTGCGTCGCCGATCGAGAGGACGCCGGCGGGGATCCGCTCGAGCGTTCCCTGAAGCGCCTCGAATCCTTTATCGCCGAAGGCCTCGTAGAACGCGAGATTCGGCTTGTAGGCGCAGCAGAGGTCGGAGGTCGCCTCGATGATGCGGCTGTTGAATTCCAGGAGCGGGTTGTAGGCGTGGGCCACGGCGTCCGGAAGCTGACGCCAGTCGGCGTCCAGGCCGATGCAGAGAGAGCTGGAGTTGGTCTGAAGGATCGCGCGGTAGCGCTCGGCGAAGGTTTCCTGTGACATGACGTACTGATCGGTTCTGGGATCGCCGCGTGATACCGCGCGTGCGACGTCGGCTACGGAAGGTAATGAAGTCGAGAATTTCCGCAACGGCCGTCACCGATCGGCACATTCGGGCATCATATGGCCGCCGGCCGGCTTTCACCGCCGCCCCCGGCGCGGAAACGAGCGCGTCCGCGCGCTCCGGCCAGCAGGCCGACGGCGCGCGGACGCCATCTCGAATCCATGGTGCTCGTCGCTTCCCGTTCTCAGCGGAGCGAGCTGATGCCGGAGCGATACGATGCCTGCATCTGCGCCGTGTTGGTCGGCGCCGGAATGTTGTACTGGGCCAGCAGGTTGTCGATGTTCTGCACGCGACGCGCGTCCGACGGGTGGGTGGCCAGCCACTCCGGCGTCCCCCCTCCTCCGGTGGTCGCGGCCTGCTGCTGCATCCGCTCGAAGAACGACTTGATCGCCCCCGGATAGTACGGCGTCGAGCGGAGATAGCCGACCGACTTGGTATCGGCGTCGGTCTCGTCGGCGCGGCTGTGCGCCAGCGAGGTCAGCAGCGCGCCGGCGTTGGCGGCGATCTGCGCCAGCTGCGACGGGTTGTTGCCGAGCGCGATCGACAGCAGCGCCTCGGTGCCGAGCTGCGTGGTCATCTGCTTGGTCGAGTGGCGCTCCTCGGCGTGGGCGATCTCGTGGCCGAGAACGCCGGCCAGCGTCGACTCGTTGTCGATGACCTTCAGCAGGCCGGTGTACACGTAGATGTAGCCTCCCGGCGTGGCGAAGGCGTTGATCGTCCGGTCGTCGTTCAGGATCGTGACGGTGTAGGGGAACTTGCCGCGGTACTTGATCTCCGGAGCCTGGATGATCCGGTTGACCACCCCCTGCACGTAGCCGCGGACGGCCTCGTTGTTCAGGATCGGATATTCCGCGGGGTTGCTCCTGATCTGCTGATCCATCTGCTGGCCGAGCTGCACATCCTCGTCGATCGAGAAGATGTTGGCGCCGCATCCGGCCACCATGATCATGGTGCTGGCCAGGAATGCCGCGACGAACTGACGCTGACGGCGGAGAACGCGTCCAGCCTCAGCTATGAACGTTGAAGTGCTCTTCATACACATTTGCCCGATGTTGCATGGGGGAATCGCCGCTGCCGGTCATCGGGCTGAACGGAACGGAGACTCCGGATATCCGACATCGACGAGCGAAAGCCCGCGCGCCGGCGCCAGGGGACTCTGGCCGATTCGCGCCCGCCGGGCGAGCAGCAGATCGACGTCATCGAGTCCCCGTTTACCACGCGCGACATCAACCTGTAGACCAACTAGCATCCGAACCATCCCGTAAAGGAACCGATCGGCTGAAATTTCAAAGAAAAGCCTATTTCCCTCTTCGCGCCATCGCGCCTCGGTCACCGTGCAGACCGGGTTGTCGGTATCGGGATTGAACTTCGAAAGCGCGGTGAAATCGTGCGTGCCCACGAGACGGCCGGCGGCCTCGGCCAGAATCTCCCGATCGAGGGGGATATCGAGGCGCCAGGCATAGCGAGCGAGGAAGGGATCGGGATCGAACACGATCCGGTAGCGGTAGCTGCGGCGGCAGGCCTTGAACCGGGCATGGAACCCGGCGCCGACGGTGGCCACCTCGGTCACGGCCAGATCCTCGGGGGCCATCCGGCGGAGCGCGAAGAGGAGCGCGGCGTCGTCGTGCCGGCTGATGATGTCGGCGTGGGCCACCTGCCCATGCGCGTGCACCCCGGAATCGGTCCGGCCGGCGCCCACCACGGTCACCGGACGATCGCCGGAGAGACGGCCGAGGAGCTTTTCGAGCTCCTCCTGGACCGTTCTGCCGCGGGCCTGGCGCTGCCAGCCGACGAAGTCGGTGCCGTCGTACATCACGCGGAGCGCCACGCGGCGCGGGGCGGGCCCGGCCGGCGGCTCCATCGGGTCCGAGGTCGGGTCCGAGGTCGGGCCCGATGCCTTGGGCTCCCCCACCGGCTCACCGGCGGGCACCCGGAGGGCATCGGGCTCAACGTCCGGTGGTATCGGCTGCATCGTTGGAAAGGAATCGCGTCAGCTCGGTCCGGGCTATCCTGGCCACGCCGGAGGAGTCGACCATGGCCCGCGCGTAGGTGCCGCCGCTGAAGCGTCCGAGCGGGCTGTAGGCGTTGTACTGCGGGTAACTCTTCACCGGCCCGGCCCACAGCTCGTCCGGCTCGGCCCCCTGGATCATCCGCTCCACCGACCAGTACTCGTTCCGCCGCCGCACCACGTACTTCAGATCCTCGTCCCGATCATCGAGCTGCGGATAGCCCCAGACGATGTTCAGGCTGTCGTCCCCGGCGGTGGCCGAGAGGAAGACCGGCACGTAGTACTGCTTGTCGACCGGCTCCAGCCGCTCGGAGAAGCGCCAGAGGTAGGTCTGCCAGGCGGTGCAGAAGAGAGAGGTCACCGAGTCGCGGGCATCGACCACCGCGAACAGATCCACCGGCAGATACTCCAGACGGAGAATCCTGTCGGTCGAGTCGCGGGCGGCGTAATCGCGGGCGCGGTAGTGCTTCACCACCTGCCCGCCGACGCTCATGGTGTCGACGATCGGCAGGGTCTGCCGGACCGCGATCCGCGGGATGCGACAGGCACCGACGGCGAGCGCCGCGAGAATCGAAAGCGGAATGATCCGTGTGGAAATGCTCATCGTGTGGATGAATGCCGTCCGGATGATGATGACGCAAGATGCCGCTCCACCAGCTCCATCCCCCAGCGCTGCGAGGGGTAGGGAATCAGCGCGGCGGCCTCGGCCATCGGAAGCCAGGCATGCGCGACATGCTCGATCGAGAGGACCGGCTCGGCGGTCCCGGGAAGAACGCAGGCCAGTACCGGCGAAAGGATCACCTGATCGGTCGGCTCGAAGTAGAAGGTCGCGACCTCGGGAAAGACCACCCAATCCGGCGAGGCCAGCCCGGTCTCCTCCCGCAGCTCCCGTTCGGCGGCGGTCCGCGCGGACTCTCCCGGCTCGATCCGGCCGGTCACCACCTGCCAGATGCCCCGGGCATACGCCACCCGGTCCGACCGCAGGAGCACCAGATGTTCGATCTGTTCCCCTCGAAGCCGGACCGGATGGAGTTGAATCACGTTGGAGACGATCTCAGGCATCTCCCGCCGAGCCGTCGCGAGGGCCTGAACGGGAGCCACGGCGACGGAACCGCTCCTGGCTGGGAACGCTTCCTCCCTCCGACGGCTTCTCGCCCCGCGCCCGGAATCCGCTGCTGGCCGGCTGCTCGGAAGCTTCCTCGCTTCCCCCCTCCTCGCGCTCACGGGCCGGCGGCGCCGGACGCTCCTCGGCGCGCTCGCGCTCCCATCCCCCCTCCTCTGTGCGGGGACGGTCGAAGCGCGGACGCTCCTCTCTCGGACGCTCTTCCCTCGGACGCTCTTCCCTCGGACGCTCCTCGCGGGGAAACTCCTCGCGTGGACGCTCCCCGCGTGGGCGCTCCTCGTACGGCCCCTCCTCGCGCGGACGCTCGTCACGAGGACGGTCGTCACGGGGGCGGAGTTCGCGATACGGACGCTCCTCTCTCGGACGCTCGTCACGCGGACGATCCTCGCGCGGACGATCCTCGCGCGGACGATCCTCGCGCGGGCGGTCGTAGCCGCCGCGATCATAGCCACGGTCATCACGCGGGCGGTCGTAGCCGCGGCCGCCGCGGTCATCGCGCGGACGGTCGTAGCCGCCACGCTCGGAGCGTCCGTAGCCTCCGCGATCGCCGCCGCCGTAGCCGCCGCGATCGTAGCCGCCCCGGTCATAGCCCCGATCCTCGCGGGGACGATCGTAGCCGCGGTCATCGCGCGGGCGATCGTAGCCACGGTCGTAGCCGCCACGCTCGCCGCGGTCGTAACCACGATCATCGCGGGGACGGTCGTAGCCGCGGCCGCCGCGGTCATCGCGCGGGCGGTCGTAGCCGCGATCCTCACGGGGGCGGTCAAAGCCGCGATCTCCACGATCGTCGCGCGGACGGTCATAGCCGCGCGGCGGCCGCCGCTCCTCACCCTCGCTCCCCTCGGCCCAGCGCGGGCGCTCCGGGCGTCCACCGTCACGCGGCCCCTCGGGACGGAAGCCCTCCGTGCGGGGACGATCGCCGCGGGGCGCTCCGTAGCCGCGATCATCGCGCTCGCCACGCTGCTCGAAGCGCGGACGCTCCTCGCGGTAGGGGCGCTCCTCGCGATACGGACGCTCTTCACGGTACGGGCGATCCTCACGCGGACGGTCGTCACGCGGGCGCTCGTCGCGGGGGCGCTCCTCACGATACGGACGCTCGGCGCGCGGGCGCTCGAAACGTGGACGGTCACCCTCGGGGCGCCCCTCGGGGCGTCCTTCCGGACGGGGTCCGCGTGCCGGCAGCTCGCGGTCGCCGGGGCGCCCTCCACGCTCGCGATCGAAGCGCTCCGGGCGGTCGCTCCTCTCGAAGCGCTCGGGCCGATCGCCACGGGGGCGCTCGGCGCGATCCGGCCGCGGACGGTCGGAGGCTCCACGCTCCGGCATCTCGCCGCGCTCTCCGCGCTCGAAGCGCGGACGCTCGCGGCGGTCGCCGAAGTCCCGACGCTCGCCGAACTCGCGACGATCGCCATCTCTGCGGTCGCCGTCCCGACGGTCGCCGCGCGGCGGGCCATCGCGACGGGGGAAGCGCTCCCTCCGCTCCGGCCTCGGCAGCGGCGGCTCCGGCGGCAGTTCGCCTCGCATGAAGCGGTTGAGTCCGAGCGCGGCCAGCTCGAAGTTGGCCAGCTCGCGCCACTCGCCGAGCGGGATCATCTGATCCTGCAGGAGCGAGATCCGGATGCGGTGCATCTTGAGCACCTCGCAGCCGACCGACTTCAGGCCACGATTGATGGCGTGATAGGAATCATCGAGCACGGCAAGGTCGATCCACATCGTATCGGAATTGATCTCGTGGACCTTCACCCGGATCGGCACGAAATAATCCTCGCCGATCTGCACCCCGCGGCTGAGCTCGTCGATCTCGTCCGGGGTGATCATCCGGTTGATCTTCACCCGGTACTCCTTCTGGAGCTCGGCGTCGACCACGTGCTGGGTCGAGACCATCCGGGGATCGTTCGAGAGGATCACCAGTCCGGAGACCGCCTTGGAGAGGCGGCCGAACGGGAAGCTCCAGGTCTGCTCCGGATCGAAGATCTCATCGAACGCCGGATCACCTTTTTCGCAGACGACGTTGCGCGGCTTGTTGTAAATCATGTAGGAGACCTGCCGCGGGAACTGCATCGGCAGCTCGTCGATCGTGACCCGCTCCTTCCGGAGGTTGACCTCGTAGAAGGGGGAGGCGACGACGCGGGCGTTGACGCGGACGCGACCGGCCTCGATGTACTGCACCGCCAGCGCGGGCGAGAGATACTTTGCCTTGGTGAGAAGCTTCGGAAGCGGGATGCGGGTCAGTGCCTTGTGGAAGAAGACTCTCGGCCTCTTCTTCTTTTTCTTCAACTCCTGCGCCTTCTGGCGCAACAGCTCCTTCTTGCGCGGAGCGTACCGGGTTTCCCCATACTGGCGCGCCCCACCCCCACCGAGGCGCCCGCCGCCATCACCGTCGCGATCGCGATCGCGACGATACGGCTCTCTGTCGTTGCCGTTCATTCCCATCGATGCCATGTGTCGTGTGTCCGTTCAGATGAATATCGGTCGTGATTGCGGTCCGGAACTCAGACCGGGGCGCTCTCGGCGCTTCCCCAAACGCCGATCGAGGCATAACGCTGCTGCCGACGCTCGACGAGCTCGGACAGCCCGATCCGGCTCAGCTCGCCGAGCGAGGCGGAGATCGCTTCCTTGAGACGATCGCCGGCACCCTTGGGATCGCGATGCGCCCCACCGACCGGCTCCGGAATGATAGCGTCGGCGATGCCGAGCTCCATCAGGTCCCCCGCGGTCAGTCGCAGCGCCTCGGCCGCCTGCTCCTTGTAATTCCAGCTCTTCCACAGAATGCTCGAGCACGATTCCGGCGCGATCACCGAGAACCAGGTGTTCTCCATCATCAGCAGTTTGTCCCCCATGCCGATGCCGAGCGCGCCGCCGGATGCGCCCTCGCCGATAACGATGTTGATGATCGGGGAGCGGAGCGTGGCCATCTCGAACAGGTTCCGGGCGATCGCCTCGGCCTGTCCGCGCTCCTCGGCCTCCATGCCGGGATAGGCTCCCTGCGTGTCGATCAGGGTGACGACCGGAAGCGAGAACTTCTCGGCCATCTTCATCAGGCGAAGCGCCTTGCGATACCCCTCGGGGTTCGGCATGCCGAAGCGGCGCTTCACGTTCTCCTTGGTGTCGTGCCCCTTCTGCTGGCCGATCAGCATCAGCTCCCGTCCGTCGATGCGCGCCAGCCCGCCGACGATCGCCTGGTCGTCGCCGAAGGCGCGGTCGCCGTGGAGCTCGATGAAGTCGTCGCAGATCAGGGCGACGTAATCGAGCGTGTAGGGACGGTCGGGATGGCGGGCAAGCTGCACGCGCTGCCAGCGGGTGAGCTGTTCGTAGATGCTCGAGCGGAGGCGCTCGACCTTCTGCTCGAGCACTTCGATCTCGGGACCGATATCGAGCTGGTCGGCCATGGAGCGCATTTCGGAGATCTTCTCCTCCAATTCCAGAATCGGACGCTCGAATTCGAGAACGTAGTTAGCCATGAACGCGCGTAAGCTGTTGAAACGGATCTCCCGTCGCGGCGGCCACACGTGGCGCCGGGCCGACGAGAGTAGAAAGGATCGAGTTACCTCGACCCGGAAATCGAAGACCGCCGTGAAGGGAAATTGAAGATATGCAAGGGTTGCCGGGCCGCGTGCCCGTGGGTCGTGAGTGGCTCATGACGTTGCTCACAATCATCCATCCCCATCCGTGATTGTCTCCCGTACTGCCTGTTGTCCCGACCGGCCGGACCAACGCGTCACGCCAGAGCGCGGCGCAGGAGCGGGGGCGCCGGCGGGCGGGGTGCCGCGAGCGGGCGCCGGAGCATCGACCCTCGTAACGTCGATCCTCCCGAGGTCGGATCCGCGTCGAATCGATCGTCGCGGCATCACTCTCTTCGCAGTCAATCCTGTACTGTACAACTCTTCGCGGTCTCGTGCCGCGTGCCCTGTCCATGGGCCGCCGGAGTGCCGGCTCGAAATACCGGTTCGGAGTACCGGCTCGGAATATCGTCCCGCCGGATAACCGGCCGCCGGATCAGCGGGTCGTCTGGCGCAGGATCCCCTCTGCGCTCCGCAGGTCGCCGGCATCTCCCCCCCGGCGCAGCCGCAATCCGGCAATCATGATCTCGCTGTCGAGCAGCAGCGACTGGTTCGTCGCGTAATAGGTCTCGATCTGCGCCAGCTCCCGCTGGCTCAAGTTTTCATCGCGACAGATCGCGGCCACCGAAAAGACCGGATCCCTCGCCGTGATCGTCCCCGACGGTCCCCCACCGACCAGGGGACGCCGCCCCCGAAGGACGTCCACCAGCTCCCGGAGCCTGACGCCCGGAGCTTTGCCGGTCAAATATAGCGCGGGAAAAATCAGTGTCAGGATACAAAGTGCGAGAAATTTGTCCCGCAGTTTCTTCGACAGATGATAGGTCCCCTTCGATCGCGGGGCGTACATCGGCCCGGCGGCCGCCCCGTGCAGGTCCACCAGCATCTCCAGCGGCTCGAGCGAGCTGCGGGTAATGTGGAAGCGGACCGACTGATTGCTGGTGTAGACCATCGCCTCGAGCACTTCCTCGTAGCTGAGCTTCGGGTCGAGCACGAAGATGTCGGTGAGCTTATGCTCCCGGACGATCTTGGAGATATTCTCCACCGAGCCGAGCATCGTGGTCTCCCGCGGATTGAACTCCGCGAAGGTGGGCACGATCGTCCCGATGATCGTCACCGGCTTGCCGTAGACCATCCAGCGGACCGCGTGGCGCAACTTGGCTCCGGCCTCCTCCCGCGAAAGGAAGGCGATGCGCCGGGTCGACTCCGAGCCGAAGGTCCGCTTGTAGAGGAGCCAGAAGAAGCGGAGCGCCACGCCGACGGCGGTGGCCACCGCGGTGGTCACGAGCACCACGCCGCGGCTGAAGGCGTAATCCTTGAAGAAGGAGGTGAGCGCGCTCAGCACGAAGAAGCCGAGCAGGTAGCCGAAGAGCGCCCGGGCCGGCACGCGATCGTCCGAGCCGTAGCCGCCGGCCACCGCGATCGCCGCCACGAACACCAGCGGCGGCACCACGATCACCGCCGGCAGCGCCCAGTCCGGATAAGCAAGCGGCCCGCCGGCCTTGATCACCGTGCCGAGCATGAACCCGGCGAACACCGTCAGCACGTCGATCGGGATGAACCATCCCATCGGCAGCCGGTCCTGCAGGCGCGCCATGCCGCGGCGGATCCTGATGCCGAGGCGGATCATCCAGAGGAGCGGGCGGTTGGAACGGAAGTGCTTCTCGGCGAAGATCTCCATCGCCTCGTAGAACACCGCCAGCGCGTCCAGCGCGCTGCGCCGCGTGCTCTCCCCCTTCAGGTGCATGATCGAGGTGGCCGGATGGTAGTAGACGCTCCACCCGTGGTCCTTGGCCCGGAAGCAGATGTCCAGGTCCTCCCCGTACATGAAGTAATCGGTGTCGAAGCCGTGGATCTGATGAAGCACCTCGGCGCGGCAGAACATGAAGCAGCCGGAGATGGCGTCGACGACGAGGGTCTGGTCGGGGTCGAGGTGATTGAGGTTGTAGCCGCCGAAGAGCTTCGATTTCGGGAAGAGCCGGCTCAGTCCGAAGACGCGGCAGAAGGAGGACCACGGCGAGGGGAACCCGCGCTTGGAGGCCGGCTCGTAGCTGCCATCCCCCAGCAGAATCTTGCAGCCGGCGATGCCGGCGTCCGGATGCTCCTCCATGAACTCCATCATCGTCCTGATGGTCCGCTCCTGGACGATGGTGTCCGGGTTGATCAGGAGGATGTAGCGTCCGCGCGAGGCCTCGATGCCGATGTTGTTGGCCGCGCCGAAGCCGAGGTTCCGGTCCAGCGGAAAGGTCCGCACGTCCGGGAACTCCCGTCCGAGCGCCTCGATCGCCCCGTCGGTGGAGGCGTTGTCGACCACGATGATCTCCCCGTCGATCCCCTCCATGGCAACGTACAGCGACGCGATGGCGTTCAGCAGAAGCTCGCGGACGTTGTAGTTGACGATGACGATCGACAGTTCCATCGGATCGGGGAGGCGCGCCGGAACCGGGGTCGGAGCCGGGGGCGCCGGATAGTAGACGGTGAGGGCGGGGACGTGGGAGGCGCCGCAGAGGCGCGCTCTTCCCCGCGTTCCGGGCCATGTTGAATCGGGTCGAATCTCTCGCTCGCGAGCCTTGCGGATTCACGTCGGGGAATCCTTTCACGGGATCATTTCGGATGATCCGTTCCGGGAGATCCCGCCGGGGGAGGCTCAGGCCGGCAGGTATCGGCGCTTCAGGCTTCCGCTCATCTTCGCCATCCGAAGCTTCCAGACCATCCAGGCCGCCTCGTAGACGATGTTGCGGGACATCTTGGAGACGCCGTTGCGCCGGTCGACGAAGACGATCGGGATCTCCTTGATCACCTTTCCCAGGCTCCAGACCAGGAAGTTCAGCTCGATCTGGAAGGAGTAGCCGTTCGACTTGATCCTGCTCAGGTCGATCCTCCGGAGCACGTCGGTGCGGAAGCACTTGAAGCCGCCGGTGCCGTCGGCCAGCGGCATGCCGGTGACCATCCGGGAGTAGACGTTGGCGAAGTAGCTGAGCAGCAGCCGGCTCATCGGCCAGTTGATCACGTTGACTCCCTGCACGTAGCGGGAGCCGATCACCAGGTCGGCGGTCTCGATCTCCTTGAGGAAGCTCGGGATCGTGGCGGGGTCGTGGGAGAAGTCGGCGTCCATCTCCATGGCCACTTCGTAGCCGTTGGCCATGGCGTACTCGAAGCCGCGGCAATAGGCGGTGCCGAGCCCCATCTTCCGCTCTCGCTGGATCAGGTGGACGCGCGGCTCCTCGGCCATCACCTTCCGGATGTAGTCCCCCGTGCCGTCGGGCGACCCGTCATCGACGAAGAGGATCTCGATGCGCGGATCGACGGCCAATACCTTGCCGATCAGTGACGGGACGTTGTCGATCTCGTTGAAGGTCGGGATCACCACCAACGCCCGCTGCGGGATGAAGTGCTGTGGCACCGTTGTTACGCCTGTCCTTTGCGCTGAACGCTACGGATGATTGTTCTCAGAATGATCTCGATGTCGAGCCTGAGCGACATGTTCTCGATATAGAAGAAGTCGTGTCTGATCCGTTCCTGCACGAACTCCAGATTCTCCACCATCTCCCCCATCTTCACCTGGTTCCACCCGGTGACCCCCGGCTTGACCCGGAGCCGCCGCGGGTAGGCCGGCAGAAGCTCGGAATACTTCTCGACGTAGAACGGACGCTCCGGACGGGGCCCGACGATGCTCATCTCGCCGACCAGCACGTTCCAGAACTGGGGAATCTCGTCGATGTAGAACCGGCGGATAATCCGGCCGAGCCGCGTGACGCGCGGGTCGTTCGCGGTGGTCCAGCTGATGCCGGCCGCCTCGGCGTCGGCGCGCATCGAGCGGAACTTGTGCACCATGAAGGTGCGTCCGCCGAGCCCGACCCGCTCCTGGGAGTAGAAGACATCCCCGCCATCCTCCAGCTTGATCGCCAGCGACGTGGCCAGCCAGATCGGCAGGCCGAGCACCAGCACCGCCAGTGAGAAGGCGATGTCGAAGACGCGCTTGAGATGCTGCTCCCAGACCGGCATGATCTGGGGGTTGATCTCGATCAGCGGCATGCCGTACAGGTGCTGGGCGCGCGCCTGTCCGCCGATGATCTCGTAAAGATCGGGAATGATCTTGATCGTGGTATCCTGCACCGAGGTCTCGGTGATCAGCTTGAGCGCCAGCTCGCGGTCGTGCTCCATGCCGAGCACCGTCACCTCCACCCCCCGCGAGCGGATGATCTGATCCAGATCGCCGACCATGCCGAGCGCGTAGCTCCGGAACTCCGGCGTGGCCTTGTCGCTCAGCGGCACGGTGCCGATCACCTCGAAGCCGAGCTCCGGCGTGTCGCGGAACATCTCGAGCAGCTGACGGCTGCGCGGAGAGTCGCCGACGATGATCGTCCGGCGCAGCCCGATCCCCCGCTGGCGGAGGCGCTTGACCACCGCCCGCACAAGGTAGCGCCCGGTGCCGAGCGTGCCGGCCATCAGCACGAAGTAGACCGGCGCGGAGACCAGCAGGTAGCTCTCGGCGTCGTTGCCGCTGCTCAGGTTGATGACGTAGATGCCGAAGAACGAGAGAAGGCAGCCGACGAAGATCACCTTCAGCACCGAGTAGTACTCGTCGAAGAAGGCCTGGTTGTGGACGTTGACGTAGACGCCGGCGAACCAGAAGAGGGACATCCAGACGGCGGCCACGAGCACCGCGGTCTTGGCCACCTCCATGAAGGGAAAGCCGGAGATATCGGTGAACAGGCCGCTGTTGACCCGGATCACGTAGAAGGCGGAAAAGGCGAGCATCAGCGCCACGATGTCGGTCAGCACCAGGAGAATCCTGATGCCGCGCCGGGATTTGATCAGCCCGAGCGCGCCGTCCCTCCCCCGCCGCTGAGCCGGAGCCCGCGGCGGAGTCTGAACCTCCTCGTCGATGACGTTCTGCGCGATGCCGTTCATTCTACTCTGTTGCTGTTCCACATCTCGAGCCCGCCGGAGGTGACCGCGCGGGTCGACCCGATCGTCAATCCGATGAGCATAGCCGTGAAATATAGAGGATAGTGCAGGATCGGCACATTAAGTCTGAATCGCTCGCAGATCCAGCCGATGGCCATGGCCGCCAACCACGCCAAATTGGCCGCCGCGACAAAGGCATAAACACCCCCCTCCGGGGCCAGCAGGAACGATGTTATCACCAGCAGGCACCAGGGAATCGCCGCGAAGTTCCGCAGCACCTTGTGCGACCAGATCTGGAAGCCGACGAACGACCGCCACGGATACCGCGTCCCCTCGTAGGAGACGAAGGTCGCCATCGACTGGCGCCCCATCCGGAGCCGCCGCTGAAACTCGGTCGCCAGGTTCCGCTTGTTCGTCTCGTGGATCACCACCTCCGGCGCGTACCAGACCCTGAGGCCGTTGAGCGGGATCGTGATCGCCAGGTTCACGTCGTCCGACTTCCGGTAGTCCTCCAGCGGCGTGTAGCTGCCGCGGCGGACCGCGAAGCACTCCCCGCGGGGGCCGACCGTGCTCCAGACCAGCGACTCGTCACGACGGAGCGCGTCCTCGATCTCCAGGAACTTCCGCTGCCCGGTCGTGCCGACGGTGATCTCGGCGTCGTGATACTGCATCCGTCCCACCACGCCGCCGATCGTCGGGTCGGCGAAGCAGGCGACGATCTTCCGGAGGCCGTCCGGCTCGAGGAAGACGTCGGCGTCGGTGAAGAGGATGATCTCGGCGTCCACCGACTCGGCCAGCTCGTAGATGATGCGGGTCTTGCCGCACCGGTTGTACCGGGTAAGATGGATCGAGGGATCCTCCGCCTGGAACTCCCGGATGATCTCGTCGGTCCGGTCGACCGAGGCGTCGGAGCCGATGTACATCCGCATCCGGTCGCGCGGGTAGTCGAGCTCGCGGTAGTTCCGGAGCTTCTGCCCGATGATCTTCTCCTCGTTGTAGGCCGCCATCACCAGCGCCACGGTCGGCGTGTACCCTTGCGAGCGGCGGAGGGGACGCGGACGCAGGCGGGCCCAGACGCCGATCAGCAGCGGATAGCCGATGAAGACGTAGAGGAGCCACGACACGGCGATGTAGAAGAGGGCCTCGATCACGCCGGTCATCGCGCGGGCACTCCCCTCTTCAATGCTCCGCCGGCACCGGCCTTCGCGCCGGCGACGACCTCCTTCAGCAGCGCCTCGAGATTCCGGCTCACCTGCTCCAGCGCGTAGTGTCCGAGCGCGAACCGGTAGCCCTGTTCCGACAGGCGCTCCCGCTCGGAGCGGTCGCGCAGCAGCCGGACGGTCTTGGCGGCGAACTCGGCCGGATCGTCGGCGGCCAGGTAATGCTCATCCGGGATCGCGTCGTTCCCCTCGGCCCCCCGCGAGGTGCTCACCACCGGGATGCCGCTCCCCATCATCTCCACCATCTTCACGCGCATCCCGCCACCGACACGGAGCGGAATCAGCCCGACGGCCACGCGCTCGTAATAGGGGCCGATGGCGTCGGCTCGTCCCTCGATCCGGAAGTTGGCCGAGGGCGCCGGCAGCTGCGCCAGCGGCGGGTTGTCCCCGACCAGATAGCAGACCACGTCAGGCACCTCCCGGACGACCAGCGGAAGAATCTCCTTGGCGAACCAGATGGCGGCGTCGCGATTCGGGGGCCACTGCATGTTGCCGAGGATGATCAGCGAGCGCTCCTCGCGTCGCTCGACCGGCACGAACGGGAAGCGCTCCAGATCGACCGCGGCCGGAATCACCTTCACGGTGGCCGACGGCACCCAGGAGCGGATCATGTCGGCGTCGCGCCGGGTGATCGCCGCGCAGGCATCGGCCATCGCCAGCTGCTCCCGCTCGAAGCGCTTCCAGCGCGCGGTCTGCAGCTCCAGGTAGGGCCTGAGCAGCGGGTTGCCGACGGTGTCGGTATGTCGACGGTAGATCTCGTATTCGATGTTGTGGCAGCGGAGCATGTACGGCAGCCCGTACTTCCGCTTCATGTACGCGCCGTACTGGGCGATGTGGATCTCGTCGGCGTGCACCACGTCGAAGCCGATCTCCCGCTGGAGACGGTCGAGCAGCCGATAGACCTCCGGCAGATCGCGCTTGGCCTGGGAGTAGGGACGGGGGTTGAAGAGGGTCTTGAGGGCGCCGAGCGCCCTGGGCACGGCGGGGATGCCGACCACATGAACATCGGCCAGATCGGCCAGCGGGCCGGGATCGGTGGATTCCTCGTCGACGGCCACCACGTGCACCTGATGGCCGAGCGCGGCCAGCCCCTGCACCGCCTGGAACATGCAGATGCGCCCGCCGTCGGTCAGCGGATACGGGAGCCTGGAAGCTATGTCCAGTACCTTCATGCGTTGTTAGAAGTTCTTCCTCGGCGCGAACGGCGGGTCGACGTGGAAGTAGCTCTTGAACATGTTTCTCCCCATCACCTTGAAGCGGGGCTTGATGAGGCCGAGAACGCTGTAGAGCGGAATCCTGAGGGCGTACGCGGAATGGACGATGATCGCCATGCCGAGGCGGGCGGCCGAGGACATGTGCTTGCGGGCGTAGATCATCCGCGACTGACGGATGATGTGGTGGAACCACCACGGACGCGTCCGCGAGCTCTGACTGATGAAGTGGAGAACCTTCGCGTTCGGAATGTAACGGGAGCGGAAGCCGAGCCCGGCCACCCGCTTGCAGAGATCGGACTCCTCGAAGTACATGAAGTACTCCGGATCGAAGCCCCCCACCTGCCGGAACACGTCGGCGCGGATCATCAGCGCCGCGCCGTTGATCACCTCCACGTCACGCTCCTGATTCGGATCGGCGTGCACCATGAAGGCATCGGCGAAGAGCGGAATCCTCGGAAAGACCCGGTCGAGCCAGAAGTAGGTGCAGAAGGTCCGCCAGACGGTCGGGAACGAGAGCATCGAGCACTGGTAGGAGCCGTCCGGGTTCTGCAGGAACGGCCCGACCACGCCGCGGTCCCCCTCGCGATAGAGCTCCTGATGGAGCCGCTCGATGGCGCCGGGGCGGACGATCGTGTCGGTGTTCAGCAGCAGGAGCGCCTCGCCGGTCGCGTAGTGCACGCCGAGGTTGTTCCCCCGACCGAAGCCGAGGTTCTCACCGGAGCGGATCACCCGGACCTGCGGGAACCGGCACTCGATCGCCTCGGCGCTCCCATCCTGGCTGTTGTTGTCGACGACGATCACTTCCAGACGGAAATCGGGATCGAGCACGGAGGCAAAGACCGATTCGATCGCCTCGAGCGTCAGATCGCGCGTGTTGAAGCTCACCATGACCACGCTGGCCTGGATCGAGCTCTGTCCGTGTGTTGACTGGATCGTCATCGTAACCACTTTCGAGCGGAGCCCCGCTATTCGGACGCTCCCTCCTGATCGCCGGTTCGTGTTTGAAATACGGGTCTCGGGGCTCCGGCGCTCCCCGCGTTCTCGGCCGGCGCGGATGCCGGCCCCGTCGTTTCGTTCCCCGCGTCGTTTCGTTCCCCGCGTCGTTTCGCTCCGTGCGTCGTTTCGCTCCCGCGTCGGCTCGCCACCGGAACGGGCGGGAGACGTCGCGATCGCATCGCCGGCGAGCGCCGCGGTCCGCCGGTCAGGCCACCCGGAGCTCCTTCAGTCGTCTGATCTCGGCCGGCTGCACAGCCCCCGAGACGATGATCCCCACCCCGAGCGCCGCGGCCACGATCACCGCGCGGAGCACGATGCTCTCCAGGGGCCAGGAGAGCGCCACCGCCGCGGCCAGCACGCCGGCCGGCAGGAGCATTCTCCGGAATCCATCGAGCGCCGCCTGCCGCACATCCCGCCGCGAGACCGCGAGCTGGAAGACGATCAGCGAACCGACCGCGAGGATCTTCGCGGTAAGGACCCCCATCATCCCGAACCACCGTACGGCGATCACCTCGAGAATCGCCCCGAGGATGAACGCGAAGACCGCTCCGGAGAGGGACTGGCGCCGGCGTCCGGCCGCCAGAAGGAACTGGTCGAACAGAATGACCAGGAAGACCAGACCGTTCGTAATGCTATAAACCCGCAGAATATACGCTTCCGAGAGATACTGCTTGCCGAAAATCAGCATGATCTGATCGGAGAAGACCCAGCAGACCGCGCAGATGCCGAGGTCTGCCAGAATCAGGATCCGTACCGCCAGCGAGATCACGTAGGAGATCGACACGTCGCTGCGCGCCCCGCGATAGACCTGCGCCACCACCGGCACCAGACCGACCGCCAGCGCCATCGGCAGGACGATCCCCCCGTTGAGCAGTCGCGTGGCCGCGTTGTAGCGCCCCACGTCGGCCAGGGTCATGAAGTGCTCGATCACGAAGGTGTCGAGCTGGCCGAAGAGCTGACCGAAGACCCCCATCACCGCGATCGGGAGCGAGGCGAGGAAGATGCTCCGGTAGTAGCGACGCGACAGCCCCGCGCGGAACCATCGGGAGCGGAGGAACGTGTCGCGGATCGGCCAGAAGTTCAGGATGAATCCGGGGAGCCCCGCCACCGCGAAGGTCACCATGATCGAGATCACGGTCAGGTGGCCGGTGGCCGCCAGCAGGATCAGAATCGCCAGGGTGCCGGCGGTCTCCAGCGCGGCCAGCGCCGTGTAGAGATAGGTTCTCCCCTTCAGCCGCCAGACGATCTCCAGGAACTGCCGCATCCCGCAGAGTCGCGTGGAGAAGAAGATCATCACGTAGCCGATGTTGACCGCGAGGGTCAGCTCCCGGCTCCCCTGCCCGAGCAGGTAGATGTTGGTCAGCGCCCAGCTGAGCGCGATCGTCGCCAGCCGGAGGAGCACGCCGGCGCGATAGGCGGGAGTCTCCACCCCCTCGACCACGGCCAGACGCGGATAGACCACGGCGGCCAGACCGAAATCGGCCATGCTGGCGGCGATCGTCAGCACCGCCTGCGCCAGGAAGTAGACGCCCGCCCCCTCCTTGCTGAGGTTCTTGACCACCACCACCTGAATCGCCAGCGCCGCGACCGCGTTGAGCACCTGCAGAAGCGTCGTCAGGCCGATATCGGCGCCGACGCCGAGTCGACGGAGTCGTCGTCGAAGCATCAGATCCCCTCGGTTCGGCGGATGTCGCCGTTGCCATCATGAACAGACTGCCCCGCGACCGGAGACGTCGCGACCGGCGGAATCGCGATCGGCGATGCCGGCGCCAGCGAGGCCGGGCCGAGCACCCCGTGACGGTTCACGTACTCCAGCAGCGCCCAGACCAGCGGATAGACCATCACCGAGGACATCTGCGTGAACTGGTTCGAGGTGAAGTGGGTGACCCCCATGCTCACCAGCGCGCCGGTGGCGGCGGCGAAGATCGCCCGATGAAACCGGTCATCCCTGGCCGGAGGGTTCGTGAAGCCCCGGAGCGTCGGGAAATAGAGCACGGCCAGGAGCATCAGCCCGAGCGGGAGCCCGAACTTGAAGAGCATCCAGGCGTAGCCGTTGTGCGCGTAATAGGTCGTGATGGTCCGTCCGGAGAGCGGGTCGAGAAACTCGTAGTGCACGCCGAAGCCGTAGCCGAGCACCGGGGAGCGCTGCGAGTAATGGTAGATGGAGCTGACCTCGGCGAAGCGGGCGTTGAACGAGCGGTCTGAGGTCGCCTTTCCCACCGACGCCACGCGGTCGACCACCGATTCGGTGATGTTCGAGGCGATCTTCGGAAAGAAGAGATAGGTAGCTCCGGCGCCGATCGGGATGATCAGCAGCACGGCGATCACCGCCTTGCGCGAGAGCTTGAACGGGCTCATCATCATCACCGTGAAGGCGCCGATGAAGCCGGCCACGATCGGTCCGCGGGAGAAGGAGACGATCAGCGCCATCACCGCCATGGCCATCCCGAGCAGTCCGCCGGCCATCGCCAGCTTCCGCCTCGAGTAGATCACGACCGCCGTGCAGAGGCTCAGGAACGCCATCGACGTGGTCTCGTTCAGGTTCACGCGGGAGCCGCCGATCTGCCACTCGAACACCGCCTGCGCGATGCCCTGCCGGAAGTGGATGAAGTTGTAGAAGGCGCAGACCACCGCCATCAGCACGAAGATCCCGATCACGATCGCGACGTCACGCTTCGTCTTCATGATCCGCTTCAGCGGCAGGTAGAAGAAGAAGTCGAAGAGCACCCCCCACTCCTTGAAGTAGAAGGCCAGATCTCCCCCGTTGGCCACGCACATGATGAGCGTGGTGAGGGTGATCACCGTGAAGAAGACGAGGAAGAGGGCGTCGAAGCTCGATTCGATCAGGGGGCGGCGATACCAGAGAAGCTCCTTGGCCAGCCACACCACCAGCCCCAGCAGCACGATGATGCCGAAGAGGACCTCGGTGGCCCCGGTCTTGTGCATCGAGTCGCCGAGGAGCATGAACATGTGGGCGCCGAGGGCGGCGTAGACCCAGAGGCGCTCGTCGTGCATCACCAGAAAGAGCACCAGCAGCGCCACCGGAATCACCAGGAACCCGAGCTCCAGGCCGAAGCCGGGAACCGCGGCGCCGGCGATGCCGGTGACGATCAGCGTGACCGGGATCAGCAGGAGCGTGGCCAGGCCGACCACGAGCGTGCCGACGACGCCGGGAAGATCTCCCTGGCTGACGCCGAGCAGTCGGTGACGGAGCCTGTGTCGGAGCTCGCTCATGAGTGGGAATCGCCGTTGCTGATCGATTCCCACCCAGCGCGCCCCGCCCCGGCCATGTAGAGCTGGTACCGGCGGAGGAAGCCGCGCGAGTAGACGATCAGCGCGATCACGATATAGCAGAAGACGAACGTGCCGACGAAGGCCGACAGCAGGATGATCGAGCGCTTCGGCCGCGCCTTCACCGGCGACGGGGTGGCCGGATGGAGCACGTTGAGCACCGGGATATCCCGCATCTCGTCGAACTTCGTCTGCTCGTAGAGCGGCTCCAGAAGCGCCATCACCTTCGCGTTGGTCTCGTAATCCTGGCGCAGGCGGAGATACTCCACCGTCGAGGCCGGCAGCGCGTCCACCGAAAGGCTCTTGACCGTCCCCTGTCCGGAGGTGAGGCGGCGGATCTGTTCCTGATAGCTGTTCAGGAGCCCCTTGGCCTGGACGGTGCGCGCGTCCTCGGCGCCGAGCGCGTTGGTGTAGACTTCCACCAGGGCGCGCTGGGCCGCCTCGCTGGTCTGCGCCTCCATCACCGCCCCGCCGACGATCTTCGACTGCGACTCCGGATCGTAGAGCTTGGTCCGCTGCATGAACTCCCGCAGCTCCCCTCCCATGCGCGCCTGCTCGGCGCGGGCCTTCTCATAGCGCTCCCCGACGAACTTGGTGATCGGCTCGGTCTCCAGGCGGTTGAAGTTCACCGAGAGCCTGTTGGTGAAGCCGATCACGTCGTTGGCCATCTGCGCGGCGCGCTTGGCGTCGGTGTCGTAGAAGGAGATCGAGATCGGCCCCTCCTCGTCGACGACCACCAGCATGTGATCGTCGATCGCGTCGTAGACCTTGTCGCGCCGGTCGCGCGGCAGATCGTAGACCGAGAAGAGGTCGTACTTGTCGATCAGCGAATCGTAGATCGCCGGGCTCTTCAGCAGCGCCATGTTCGAGTAGCCGGCCGCGTTGGAGCCGCGGCCGCCGATGAGGCTCTTGAACCCGAAATCCTTCAGCGTCGAGGAGATGCCGCCGACGATGTTGTCCAGCGGCGTCCCGGACTTGTTCGGGGGAAGCGCGACCACGGTGGAGCGGAACTCCACCGGCACGAAGTTGAAGAGGTAGATGCCGGTGGCGACCGTTGCCACCACGGCGATCAGCAGCACGCGCCACCAGGAGCGGCGGAACAGGCGGAACTGCTCGAAGACGATCACCTGCCCGCTCGGCTGCGGCGCGGTCGTCGTCTCGATCGTCCTGGCGACGAGTACCTCTTCGTGCATGGTCTGGGCTTTACGCATCATGAGCTGCTACTCTCGGAAATTCAACAAATCGATTGCGCGATCGGGCATCGCTTCACGCGCCACCTCCCTCCCGGCATCGCCTTCGACGTTGCGCCTTCGACGTTGCGCCTTCGACGTTGCGCCTTCGACGCCGCGTCTCCGGCATTGCCTTCGACACCTCGTCGAACGCGCGACGCGGAGAGGATCAGTGCGCCCCGATCCTCAGGCCGATCCAGACCTCGCTGTCGCTCGTGGTCTGCTCCCCGGACTCCCGGCGGTTGATCAGGAAGATCCCGCGGGCGTAGACGCTCCGGATCAGCTCGTACTCGGCCTCGAGCCGTGCCACGAGCTTCTTTTCGATGACGCCGCCGAGGAAATCGACAGTTGGGGAGTCGATGGCGCTGCGGAAGGTCTGCCGGTAATCGCCGCCGACGTTGAGGATGAGCGAATCTGGCTGGCCGGGGCGATGGGCGACCACGTTGGCGCCGTGCTCGCCGACGCCGAGGCTCCCCCGGATCCAGAATCCCGCCAGCGGCGAGGCCCGGAGCTCCCCGCGAATCATGTAGGAATTGGGCTCGACGTCCCCACCCGAGAGGATCACGCCGTCGTGCGTGTACTCGTTGGTATGGGTCTCGTCAAAATGACTGTAAGTGTAGGGCTCGACATGGGTATAAGACAAGCCAATATCGAGTCCTCCGTAGGGAACCGCAACTGCTTTCGCCCCGACCCTCCAGGCGCTCTTGTTGCTCCAGAACCCGTTGCCGATCTCGGAGAACTTCAGGTCGTCCAGCAGATACTCCCCTTCCAGGAAGATTCCCCTGACCGGGTTGACGCTCAGCGCCGCGTACATGTTGGCGTTGTCCCGATCGCGGAGATAGTGCTCCTGCGACTTCAGGAAGTTGAGCGGGTTGAGGTAGCCGATCTCGAAGGGACGCCGTCCGTAGATCACCGACTCGCCGAGCGAGAGGCGGATGCCGGCGAACGGGCCGATGCTCAGGAGATGGGCGGCGAGGAACTTGGTCGGGATGTCGGCGTTCCAGCCGGCCGGAACGCCGTTCGGCTCGGCCAGCAGCGCGGCGTGGATATGGGTGAAGCTCACGCGGCCGAAGCGGCCGGTGAGCCGGAGATAATCGAAGTTCGACGGAAGGGTCGAGCCGAGCAGCAGGCTCTCCTCCACCCCGCCCCCGAGCGCCACCCGCTCCCGGCCGATCTCGGCGGCCAGCGCCCCGAAATCGAGGCGGAAGTGCGCCGAGCCGAAGTCGATGTCGTGCCCCTGTCCGAGCACGCCGATCTTGCCGCTGTGGCTGATCCGGAGATCGCGCAGCGCCAGCAGCGAATCGCCGGCGATGGTGCCGTTGGTGAAGCGCGCGCCGATGCCGACATGATTCAGCACCGTGCCGCGCATCTCCACGCCCCCCTGCGCCAGAAACGCCTTGGCGCCTCCGTCGGGATCGACGCGAAGCTCGCCGTCCAGGATCGGCTCCACGGTGAACCGGAAGGGAACGGTGGTGTCGCGATAGGTGAGAATCGCCAGCGGACGATCGGCCAGCGGCTCGCTCCAGAGCGTCGGCTGGTCGGCCGAGGTCGGGATCACGACCTTCGTCGCGGCGTCGCTCCGGTCGGCGACGAGCTCGGCCAGATAGTGGCGCGCCTCGTCGCGAAGCTCCGGCGGGAGGTCGGTCATGGCGGCCGCCTCGGCCAGATAACGCTCGGCCTCCCCCCGCGAGATCGGCAGATGCTCCCGCGGGAACGCGGGGATGGCGCCGTACTCGTAGATGCGGACCAGCGCGAGCGTCGCCGGATGATCCAGCGGCAGCAGCTCCGCCTGCGCCCATGCGCGCCCGTGCGCGGCCATGAGCGCGACGGCCACGAGCGCGATCCGTCCGATCCCCGCTCCGATGCTCACGGAGCGCTTCCTGGCGCCTGCGATCATTGCCTGTTGAGGTCTCTGATGAAGTTGGCGATCGTAACCGCCATGACGACGATCGCCGAGGCGATCTGGATGAAGGTGTTCGCCTCTTCCAGCGAGGTACGCGCCGGCGTGTCACGCTCGCCCGGAACGTAGATCTCGTCTCCCGGCCTGATCTCGGCTTCTCTTCCCTTCCAGACTCCGGTGCCGAATTTCACCACCGCCACGCGCTCCCGGTCGGCCGCCTCGGTATAGCCGCCGGTGGCCGTGATGTAGTACTCGGCATCCGCCCCCGGCTTGTAGGCGATCCATCCCGGCAGCCCGACACGTCCGCGAACGAAGACGCTCCGCGGGTTGGTCGGCACCACGATCTGATCGCCATGCTGCAGCGTCACGTCCATGTTCGGATCGTGGCGCTCGAACAGCGCGGCGAAATCGACCGAGACCTTGTTGTTCTGGAGCTGGCTGTCATACTTGAAGCGGGTCGTGTCCTCCAGCTTCAGGGAGCTGGTCGACATGCCGCCGATGGCGTCCTCCCCCTCCTCGTCCCGCTGATAGAGCTTCGGGTCGATCGGACGTGAGATGAACGCGCCGTTGAGCGAGGCATCCGGCGTGAAGCCGCCGGCGCGCTGGATCACCTCGGAGAGCCTGGTGACGCCCGGCACGATCGGATAGGCGGAGGGACGGGTAACCTCACCCACCACGGAGACGACGCCGGCGCGGGTCGTCGAGCGCGCCTCTGCGGTCGGGATCACCAGCTGATCCCCCGGCATCAGGAGGAACGAGGCGAGCGCGGTGCTGTCGGAGGCATCGACCGGGAGGCTGGAAAGCCCGGTCTCGGTCTGGCGGGCCACGGCGGCGCCGGCCGGATTGGCATCGTCGCGGAAGCCGTCGGCCAGGCGGACGAGCAGCAGCGCGTTGTCCCCCTCATGGAACGGAACGGCGCCGGGACGGGTGACGGCGCCGGCGATGGCGACGGTCGAGACCGTCGGATCGGCGCGGCGGACGTGGATCACGTCCCCCTCGCGGAGCATCGGGTTCTGCGCGGTATCGCCGAAGGCAGTGTAGCGGAGCAGGTCCACCTCGCGCGTGCTGCCGTCGTTGTGGCGCACCACGACGCGGCGCACCGGCATCTCGGTCGGGATGATCGCGCCGAGGTTCTTCGTGATCGGCCGCGCGGCCTCCTGCTGCTGCTTCTGCCGCTCCATCTGGAACTGGATATCGGGGAGCAGATTCTCGGTCCGGTTGGCGTACTCGATGGCGGCGGTGACGCGATCGGCCGCGGTCATCACCGTCCGCCCCGGATGGAGCACGTCCCCCTGCACGGTCACGTAGATCGAGCGGGCGCGGGCCAGCGACACGCCGACATCCTTGTACATGCCGGAGCGGGAGCGGTAGAGGGAGTCGACCACCGCGCGCAGGCGCGTGAGGGTCATCCCCTGCACGTTGACCATGAAGCCGCGCGGGAGCACCAGCATGTTGTCCATCGACACCACGACCGGAAAATCTCGCTCGAAGATCGGCAGCGAGATGATCAGCTGATCGTTCGGGCCGACCATGTAGGCGTTGGGATCGACCGGGCGCTCGACCGGCGGGAGCGACTTGGAGGGATCGGTCAGGATCGAGCGGCCGTCCAGCGGGGAGCTCAAGGGGCTGTCGCCGCCGGAGCTCGCGCCGGGAATGGTGCTCAGTCCCCTGGACTGCGCCGAGGCCACGCCGGTGGCCGTGAGCATGAGCAGAGTATACAGAGCGACGCGCAGCCGGAGGCTGAATCGATCACCGGACATCTTGTCGATGGATTTGATCATCAGGGGAGCTGTTGGAGAAACTGCAGGACGATGCGCGCGATCCGTTCGGCGGCGTGGCCGTCCCAGAGCGGCGGGACGATGCCCCCCCGGCGGGCGTTGCCGGAGCAGATCGCCTCGATCGCCTGGCGCACCAGCACCGGCTCGATGCCGACCAGTTCGTTGGTGCCGAACTCGAGGGTCGACGGGCGCTCGGTGGTCTCGCGGAGCGTCAGACAGGGGATGCCCAGCCAGGTGGACTCCTCCTGGACGCCGCCGGAGTCGGTAATGACGCCGATGGAGCCGCGGACCATCTCGACGAACTCGCGGTAGCCGGCCGGCGGCAGCAGCTGCCAGCGGTTGGAGGCGACCATGCGATCGTATTCGCCGGAGCCACGCAGCGCCCCCTCGGTGCGGGGATGGACCGGAAAGCGGAGACGCCGCTCCCCCGAGCCCTCCTCGATCGCCGCCAGCAGGCGGCGGAGCGCCTCCGGATCGTCCACGTTGCTCGGACGATGGAGGGTGACGACGAGATATTCCTCCTCCGGGGCGGCCGGCGGAAGCGTGCCGACCAGTCGGGCCAGCGAATCGATCATCGTGTTGCCGACCAGGTGGATCCGCTCGGCCGGAATCCCCTCGTGCAGCAGGTTCCGGCGCCCGCTCTCCTCGGTAACGAAGAACAGATCGGTGATGGCGTCGGTCACCACGCGGTTGATCTCCTCGGGCATCTTCCGGTCATAGCTCCGGAGCCCGGACTCGACGTGCGCCACGGCGATATCCAGCTTCTTGGCCACGATCGCCGCGGCCATGGTGGAGTTCACGTCGCCGTAGACGATCACCATCGAGGGGTTCTCCTCGCGGCAGACCTTCTCGAACTCGACCATCACGCGCGCGGTCTGATCGGCGTGCGAGCCGGAGCCGACGCCGAGATAGAGATCCGGCTTCCCCATGCCGAGGTCGCGGAAGAACACGTCCGACATGTTCGGATCGTAGTGCTGCCCGGTGTGGACGAGGAGGTGACGGACGGAGTCGATGCGGTCGAAGACATGCTTGACCGGCGCGGCCTTCATGAAGTTGGGACGCGCGCCGACGACGGAGAGGATCGTTCTCATGCGATGTTGGTCACGGACGCTGATAGGATATCACCTCGACGGGTGACGTGGCCCGAGCGGTTCCTGCGCGCACCGGCCGATGCGCGTCGGGCTCTGTACGAACGGCTCCCTTCCATATCCGGGGATCGGCGCGGAGACCTCCGGCATCGGAGGCTCCCAAGCGTCGGGAAGAGAACACGGTAGCTGGGAAATCGGCTCACCGGCCGGGGAAGAAAGATCCCGTGAAAGCCCGAGGCGCCGCTCCGCGGCGAGGCTCGATGTCCGCTCGGGACACCGGGCATGGGATGAAGAGTATGCTCGACCGGGGCCATCCGGTCGGGGCCATCCGGTCGGGGCCAATCGCACCGGAGAAACGGCGCGCGGGGCCGGTCGCGATAGAAGCGAAATGCGGGGCATGCCCCAGGGCATCCCCGCATTCGGAGTCGTCACGATAGACGGGTGGCGCCCGGCGCGGGAGAGAGAGTGTGAGCGCGCGTGTGAGATCCGGGATCGGCCACCCGCCTCGGGCATGGCGGCTGACGTGGCGCCGGAGACTCGGGGGGGGAGCAGGCTCCCCTCCTTCCCCGGCCATGGCTCGGCTCAATGCACGCAGCTTCCGTCGCCCAGCAGGCAGATCTTCTCCCGTCCCTCGGTCACCTTCTTGGTGGCGTTGCGGGTGTCGATGATCACCTTCGCGCTCCGGACGATCGCGTCGTAGTCGAACGCGGTGTGATCGGTCGTGATCACCACGATATCGGCATCGGCCACCACCTGGTCGCTGTACGGCACGGCCTGCATCTGCCTGCCGTAGATCTCGAGCGACGGAACGTACGGATCGACGTAGGTGATGTTCGAGGCGCCATCCTGCGTCAGCAGCTCCATCACGCGGAGCGCCGGGCTGTGGCGCAGATCGTCGACATCCTTCTTGAAGGCCACGCCGAGGATCAGGATCTTCGCGTCCTTGAGCGCCACCGGCAGGTGCGCGATCTGGCGAAGCACCATCCGCTGCACGTAGAACGGCATCGACTCGTTGACCTCGGCCGCGAGCGTGATGAAGTTGGTGACGAAATCGTGCTCGCGCGCCAGCCAGCTCAGGTAATACGGATCGATCAGGATGCAGTGGCCGCCGATGCCCGGTCCCGGGTAGAACGGCATGAATCCGAACGGCTTGGTGGCGGCCGCGTCGACCACCTCCCAGATATTGACCCCGCCCATCCGGTCGCACAGCTGCGCCAGCTCGTTGACCAGCGCGATGTTGACCGAGCGGAAGATGTTCTCGAGAAGCTTCTCCATCTCGGCGACCTTCGGCGAGCTGACCTCGATCACCTGCTCGATGATGATCCGGTTGGCCGCCGCGGCGACCTTCGTGCATTCGGGCGTCACGCCGCCGACGACGATCGGGGTGTTGGCCGTGTGCCACTTCTGATTCCCCGGATCGATCCGCTCCGGCGAGAACGCCAGGTAGAGATCCTTGCCGACCTTATGCTCCCCCTTCTCCAGAATCGGCTGCACGTAGCCCTGCGTCGTGTTCGGGAACGTGGTGCTCTTCAGGATGATGCACTGATCGCCGCGCAGGTTGCTGGCGATGTTCTCGGTCGCCTGAATGATATAGGAGATGTCCGGCTCCTTGTTGGCCGTAAACGGAGTCGGAACACAGATGTAGATGACATCGGCATCGTTGCAGACGGCGAAGTCCCCGGTGGCCACCAGCGTCCCGTTGTTGAGCACGCCGGCGACGACCTCATCCTTCAGATCCTGGATGTAGTTCTTCCCCTGCTGGAGCGACGTGATCTTGCGCGGGTCGACGTCGATGCCGTAGGTCTTGATATTCGCCTTCGCAAACTCGACAGCCAGCGGCAGGCCGACGTAGCCGAGACCAATGACAGCCACCGTGAACTGTCGCTGATTGATCCGTTCTAAGAGATTCATGTACAGCCGTGTAGGACGAGGTATATGAAGATGAGGCGACGGGGTTCCAGCCCCGGGCGCCGATCGGTACAAGATGCAAACATACGAAAGCCCGGTTTTCCTCACCATGTCCGGCGGGCATGCCCCGGAGGGCGGCGGGCTACGATTCGGTAAACTAGGGAGCGCGCGGGGCGCGGCGGCTGTGACAAGTTGTTTCCGGAGATGGCGGTGCGCCTCCGATTCCGACGATCTTCCCCCCCGACGCCGGGCGGCTCCCCGACCGGACACCCGCTCCCCCCGGCCCCCCTCTGCTTCGATCGCGGGGGCCAGCGACGAGAGCATGCCGGCGAGATTCGCCTCCCCGCCGAGGCTGGGCTTCGTCCGGATGCGTCGGCGATGTGTGTCGACCGTCGCCGGCGAAACGCCGAGGCGCGCGGCGATCTTCCCCGGAAGGATCTCTTCCTCCACATCGCGCGCGGATCTCGCGACGCCCTCTATCTCCCCGTCAGCATCGTCCGCAGCGTCAGCGCATTGTCGATGGCGTGGCCGCCGATATCGTTGTTGAAGTACGCGTGGATACTCCGCCCCTTCTTCCCCTCGCCGAGCAGCCATTCCGCCCACGGACGCAGATCCTCCTCCGCGTAGCTGCCGCCGTACTTCGTCCCGATGCCGTGAAAGCGGGCGTAGGCGATCGGCCCGGTGGCGCGCCGCTCCGGCGGAAGCCCGACCATGTCATGCGCGCAGTAGGAAACGCCGCGCGCCTCGAGCAGCGCGAACAGCTCCTCGTTGTACCAGGACTCCTCCCGAAGCTCCAGCACGTGGAGGATATCCCGTGGCAGCAGGTCGAGGAACGCGGCGATCCGCTCCCGGTTGTACCGCCAGCGCGGCGGAAGCTGGTAGAGCACGGGACCGAGCGTCGGCCCGAGGTGCCGCGCGCGCCCCAGGATCCGCTCCAGCGGCTCGACCGGCTCCTTCAGCTTCTTCATGTGCGTCAGGTAGCGGCTCGCCTTCACGGCATAGCGAAATCCCGGCGGCGCCTGCCGACGCCATTCCTCGAACACGCTCTGATCCGGCAGACGGTAGAAGGTGTTGTTGATCTCCACCGTGTCGAAGGTCGCGGCGTAGTGCTCGAACCAGCGCCTGGCCGGAAGCTCGGCCGGATAGAAGCCCCCGCGCCAGTGCCGGTACTGCCAGCCGGAGCAGCCGACCCGAATCTCGATCGATGCCATTGTTCCCGTACCTCCCGTCCCGACACGCACACCAGAATCGTGCTAGCCGGCGCCCGGCGGGCTCGGAACGGACGCGGCCGCCCCGATCGCGGAGGATCGAGGCGGCCGCATGGTTGTTCGGCATGTCGAGGCACGCGCGGGCACGCGATCAGCGCCCCTTCATCGCCACCTTCAGGAAGCGGCCGGTGTGCGACTCGTCGCTGCGGATGATCTTCTCCGGCGGGCCGACGGCCACCACGCGGCCGCCGCCATCTCCCCCCTCGGGTCCCAGGTCGATGATCCAGTCGGCCGCCTTGATCACGTCCAGGTTGTGCTCGATCACCACCAGGGAATGCCCGGCGTCGACCAGCGCGTTGAACGTGGTGAGGAGCGTCGCGATGTCGTCGAAGTGCAGACCGGTGGTCGGCTCGTCGAGGATGAAGAGGGTCGACTCGTTCCCCGGCGAGATCAGATTGGCCGCGAGCTTCACCCGCTGCGCCTCGCCGCCGGAGAGGGTCGTGGCCGGCTGGCCGAGCCTGATGTAGCCGAGGCCGACCGACTGCAGCGCGGCCAGACGCGTGGTGACGCGGTTCTCTCCCTTGAAGAACTCGATCCCCTCGTCCACGGTCATCTCGAGCACCTCGACGATGTTCTTGCCGCGGAACTCGACCTGGATCGCGTCGGCCTTGAAGCGCTTCCCCTTGCAGACCTCGCAGGTCAGCTCCAGGTCGGCCAGGAACTGCATCTCCACCTTCACCACCCCTTCTCCCTGGCACGCCTCGCAGCGTCCGCCCGGCACGTTGAAGGAGAAATATCCCGGCTTGAAGCCGTGCACGCGCGCCGTCGGCGTGGAGGCGAAGATGTCGCGGATGGCGTCGAACGCCTTCACGTAGGTGACCGGGTTGGAGCGGGGGGAGCGTCCGATCGGGCTCTGGTCGACCATCTCCACCGCGCCGACCGATTCCACGCCGGCGATGCCGCGGAGCTTCTTCGGCATCTTCAGCACGTCCCCCTTGAAATGCCCCACCGCGGGATAGAGGATATCGTGCACGAGCGTCGACTTGCCGGAGCCGGAGACGCCGGTGACCACGACGAAGAGCCCGAGCGGCACCTCGACGTCGATATCCTTCAGGTTGTGCTCGTAGGCGCCGCGGAGCGTGATCCGGCGGTTGTTCGGCTTGCGGCGTCGCGGCTCGGACTCCACCGTCTTCCGCCCCGAGAGGTAGGCGCCGGTCAGGGAGTCGGGATCGGCGAGCATCTGCGGAACGTTGCCGTTGAAGACCACCTTTCCCCCATGCTCGCCGGCGCGCGGCCCCATGTCGACCACGATGTCCGCGTTCATGATGATGTCCGGATCGTGCTCCACCACGATCACGGTATTGCCGAGATCGCGCAGCGACTTCAGGATTCTCACCAGGCGATCGGTGTCGCGCGGATGCAGGCCGATCGAGGGCTCGTCCAGCACGTACATGGCGCCGACGAGCGCCGAGCCGATCGACGTGGCCAGGTTGATCCTCTGCGACTCGCCGCCGGAAAGGGTATGGCTCAGGCGGTCCAGCTTCAGATAGCCGAGGCCGACCTCGTTCAGATAGCGGAGCCGCTTCAGGATCTCCTCCATGATCCGCCGCGCCACCTGCGACTCGAAGGCGGAAAGCTCCATCGAGCTGAACCAGGCGAAGGCCTCCTCGATCGTCATCGACACGATCTCCGGGAGCGCCTTTGCGTGCACGAAGACGCGCGTGGCGGAGGTGCGGAGCCGGGAGCCCTTGCACTTCGGACAGGTGGTGTAGCCGCGGTACCGGGAGAGGAACACCCGGTAGTGCATCTTGTAGGTCTGCTCCTCCACCGATTTGAAGAAGCCGTTGATGCCGATGTACTTGCCGTTGCCATCCATCACCACGTCCCACTCCCGCTGGGAGAGGTTGGCCATCGGCTTGTCGACGTCGAGCTCCGCCTTGCGGGCGATCTCGAGGAGCGTCCGGTAGTGCGACGAGTGCTTCGGCGTGGAAAACGCCTGGATCGCTCCCTGACGGATGCTCTTGGTCCGGTCGGGAATCACCAGCTCCATGTCGATGCCGATCGCCTTGCCGAAGCCCTCGCACTCGGGGCAGGCGCCGAACGGGTTGTTGAAGCTGAAGAGCTTCGGCTGCGGCTCCTCGTACTTGATGCCGCAGTTGGCGCACTCGAAGCGGGTGCTGTAGCGGCGGCGCTCGCCGGTGTCGAGGATCTGCACGATCGCCCGCCCCTCCCCCTCGCGGAACGCCGACTCGATCGAATCGGCCAGACGCGTCAGGGTCTCGTCATCCGGACGGAGCACGATGCGGTCCACCAGGACGAAGACATCCTCCTTGTGGGCGTTGGTCGGCATGGTTTCGTTCAGGTCCACCACGTCGCGACCGCGGCCGACCACCACGCGGAAGAAGCCGCGCTCGCGAAGGTTCTGGAACTCCTCCTCCAGCGAGCGATGCTCGTGTGCGTGCATCGGAAAGAGCACGTAGATACGGGTTCCCTCGGCCAGATCCTTCAGCGACTCCTGCACCGTGCGGGGCGTGTCCTTGTAGACCGGCAGGTTGCAGTTGCGACAGAAGGTCTGCCCGATCCGCGCGTAGAGAAGGCGCAGATAATCGTAGACCTCGGTCGTGGTGCCGACGGTGGAGCGGGGATTCTTGGTGATCGTCTTCTGCTCGATGGCGATCGCCGGGGCAAGGCCGGTGATGCTCTCGACATCCGGCTTGGCCATGCGCGCCAGGAACTGCCGGGCGTAGGCCGACAGCGACTCGACATAGCGACGCTGCCCCTCGGCGAAGATGGTATCGAAGGCCAGGGAGGACTTTCCGGAGCCGGAGACGCCGGAGATCACCGCCAGTCGGTTGCGCGGTATCTCGAGCGAGACCCCCTTCAGGTTGTGAACGCGCGCGTTCCTGATGGCGAGGATATGCTTCGGATGCGGGGTGGCGACACCCGTGGAGCCGTCCGTGGCGCGGTCGCCTTGATCCGGTCCGCCCGGCATCGGCTCCGGCGCGCGCGACGGCGAGACCGCGGCGTCGATCACCGGCGAGGCGATCGGACGGCTTCTCACGCCCGAGGGGATCGGCTCGAGGGGTCTCGTGCCGGACGCGCTCTTGGCGGCGGCGCCCTTGGCGGCTCCCTTCGTGGCGGCTCCCTTCTTCGTCGCGCTCCCGGCGGATTTCTTGGCGGCCGGCGACTTCGCGGAGGAAGGCTTCGCCACGACCGACTTGGCCGCCGAGGACTTCGCGGAGGAGGACTTCGCGGCCGGCGTCTTGAGGGCTTTCTTGGCGGGAGTCGCGGCGGCTCCCTTCGCTCCGGACGCTTTCCGGGACGTGGGCGAGCTCAGGGGCTCCGATTCGTTCGTCTTCGTGGCTCTCTTCATCATCGACTGTTCTCTGAGGATCGGGATGGCGCCCCGCGACGGGCAAGACGGGGGGAGAAGCCGGCTCCCGTGGACACAAATAGGGCTCAATCTACGGGAAGCGCGGCGATCGTTTCAATGGCATTGTTCCGGTCGGCCGGCTCTTTCGCGCGCCGCCGGCCATGCTCGCGATACGGGGAGCACTGGTCCGGATGCGTCGGTCCCGATCTGGGATGACGTCCGTCCACCGGAGGAAGTGTGTCGCTCCCTCGCCTTGCCGATCCCCCGGTCGGGAGCGTATATTTGCCCCCAATGCGCGTTCGCACCCTCCATACCAGCGTCCTGATCGCCGTCGGCGGAACCATCCGCGGCGGATCGTTCCTGTCGGCCACGATCGTGGCCGCCCGGCTGCGTCGCTGGCACCTGACCATCAGCTCCCTCCCTTCCGGCCCCATCGCCTGACCTTCCCGCTCCCGTTCCCGTTCTGCATGCTCCCGTGACCGTCGCCTCTCAGGGCGAACTGGTCCGAAACTTGGCGGAGCTTCGCATGCCCGAATTCTCCTTTCGGCCTGGGAACGATCCGGCGCGCCCGTCCCCCTCGTTGGAACTCCATCGACGGCACCGCGGCCCGCCCACGCTCCACGAAGCAGATCAGCAGTTCACACCTGAGGAGACATATATCATGCAGAACGATCAGACGATCGTCACCGATGCCGGCACGGATGCCGGTACCGAGGCCGGCGGCCAGAACGGCGCCGGCGGGCGCCAGCTCGACGCAATCTTCGGAGCCGGCGAGGTCCACGCCGTTCTCGGCCGCAGGATGCTGGCCGACGGGTTCGACATCGTGCTCGACCTGGACAAGAGCCGGGGCATGTACCTGCACGACGCCCGCACCGGACGCGACTTCCTCGACTTCTTCACCTTCTTCGCCTCCAACCCGCTCGGGATGAACCATCCGAAGGTCGATACGCCGGAGTTCATCCGGAAGATCGGCCGCGTGGCGCTGCACAAGCCTTCCTGCTCGGATGTCTATACCGTCGAGATGGCGGAGTTCGTCGAGACCTTCTTCCGCGTGGCGATCCCCTCCTACTTCAAGTATGCCTTCTTCATCGAGGGCGGGGCCCTGGCGGTGGAGAACGCGCTGAAGACGGCGTTCGACTGGAAGGTGCGCAAGAACTTCGCCCGCGGCATCACCGAGGAGCGGGGACACAAGGTGCTCCACTTCCGCCAGGCGTTCCACGGACGCAGTGGCTACACGCTGACGATCACCAACACCGATCCGAACAAGACCGACCTGTTCCCGAAGTTCGAGGGATGGCCCCGCGTGAGCAACCCGGCGGTGAAGTTCCCCCTGACCGGCGATAACTACGAGGCCACGATCCGCGCCGAGGAGCAGTCGCTGGCCGAGATCCGCCACGCCTTCGAGACCGAGGGAGAGGATATCGCCTGCGCCATCCTGGAGCCGATCCAGGGCGAGGGGGGCGACAATCACTTCCGTACCGAGTTCCTTCAGGAGCTCCGCAACCTGTGCGACAAGCACGACGTGCTCCTGATCTTCGACGAGGTGCAGACCGGCATCGGCCTCACCGGCACCATGTGGGCCCACCAGGGCCTCGGCGTCCGGCCGGATATCATGACCTTCGGCAAGAAGTCCCAGGTCTGCGGCATCCTGGTCACCGACCGGGTGGACGAGGTGAGCGAGAACGTCTTCAGGAAGTCGAGCCGGATCAACTCCACCTGGGGAGGCAACCTGGTGGACATGGTCCGCTTCACCCGGTTCCTGCAGATCATCGAGGAGGACGGGCTGGTGGAGAACGCGCGGGTGACCGGCGCCTATCTGCTGGAGAAGCTGGAGGAGCTGACGCGGGAGTTCCCGGAGCTGGTCTCGAACGTCCGCGGCCGCGGCCTGATGTGCGCGCTCGACCTGCCGACCGGCGAGATCCGCGACGCGCTCCGCGCCCGCTGCTACGACGAGTCGATGATGATCCTCGGCTGCGGCGACCGCTCGATCCGCTTCCGTCCGCCCCTCACGGTGACGACGGTGGAGATCGACCGCGGCATCGATATCATCCGCCGCGTGCTATCCACGTTCTGATCGTTAGATTGCATCCTGTCGGTTGCGCCGGCGGGACCCACGAGATGGGTCCCGCCGGGATATTTCGGCCCGGCGCCCCCATTCCAGAGGGCGCCGGTCGCAATTGCGGACGGATCGAAACCGGTCCGTCGACTCGAAGACGAGCCGGAGAAGGCCGCCCGGCTCCTCCCTCCCCCTCGAGTCCGGATGAGGCGCTCACCCGTCCGATCATGGCCGGAACCTCCTCCTCCGCTCCCGCGCGATGCCGACACATGCTCCCCGCCGTGATGCGTTCTCCGGGCTCCCGAAGAGCTCTCACCGGGCCCGCGAGGAGCATCTTCCGCCAACATTCACGTTGCTGACCGCCAGGTCCGCTCGCCGCGCCCCGTCGCGGCTTTCCGCTTGCCAACTTCATGCGTCGATTCTCCCTCATCGGCACCATCCTCGTGGTCCTTGCCTTTGCCGCCGGCATGGTCTGGCTCGGCCTGCAGCTCATCGGACGCTCGTTCGTCAAGGATGGGGAGCAGGAAGGGAAGATCCCGGAGCTGAAGGCCGAGGCCACGATCACCCGCGATCAGTACGGCATTCCCTACATCACCGCCGAGAGCGAGGATGACGCCTGGGCCGCGCTCGGCTACGCGCACGCGCAGGACCGGCTCTGGCAGATGGACCTGATGCGCCGCGCCGGCGAGGGACGCCTCTCGGAGATCTTCGGACGCTCCACGATCGCTTACGATCAGATGCTCAAGACGATCGGCTTCGCCCGGACCGCGCGCCAGATCCTGAAGGCGATGCCGGCCCGGACCCGCCGCTCGCTGGATGCCTACTGCCGCGGGGTGAACGCCTTCATCTCCACCCATCAGTCGAAGCTGCCGTTCGAGTTCGATGCGCTCGGCTACGCGCCGGAGCCGTGGAAGCCGGAGCATTCGGTGATGCTCACCCGGCTGATGGCCTGGGAGCTGAACACCGCCTTCTGGAGCGACGTGGTCCTCGGCGAGATCCAGGCGAAGGTCGATTCCGCCCGCTTCGCCGAGATCCTCCCCTACTATCCGTCGGACGCCCCGACGATCATCCCGGGCGGACAGCATCCGGAGCCGCTGCTGGAGCAGTTGAACGCGCCGGTGATGCCGCGCGACACCGTCCACCGCGACTCGGTGTCCAAGCCGGATTCGGCCTCGCGCGCCATCGCCGCGCACGCGGCCCCGATCTCCGGACTGATCGAGATCGAACAGGGAATGCGTCGGATGCTCGGCATCGATGGCTCCCACATCGGCTCGAATGCCTGGGCGGTCAGCGGCTCCCGCACCGCCTCCGGCCGGCCGATGCTCGCCAACGATCCCCACCTGACGCACACCGCCCCCTCGCGCTGGTATCAGGCGGTGATCCTCTACAACGGTAACAACCTGGCCGGCGTCACCATCCCCGGCTGCCCCTTCATCGTGATCGGCAGGAACAGCCAGATCTCCTGGGGCATCACCAGCATGATGGCCGACGAGACCGATTTCTACGTCGAGATGCCGGACACGGCCAACAAGCGCGCGGTGATCCGCGACGGGCGCTCCGAGAAGCTCACCATCCTCCGCGACACGATCCGCGTGAAGGATTCGGCGTCGGTGCCGATCATGGTGCGCGTGAGCCGCCACGGCCCGATCATCTCCGACGTTCACCCGTTCGCCGCCGACGCCGCGACCAAGCCTCCCGCCGCGACTCCGGCCGCCGGCGCGCGCCGCGCCCCCCGCGATACCTCCTACCTCGAGCGGACGCTCTTGGCGATGCGTTGGCGGGGCAACGACGTGTCGCAGGAGCTGGCCGCGTGGCAGGGAATCAACAACGCCCGCAACCTGAAGCAGTTCACCGCCGCGGCCCGTCTCGGCGGCATCCCGAGCCTCTCATTCGTCTACGCCGACAGCTCGGGCACCATCGCCTACGTCCCGACCGTGCGGATTCCGGTGCGCGAGGCCGGACGCCCGAACACCCCCCTCCCCGGTTGGGACAGCCGCTACGACTGGAAGGGAACCGTGCCGATGGAGAAGCTGCCGGTGCTGACCAACCCGGAGAGCGGCTACATCGCCAGCGCGAACAACAAGGTCGCCAACAACCTCCCGTATCATGTCTCCGATCTCTGGGAGGATCCCTCGCGCGCGATCAGGCTGAACGAGCTGCTGGCCGAGGGGAACAACTACACGCCGATGGACTTCGTGCAGATGCAGGGGGATCTGGTCTCCCCGCACATGCGCTACATGACCGAGTTTCTGCTGCGCGCCTTCCCCGACAGCCTGCGCCAGCCGCCGCTGCTCCGGACGGCGCTGCAGCGGCTCCGCTCCTGGAACGGCAAGATGGTGGCTGATGCCCCCGAGGCGGCGATCGCCGCCGTCTGGCTCCAGACCGTGATCGAAATGACCTATCGCGACGAGCTCGGCCCGGTAATCTTCCGACACTACGTCCAGATGGCGCAGCATCCGATCAAGGCGATCCGCTATCATGTGATGATCGACAGCCGCTGGTTCGACGACGTGACCACGCCGCGCGTGGAGCGTCGCGACGACATTCTCCGGATGGCGCTCGGCCGCGCGCTGGACACGCTGCACGCCCGCTTCGGAAGCTGGAGCATGGCCGGCTGGCGCTACGGCGCGCTCCACACGCTCACCTTCCCCCATCCGTTCGACAAGCAGGAAAAGCTCCGGCAGATCGTCGACATCGGACCGTTCGAGGTCGGCGGCAGCAACACGACGGTGAACAACGGCGAGTGGAATTTCAACGAGCCGTACCAGGTGAAGGTGGGGCCGTCGATGCGGCAGATCGTCGACTTCGGCGACACTTCGGCGTTCCTCCGAAGCGTCATTACCTCCGGCGCCAGCGGACAGCCGCTGAACCAGTATTACAAGAACCAGACGGTGATCTGGCTCTCCTCCGGCTACCTGTCGCTCCGCGCGGCCGCTCCCGCGGGAAGCGCGGTGAGCTCGACCACCCATCTGGTACCGGCGGAGCCGGACTGACCAAGGAGCGCCGGATGTCCGCGCATTTCGCGCGTCGGTAGGCGCACGTCTTCAGCGTGCGCGTTTTCGAATCCTGAGGGGCGGCCACAGGGGGCCGCCCGTACAGCACACGTCTTCAGCGTGCGCGCATTCGCACAGGAGGGGCAGCCACGGAGGGCCGCCCGTACAGCGCACATCTTCGTGCGCAATATTCCAACGGGCATTTCGCCTGGTCACTCGGCCGAGAGATATTCCTGTATTGATGCATTGATGAGCGCGCCGGGAGCCTGCCCGGACCATGAACGTGAATGAGATGAACAAGACACGCGTGATTGTCGGGATGTCTGGAGGGCTCGATTCCTCCGTGGCCGCCGCGCTCCTGGTCGAGCAGGGGTACGACGTTGTCGGCATCACGATCAAGACCTATCGCTACGAGGATGTCGGCGGCAACGTCGGCAGCGACACGAGCTGCTGCTCGCTCGACGGCATCAACGACGCCCGTCGCGTGGCCGCGCGGCTCGGCATTCCCCACTACGTCTACGACTTCACCGAGCCGTTCGAGCGGGAGATCATCGACTACTTCACCGAGGGATATCTCGCCGGCGAGACGCCGAATCCCTGCGTGATGTGCAACCGGAAGATCAAGTGGGCCGAGATGCTCCGTCGCGCCGACGCGTTGGGCGCCGACTACATCGCCACCGGCCACTACGCCCGCATCTCCCACGGCGATGACGGGCGCTACATCCTGAGCCGCGGCCTAGACAGGACCAAGGATCAGTCGTACGCGCTCTGGGCCGTGTCGCAGGAATCGCTGGCGCGCACCCTCTTCCCTCTTTCGGAGCTGACCAAGCCGGAGAGCCGCGAGATCGCCCGCCGGATGAAGCTCCCGGTGGCCGGCAAGCGGGAGTCGTACGAGATCTGCTTCATCCCCGACAACGACTACAACCGCTTTCTGAAGGAGCGGGTCGAGGGACTGGAGGAGCGGGTCGAGGGGGGCGAGATCGTGAAGGGAGATCAGGTGATCGGGCGTCACGGCGGCTATCCGTTCTACACCATCGGCCAACGTCGCGGGATCGGCATCGCGTCACCGGAGCCGCTCTACGTGATCGGCATCTATCCGGAGACGAACCGCGTGGAGGTCGGCACCGCCGATCAGCTCATGCATCATGGTCTGGTCGCCGGCGACGTGAACATGATCAAGTATGCGTCGCTCGACGAGCCGACGCTCCTGACCGCGCGCATCCGCTACAAGGATGAGGGCGCCCCGGCGCTCTGCCGCACGCTCCCCGACGGAAGTCTGGAAGTACGCTTCGAGGAGCCGCGCCGCGCCATCACGAAGGGGCAGTCGGTGGTGCTGTACGAGGGCGATGACGTGGTCGGCGGCGGCGTGATCCGCGAGGCCACCGAGTGAGCCGGACGCGCGGTTGAGGAGATCGCGACGAACTTCACGACGGGCCGGGAGCTCTTACTTCCGGCCCGTCGGCGTTTCAGGCGCCACATCGTGTTCGGTCGCATCACCACTCACTCAAAAGGCTCCACTCTGAATACGACATCGTCGAAATCTTCATCAGGGAAGCCATCGTTGCACCTATAGCGCCGTCCGTTGTGAAGGCTCTCGACGATCATCGCCGCACCATTGTGCCCTGAATCCATGAAACCATCGCCCCTATCCCACACGTTTTTCACGAGACAGTTATCCAGCCTCTGCTTTCTTCTCGTTCTAGCCTTTATGTCGATAACGACTTCCCGAGGCGCCGTATCATACCACAAGACCGTTGCCCGCGGGATCACCTCCCCATCTATCACGAAATTCACATCGGCCGACAGGTACACGCCCTGCCGCCAGTCAGAGTTTGCCGACTCGAACACCACACGCAACTTCTGGCCATCATTGACATCCCAGAAGTCGGCCAGATGAATCACCTGACCTTTGTACGACACCGGCTTGGCCTTCGACTCGATGAAATATTTGCTGAACGACGGCATTAGGTTCTCTCCATATGTTGACACCTACACCTCGGAGATCCATCATTATCTGCTCTTCGTTGACGCCTCTGAAGATCAATCGACGCGGAGTGCCGTCATCGCGCTACGTCATGACCGCCGCCGCGGACATCTCCCGCGCACCGAATGGCCTTAAATGCAGCCGCTACTCGAGCACTTCCAGCGTAAAGACAATGTCATCGAAGTCATCATTGGGGCGCCCGTCATTACACCAGTAGCGTTTGCCGCGTGGAAGCTCCTCCACAATCATCGCCGCGCCATTATGCCCTGAATCCATGAACCCGGCACTCGCCTCCCAAACATTCCTCACCATGCATCGCACGGGCTTTGTTTTCGATGTGCCGGCTTTGGCTCTCACCTCCAGAACAACTTCTCGCGGCGCCGTATCGCTCCAGAGGACAACGCCGTTCGGCCCCACCTGCTCATTGACAATAAAATCGACCTTCCCCGACAAAGACGCTCCTTGCCGTCGGTCGGACTTTGCCGACTCGAACACGACACGCACTTTTTGCCCATCAACGACTTCAAAAAAGTCGGCGAGATGGATCAACCGCCCATCGACGATGACCGGCTTGCCCTTCGATTCAAAGAAATACTTCTCAAAGGCTGGCATTGCTCTCCCTCACACGTTTCATCCACTAACATACCATGCTCTCCCGCCCATATTCGCTCAACCGATAGTTGTGCCATTGCCACAATCGCCACGCATCGGTAGCCGCACGTCTTCAGCGTGCGCTCTTCCTCTGACAACGGAGCGGCCGCAACATAGGCATGACTCCGGTGACACGATTCGTCGACTCCGGATTTCGTCGATCCACGCACCGATCCGCTCGAAAAGAAGCACCGCTCACACCACCTCCATCATCCCTCCACTGAGAACTCCGGCGCGGTTCGTTGTCTGATACAGCGTACGAGCGGCACGAGCTCCGGAGCACCTTCCTCTCGCATCCGCGCCCGGCGGTGAATCGCCGGGGCGGTATCAATGACACTCTCCATTACGGCGGAACACGCCTCCGATCGAGCGCGCGCATCGAATCGAGACGCGCAACGGCGACCGCATTGCCCACGGCCGCGCGGATGTATCGTATCCCTTCCGTTCGTTCGAGGTGAGACCGCCCAGCGGCGAACAATCATGCCTTCACATCCCGCTTCCGAGGTCACGCCCGATGGGCGCGATGCTTCGAGTCCCGTTGCGTCCGGACGCTCCGCGACAACCGAATCTCCCCTCATCTCCATCATCATCCTGACGCGCAACCGGAACCGTGAGGTGATGCGCGCCGTGGCCTCGGCCCTCGCGCAGAGCTACGAGCCGTTCGAGGTGATCGTGCTCGACAATGCCTCCGACCGAAGCCCGGAGCCGGATCTGCTCGAGCGCTTCGGCGGCGATCCACGCCTTTGCTTCCTCCGCTCCGACCGGAATCTCGGCGCCGCCGGCGGACGCAATCATGCCGTGGCCGAGGCGCGCGGCGGCTATCTGCTCTACCTCGACGACGACGCCCGCCTTCTCGATGAAAACGCACTCCAGTACGTCGCGCGATTTTTCGACCGCTATCCGGATGCCGGCGCGCTCCAGTTCTCGGCCGTCGCTCCCGATGGCGAGGAGCTCTATCCGGATCACGGCCCCCGGTTCGATCCGGAGCTTCCCGAGCTGACACTGATGAACTATCTGGTGACGTGCGGGTGCGCGGTGCCCCGGAGCGCGCACGATGCAACCGGAGGATTTCCGGAGGAGATAGAGGTCTATTACGAGGACAACCACTACGCGTTCGCCCTGCTTCGAGCCGGGCTCGCGATCTACCACACCGACGCGATCCGCGTCGAGCACCCGCGCAGCGACGCGCGGAGCGGTCCGCGGCATCGGCGGTTTCACTTCCTGAAGGCGCGGAACGTTACCTGGCTCTTCCTTTCCTTCTTCCCGATCGGCGAGGCGCCGCGGTTCATTCTCCGCTTTCAGGCGGGACATCTGATCGAGGCTCTGCGCGCCGGGAACGCCGTTGCCTGGCTGCTCGGAGCGCTCGCGGCCCTGCCGGGCGCGCCACGGTGCATCCGGCGCCGGCCGAAGCTCACGCCGGAACAGATCGCCCGCGTTCATCTGCTCGATCGCCATCGGGAGCTGCTTCCGGACCTTGCCCCAACGGCGCATGAACGGCGGGAAACTGGCCGGAATCACCCCGAGCGTCCGCTCCAGTCCGGATAAGCCGACCGGTCGGCCGAGGCGGATTTGCGCGTTTCCCCTGGTTGATTCTCGCCGGTTCCGTTGTACATTCCCTGTTCATGGTCCGCCCGAACGGCGGATCTCCCCTGAATTATGTCCATCGACTACGCACAAGGGAACCGTACATGGTGGAGTCGGCTCCGGCCCTGAACGTCCAGCAGACGATTCTGAGCCTTCAGGACGCGATAGAGTTCGTCAACTCCCGCGTCATCAACCGCGCCGATGTCGTCGAGCAGATCTTCTGCGCCCTGCTGACCGGCGAGCACGCCCTGGTGCAGAGCCGGACCGGCGTCGCGAAATCGCTCATGACCGAGCAGATCTTCCGGATGTTTACCGGCGCGCGCTACTTCAAGGTCCAGGCCTCCAAGGAACAGCAGCCGGATACCTACTTCGGCGGCATGGACCTGGAAGAGCTGAAGAAGGGGCGGATCGTCCACAATACCGCCGGCTCCCTGGTCGAGAGCGAGTTCGGCTTCATCGACGAGATCTTCGACGCCAACGATTACACGCTCCGCTCCCTCCTCTCCCTGCTGAACGAGCGCGAGCTGATCCTCGGCGTGCAGCATCAGCACGCGGCCATCCACACCGTGGTGGCCGCCACCAACTATCTGCGCATCAGCGAGATCACCGAGGCGCTTCTCGACCGCTTCAGCTATCAGTCGGTGATCTACCCGGACAAGGATCCCTACGCCCAGTACCTGATCTCCCAGCAGTATCTCCGCCACGGAGGCCAGGCCGCCGCCCCGCCGAAGCAGATCGACTATTCCCTGCTGCGCGAGGTGACGATGATCTGCACCGGCCGGAGCGAGCAGATGACGATCACGATCCCGCCGGAGGTGGCCTACTACGCCAACGTGGTGATCCGCTACTACGAGGAGCTCCGGAACCGCCAGCTCGCCGGACGCCCCGAGCTGATGCCGGGACGGGATTTCTATATCTCCCCGCGCAAGCAGATGAAGGCGCTCGACCTGCTCCGCGCCATTGCCTTCATGCACGGACGGAGCACCGTCTCGCAGGATGACGTGGACAAGCTCTACGTGCTCTTCACCACGATCGGCATCGAGGAGGAGCGCGCGATCTGGACCAAGGCGTCGCAGACGCTCAGCCACCAGTTCAGCGCCACCAACGCGATGGAGCAGCTCAAGACGCTGCTCGACTACAAGTCGATGATCGACCAGTTGAAGCGCGATCCGGAACAGCTCCGCCAGCCGCTGACCGAGCTGGACAACATGCCGATCAAGCGGACGCTCCGGGAATGGGCCCGCGAGACGTTCGGCCGCGCCGACGTGAACACCGAGAACAACCGCCGTCTGCTCGAGGAGTTCCTGGAGAAGCTTCAGCCGATGACCGACGAGGTGCGCGACCTGAAGCAGCAGCTCCAGCGCGATCTCCGCATCCTCTTCCAGGCCCGATCCGGCAACGACTCGCCGCTCGGATAACGCCCCCGCGGATAACGCGCCGGCGGCATGCGCATCGACGTCAGAGGTGAATCAGCTACCGACGTGAACGAGCAAGGCACGACTTTCTCCGGATGAAGCACGACGTTCTGAATCATAGCGCCTTCTTCGAGCACATGGAGCAATTCGGGTACTTCCGCGACCTGGAGGAGCTCCTGCCGGAGGATTTCACCGCGGTCTTCGAGATCGCCCGCGTGCTGGAGGATCAGGACTCGCCGCTGTTCCGGAGCCTCGCCGCGGTTATGACCGTGACGCCGCCGCATCGCGCCGAAGAGCCCAAGCCGAGCCGTGAGTGGAAGCCGAACCGGAATATCACGCACAGCGAGGAATATGAGGCCGAGCTGATGCGGAGCGTCTCCGACGTCAAGCGAATCCTGCCGCACCAGCACCTGCTGCCGGAGGAGGTGTTCATGCAGCGGCTGGCCCGCCGCTCCCTCTGGATCAACCTGCCGAAGGCGCCGGTCACCCTCCCCTACAAATCGACGGACCGCGACTACTCCCCGAACAATTTCAAGCAGAAGGTCTACCTGCTGGTCGACACGTCGACCTCGATGAGCTCGCACCATCGGATTCAGATGGCCAAGGCGGTGGTCTACGTGTTCCTGAAGCGGAACCTCGCCGAGCTCGGCCACATCTACCTCCGGACGTTCGACGCCGATGTCGGGCCGCTGCAGCGGGCCACCGACGAGGCGAGCCTTCGCCGGCTGATCCACTACACGATGCGCCTGAGCCGCCTGGGCAACGGCACCGTGATGGAGCGGGCACTGCTGCAGGCGACCGAGGATATCCAGGCGCAGGCCGCCCTCTCCGGCGCCGAGATCCTGATGGTCACCGACGGCGCCAGCCATCTTGACGCCGACCGGATCCGGGAAGCGCTCGGGGAGACGATCCGGATCAACACGATCAAGATCGGCAATGCCGCGCTCCACCCGGACGAGAAGCTGCTCCGGGAGATGGCCTCCAAGGGAAGCGGTCCGCAGCAGAAGGAGCTGGCCCGGCTCGAGGAGGATCTTCGCCGCTCCCGCTTCGATCTGGAGAACGCCCCGTCCGACGGCGACAAGCGGGCGCTCAGAACGCACATCGCCTCGATCGAGTCGCGCGCCGCGCAACTCCGTGGCCGCCTGATCGACCGGCTGCGCGACACCTACGGCCGCGAGATCGAGTCGCTCTCGAGCGTCTACGTCAATGTGGACGATATCTCGGCCGACGCGATCTTCATCCTCAGCCAGACCGAGATCGACGAGATCCGCGCGCTCCTGGCCGAGGTGGAATCCGACTTCACCGACGGCATCGACGCCGATTCGCTCCGGGAGGCGGCGCTGCTCTACGAGCATGTGGAGATGCTCACCAAGCAGACCTCCGACCCGGAGCAGCTTCGCCAGCTCAAGGAGCTCACCGACCGCCTGGAGGAGCTTCTGAAGGATATCCTCGACAAGAGCCACGCGCCGAGCTCGATGCTGAACATCACCCGGAACGACATCCGCGACCTGCAGATGATGCTCCGGATGAAGGGGCCCGGCCAGAGCGGCAAGCGCTTCTCCCTCCTGATGGCCCTTCTGCGCAAACTTCTCAGCCGCGTGTTCAAGCGCTGAGCCCCCCTCGAGTCCATGCCGATCATCCACGAATCCTCCTTCCGCCCGGCTCTCCTGCTCGGCCCGCACCTGCAGACGATCATCCCGGCGATGTTCCCCCCACGCGTTGCGGTGAGCTACCGGCGCGAGCGGATCGACACGCCCGACGGCGACTTTCTCGATCTCGACTGGCTCCGCTCCGGCTCGCGGCGCGTGGCGATTCTGCAGCACGGGCTCGAGGGGAGCTCCGGACGTCCCTACATCCGCGGGATGGCCGCGGCGCTGCGCGATGCCGGGTGGGACGTGCTCGCCTGGAATTTCCGCGGCTGCGGCGGCCAGACCAATCGGACGCTCCGCTGGTATCACAGCGGCGAGACCGGCGATCTCCGCCACGTGATCGCGCATGCGCTCGCGACCGTCGGCTACGAGCAGGTCGCGCTGATCGGCTTCAGTCTCGGCGGGAACATGACGCTGAAATATCTGGGCGAGGAGGGGGAATCGATCGATCCCCGGATCGTCGGCGCGGTGACGTTCTCGGTGCCATGCGACCTGAAGTCGAGCGCGCTCCGGCTGGCCGATCGCTCCAACAGGATCTACATGCGACGGTTTCTGCGGACCCTGGCCGACAAGGTGCGGCGGAAGATGGCGGTGATGCCCGGCATGCTGAGCGACGAGGGACTGAAGGGGATCGCGACGTTTCAGGAGTTCGACGACCGCTACACCGCGCCGCTGCACGGATTCCGGGATGCAGAGGAGTACTGGGCGCGCTCCAGCAGCCGCGCTTTTCTCGAACGGATACGGGTTCCGGCGCTGCTGGTCAACGCGCTGGACGATCCGTTCCTGGCGCCCCCCTGCTATCCGGCCGCGGAGGCGGAGCGGAGCCGATATTTCCATCTGGAGACGCCACGCTCCGGAGGGCATGTGGGGTTCGTGGCCGCCGGTCCCGACCGGCGCTGGATGGAGTGGCGCGCGCTGGAATTTCTTGCCCCGCTCCTGCACGGCCGGGCATCGTGAACGGGCCGACCAGAGCGACGGATCGTAATTAGGGTTCGGAGAGATACCGGAGTATATTGCCACGTTCATGCGCGCCCACGCACGAATGCGTTATCGGCCCCGTTGGCCGAAGTTCCCCACAGGTGTGCAGTGCCTCTCCGCCGAATACTCCGATATCTCCCAACGCTCCTGCTGGCCGCGGCCGTCGCGCTGATGATCGTCTCGATGCCGATGACGATCCAGATCGCGGGCTGCCTGGTGCTGCTGACGAGCCTGGGAGCGGCGTGGCTCGGCGACCGCTGGGCCGGCGTGGCCGCGGCCGTTATCGGCGCCTCGGCGATGCTCGTCGCGGCGCTCCGGACCACTTCGGCCGATCAGACGCCGGCGCTCACCATCATTACTCTTCTGCTCGTTGCCGCCGTCGCCCTCTCCCTCCTGATCGGACGCCGCCCGGCCGCCGAATCCTCGGACGAACCTTCCGAGGAATCCGCCGGTGAATCCAACGTTGGCTTCCTCTCCGCCTCCGGCGACAGGCTCGCACGGATCGTGATGGACCGGACCGGCGACGGAGTCTTCATTACCGACGGCGCGGGAATGTTCCTGAGCGCCAATCGAGCCGCGCTCGACATGCTCGGGTATGCGCTGCCGGAGCTGGTCGGCCGGAACAGCGCGGAGCTCTTCGCCGACGACGACCGGCTTCGCGAGCCGATGCGCCTTCCGGACGCCGATGGCGCGCCGATGGCCACGCTCCGGAGGCTCCGTCGCAAGGACGGGAGAATCATCACCGTGGAGGGGGATGGAATACGCCTGGAAGATGGGCGCCTCGTCGGCATCTGGCACGACGTCTCGGCGCTCAGCGCGGCGCACGAGGCGGTGAGCTCCATCCGAAGCAAATTCGAGGCGGTCGGCGCCGCGGTCGACGGCCTCGTCTACGAATGGAATCCCTCGACCCGCATCGCCATGCGGAGCCACGGGCTGAACGAGCATTTCGGGTATCCGCCGGAGATGGTGGATTCGACCGTCGACTGGTGGGCCGATCGCATCCACCCGGACGACCGCCCGGAAACCGACCGGATCGTCCGCGACGCCGTTGCCGCCGGCTCCGGGTTCTCCCTCGAATATCGCTTCCGCGCCGGCGACGGCCAGTACCGCTACGTTACCGATCGGGCCGTGGTGCTGCGCGACCGGAACGGCGCGGCCACCGCCGTGGTCGGCTGCGTCCTCGATGTGGATGAGCAGCGCCGCTCCGAGCTTGCCCTGGCCGCCTCCGATGCCCGATTCCGCCAGCTCGCCGATGCCATGCCGATCTTCGTCTGGACCGCCCGCCCCGACGGCTCCTTCGAGTTCTTCAACCGACGCTGGAGCGAGTACTCCGGCCTGAGCGTCGAGGCCGCCAGCCTCGACATGCGCGCCACGCTGCATCCCGACGACCTCGACCAGTGCGCCCAGGCCTGGTTCAGCTCCATCCGGACCGGCGCCCCCTACCAGATGGAATGCCGCTATCGCGATGCCTCCACCGGCGCCTACCGATGGCACCTGGCGCGCGCGGTTCCGGCTCGCGACTCCGAGGGACGCGTGATCCGCTGGTACGGCACCGGCACCGACATCGACGACGTGAAGCAGGCGCAGACGCGGCTGAAGCAACAGCTCGACCTGATCCGGACCATCACCGACAACGCCGCCGACTCCCTCTTCCTGATGGACCCGGACGGGAATCTCACCTTCATGAATCCCGCCGCGGAGCGGACCTTCGGATGGCGCCAGGAGGAGATCCTCGGCCGGAGGCTCCACGACGTGGTCCATTACCGGCACCCGGACGGCCGTCCCTACCCGATGATAGACTGCCCGCTCGGCAGCGTCTTCAAGACCGGCCAGACCATCACCGGCCATGAGGATGTGTTCTACCATTACGATGGCTCTCCCATCGACGTGGTCTGCTCGAACGCGGTGATCGTGCTGGACGGAAAAGTCACCGGCGCGGTGCTGATGGTGCAGGACAACCGCGCGCGGAAGAACGCGGAGCGGGAGCGCGCCGAGGCGTTGAGCCGCGAGCGGAGCGCGCGCATGGATGCCGAGCGGGCGCAGCGCCGCTCCTCCCTCCTTGCCGAGGCCGGAGAGATCTTCTCGACGATGCGGGGGGAAGCTCAAGGCCTCGAAACCCTGGTCCGCCGTCTCGTCTCCTCCTTCGCCGACGGCGCCGTGGTGGTAACCCTGGAGGAAAGCGGCGCGCCGACACCCTCCGCGATCGCCGACGCCGACCCGGCGCGGGAAGAGCGCTTCCGCGACCTGATCGGTCTGCTGCTGAGCGGACATGACGGCGGACCCGGCATTCTGGGAAACGTTATCGAGGAACGGGGAAGCTGCCTCGTCGACCGGGAGCACCTGGCCGGCCTTCGCGAGTCGCTTCCATTCGGTGCTCGGGCGCTGATGGATGAGCTCGCGCCCGGTTCCTGCATCCTGGTGCCGATCGTCGCGCGCGATCAGGCGCACGGCGCGCTGCTGCTGGTGCGCCGCCTCGGCAAGGAGCCCTTCTCGCCCGAGGATATGACGCTCGCCTTCGATCTGGCACGTCGCGCCGCCGCCGCCGTGGACAATGCGCGGCTCATCGACGCCATCCAGCAGGCCAACGCGGCCAAGGATCGGTTCCTGGCCGTGCTCAGCCACGAACTCCGCACGCCGCTGACGCCGGTGGTCGCCTCCGTGCACGCACTTGCCGATGAAAGCCTGCCGGAGGATCTGCGGCCGCTGGTGGAGATCATCCAGCGGAACATCGAGCTGGAGACCAGGCTGATCGACGATCTGCTCGATCTTACGCGCATCATCAACGGCAAGCTCGCGCTGGCCGACGATCGCGTGGAGATCGTGGAGCTGATCCGGAGCGTGCTCGACATCTGCCGCCACGACATGGGGGAGCGCGACCTGCTGCTGGTCGTGGATCTGGCCGCCGGGCGCTCGGTCCTGAACGGCGACGCGGCGCGGCTCCGCCAGGTGCTCTGGAACCTTCTCAAGAACGCCATCAAGTTCAGCCACGAGCGGGGCACCATCACGATCGCCACGCGCAACGTGGAGGATCGGATCGAGATCGAAGTCTCTGATCGGGGGGTCGGCATAGCGCCGGAGCAGCTCGCGCGGATCTTCGAGGCGTTCGAGCAGGGTCCGGCCGACACGCATCGCCGCTACGGCGGCCTCGGGCTCGGCCTCGCGATCTCCCGTTCGATCGTGCAGATGCATGGCGGCAGGATCGAGGCGAGGAGCGCCGGCGCCGAACAGGGCGCGACGTTCATCGTTTCGCTGGCCGCGGCGGAGCCAGACCCGGAGGTTCCGGCGACCGACGATCCGGGCGAAGTTCGCAGCATCTTCGTGCTCGACACGCCGACCGACACGGTGAGCATCGCGAGGCTGCTGATCGACCGCTCGGGCCGTCGGATCACCATCGCGCATTCGCTGCGCGCGGCGCTCCGCGGCATCGCCGGCGAATCCCCCGATCTGCTCCTGATCGACATCGACGCCAACCCGGACGCCGGGGAGCTGATGGCGCTCGCTCCGGAGGCGAGCATCCTTCTGGTCGGCACAACGCCGAGCATGGCGGGGCTCATGCCGATTCCCGAGGGGATCGACTATCAGTTCCTGGCCCGGCCTGTCGGCGCCGGTCGCCTCCAGGAGGCGATCGAGCCGGTACTGGGCTGATCGCCATTCTCCACGCGCCGCGCCGCGCCTCCCCAACCACCTCTCATCCCGACGCTCTCTTTGCGGATTCGAAGCCACGCCTCCGCGTCCGCCGTTCCGATCATCCCTACAAAGCACCATCGAGAGCACCTGGTTGGCACGGGATGAGATGGGAAGAACCGGGCGCGCCCGGCCCGAAGGGCGGCGCGTACCGACGGGATAGACCGACGGGATAGAACCATGGAGGGAGTTGGAAGATGGTGCTCGAGTACGTACGCGCGATTCCGGATCTGATCGTGGAGTTGTTCACGCCCGTGGCGAAACATCCGGCACAGGGCCTCTGGTCACGGCCGCCGCTGGTGATCGGCCACCGCGGCTCTCCCTGCGCCGAAGTGGAAAACACCATCCCCTCCTATGCCCGCGCACTCGAGCGCGACGGCGCCAACGGCATCGAGCTCGACCTCTGCCTGACCGAGGACGGCGAGGTGGTGGTCTGGCACGACTGGGATCCCGCGAACATCCAGACGGTGGCGCGCGCGCAATGCCTGGAGCCGGACGTGCAGTGCTGCCCCAGGTTTCCGGATGAGGATCGGTGGCGCCGCCGCGTGAGCCAGCTCCGCCTGGTGGAATTTTTTCAGCACTTCGGCTATGCGCGCAAATCGGAACCGAACACCAGGATCGATGCCTGCATCCCGACCTTCGCGGCGTTCGTCGAATGGGCAAGCCGGCGGCGCGGTCTGGAAGTGGTGTTCCTGGATATCAAGATTCCCTCCGACGAGCTCGACGCGGTGCCGAAGCTGATGTCGCGCGTACTTGAGGTGCTGGCGCGCCAGCCGATCCGTTTCACGCCGATCTTCGAGACCGCCGAGCCGAAGGTGCTCGAGGCGATGAAGCGGTATTCGCCGACGAACTGCTTCACGCTGGACGTCCAGCCGCCGAACGGGATCGTGCTCCGCCCCGAGCATCACAGCGCCGTTCAGGCGGCGATCGAGCATGGCAACACCTATGCAACCGTGATGTATCCGCGGATCACGCTCGCCCCCTGGACCACCTACAAGCGTATCATCAAGCACGACGTGGCTCTTCTCCAATGCGCCGCCGAGAACAACCGCCCGCGCCAGGTGGACCGGCTTGTCGGGTTCACGATCAACGACGAAGAGGAGATGCGCGCGCTGCTGGCGCTCGGCCTGGAGGGAATCCAGACGGACCGGCCGGACCGGCTCTCGGCCGTGGTGCGACGAATGCAGGAGGAGGCCGCAGAGCTCCGAAACGGCCGGAGCGCGCGGAGGGCGAAGCGGTTAAGCCCAACCTGAGCAAAATTGTGGTAGCCATGGCGCAGAATTGATATCTTGGATCGCCTGATCCACCATCAGGCGGCATCCGCGAAAGCGGAATTACACCATATCAGGATTTTGCACACTGGAGATCACCATGGAAACAAATCGCCCGACCAAGCGCTCCAAACCTTTCTACGCGCGATGGTGGTTTATTGTCGGCATTGGCCTCGTTCTTCTTATCATATTTCTTCCGAAGCCCGAATCTACTCAAGGTGTTCGAAATTCCTCTGATAGCAGTCTCACTCCAACCAGATCCTCGACCGAGAAATCACCCAGCCTCGCATTTAAACAGGCATTATCCAATGCATTCCCTTCAGATGTCATCACCTCATCGACATTTGAAAGCCACGAGGCAACAATAACCCTCCATGAGCACAACAATTATTTCGGTTCAGGAGACGGGCTCAACAAGGCACTCTCAACCCGTGTAGCTGGCCTGTTCCGTGATGTCGAAGATTTGGAGCGCTTGCGCTTGAACATTGAGATGCCCGATAGGATATATCATCTCGGCATCAACAGAAAGCAGGCGAACGAGTTCTACGGTGGTGACCTGACGGATTTCCGGACCGAAGGGAATGACAAGTGGCGCGAAGAGTTTCTGCCGAAATGGGATACCCCTGCGCAGCGCCAGCGATTCTTTGATACGTTCGTCGTATCGGACCGGCGCTGATTCCATGTGAATGAAGGCGCCAGCACGGCGACAAGACGGCCGAGCAAACAACATGGCGGTCCCGAAAGATCTTTCTCTTCCGGGACCGCCACCTTACAACATCACCACCTCATGCGTCGTCATCCGGCGGGATGATCAGCTGCTGGCCGACCTGGATCTTGTCAGGATCGTTCAGCTTGTCCCTGTTGGCGTAGAAGATCCGCATGTACTCGTCGGAATCTCCGTAAAATTGGCGGCTGATCTTCGAGAGGGTGTCCCCCGACTGCACGGTGTAGCTCTTGTTGAGCGACTGCGCGGCCGGCTGGCTCGGTGCCGCCTGGCTCGGTGCCGGCGCCGCCTGCTGCTGCACGGTGATGTCGGCCACCAGATCGCCATGGTTGGCATCGACCGCCTTGATGCGGTCCCAGACGATGTTCTTCGCCTGCTCCGATGGGGCAACGCCCTTCAGCAGCAGCTTGTCCTGCTGCGCGTAGAGGCTCGTCAACTGCACGTGCTGCTGATCGGCGGTGTTAAGCACCTCCTGATACTTCTGCCGGAGCTGGTTGAACACCTGCTGCGCATCCGGATGCTTCGCCGCGTCGGACGCGCCACGGCCGAAGATCTTGTCGAACAGACCCATGTCACTCCTCCATCCTGTGAATCGTTGCCGCCGTTCGGACGGCCCATGATTCACCGGAATCTCAACGTCCGTGCCAGCCGGCATCGACGTGGAGATCGGCACCGGATGCCCGCCGGCCCCGCCCGGGTCGAGGCTTCCTTACCTTCGCTCTACAACAAAGGGAGCAGATGGCTACTCATACGACGGACTCCAGCTCGGGACTCGAGCGCGGCCTCGGCCTGAAAGAGGCAACGGCGCTGAACATGATCGACATGGTCGGCATCGGTCCCTTCATCATCCTGCCGGCGGTGCTCGGCTTCATCCCCGGTCCGCAATGTATCGTCGCCTGGCTCTCCGGAGCCCTGCTGACGGTGATCGACGGCTGCATCTGGGCCGAGCTCGGCGCCGCGATGCCGATGGCCGGCGGCAGCTACGTCTTCCTCCGCGAATCCTACGGTCCGGGACGCTTCGGTCGCCTCCTCTCCTTTCTCTTCATCTGGCAGACGCTCTTCCAGGCCCCGCTGGTGGTCGCCTCCGGCGCCATCGGCTTCTCCGGCTACGTCAAGTATCTCCTTCCGGGCATCGAGCAGGTGCACTCCACCTTCAACATCCTCGGCTGGGAGCTCAGCTACGAGAAGCTGATCCTGAAGGGAGTCTCCGCGCTGCTGGTGATTCTGCTGGTGACGCTCCTCTACCGGAAGATCACCACGATCGGACGCATCTCCCTGGTGCTCTGGGCGCTCGTGATCGGCACCATCCTCTGGCTGATCTTCGCCGGAGCCACGCACTTCGATCCGCATCTGGCCTTCGATTATCAGGAAGGATCCTGGGACCTGAGCCTCCCCTTCTGGGTCGCGCTCGGCCAGGCGACGGTGCAGACGATCTACACGTTCCTCGGCTACTACAACGTGAACCATCTCGGCGGTGAGATCCGCAACCCGCAGCGGAACATCCCGCGCGCGATCTTCCTTTCGATCGGCGGCATCACCCTCCTCTACCTCGGCATGCAGCTGAGCGTGCTCGGCGTGCTTCCGTGGCGCGAGGCGGCGCAGTCGAAGTACGTCTTCAGCTCCTTCTTCGAGCATATCTACGGAGGATGGGCCGGCACCACGGCCACGGTGCTGATCCTGGTGATCGCCTTCTCCTCCCTCTACGCGGCGCTGCTCGGCTACTCCCGCATTCCCTACGCGGCGGCCAAGGACGGCACCTTCTTCTCCTTCTTCGCGCGGCTGCACCCGACGAAGCACTTCCCGAACTTCTCGCTTCTGATGATCGGCGGGCTCGCGCTCATCTTCTCGATCGCCTTCGACAACCTGCGCGACGTGGTGAAGGCGATCCTGGCGATGCGGATTCTGGTGCAGTTCGTCGGTGGGGCCATCGGCCTGCTGATCCTCCGGCACCGCTGGCCGTCGGAGCGCTTCCCCTTCAAGATGTGGCTCTTCCCGGTGCCGGTGATCATGGCGATCATCGCCTGGTGCCTCCTGTTCGTCGCCACCGGCCCCGGCTACATGCTCGGCGGCATCGGCGTTCTCGTGATCGGCCTGGCGGCGTTCCTGATGCGGGCGAGCATCCTGAAGGAGTGGCCGTTCGGTCCTCCCGTCGTCGGCGCCGGCATCGAGCATGGCGCCGATGATGGCCAGGCGCATTGATCACTTCGAGATCTACAACGATATACTCAATCAAACGCACGCAGACATGAACATCCGACGCTTCCCCCTGCAAGCCCGCCCATTCACCGCGCTCGGCGCGCTGCTGCTGATGCTGGCGCTCGCCGCCCCGGCCGCGCTGGCGCAGCTGCCGACCGGCCCCCGCGTCCTGATCGTCGACGCTCATCCAGATGACGAGTCGGCGTTCGCGGCCACCGTCTACAAGATCACGCACGATCTGAACGGCCGCGTGGATCTGCTGCTGGTGACCAACGGCGAGGCCGGCTACAAGTACTCGACGCTCGCCGAGGCGATCTATGGCGTGGAGCTGACCGAGGAGAAGGTGGGACGCGAGTATCTGCCGACGATCCGGAAGCGGGAGACGATGGCCGCCGGAAAGATCGTGGGGATCGAGAACTTCTATTTCCTCGATCAGAAGGACAACTGGTACACGCAGAACGTCGACTCGGTGCTCCATTACGTGTGGGACGTGCCGGAGGTGAAGAAGCGGATCGGCGAGATCATCACGCTCGGCAACTACGACTACATCTTCTGCCTACTGCCGACCCCGGACACGCACGGACATCACAAGGGGGCGACCATCCTCGCGCTCGAGGTGGTGAGCCAGATGAAGGGGAAGAAGCCGATCATCCTCGGCGGATCGGTGGCGCGCAAGGAGGATACCACGCAGCTCGCCTTCACCGGTCTGGCCGGCTATCCGGTGACGGCTGTCGCCTCCGGCGCGCCGACGCTCTCGTTCGACCGGTCGGTGAAGTTCGGCTTCAAGAACGCGCTCGATTACAAGATCATCGTCAACTGGCTGATCGCCGAGCACAAGTCGCAGGGAACGATGCAGACGTTCATGAACCAGGGGGACATCGAGAATTTCTGGTGGTTCGACATCAACGATCGGGCGGCGCTCCCGGCCGCGCGCGAGCTCTTCGAGCGGCTGAAGACGATCCCCTACAAGCCGAAGAAGTATTGAGACGCCGGGTGTTCGCGGCGCGAGTGATCGCCGCGGTTCGCCTCGCCTCGCGAATCGATAGGCGCACCTCTTCAGCGTGCTCCATTGCTGGCACGAAATGCCGTGGTCTGCCTCTCGCGAACATCTCCGCCGCGCGCCACGGTTTTCGCATTGCGCGGAATTGAAACCATGCGTTCGCCAAATTCCGATGAGCCGGGGCGGCCCCCTGTGGCCGCCCCGGCTCATTATCGAGTGGGCGCACGGTGAAGAGGTGCGCCTACCTTTGTCCAGTCAATGCGCGTCCACCAGAACTGTCTGCCCACGAAGAGCGCACGCTGAAGACGTGCGCCTACCAATGCGAGTCTACCGATACACCATCAACATGCGCCTGCCGGCGCGGATCTGCTGGCCGATCCACGGCATTCCCGCATATTCGCATCCATGATCGATCTCGAGCGTCTGCGCCGATTCGCCCTGTCGCTTCCCGGGGCCACCGAGGATATTCAGTGGGAGCATGATCTCCTCTTCCGCATCGGCGGGAAGATGTTCTTCGTCGAGGGACTCGATCCCGAGAGCGGATGCGGACTGAAGGTGACGCCGGAGGAGTTCGGCGAGATGATCGAGCGCCGTGGCATCAAGCCCTCCGCCTACCTTGCCCGGTACCACTGGATCTCGATCGCTCGCGACGCGGAGATCACGCACGAGGAGATCGAGCGGATGATCCGCGATTCCCACGGCATGGTGGCGGCCAAGCTCCCGAAGAAGCTCCGCGCCAGCCTCGGCCTCATCTGAGCCGCCGGGCGCCTCGCTTCGTCACCCCGCTCCGGCCTCATTCCCTTCGACTTCCGCGGATACCCTTGGCGGGGTGTGCCTCTCGCCCGCGCGGCGCGAGGCGACACGACTTCTGCTTCCTTCCCCTACTGCACTACACCTTTCCCGACTTCATACCGGATCGATCGACGACGCATCTCGCCTGAGAAGTTCGCGTCGCACCGGTGTTTCCTTACTACAACGGTACAACTCGCCCCGCCCGGCGCATGAGCCGCGCACCGCGTCAACGACCGCGATGATCGATGTCATCGCCCGGACGCGCACATGGCTCCGGCGCTGAATCCCCTGGCCTCGGCGGGCCCGACACGCTCCGCGCGGCTGCCTCCGCGCGGCACGGCGTCGTGGGCGGGGCGCACCTACATTTGAACACTTCCTCCGACGCGCCCCGCCGGCCCCCTCGCGGGAGCCCCACGGCGCGCGGAGGCACATGGGATCACCCGCCATGATGTCGAACCGCGCTCGGCATGACCTCGTCATGCTCGTACTCTTCGTGATGTCTCGCATCGGATACCGCCTCCTCGGCGTCACCTTCGACATGTCCCCGCTCCGGTACTTCGATCAACTGCTCGATCCGGCGCTCCTGCGGGACCGGCTCGGGGAAAGCCTCCTGTACCTGCACAGCCAGCCGCCCCTGTTCAACCTGATCGTCGGGCTCGCGCTCCGCCTGTCGCCGTCGCATGCGGGAACGGTGCTCCACCTCTTCTTCTGCTGCTGCGGTCTGGCCATGGCGCTCGCGCTCCGGCGGCTGGCGGTGGCCCACGGCGTGCGGGAGCGGACGGCGCTGATCATCGCCACGCTCTTCATGGTCAGCTCGTCGGCGATCTGCCATGAGAATCTTCTCTTCTATACCTATCTGATCGCGTTGCTCCTCACGCTCGTCCCCCTCCTGCTGCACCGGTTCGTCGTCAGCGGGCGATGGCTGCACGGATGCCTGGCGTTCTCGGCGCTCGCCCTGGTGATGCTGATGCGGAGCAGCTATCATCCGGTGCTTCTGCTGGCGATCGTCGGCGTGATGATCCGGCTGCGTCCCCGCTTCTGGCGCCGGACGCTCGTCTCGGCGCTGCCGGCGGCGACGGCGGTGCTCGCGCTGTACGTGAAGAACCTGATCCTGTTCGGCACCTTCACCGGCAGCACCTGGCTCGGCGCCACGATCCACGTGATGACGACCGGACAGATTCCGATGGATGAGCGGACCAGACTGATCGCGCGCGGCGAGCTGACGCCGTACGCGCGCATCGACGATCCGTTCGCGCCGCTCGACACGTTCCGTCGCATCATGCCGGTCCGGACAGAGCCCACCGGCATTCCGGCGCTCGACCAGGAGATGAAATCCACCGGTGCCCCGAACAACAACCACCTGGCCTACATCGGGATCTCCCGCGCCTACGGAGAGAACGCGCGACGCGTCATCCTCTCGCGTCCCATGGTCTATGCCTCCGCTGTCGCGCGCTCCTTCGTGGTCTACGCCTCTCCGGAAACGAACGTATGGCTGGTGGAGCGGAACCGGGAGCGGATCGCGGCCATCGATCAGATCTTCGCGCTGCTGCAGGGACAGTGCTTCTACACGGAGCGGTGGAGCGGCTCGGCCGCCGATCTGGAAACCAGGATTGCGCGGTTCTTCCACACCGGGCTCTTCGTGCTCGTGGGGCTGCCGGTCGCGATCTGCTGGGGGGCGCGGCGCGCGCTCCGGAGATGGCGGATGGGACGTGGTGACCGGGCGACGTCGCTGGCGGTGATGGTGATGATCATGTTCTATTCGATGTCGGTGAGCACGCTCCTCTCGATCGGGGAGAACAGCCGCTACCGCTTCGAGATCACGCCGATGCTGCTGGTGATTCTGGCGATGCTGGGGTCCGACATCGCCGCCCGTCGTCGCGCGCGACAGGTACGGCGCCGCCCCGGGCCGCTCCGGAGCGGCATGCACGCTCGGATGGCGCCGATTCGCCGACTGATGGAGTGAGCGGGCACCGGCCACCACCGCGACCGACTCCGGCGCGGCCAACTTCCCTGCTTATGGCCGGTTTCCTCGAGACTACGATCGACCTACTCGTCGCGCCGCCTCTCCGGGGCCGTATATTCGCCCAGCGGATCCGCGCCGGTCGGCGCGGCACGTGCATTGCGCGCTCGCCGGCGGCAATCTTCTTCCTCTCCCCGCACCGAAACAGGTCGATCCATGCCCAGACTCAAGTACGACTGCCTCCGCTGCGTCGGATACTGCTGCTCGATCTACGAGCGCGTCCAGGTGAAACCGAAGGATGTCCGCCGTCTGGCCAAGTACTTCGGCATCACGCCGGAACTGGCCACGCGCCGCTACACCCGCATCCATCCGGGCTCCAAGGAGCGCGTGCTCAAGCGGACGCCGGACTCGGTCTTCGAGGAGGCGTGCATGTTTCTCGACCGCGACAAGCGGGTCTGCACGATCTATGAAGGACGTCCCGATGTCTGCCGTGCCTGGCCGGGACCGGTGAGCAACTGCGTCTACTTCGACATGCTCGAGTTCGAGCGGAAGCAGCAGGATAACGACACCATCGTGCCGGTGGTGCAGTTGACCTTCCCGGAGATGCCGGAGCCGACGGTCGACCCGCTCTGAGCGCGGATCGCGCGCGACGCCCGGCACTCCCCGGTCAGCTCGCGGCGCGCGCGCTCACCTGGCAGGCATAGAGCGGGTTCCCGTCGGGATCGCTGAAGAAGGCGAAGCGTACCCCCTGATTCCGGTTGTCGACGATCGGCCCCTTGAAGGTCACGCCCTGGCCGCCGAGCTGTTCGATCACCTCTTCGAGCGGGACGGTCGTCATCAGTCCGATCGACACGGCGGCGCCGGAAGCGGATCCGTCGGACGCGTTGCCGCCGGCATGTGGTCCGGCCATGTGGAGCGCGATCGTCAGACCGGGTCCGGCCAGGACTTCCGCGTAGCCGTTGCCATATCTCACCTTCAGCTCGAGTCCGAGCACGCCGGTGTAGAACCCGACCGCCCGGTCCATATCGGTCACCATCACGGTGACGTTCCCGCCGTTGAACATGATTCTCTCCGTGGTTGAGCTTCCTCGATGATGCCGCGCGAACACTCGGGGCCGGCGGCCGTCGGCGCGAATGTACGGGATCGCCGCGTCGGTCGGTGAGCGGGCCGAGGCGACTCCTTGCGACAATTCGTGTAATTCTCCTCCCATGACATTCGTCATGAACGACAGTACCTCAAGTTTGTTAATTTCAGCGTCGGATCGCCAGTAGCCTGCACGATCTCTCCCGACGTTCAACGAGAGCAACAAGAAACCCTATGTACGGTAGCCTTTCCCTGACCGATGCCCCGCGTCCTGACGAGATGGTTCAGGAGGATCCCGAGAAGCTGGCCGAGTTCGAGGCCCGGATCGACCGGGGCGAGAAGATCGAGCCGCACGACTGGATGCCCAGGGAGTATCGCCGGCAGCTTATCCGGATGATCGAGCAGCACGCGCACTCGGAGATCATCGGCGCGCTGCCCGAGGGAACCTGGATCACCCGCGCCCCCGGATTCCGCCGGAAGATGGCGCTCATGGCCAAGGTCCAGGATGAGGTCGGACACGCTCAGCTCCTCTACAGCGCCGCCGAAACCCTCGGCAAGTCGCGCGAGGCGATGATCAACGACCTGATCAGCGGCAAATCGAAGTATTCCAACGTCTTCAACTACCCGGCCGAGACCTGGGCGGACACCGCGGTGATCGCGTGGCTGATCGATGCCGGCGCGATCGTCAACCAGGTGATCAACGCCAAGGGATCCTACGGCCCCTACTGCCGCGCCCTTGAGCGTATCTGCACCGAGGAGTCGTTCCATCTCAAGTACGGCTACGACAACGTGGTGACGCTGGCCACCGGCACCGAGACGCAGCGTCGCATGGTGCAGGAGGCACTCAACCGCTGGTGGAAGCCGATCATGCACTTCCATGGACCGCCCGACACGATCTCGGTCCATACCGAGAAGCTGGTGCGCTGGAAGGTGAAGATGGCCACCAACGACGAGATGCGGCAGGAGTTCCTCAACGGCTACGTGCCGAAGATCTGGGAGCTCGGTCTCACCGTCCCGGATCCGAACCTGAAGAAGAACGAGGAGACCGGACGCTGGGAGTACAGCGATCCGGACTGGGAAGAGTTCAAGCGGGTGATCAACGGCGACGGCCCCTGCAACCGCGAGCGCCTTGCCGTGCGCCGCATGGCCGAGGAGCAGGGAGCCTGGGTGCGCCGCGCCCTGCTGAAGCCCTCCACGAAATACGTTACCCCGCTCGCCTGATGTCCGCCCAATCGACCGACGTGACGATCACCGATCCGGTGGAGCTGCTGGCGCTGCATCTGGCGCTCTGCGAGGCCCGGTATCATCCCGATCCCGAGCGCGCCGAGATCCAGGGAAGCGGCCTCCTCGCCGGCCTGCACACACGCGTGTACGATGCGCTCGTCGCCGGCGAACAGGATCGGCCGGATGGCTGGCGAAGCCTCCGACGCTGGCGCCCCGGCTCGTCGATCGACACGCGCGTCAGGGAGATCATCTCCCGCCCCGGATGGAGCAGGATGAGCGCCGCGAGCAGGGAAGCCTACGTCCGCGATCTCATCGCCCCGTATGAGGCGGACGAATCGGACATCCGCTCCCTGATCGACTTCGGCGATGCCCTCCATGCCTCCGACGGCGCCAGCGCCGGACGGAGCGACGACTGACGGATCCCCGCCAGAGATTCAGCGAACACGACTTCCAGAGAGTACACGTGAGCATGACGATCAATTCCCTCGACCCGCGGATCGCGCGCGCGCAGATCCCCGCCGAGAACGATACTCCTTTCTCCCCGCTCGAGGAGCTCGACCAGCTCGAGACCTACGAGGTGTTCCATCAGGAGCGCCGCGGCGAGCATCCCACCCACGTCGGCTCGCTCCACGCGCCGAACGCCGAGGTGGCGCTGCTGTTCGCCAAGGAACAGTACGCGCGCCGCTCCCGCTGCGTCGGCCTCTGGGTGGTCCGCACCGCGGATATCTTCGCCATCGGCGTCGAGGATGCCGACATCTTCGCGACCACGCCGGAGAAGAATTACCGCGAGGCCAGCGGCTATCGCGTCGGAACCAAGATCACGGCCTTCAAACGGAAAAACGCTGCCAACAATGTCTGACGTCGCCGCACTCAAGGACCTGCTCTTCCGCATGGCGGATGACGAGCTGATCATCGCCCACCGGAACTCCGAGTGGACCGGACTCGGCCCCATCCTGGAGGAGGATATCGCCTTCTCCTCGATCGCGCAGGACAAGCTCGGACACAGCCTCGCGCTCTACGGGATGCTTCAGGAGCTCGGCGTGGAGGGAACGCCGGACACGATCGCCTTCACCCGCGACGAGGCGCAGTTCCACTGCTGCCAGTTGGTGGAGTACCCGATCGGCGGCTACGAGTTCAGCCTCGTGCGCCACTTCCTCTTCGACACCGCCGAGGCGATCCGCTTCGAGATGCTCGAGGGATCCTCCTTCGAGCCGCTGGCCAAGCTGGCGCGCAAGGTCAAGGGGGAGATCAAGTATCACGTCTTCCACGCCAACACCTGGATCACGCAGCTCGGCGCCAACGGTAACGAGGAGAGCCGCGCCCGCATCCAGTCGGCCATCAACGAGGTCTTCCCGATCGCCTTCGGGATCTTCGAGCCGTCGCGGTTCGAGGATGAGCTGGCCGCCGCCGGCGTCTTCGCCGGCGAGAAGGCGCTCGAGGAGCGGTGGGTCGCCGCCGTGTCCGACATCGTCACCAAGGCCGGGCTCACGCTCCCCGAGGTCGCCGATCGCGCCGTTGCCTACGGCGGGCGCAACGGCTATCACACCAGCTATCTCCAGCCGCTGCTGAACGAGATGACCGAGGTGTTCCGCATCGATCCGGCCGCGGAGTGGTGATGCCGACCGTCGAGCAGATATGGGAGGCGCTCAAGGAGGTCAAGGATCCTGAGATCCCCACGATCTCCCTCGTCGATCTCGGCGTGGTCGCCGATGTGTCGATCTCCGAGACCGGCGTCCCCCAGATCCTGCTCACCCCCACCTTCGTCGGATGTCCGGCGATGGACTACATGAAAGCGGACGTGCGCCGCGCGGTCGCCGCGCTCGGATTCGCCGAGGTGGAGGTGACGATGAACCTGGACGTGCAGTGGTCGAGCAACAGGATCACAGAGGAGGGGCGCAAACGCCTGCTGGAGCATGGCCTGGCGCCCCCTCCTTCGTTCGAGGGAGTGCTCGAGCTGGACGTGCTCAACAACATCGCCTGTCCGTTCTGCGGAAGCCGGCGGACCACGCTCCGCTCCCCGTTCGGGCCAACTCTCTGCCGCACACTCTACTACTGCCATGCGTGCCTTCAGGCGTTCGAGGGCTTCAAGCCGGTCTGAGCCTCGCGGCACGCTCCCACCTACATCGATGACTCCCCGCTTCCCGCACGCGGCTCCGCGGCCGTGCCTTCGCATTGGCTGTCGGTTCCGCGGCACGGCTTTCGTCGCGCTCCTCGCGCTTCCGGCGCTCGCGCTGCTTCCGGTGCTCGCGGGCACGCTCCTCTCTTCCTGCGCCATCCTCTCCGAGGACGACATCCCGCTGCGGTATCCTCCCGACGCTCCGCCGAGGGAGAAGATCGTTCCCGGCCTCGACGACTGGAGCGCGGCGCAGATCGTCCTCCTTCCGTTCGATGACTGCCGGAACGACACGATCACCGTGGGCCAGATGACCGATCCGGCCACCGGCCAGCTCGAGACGCTCGCGGCCGACCGGAGCGTGCGGGAATGGATCGAGGAGGCGATGGTCTATGAGCTTCGCCGCGGCGGCTACCTGGTGACCCGCGCGGACAAGGTGCCGGCGCGCGCCGGCGTGATGACGATCTCGGGAGATGTGGAGGTGGTGGACAACACCGGCGCCTTCCGCCAGGGGGCCGACGTGTCGTTCGCCGTGCGTGTCTCGCGCGGCGGGACGCCGATGCTCGTGCAGCGCTACATCGGTCACGGAAGCGCTTCTTCCGGCCAGCGCACCACGCACCAGCTCTACGGCCGCAGCCTCTCGCTGGCGCTCTCCGAGGCGGTGCATTCGTTCATCCACGACCTTCGCGCGCTCGACTCCACCACGCGCTGATCCTCACGAGCGAGTGCACCGGTCCTCGACATGATCCTGGACATGCCGGTCGGCGACGTGCTCGCGCGGCAGCACGCCCCGCGAGCGGATGGAAGGAAACGCACCATTGCCTAGATTGCGCCCCACCTTTCTCCACGATCGACGTCATGCCCATGCCGTCGGTCCAGCCACGCCAACATCGAGATAACGAACACCATGAACGGAGCCTCCGCACTTCGCTTCTCATTGCCACTCTTCTGTGCCTGTATCGTGGCCGGCTGCGCGTTCGGCACGCGTACCGTATCGCTACGTATACCTCCTCCCGTCCAGTCGCAGAACGCCTCCATCACGTTCCTCCCCTTCGTCGATTGCAGAGAGGATACGGGAAACGTGGTGGGTGATGTCCGGAACACCTACCACATGCGAACGGCCGATGTCGTGACCAGGGATCCGATCACCGACTGGGTGCGAAACGGCCTGGCGCGTGGCCTCGACACGAATGGGTTCGAAGTGGCCCTTCGACCTTCGGACGACGATGATTCCGCGGCCGGTGGAATCCGCGTGCGTGGGGCGATCGAAACCGTCTACGCGACATCATACCTAACCTACGGCGCGGATGTGGTCCTCGAGGCGGAGATCTCCCCGAGCGGGGCGCCTCCGATACGTCGCACGTATCATGGCCGTGGAAGCGCGGGATTGAACTGGGCGGCAACCGAGGCAGGCTACCAGGAATCGCTTACGTTGGCGCTTCAGGATGCCACCAGCCAGTTCCTGGAGGATATACGCTGGATGGGACGCTGACGTTCCCCATGCCGAAAACGAACAGGGGCTCCCGCTGGCCGGGCGCCCCTGTTGCATCACCGCGTGATATCTGTTCGTCGATCCGGAATCGGATCCACGCCACGTTCACCTAACCGGCGCGCGGCTCACTTCCACGCGCTTACTCATCGCCGGCCGGCGTGGCGAACTCCATCAGGAATGCCTTGATGAACTGGTCGATGTCGCCGTCCATCACCGCCTGCACGTCGCCGGTCTCGGTGCCGGTGCGGGTATCCTTCACGAGCGTGTAGGGCTGGAAGACGTAGTTCCGCACCTGGCTTCCCCACTCGATCTTCTTCTTGGCCCCCTCGATCGCCGCCTTGCGCTCCTCCTCCTCGCGACGGATGATCTCGTAGACCTCCGACTTCAGCATTTTCATCGCGCGCTCCCGGTTCTGAAGCTGCGAGCGCTCCTCCTGGCAGGAGACGATGATCATGTGCTTGTCACCGCGCGGGCTGGTGTAGTCGTAGCGAAGACGGACGGCCGTCTCCACCTTGTTGACGTTCTGCCCTCCCTTGCCGCCGGAGCGGAAGGTCTCGAGCTGCACCAGCGCGGGGTTGACCTCCACCTCCGCGTCATCCTCGACAACCGGATAGACGAAGACCGAGGCGAACGACGTATGCCGGCGCGCGTTGGCGTCGTACGGTGAGATCCTGACCAGGCGATGCACGCCGTTCTCGGACTTCAGGTTGCCGAAGGCGAACGCCCCGGTGATCTCGATCGACGCGGACTTGATGCCGGCGGCCTCCCCCTCCTGCTCGTCGAGCAGGGCGAGCTTGTATCCTTTCTTCTCGGCCCAGCGCATGTACATGCGCAGCAGCATCTGCGCCCAGTCCTGCGCCTCGGTGCCGCCGGCGCCGGCCTGCACCTTCAGGATCGCGTCGCGCACGTCGTCGGGATCGGAGAGCATGTTCTTGAACTCGAGCGCCTCGACCGTCGTGGCCAGCTTCCCGATCTCGTTCTCGATCTCCCCCTCCATCGACTGATCCCCGGCCTCCTCGCCGAGCTCGATCAGCGCCTGCACGTCGCCGGCCTGGCTACTGGCCGTGTTCCACGATTCCACCCACTCCTTGCGGGTGTTGATCTCGCGCATCACTTTCTGCGCGGCGATGTTGTCGTCCCAGAAGTTGGGAGCCTGCGACTGCGCTTCGAGCTCGCTTATCTCCCGTTCTTTTCGGTCGACGTCAAAGATACCTCCGTAGGTCGGCGATCTTCCCCTTCTGCTCGGCGAGCTTCGACTTCAACAGATCAAACATGTTCGGTACGAATGTATACGTGATTGATGCGATACGTGGCACCCTCGCGCCACGCGTTGACTGATGATCCACCGCCGTGAAGACGGCAAGGCCCCATGTCCGGTCGACGAACACGAGGCCCGCGCAATGTACGACGGCCCGGCAATGTACGACGGTCGGAGCGACCGCGGAAGCCCCTGGACATGCGCCGCCTGGAGCTCTCACTCCCAGATCGCGTCCCCATGCCCGGCATCGCGAGTGACCCCGACACCCCCGGAGACCGCGCCATCGGAGGGTACGCCGTCGGAGGCAATTCCATCTGGAGCGGCGCCAGCGGAGGCAGCGCCGTCGGTGGGCTCGAACCAGACATCGCCGAAGCCGACCATCAGCTCGAGCAGTGCCTCGAAGGCGGCCGGCTTCACCAGGAAGAAGGTGGCGCCGAGCTCGAAGGCGCGGTTGACATGCTCCTCGTCGCGCGAGGCGGTGAGCACCGCCACCGGAAGCGTCGCGAACTCCGGCCGCTCCCGCAGCCACGCCAGCACCTCCAGCCCGGACCGGACCGGCAGCTGAAGGTCGAGCAGCACGCCGCCGGGGAGCGGATGGGCGTCGCGATCGGCGTAGGGATCCTCTCCCTTCAGATACGCGATCGCCGAGGCTCCATCCTCGACCGTCACCAGGGGTATGTCGACTCCCGCGCGGGTAAGCAGCTTTCGTATGAGGTAGGCGTGCTGCTCGTCGTCCTCCGCCAGGAGGATCGGACGCTTGCCGTTGAGCATGACCGGACTCCGATAACCACGATCGACGGCGCGCCCGCCGGGGCGCATCGCACTACCGAGCGCCACCGTGAGAAGCTGCCGAGGATCGGACAGGAACGTTATCCGGGGATGGGACCGACGCTGCTCGCAGCGCCGGGGCCAATATAGCGACCGGGGTGGACCCGCAGAGGGCCACCCCGGTAAACGTCTGTTCATGGTCATCGATTCGGCATGGCGCGGATCCTCGCGCGCGGCGTCAGGGAGACCGTCGTCAGTTGACGCCGTACTCCTTGAGCTTCCGCCAGAGCGTCGTCGTGCTGATGCCGAGCTTATCGGCGACGATCGACTTCTGCCCCTCGTAGCGCTCGAGCGTGCCGAGGATATGGCGGCGCTCCACCTCGGCGAGCGTCAGATCCTGCAGGCCGTTGGCGCCGTTGCCGTCGGTCGGCTCCTGCAGCATCTCCTTCGGCAGATGCGTGTCGTCGAAGACCGGGCCGTCGGAGAGGATCACGATCCGCTCGATAATATTCTGCAGCTCGCGGATGTTTCCCGGCCAGCGATACCGCTCGATGTACTCGAGGAACCCGGGAGAGAAGCCCTCGAACGACTTGTTCATCCGCTCGGAGAGCTTCGCGCCGAAGTAGTTGGCCAGCAGCACGATATCCTCGCCGCGCTCGCGCAGCGGCGGAAGCTGCATCGAGATCACGTTCAGCCGGTAGTAGAGGTCCATGCGGAACTGCCCCTCGTCCACCATTTTCTTGAGATCGCGGTTGGTCGCTGCGATGATCCGGACATCGACCTTCGTCGGCTTCGTGTCGCCGACGCGATAGATCACCATCTGCTGGAGCACGCGCAGGAGCTTGGCCTGCGTCTCCAGCTGCATCTCTCCGATCTCGTCGAGGAAGATCGTTCCGCCGTCGGCTTCCTTGAACAGACCGTCCTTGTTGGCCAGCGCGCCGGTGAAGGAGCCCTTCACGTGACCGAAGAGCGTGGACTCCTCGAGGTTCGGCGGGATGGCGCCGCAGTTGACCGGCACGAAGCTCTTGTTCCTCCGGTTGCTGAGCTGGTGGATCGCCTCGGCGATCAGCTCCTTGCCGGTGCCCGACTCGCCGAGCAGAAGCACGGTGGTATCGGTCGGGGCCACCTTCTCGACCATCGTCAGCACCGTGCGCAGCGCCGAGGAGTTGCCGATGATCCGGCTGAAGGCCTCGGGGCCGTGGATCCGCTGCTGAAGCAGCTTCACCTTGCTGCTGAGATTCCGCTTCTCGACCGCCTTCTGGATCAGCTGAAGCAGCTCCTCGGTATTGGTCTGCTTGGTGATGTAATCGTAGGCGCCGACTTTCATGGCGGCCACGCCATCCTTCACCGAGCTGAAGCCGGTCACCATCAGGAACTCCGTTTCCGGACGGAACTCGCGTCCCTTGGTCAGCAGCTCCATGCCGTCGACCGGCTCCATGCGCATATCGCTGATCACGAGATCGAAATCGTCCTCGCCGAGCAGCTTCAGCCCCTCCTCACCGTTCTTCGCCTCGGAGACATCATGGCCGTTGGCCGCGAGCAGCATGGCGTATGTTTTTCTGACGTTTGCCTGATCGTCTACAACGAGAATTCTTGCCATGGCTTCACCTTGCGGAATTCGGAATACGGATGGATACGATCGTTCCGGCCGGAGCAGCATCCGTCACCTCAATTGCACCGCCATGCTGTTCTGCTATCCGTTTTGCCGTCGCGAGGCCGAGCCCAAGGCGTCCTTCGCGTGTCGTATAGAAAGGTTGAAAGATCTTCTTGGCGGCCGCGGCGGAGATTCCCTCGCCGTCGTCGCTCACCTGGAAGATGATGTCGTCGTTGTCGCATCGGGCGCTGAGCTCGACGCGGGAAGCTCCCGACTGCAGCGCGTTGGCGAGCACCTCGCGCAGCAGTCGCGCAAGCTGCAGTCCGTCGGCGCCGATCTGCTCCAGGCCGGTGACGTTGGCCACCTCGACGGCGATCGGGCTCGCCTCCTCGGCGATCGAATTCGTCTCGGCGTCGCGCACCGTTTCCAGAAGCTGGCCGATCTCGACCGGGAGGGGATTGGCCGGAGGTATCGCCGTGTAGTACACCGCCTGTTCGATCAACGCCTCCATGCGGATGGTTTCGTTGAAGACGACGTCGACGATCTCGTTCTGCATCTCCGGCGGAAGCGTTCCTGTCTGCAGCATCTCCGCAGACATCCGGATGGTCGCCAGGGGGTTGTTCAGCTCATGCGCGAACAGGCGCACGAACTCGGCGACCGCGGTCGTTGGGTCCTTTGAGAGCGTCTCCAAGGGTTCTGCTCGGTTGAGATGATGCGTGCCCGTCGTGCCCTGTCTCAGGCGGCGAGCCACGCGAGGTATTCACTTGCGGTCTTGTTCAGCGGGTCGATCATCAGGGCGCGTTGGAAGGCCTCCTTGGCCTGATCCCTGTTTTCCTCCAGGAGGAGGCAGACGCCGAGGAGCAGGAAGTCCTCGCCGTTGCGCGGGTCGAGCGCGATCGCCTGCTGCAGGTGTTTCTTGGCGCCGTCGCCGTCGCCGAACATCAGCTTCCGCTTGGCCACCTCCAGGTGCTCCGTCGCGGTCACCGGCAGGAAGTCTCCGGGAAGATTGATCCGGTCGAGTATCGTCCGGACGATCGAACGGAGCGTCTGGATGCTGAACGGCTTGCGGACGTAATCGATGGCGCCGAGCGAGGCGGCCTCCAGCAGCTGCTGCGGAATCCCGTAGGCGGTGATCACCACCGCCGGCGGCGTATCCTCCTTGCGGCGCCGGATCTCGCGGAGCATCTCGATGCCGGTCATCCCGGGCATCCTCAGATCGACAAGGAGGAGATCGTAGGAGCGCTCCTGCGATTTCTTGAGCCCCTCGATGCCGTTCGACGCCTCGTCGATCTCGAACTCGTCGCTGGTCAGCGCGTGCGTCACCGTGAAGCGTATATTCTTTTCGTCGTCGACGACGAGGATGTTCTTCTTCTCGACCGCTACCATATCCATAAGCGTTTCCACTCCAATCGGTCTCGCCAGCGGTATCCGTTTCGGAATCCGGCCGGCGGCTTCCAGCCGGCGGCGGCTGCCCGCGTGCCCCGCGGTCCCTTCCGCTCCGTCGCTCCCCTTCGCGGCCGCCGATCCGGCTTTGCGTCGAGTCGCTCCTGGTCGGGGCAGGTTCGCGTCGGGCTCTTCATCGCATCGATCACTTCCCGGCTCCGGTCCCTCCCTGTTCGATGTCGGCGTTCAACAGCCGGCACCGAGCGGCGAGGGTTGCAGGCGGGCGGAATTCACGGCACGTGAAGGATCCCCCCCGATGGCACGGAGGCGGACGTCGGACCGTTTGTCGGCTGTTCGAGCGCTTCGGCCGAATGCATCGTTGTGCGATGCATCGTTGTGCGAGGCAACCCGCGGATCGGTTACTGTGTTATTCTGGCTGGCTCATCGGCGGTATCACCACCCGAGGCAATGGGGAGCGTGAAGTAAAACGAGCTCCCCTGTCCCACGGCGCTTTCGACCCAAACCGAACCACCATGAGACTCGACGATCTCTTTAACAATTGTCAGGCCAAGTCCTGACCCGCCTGCCCTCTGATCATCCCGAATCTGGTAGAACTTGTCGAAAATCTGCCTCGATTCGGCAATCGGGATTCCCGGACCATTATCTCGAACGCAAAATCGAATCAAATCACCGCTTCTGACAGCCGAAACCGAAATCGTGCCGCCGTAGGGAGTATAACGAATTGCATTGCTGAAGAGATTATTGAAAACCTGGAGTATTCTGATGTGGTCTGCCACCACCTTCGGAAGATCGAGCGAGACCCCGGTCGCATCGATCCTGATGTCGTGGGGATCGGCCTGCTGGGCCACGTTCTGGACCGCGGACTCCACCAGATCGCGGGGCGCGTGCGCCCCCATGGTCAACCGCTGCGCCCCCGATTCTATCCTCGAAATATCCAGCAGATCGTTGACGAACGTCTGCAGCCGACGCACGTCCTCCTGCATGTTGTGCACAAGGTCCCGCTGCACGTCGTTGAGCCCGGCGCCGAAGCCGTTCTCGGAGAAGAGCTCCAGGCTCATCCCGATCGAGGTCAGCGGCGTGCGGAGCTCGTGCGAGACCACCGTCACCACCTTCGTCTTCAGATCGTCCAGCTGCTTGTAGCGGGTCACGTCCTTCAGCCGGAAGACGTAGCCGATGATCTCGTCGGCGTCGTTCCTGATCGACTGCGCCTGGTAGGCGAAGGCCACGTCCCGGCCACGCGACCGGGTGGAGACCGTCTCCTCCGGACCGTCGACGCGACCGTTGCGCAGGTCGTCGCTCATCCGCGCGATCACCGGATGCTCGCTGGCAAGCTCGGTGAGATGATCGCCGAGCACCAGACGGGCCGGCAGCGCCAGCACCGACTCCGCCTGGCTGTTGAAGTAGATCACCTTGGTGTTCTCGTCGGTGGCCACGATCAGGTCCGACAGGTCGGAGACGATCTTCTCGCAGCGCCGCTTCTCCTCCACGATCTGCTCGAGCTTGGTGGCGTCGTACTCCTGGAGCCGCCGCGCCATCCCGTTGAAGTCCCGGATCAGTCCGGTCAGCTCGTCATCGGCCTGGCCGACGCTGATCTCCTGGCGGAAGTCGCCGCGCGCGATGTTCCTGACGCTCTCGGAGAGCTGCTTGATCGGCGCGAGCACGGCCTGCGATACCTTCAGGCTCGCCACCACGCTCAGCACCAGAATCAGACAGGCGATGATCGTGGTGGAATAGGCGGTGAAGAGCGCCCCGCTCCTGACGCGCTCGATCTCGGACGATCCGCGCTCGAAGTTCAGCGCCCGGAAATCGAGCACGCTCGCCAGCACGCCACGATACGCGGGACGCACCACCTCGGCGTAGAACCGGAGATCCCCCCTGTCCGCCCCGGCGCTGTCGACCCGCGCCGACATCATCCGCGCGACCCGAAGCGTGTAGTCGTGGTAGCGTGCCCCCACGCGCGCCAGCACCAGGCGCCCGGCGCTGTCGGTGACGGTGCTCCCGGCGCGCTCCAGCTCGCGGTGAAAGCTCTCCTGAAGGTTCGCCACGCTGTCGCGGACCGCATCGGCGCTCAGGTCGCCGGCGAGGAACGAAACGAGCGAGGAGCTTTCGCTGGTGAGGATCTGGCGGAGGGTGTGGGCGGAGTTGAGCGCGCGCAGCTCCGTGTTCAGGATATGCGACGACCGGTCGCCGACGGCGACGATGTTCATGATCGTCCATATCGAAACGAACGTCACGAGGAGCACGACGAGCGTGAACCCCATGAGAATTCGTGTCCGGAGCGAGCGTACCATACCGGAGATCGCGATTGAACTCGATGCCGGAGCCCGTCCGCACGCGGCCGTCATGGCTGAACGCCACGCGGCCGGGCGGTACCGAGGGCCCGGCTGTATATCATGCCTGTTCGACGTGAGGGGAAATCATCGTCTCGGAAACCATGCTCCCCCACCGCCGTCGGCGCGTCTCACGGAACGTACGGCGCCGGCGGACGATAATCGAGCGTGCCGAAGACGTCGAACGCTTCGGAGCTGCTGATGATGATCTGCGCGAAGCGCCGCTCATCGAAGTTGTAGGCCACGTCCACCCGCAGAAGCCCCTTGTCGATCGTGCCGCGCCGATTGGCGACCCTGATCCCGAAGCCGGCCGAGGAGTGGAACCGGAGATCGCCGAGCTGCTCCCCCTGATCCCAGACGGAGCCGATATCGTAGAAGGCGGCCGCGCCGAACTGGAACATCAGCAGATCGAAGATCGGCATGAGCCGGTACTCGAGGTTGCCGACGAACTTGTTGTCGCCGAAGAGGGCGTTGCGCGTGTAGCCGCGGAGGCCGGTGCCGTTGTCCAGCGGCTGAAACAGATATCGCGGCCAGCGCCAGACGGTGGTCTGCTCCAGGCGCGCCACCAGCCAGCCGGGATCGATCCCGAGCGCTCCGGAGGCGAACGTCCGCTCCAGCGTGTAGGCGGCCTCCTTCTTGGCGACGCCGGTCCCGGCCTGCACGCCGGCAAAGGCGTAGAGGTTGTCGGTGGCGATCGCCTTGCGCGCCTCCGCGCCGATGTAGGCCACGTTGTCCAGTCCGCCGTCGATCGGCGAGATCTTGCCGATCGTCACGCTCCCCATCCCGCCGATCGGCACCTCGGAGCGGCCGTGAAAGTCGGCGTTCCAGATCCGCGCGTAGGTTCTGCCGAGCGAGGAGATGCCGGCGAAGACGCCGACGGAGTTCTCGAAGGCATATCGGAGGAGCGGAAACGAATCCCGCTCGGTCTTGTTGAAGGTGACCGCCAGCGACGTGCGGAACAGATCGGGCCAGCCCCGGCTCTGCGCCCCCCAGGCGAACACATCGGTCCGTCGCGCGTGAATCGTCAGCGGCGATCCGGGAGGACGTGAGTGGAGAAAGAAGAAGTCGTCGCCATCGAAATGGCTGATCGCCGCGTTGTACGCGACGGGGACGCGATCGGAGTAGAACGAGCGCCCGAGGCCGATCGCCGTCGACTGTTCGTACTTGGAGAACGCGGCGGCGCCGGTGAAATGGAGATGCGTTCCCGCGATGTTCGGATCGGTATAGGAGCCGGTAAGGCGCCACCCGCGATCGTAGAGCGATGTGTAGTCGGCTCCGATGTTGAGCTGGTGGCCGTAACCGAACAGGTTCACTTCCTTGACGTTCGCGCCGTAGGAAACCTGGTTGTTGTCCTTGCTGTAGCTCCCCCCCACGCGGGTCGACCAGCTGTCGCGGGTCGTGATCTTCAGCACGGCATGCGGCACGTCCTCGTCGGCCTCACTCGAATCGGGAATCACCGCGAAGTCGATCATCGAGAAGATCGTGAGCGCGTGCAGGTTCCGCTCGATCTCGTCGATCGTGTGCTGGGTGACGGTATCCCCCGGATCGACGAACACCTCGTCACGGATCACACGCTCCTTCGTGAGGATGTGGATATAATCGAGCAGCGGCGTGATGAGGGGAATCCCGGTGGTACTGTCGAACACGTCCTGGCGCACGATCTCGACTCGGGAGAGGATAAAGGGCTTGATGCGACGGGTCTCGATGCCGTCGCGGATCTGCTGAGCGGCCGCCGGCGACGTTACCAGAAACGCCGGGGCGAGTGCGAGCAGAAGTAATCCCAACAAACTCAGAGTCGAGCGCATCATACGGGATCCTGACAAAGACCTTGCCAAGCACGACAGGTCCCGACGAAGAATCGTCAGGACTTGTCATGCGCGTGAATATTCGCAAGAATGCGTGGTACGGTTCGGACGGCGCCGCGCCTCACCGAAGCTCGCGATCGGGAGCCTTCCCTCCACCCGTGGCGCCGTTTCGGGGATACCGGCTCAGGAGGTGCCGGGGGCGGCATCCGGGGTCGCGTCGGGGAGCGCCTGCCCCGCGCGCGCGCGGCGGACGACGATCTTCCTCCCCTCGATTCTCACCACCACCACCCGCTCTCCGGCGCCGATATACTCCCCCTCGGTGATCACGTCCACCCGTTCCTGGCCGAGGAGCGCCATGCCGGCCGGACGAAGCGTCGTGAGCGCCTCCCCCTCCTCGCCGAGCAGCGAGCGGTAATCGGGGACGCCGACGTAGCCGGCCGACGCGGTTTCGGCTCCCTTGAGCACGAAGCGGTTGAACGCGCTCGAATGCGGCAGGTAGCGGATCATCAGCGCGATCAGGATGCCGAGGCCGATGAAGGAGGCCACGAGCGTGTAGAGCGGCACGGCCAGCGAATCGAGCGAGACGAAATCGAAATTGCCGATCAGCGCCAGGAAGAGGCTGGCGATCACCATCACGAAGCCGATCACGCCGGTGATGCCGAAGCCGGGTATCACGAAGATCTCCAGGGCGATCAGTCCGATGCCGATCACGAACATCACCACCTCGATCAGGTTGGTGAGGTCGGCCAGGTACTGCGCGCCGAAGAAGAGGGTCATCGCCACCACCCCGGCGCCGGTGACCACGCCGAAGTGGCCGGTCTTGACGCCGTAGATGATGCCGCCGAGACCGAACATGATCAGGATGGAATTGACGACGGGCGAGGTGAAGAAGCGGACCAGATGCTCCCCCCATTCGAGCTCGGTCCTGACGATCCGCGCCCCGCCATAGCCGAGCCGGGCCAGCGCGTCCGGGAGCGTGGAGGCCTCCACGTCGCAGTAGCCGAGCTTGAGCGCTTCCTCGGTCGTCAGGGTCAGGAGCTTGCCGGTGGGCTTGAGCGCCGTGTCGGCCAGGGCCACGCTCTCGTCGACCATCGCCTCGGCGATCCGGGGATCGCGACGGTTCCGCTCGGCGGTGGCGCGCATCTCGCCGCGCATGTAGCTAACCACCTTCTCCGATGCCTTCTCCCCCGTCTGATACACCGGCGTGGCAGCGCCGATCGAGCCCCCCGGGGCCATGGCGATCTTGCCGGCCGACAGGGCGATCAGCGCCCCGGCCGAAATGGCGCGACGGTCGACGAAGGCGATGGTGGGGATGCGGGAGGCGAGGATGGCGTCCTTGACCTCGGTGGCCACGTCCACGCGGCCGCCGAAGGTGTTGACATGCAGAACGACGGCCGATGCTCCGTGGCTGGCCGCCTCCTGGAACACGCGCTGAACGTAGGTCTGCAGCCCGAGATCGACCTCGCCGGTGATCTCGATCACATAGACCGTGGGGGACGACGCGCGCTCCTGGGCGCGCGCGGTTCCGAGCGCGGCCAGGAGCGCCAGCGCCGCCAGAAGGATGATCGTGCAGGTGCGAGAGGACATAGCTGCTCCGCGATGCGTTGAAGCCGGACGGAGGCCCGCCGGTCGGGCCATGTCCCCTCCCTACGTCGGGGAGGGCTCCAGGGTTCCGTTTTCGGAAACCGGATCAAACATAGGGCTCGGCCAGCCGAAGACGAAGGGTCTCGATCTCGCCGCGCAGCTCGCCGATCCGGGCGCGGAGCGCGTCGATCTCCGCGTGTGCCCCCTCGGTGCGGGCGGCAAGGTCGTGATACTGGTACTGCCGGTCCTGCAGCCGTCGCTCGATCGAGATCACATCCTCGCGCAGCGCCTGATGATCCTGGCGCCGGCTCCGGTTGTAGAGGATGCGGCCGAGCGTGAGCGCGAAGATGCCGAGAAAGAGAATCGTCATCACCAGCGAGGCGGTCCGTATCACCCCGAGGCTCTTCGGATCGACCGGGATCAGGTCGCCGAAGAGGACCACCAGCAGGAACAGGACCGTCAGGAAGAAGCTCGTTCTTGCCACCAGCACGTCGCGCGAGGTGAGCCGCTGGTTCCAGCGCCGCTTGGTCAGCATCAGCTCCCCTTCCAGGGAGGTCAGGTGCTGGCGCGCCTCGGCGCGGAGCTCGGCGTTCTTCTTCTCCTCCTGATGCAGCTCGCGGATCCGCCCCTCGGCGCGGTCGATCTCGGAGGTCTTCTGCGCGATCTCCCCCTCGATGCCGGAGCGCCGCTTCTCCCAGACGCGATGCACATGCTCGACGGTCTGCTGATACTCCTCGCGATCGGCGCAGCGGTTATAGCGCTTCAGCTTCCGCGCCACCTCCGGCTGGAAGGCGCGGGTGAAGCGCTTGGCCAGGAACAGGTCGGCCGCGCGCGCCACCAGCTCGCGCGCGATGTGCGCCTCGCCGCCGAAGAAGAGGTCGATGGCCTCGTCGTCGAAGGAGGCGAAATAGGCGAGCCGCCGGAGCAGGTGGCGCTCCTCCGGCTCGAAGCGGTTGAACAGGTCGCTGGCGTCGTAGAACGCCTCGGCCGATTCCTTCAGCTGCAGCGCCAGGTCGCCGCTCTCCTGGAAGGTGGACTGTCGGAGCGCGACGCGGATGATCTCGTGCACCTCGAACTTCCCCTGCTTCCGGGCGCTCGGCCGCGCCACCTCGCTCGAGTTGCGGAGGTACTCGAAGGCGCGCTGCGCGTTCCGGCCGATCGGCGCGAAACAGCGGAGCGCGTCCACGTCGAACCAGTCGAGAAACGCCGCCGATCTGATCCAATCCTGCTGCTCTGGGGTTTTGTACCAGAAGATCCGCTGCTCGGCCAGGGAGTTGACGAACGCCCGCTCGGCCCCGCCGGCATCGGCCTTCGTGGCGTCCACCCAGAGGGAGACCAGATACGGGAGTCCCTGCGTCAGTTCGGCCACGCGGTCGAGCTCCTTGGCCGGATCGAAGCCGTTGAGGCGGAGATATTCCCCCAGCTCCCGCTGGCTGAACGGCCCGACGCGCGTTTCGCTCAGCACGTCGCGGTAGCGGTCCCAGCGCCGCTCCGGATCGGTCAGCGACAGCCGCTCGCGGCCGGCGATCACGAGCCGGAAATCGAAGAACTCCCGGACGAACGTGCCGTCCGGCAGATACGGCGTCCGGTAGCTCTGGAAATCGCCGAAGCGCTTCTGAAAGGCGTACGGCAGGAAGGATTCGAGGAGCCAGGGGTTCAGCAGCGAGGTGATCTTCTCATAGGTGTCGATCACCAGGATGACCTTCTTCGGCGCCTTGCCGGCGGCCAGAAATCCCTCCAGCGTCTCCTCGTCCCCTTCGCCGAGCGGGAAGAAGGTGTTCATCAGGTCGACGATGAACGACTCGGTCATCACGTTGGCCGTGTCCAGCAGCAGGCGCTGATCGTCCGGGTTGTTGAACTGATTCTTGACGGCGATCTCGAGGGCGAGCATGTCCGCCTCGAGCTGTCGCTCGCCGTAGGTGCCGCTCCCCTCGGCGAGCACCAGCCGCTCCTCGCGCAGCTCCTTGAGGAGCGGGAAGGTATCGGCGTTGAGCCTGCCGACGATCTGCAGGTAGCGGCGGCGGCGCGCGTCGGTCTCGTCGGTGATCAGCCGGGTGACGTCGGGATCGAGCGAGATGAAGCCGGTGGCGAGATTGTACACGAACTCCGGCAACGTGCCGAGGTTGATATCCTCGTTGGTGACGAAGAGGGCATGCGAGAGCCGATCCCCCTCCACGATGGAGCGGATCCGCCGCAGCAGCGTCGTCTTGCCGGCGCCGAACAGACCGTACAGAGCCACGATCGAGGAACCGGCGTCCCCCTGGGGGGCATCCAGATGCGCCCTGACCGAGGTAAGCTCGTCTACTCTCCCTACGAACATTTCACTTTGAACAAGTTAAGGCGCAGTTGCGCTTGCATATCAAAATTCGCCGCCGTTTCACCGTTTTTGGAGCAGGGCCGAATTTCATTTCGAGGAATCGACGCGTTTCCAGACGATGAATTCGAAGGGAAGGGTATCGATCGGGGCATAATGGCTTCGGAGGCGCGGGTCCGAGAAGATGTTGCGCGTATAGAAATCCCAGTCGATGATATACTCGAAGCGCATCGAATCGACATAGGCAGGCAGCCGCTTCCGCTGGAACGCGCGGAGGGCATCGGCGTTCACCTTGCCGTCGAGGTTGACGACGGTCCCCGGATGCAGAAAGCCGGTCGTTCCCGACTGGAACATCCCCACCGACTCCCCCGGCGGCACATGCGCCGAGATCCACTCCCCCGGCACGAGGAAGATGTTGTTCCACTCGGTTCTGAAGTTGCCCCGATAGGCCACCACCACCAGCGCGGCGGCCGCCACCATCGCCGCCGAGATCATGCCGCGGAGCCCGGAGCGCGCCGGCACGCGGCGCCAGAGATCGTGGAGGAAGATGACGATCCCGAGCATGATCAGCAGGCGGGGCACGATCAGATAGCGCCACTGGAAGTGAGGCGCGCTAAAATACGAGGTGTAGTAGAGAATCAGCCCTCCGGAAAACAGAGCCATCGGCACCAGCCACCCCAGACGCCACCGGCCGCCGAGCGCCGAGGCCGTCTCCCCCACCGCCCGACGCCACGTCGGCACCGTCATCACGACCGCGCCGGCCAGCGCGAAGAGGAACATCCCCACCACGATCGTGAAGAACCCGGCGAAGTAGATGTTCGACGTGTGCGCCACGAAGAGGAAGGCATCGGACAGCGCGTGTATCGTCATCAGCACCACCCAGAGGCGGCTGCCGATCAGCATCTCCTGCGCCTGGCCGCTGATCGGCACCAGGCTTCCGAAGACCGTCGCGTTGTAGATCCACCAGGGAGAGCTCACCGCCAGGGCGATGCCGCCGATCAGCATGCACTCGGCGAGCGTGCGGACCAGTGCCCCGACATCGCGCCCCTGTCCGGGGGACGGAGCATGGCGGCGGTGCATCCGGTAGAGATGCCAGACAAGGATCGCCACCACGAGAAAGGCGATGTCGATCCGCGCCAGCACCGCCAGGCCGAGGATCGCCCCGAGCATCGCCGAGCGCCAGAGCGACGGCCGGTCATGCGCGGCGATCTTCGCGTTGTAGTACCAGGCGGCGGTGAATGCCAGTCCGGTCGAGAGCCCGGTCTCCAGCCCGTTCAGGAACATCGCCGGGATGGTGTAGTTCCAGAGGAGCGCGGCGGCCATCAGCCAGAAGATCTCCTTCCTCTCACCCCCACCGTTCTCATCATCGCGCCGAAGCGACGCGGTGAAGCGCGCGATGGCGCCGACGGCGAAGAAGAAGAGGAGCAGCTGGATGATCATCGCCAGCCGCAGCGCCGGCTCGGTCTGCCCACCGGTTAGGGTGAAGCAGGGGGCGTAGAGGAAACAGATCAGCGGCTGCACGCCGTTGGTCGGATGCACGCCGTCCACCGTGAGGCCGTTTCCCATGCCGATCGAGCGGGCCACGCTCAGGCTGTAGAAGGCATCCTCGAGGAAAGGTCGTGCAAGAAAATCGTGGAAGGGACGGAGCAGGAGCGTGAGGTGTCCGGCCGCGCCGAGCGCGGCCACCAGCCGGAGCAGCATCAGTCCCCGCCCCGTGCAGCCTGAGGTCGCCGCCGCGCCGCCATCGGGCAGGCGCGCCGCATCGGTTCCGGCTCCCGCGAGCCGCGCGCTCGAATCGCTCAACGGCTCTTCGTCTCCTCGTTGCTGATGACCAGTGCCATCACGCGACGGTTGAGCTGCTTGCCGGCAGACGTTGTGTTCGGCGCGATCGGGCTGTGCTCGCCGTAGCCGCGCGACTCCAGACGCTCGCGGCCGATCCCGTGCTCGACCAGAAATCCCACCACGGACGCCGCGCGATCGCCCGAGAGCGTGTCGTTGTGCGCATCGCTGCCGTCGCTGTCGGTATGTCCCTGAATCTCCACGCGCATCTTCGCATAGCGCTGCATCACGCCGATCAACTTGTTGAGCGTCTCGATCGATTCACTCCTGAGCGTGGCCTTGTCGACGTCGAAGTAGACGTTGTCCAGGCGGAAGAGCGTTCCGGCCACCACCGGCATCGTCTCGACCGCCGCCTCCTTCTTCCCATCCTCCGGCCTGGCGTGCCCGGCATCATCGGCGGCAACGAGCGTGGCCGGCCGGTAGCGCTCCGGCAGCGCGGTCTTCCAGATGTCGGCGCGGCCGAAGCCGCGGGTCGACGTCTCGTGCCAGCTCGACAGATAGATCGTGTCGGCGTTCGCCGAGAGATTGAAATAGAAGTCGGCCGAGGGAGTGTTGATCGGATACGGAAGCCGCTCCGGCGTCGACCAGTTCAGCCAGGTGCTGTCGAGGCGGCGGGAGATGAAGACATCGGGAAGCCCTTCCTCGGCCCCCCATCCGCTCGACGGAAAGTAGATCGTCCGATCATCGAAGCCGATGAACGGCGCCAAGTCGTCGCGATCGGTGCTGAGCGTCGCGATGTTCTTCGGCTCGCTGTAGTTGTTCGGTCCGGTTTTGAACGACACGTAGAGATCGTGCTGCCCCTTGGAGTCCTTCCGCTTCAACGACAGCAGCAGCACGTTCTCGTCGTTGGAGACCGCGAGCCCGGCGACCGTGGTGTCGTTGTAGTAATTCTCGATCTCGAGCGGCGTCGGATAGGCCCATGAGCCGTCGGGGTTCCGCTCGCTCACGCTGAAGCCCTTCCCCCTGCTGCCGTCGGCGCGATACTGATTCTGAAGGTAGAGACGGGTCATGCTCGCGTTGACCGCGCGCACGCCGTCGTACTGCGTCGTGTTGAGCGGCCCTTCCATGTGGACGGCCGGCGACCAGGTGCCGTCGGGACGGCGGAGCGCGTACCAGATATCCTCATCGTCCGGGCGCGTCGAGGCACCGACGTTGCTCGGATCCCCCTTCCGCGTGAAGAAGAGAACCTGCTCGTCGGAGGTGACGATCGGCTGCAGCTCGCTGTACTCGGAGTTGATGCCGGAGCCGAGATTGACCCGCTCCGGCTGCGCGACGGCAAGCGCCGGCAGCGCCATGAGCGCGGCGATGAGGAGAGATCTGGTGCGTACCATCTGAGTGTTCCCCCTGGTGAGAGCTCGCGCCCCGTCTCGTGACGTCCGGATGCCCGAGGCAGCCGGCGGTCGCGGGACGGGGCGCGCGTTCGCGTTGGACCGTTGCGTTCAGGCCCGCCCTCGATGCCGGACGCGCCGTGTGTGGTCGCCCGGACGCTGGAGGAAGAGCGACGGGCGAAGCTCGAATCGCGAGCCGGTTACGAACCGGCCTTGACGTGGAACGGGAGCTTTCGGGTGAGCTCGTCGGCAAGGCGCGTGTAGGTATCGGCCGGCACGCGCGGATCCTTTGCCGTGAACTCGATGGCGCCGGTGGTCATCACGCGACGCTTCACCGGGTCGAGCAGCGAGAAGGTGGCGTTGACCGTCTCGTCGCCGCGGCCGGCCCCGGTCGTTGCCGGAGGCGTGTTGGCGACGCTGAAGCGTGTGATCACCAGGAAGAAATCGATGTTCCCCTGGCGCGCCGCGTCGTTGAACTTGTCCCACGATTTCGGCGTGCCGGCGTTGAGGTCGTCGGTGGCGTCGAGCGTCACGATGCCGGAGACCGTCTCGTCGCGATACGCGGTGACGGTATTGGAATCGAGGCGGACGCCGAGCGCGGCCGAGAGGCTGGTGCGGAGCTCGTCGCGCAGCGCCTCGCGCGCCCCCTCGGTGGTCACCCCGCGGCTGGCGGCGTAGACCGAGGAGTTGTTCATCACCAGATCGTTCATCTCCGGGAGCAGAAGGACGATCTTTTTCCGGTTGAGCTCCGCCTCGGGATATCCCTCGATGACGACGCGGCTGGGTCCGCCGCAACCGGCCAGAAGCGCGGCCATGAGCGTGACGAGCGCGAGGCTCGACGATGCGATGCTGCGTGATCTCATACGTCCTGCGTGTTGAGTGTTTCGGTGCCGGGGGTCGCCGTGGATTCGGCGACGTGCCGGAGAAGCGCTTCGTCGGCGTCGGTGAAGGGAACGCGGCGCCGACCATGCACGGTGCGCGCGAGCTCGATGGCGCGTCCGAGCTCGAAGCGTTCGAACCCGTCGGCCCCTCCCCAGGCGAAGCTCGGGATCTCCTTGGGCGGAAACCCGCCGCCGAAGACGTTGGCCGCCACGCCGATCACCGTGCCGGTGTTGAGCATGGTGTTGATGCCGGTCTTGGCGTGGTCGCCGATGAGCGAGCCGAGGAACATCCGGCCGGAGTTGACCTCGCGGCCGGCGAGCTTGACGCGAATAGTACCGTAATTGTTCTTCAGATCCGAAGTGTTCGTGTCCGCCCCGAGGTTGACCCAGGCACCGAGGTAGCTGTGGCCGAGAAAGCCGTCGTGCTGCTTGTTGCCGAAGCCGATGAAGATGGTGTTCTCCACCTCTCCGCCGACTTTGCAGCTCGGCCCGATCGACGTCTGCCCGTAGATCTTCGCGCCGATCTTGATCCGGCTTCCGTCGCCGATGTAGCAGGGCCCCTCGATCACGGCGTTCGGCATCACCTCGACCCCGCGTCCGATGATCACGGGACCCGGACCGGCGTCGATCACCGCCCCTGGCATTACCGTCGAGCCGTAGCCGAGGATGACGTTGTCGCGATGCATCACGTGGGCGCCGGACATCACCACTCCTTCCTCCCCGTCCCGGGCGATCAGCGCGGCGTCGGCGGCGATCCGCGCGCCGTTGTCGGTCAGCAGATCCCAGAGATACTCGTAGGCGATCGGAGGCTCCACCTGATGGACCGGGATATCGCCATGCAGCGGCAGTTCGAGCGCGTCGGCTTCCCAGTCGAGCCGGGAGATGGCGCCGGGGCCGAGGCGGGCGGCGACCACGGTCGAGCCGTGGGCCAGGATCCATTCGTCGGAGGTCGGGAAGGAGGCGATGAGCTCGGCCAGCGCCGGGACGCGGGCGTTCAGAAACAGCGTGGTCTCCTCCGGCGCGGTCACCGCGTCGCCCAGGGCGCCGTGATAGGCACGGATATGCCGGCGGCCATGGAGCGTGACGGTGGAATCCCCGAGGGCCCGTTCAGCGCGGGCGCGCAGAGTCATCGTGCCGACGAGAAGATGGGAGAGATGACGGGTAAGCCCGAGCGGGTAGAAGTTCTCGACGAGGCGGTCTTCGAACAGGCAGATCATTCGAAAGGCTCACAGTCGTGGAAGGAGATTCCGGCGGCCGGAAAAGAAAGAAGCGCGATGATCCGTCGGAATCACCGCGCCTCCAGCGGGCGGAAAGAGAGGGATTCGAACCCTCGGTACGGTTTGAGCCGTACAAACGCTTTCCAGGCGTTCCAGTTAAACCACTCCTGCATCTTTCCGTCTGCGCCGACGGGAACACCATCGACGCGGCAAATTTACAATCTCCGAGTGCCCGAGGCAAGAGGGATGTGCATCCCGATCTCACAAATTTCATCCGTTTCGACGATTCCCTCCCCCGAACATCCTCCTCACTCCCCTTCCACGGCCGTTTCGGGCGCCGATGCACGGCCGGGCGAGGGAAGTTTCAGACCACCTTGCGGTCGATCGTCCCCTTCTCCTCATCCTTGCGCGAGCTCCTGACGCTCCGCTCCAGCTCCCGGTAGCGCCGTGCGTGCAGCTCGGTGTACCGGACGAAGCCGACCGTGTGGAGCACCAGCACCACCACGCCGCCGAAGAGCACTCCCTTGGCCAGCGACGAATAGAGCCGGTGGTCGGCGTCGAACGCATCGCGCAGCGCCATCTTTTCAGCCGGGATCGCGTCGAAGTCGCCGATGGCGATCCGCGTCGCGTTCACCCTCGGGAAGAGAACGTTCGTGTAGTAGAACGCGGTGGCCAGCATCGCGGCCGAGATCACCAGGGTGGCCCAGTTCATCCACTGACGGTAACGGAAGGCGGTGTAGAGGGTCCCGCCCACCAGTAGCACGCCGGCGACGATCTCGAACATGCCGAGCCGGCGGATGATCTCGCCGTTGACCGCGCCGGCCAGCGTCCGGCTCGGAAGCAGCCCGGGCTGGAAGACCGCCCCGGCCACGCCGATGCCGAAGAACAGGACGCTCCCGATCCAGGCGGCAAGGGCCAGATAGATGATGACGTTGAGAACGTACTTGAGCATGATCCTTCCGACCGTTGATCCAGCCCGCTCAGGCCAGCCGCTCGATGATCGCCGCGGTCATCTCCGTGGTTCCGACGCCCCCCTCGCGGTTGAGGTCGCGCGTCACCTGCTTCCCGTCGCGGATCACCTCGGCCAGCGCCCGCTCGATCTTGTCGGCGGTCGTCTTCTGTCCGATATGGCGCAGCAGCATGGTGCCGGCCAGCAGCAGCGCGGCCGGGTTCGCCAGATTCTTGCCGGCGATATCCGGCGCCGAGCCGTGCACCGCCTCGAACACCGCCACCGAAGCGCCGATGTTCGCCCCCGGCGCGAGGCCGAGGCCGCCGACCAGACCGCTGGCAAGATCCGACAGGATGTCGCCGAAGAGGTTCGTGGTGACGATAATGTCGAACTGATTCGGGTTGATCACCATCTGCATCGCCATGTTGTCGACGATCTTGTCGTCGCAGACGATCTGCGGATAGCGCTCGGCGACCTGACGACCGACCTCGAGGAACATGCCGGAGGTAAACTTCAGAATGTTCGCCTTGTGGACGATCGTGACCTTCTTCCGATCTTGCGCAACGGCGTACTCGAACGCGGCGGTGACGATCCGCTCGGCTCCCTTGCGGGTGACGATCGCGACCGACTCGGCCACGTTCTTCTCCTCGTCGGCATAACGCTCGACGCCGGAGTAGAGCCCCTCGGTGTTCTCGCGGAAGATTACCAGATCGATGTCGCTGTAGCGGCTTGCGACCCCTTCGAAGCTCCGGGTCGGACGAAGATTGATATACAGATCGAACTCGCGGCGCAGCGCGACGTTCACGCTGCGAAAGCCGGTGCCGACCGGCGTGGTCAACGGGCCCTTGAGCGCGACGCCTACCTCGCGGATGACATCGATCGTCGCCTGCGGCAACGGGTTTCCTTCACGTTCGTAGGTGCCGAGCCCTGCCGAGGCCTCCACCCATTCGATCTCGGCGCCTGCGGCCTCCATGATCGTGAGGACAGATTCGACAATGCTGGGGCCGATGCCGTCGCCGGGGATGTAGACAACGCGAGTCATTGCTTCGTGCGGATGATTCACTGTTATTGATCGCCGGCCTGCGCGTCTTCAACGTCACCTGCCGGTGGTTTCGTTTCGCGGTCGCGAACTGGCCACGCAAGATTCAGACCCGTTCGACGTCCTCGAATCGATTTGACCAAAAAAAAGAAGTCCTGACATCATGCGAGCGACGACGCCAGGACTACCTGTGATCTAGATTTGGAGCGGACTCCATTTTGAGCGGGAAACGAGACTCGAACTCGCGACCCCAACCTTGGCAAGGTTGTGCTCTACCAACTGAGCTATTCCCGCGTGCGATCGTTAAGGGACAGCAAAACTAATGCATCCAAGGGCTGTCTGCAAGAGGTATCTCTCACGAAAACATTCTGTTATGTGTGTATCCACGCACCTCTCTCAGGAGCACGTTCCGAAGCCGTCCCGCACTCCCCGCCCAAGCACATGGAGCGCGGGCTACCATGCATGCATGCGGCTCATGGATGGCGCTCGTGGATGACGCTCATACGTGTAAATCGTGATCCCCACCCATCAAAGCCCTCGCGTTCACCGGCAGTGATGACTATCTTGGCCGAAGTGCGGCATCTACACGCTAATTCATTTGCTATGACCAAATCGTTCTTCGTCGGCGCGGCGCTCGCCCTCGCTCTGCCCCACGTTGCCGACGCCCAGGGCTTCTCCAACGCGAAGTACGCGGGGGAATTCCTCTCCACCGGCGTCGGAGCCCGCTCGGCGGCCCTCGGCGGCGCCGGCACCGGCTTTTCGGACGATGTCACCGCCGGATATTTCAACCCCGCCTCCCTTTCGCTGGTGAACTATCCGCAGATAGCGATCCTCCACGAGTCCCGCTTCGGCGGCCAGATCAATTACGACTTCGCCGGCGGCGCGCTCCCGGTCGGCGCCAACCAGACGCTGGGCATCAGCGCCATCCGGCTCGGCATGGACGGCATCAAGGATTCGCGCAACGCCCTGATCGACCGCAACGGCAACGGCATCCTCGACGAGGATGACCGTATCGACGAGGCGAAGATCAAGATCGGCAACGCCGCCGACTGGGCGGTGTTCGGATCGTACGCCCGCAAGATCAACGACCGGCTCTCGGTCGGCGGCAATCTGAAGGTGTTCTACAAGACCGTGCTCGAGCACTCCGCCTGGGGACTCGGCATCGACGCAAGCGCATCCTACAGGCCGATGGAGAACCTGATGCTCGGCGCCACGCTCGCCGATGCCACCAAGTCGCTCCTCTCCTGGGATACCGGCAATCAGGAGTTCATCGTCCCCACGCTTCGGCTCGGCGGCGCCTACCGCTACCGGATCACCGACGCGCACAGCATCATGCCGGTGCTCGACGGCGTGTTCCGCTTCGAGGGACGCCACGAGGCCACCAACGTCGACCTCGGCTTCGCCTCGCTCGATCTGCAGGCCGGCATGGAATACTCCTTCAAGGATCGCGTCTTCGTGCGCGGCGGCTACTCCGAGCTCGGACAGCTCACCGTCGGCGCCGGCATCAAGCTTCCGAAGCTGAACATCGACTACGCGTTCGTGCAGCCGAGCGCCGACCAGGCCGGGCTCGGCCAGACGCACCGGGTCTCGCTGATGCTCACGCTCGAGGAGCCGAAGTTCTCCCGCGCCGGCGAGTGATCGCCCCATGATCGCGAGCGCGTATCGCTCGTACTACGCCGAATAACGAACGAGGCCGGGAGATGATTCTCCCGGCCTCGTTGCATTTCAGATCGCATCCATGCTGGCCGCCCTACATCGGTAGCCGCACGTCTTCAGCGTGCGCTGTTCGCGGTATCACGGCGCAGCCTGAAGAGCTGCGCCTACCACCTGAGGTTTGGAGCGCATGGTATGTCCGGTAGCCGCACGTCTTCAGCGTGCGCATGGATACCACGGCAAGTCCCTAGTTGGCACATCGAAAGCCGCAGGTCGGTAGTGTACTGTGTTAGGTTCAAAAAGGGTTAGGTAGCCGGAACAAGCGAGCTCTGGTGATGCAGAGGGTTAAAGACCTCGCGCTTCTTCCAGAG
>JBEHWX010000008.1:0-96312 GCA_048498995.1 Bacteroidota bacterium
GTCGGTGATATATGGTCCGCCGGCCGAATCGATCGAGATCGCGTTCGGCTGGTCGAGCCCGGACCCGCCGATCAGGGTGCCGTAGTCGAGCACCTCGCCGTTGAAACGGAGCCGCGCCACGAAGCAGTCCCGCCCGCCGCGGAGCGTGCGGGAGAAGGCATCCGCCGTGGTCGGGAAGGCGCCGATGCCGGTGCCGGAGGAGGTGGTCCACCCGGTCAGGTAGACCGCGCCGCCACGCTCCAGGGCCATCGCGGTGGCGTGGTCGTCGCCATCGCCGCCGAGGTAGGTGCCGAAGCTGATCCGATCGCCGTTGGGGCCGAGCTTGGCCACGAAGGCATCATCCCCGCCCCCCTTGTTCACCAGGTAGGCGCGGGAGGTCACCGGGAAATTGTTCGACGTGGTCCATCCGGTCACCACCACCGAATCGCGGGAGTCGATCGCGAAGCCGTCGATATGGTCCTCGCCGCCGCCGCCGAGATAGGTGACGTAGCGCGGCCGCGTGCCGTCGGCCGTCAGCGAGAGAACGAATCCCTCGGAGGCTCCCTCGAAGGTCGCGTCGATGGCCCGGCTGGTGACCGGGAAATCGGCGGAGGTCGTGGTGCCGGCCACGGTCACGATGCCGGCGGCGCTGACGCGGATGCCGGCCGGATCGTCGTTCCCACGTCCCCCGATCAGCATGCCCCAGATCAGCGTTCGTCCGGTAGGATCGAACTTCGCCACGAAGATGTCGCTCGACCCGAACGGATCGACCACGCCGATGGTGGTCGGGAAATTCTCCGAGCGGGTAACGCCGGCCACGTAGAGGCAGCCGCGCGCGTCCAGATCGATGCCGCGCGCCGAGTCGACGCGCGTGCCGCCGAGATAGCTGCTGTAGACGAGCGTCGGGTCGATCACCACCGGATAGCGGCGGTCGTAGCGGCCGAGGCTGAACCCGATCGCGTCGCCGCGCCGCTCGAACCGGGAGGGGACGGTGCGGCGCGCGCCGTCGATCACCTGATAGGAGTAGGGACGCTCCTCGACCATCGCGCCGAGCGGCGTGGCGAGCCTGAGCGCTCCCTCCGGCGTGATCTCCGGCTCGGCGCCGTCGTAGGCCATCCTGATCGACGACGGCCTGCCGCCGGGCTCGACGATCAGGTCGTATTTGAGCGCGGCCTCGCGTCCATGAAAGCGGAGCGAGATGCCGGCATAGATATCGCGATAGGTGATCTCCTCCCGTCCCGGGCTGGCGATCGGCCGTCCGTCGGAGCGGAGATAGCTCCAGCGCGCGCCGGTGGCCGCGCCGGGGATCGGCGCTCCGGCGCGGGCGCCGAGGAACCGCTGCCGCAGCGCGAAGCGCCCCTCGGATCCGATCAGATCGTAGATGATCCCCTCGGCGGTGAACCAGGCACGCATGTCGCCGAGCTCGACGCGGAAGAGGGCGCGATGATCCCACTGCCCCCGGTTCTCGACGAACTGGAGCGCAGATGGGGCCACGCGTCCGCCGAAGGAAGCGGCGGAGCGATCCTCGGAGCGATCCTCGGAGCGATCCTCGGAAGCGGCGTTCGGAGTGCCGGCGCGGAGTGGGCCGGGGATCAGGAGAGAAAGGAGGATGGCGACGAGCGCGGCCATGGAGCCGACGGCGGCGCGAGCATGGCGCGGCGCGGCGACCCGCGTCGTCGAGGCATGTCGCGCGATATGTCGACGGGGAGATCTCACGCCACGATCAATCGAAAAAGCTCAATCGGAAATGTCTGGTCGGAACCGCGAGCGGAACGGACGGGAAGAGAGCGGGCTGAGGCGGGCGTCTGCTCAGGAACCGGCGGAGACGGGGGTACGCACTTCGATGATCACCGTTCTGCAGTGCGCGCGTCCCTCCGGCGTGTCGTAGGGGAATCGCTCCTTCTCCCCTCCCTTGTCGTCGACGACGATCGTGACGCCGCGGGGCACGAGGCCGCGGAGGATCTTGGCCACCTCCCCGGCGCGGAGCATTGCAAGCTCGCGGTTGTGCTCGGCGCCGCCGAGGGAATCGGTATAGCCGGTGAGCCGCACCACGGCCTGGCGCCTGATGTTGCCGGCGATCGCGCGCAGCAGCGCTCGGTCCCCCTCGCTCACCTTCGGACTGTCGAAGTTAAACAAGAGGAGCGAATAGCTTTCGATCGTCGAATCGTTCTCCCGGTACTCCAGCGTCTCGGCGCGGGAGTGATAGGCGACGTCGATCGAGGAGAGCGGGGTTGTCGCGCTCTGGCCGGTGCTGTCGGTGACGCCGAAGCTGTGACTCAGGTGCATCGGCAGCGTCGGGAGCGAGCCGGCATCGCCACGCCAGTTCCACCTGATCGAATCGGGGAGCTTCCCCACGCCGGCGAAGCGCTTCCAGAGCCGCTCCCCCTCCACCACGTCGATGCTCCAGGAGGCGACCCCCGCCTCGGCGATCGCCCGTGGAAAGAAGACAACCGACGGCGGAGTTGCAACCCGCTGGATATGCCGGCGGAGCACCGGCGCGGTGATGTTCGGATCGGAGGGGATCAGCTCGGCGCGCGCGTTCTCGGCGCGCCCCTGGAGCGTGGTCTCCGCCGAGGGATTCGGCGGGAGCTTGCCGCCGACCACTTTCAGCCGGGAGGGATCGATCCCCCAGGTCTCGACCAGATAGGCCTTGATCCGCTCGGCGCGGCGCCGCGCGATGCCGGGATCGCTCTCGCCGCCGCTGCGGTAGCCGTTGATCGTCAGCGCCGAGCGCGGGGCATCCAGCATCCGCCGGCCGATGATGTTCAGGAGGTTGTAGTAGACGTCAAGCGCGCTGCCGGTGAGGTTCGTGTTCGAGAAGTCTTGCGCCTGCTCCGGCGTCAGCCGCGTGTAGCGGGCGCCGATCGAGTCGCTCCCCTCGGCGAAGTAGATCTGGTTGAGCAGCGGCAGCGCCTCGGTGGAATCGTACTCGTTGATCCGCACCTCGACCGTCGCCGGCTCGGTCATCATCGACGGAATGAGCGTCGGCCGCGGGCGCGCCACCACCGGCGTGTCGGGGCGGGGCGGCTCGACGGCGGGAGTATCCGCCACCGGCTTCTGCCGGCCGCCGATGCCGAACCGGAGCGTGGCGCCGACCAGCAGCGTCAGGTCGCGCCAGGAGCCGTCGGCCGCGTGGTCGACGATCGGGAACCGGAGGGAGATCTCGGGGGAGAGCATCGATCTGGTGGAGATCGGCAGGTCGTAGCTGAGCCCGGCGGCCACGTCGAGCATGAGCGTCGGGGGGGGCACCAGGGCGCCGCTGTCGAGCGTGATCTCGCGCCGGTTGTTGCCGAAGAGCCAGTTGGCCGGCTCGACGGCAACCTGGCGATAGGTCTGGCTCACGCTGAACGCGTGGCCGAGGCCGATCGATCCCTGCAGGAAGAGCCGGGGAAGAAGCTGGCGACGCGCCACCAGCGCGAGCCCCACGGAGTATTCGCGGAAGTCGAGCACCTGGTCCACGGTGACCGGGCGGAGCACGTCCGGGGATTCGGCCACCAGCAGGTCGCCGGTCACGGTCTCGCGAAGCGAGCCGACATGCCCGTCGACGGAGGGACGGAGCTGGAAGGAGAGCTTATCGGAGAGGGCGTATTCGAAGAGGAAGCCGAAGCTCCAGCGGGAGCCGGAGCCATGGCGGATCAGCTCGCAGAACGGGAGGCTCACCAGCTCGCGCGACGGGCCGGTCATCCCGAACGGGCCGGCGTGAAGCTCGGGGCGTGAAGCCGCGCTTCCGTCAGCCGCGCTTCCGTCAGCCGTGCTTCCGTCGTTCTGCCCCCAAACGACACCGGCCATGCAGCACAGCTGCATGGCCAGCGCGAAGAGCACATTGCGGTATGGAGAAGTCTCGCGCGCCATTCACTCGCTCGAACGCAATCCGGATGCGCGCAAGATACGATCCGGCGGCAAGCGCCGCGTGGTATTCGTCGGCTTCTCTTACTTCTCGTCGCCGGAGTTGTCGACCTTCGGCGGATGCGTGATCACCGTGGCATCCTTCGGCAGCGACAGCGTCGGCTTCTGATCGGCGTCGGAGGACTTCACCCCGGCGCGGCTCCCCTTCTTGGTGGAGCGGAGCGCGGTGGCCTGTTCCTTCCGCTGATCGGCGCCGGCGCTCGGCCTGGAGGCCTCGACCGGCCGCGCCTCGGTGGAGGTCGACTCGGCCTCGGGGCTCGACGGCAGCGTCACCGGCGTGCTCTTCGGCATCGGGCTGACCGCCGGAGCCGGAGTTGCCGGGGGAATGTGCTGCGTATGCTCCGAGGTGGAGGTGCTCATCAGCACGAAGGAGAGGCCGCCTACGGCGAAGTTCGAGACGATGGCCGCCATCTTGGCGCCGAAGCCCATGCCGGCCGCGCCGGCGCCGGCGATCTCGGCCGGGGTGCTCAGCGCCGCGCCGATCACCGCCTCGTCGAGCGCGCCCGACGGGGCAAGCGAGGCCGCATCCTGCAGAAGCAGTGCGTGAATATTCGCATGACGATCGTAGGTCGCCCGCGCCTCCGGCGAACCGGAGAGAAGCCGCTGGAGCTCCGCCTCCTGTGCCGGCGTGAGCGCCGCATCGAAATGCCCGACGATTAACTCTTCAGCCTTCATATCTATCCACGAAATATGGAGTTAGAATCTCGTGTAATCGCTGCTTCGCCCGGAAGATCCTGACCTTCACCGTCGCAAGCTTCGTCTTGGTCAGATCGGCGATCTCGTTGTAGCTGAGACCGTTGTAGACCCTGAGCACGAGCACTTCGCGGAGGTCGGTCGGGAGCTGTTCTATCGCCTGCTTCAGGATCTCGGAGGTCTGATCGTATTCCCCTTCGTCGAGATTGGTCTGCAGCGTTTCGGCGACATCCTCGATCGGAACATGCTCGAATTTGTCCCGCAGGGTGTTGAGACAGAGATTGCGAGCGATCGCGAACAGCCAGGCGGCAAAATTTCCATGCTTGAAGTGTTCCCGCTTCCGCGCCACCCGCGTGAAGATCTCCTGGAACACATCCTCGGCGAGCTCCTTGACGCTCACCATTTTCACGCAATACGCGTAGACGCGTCTGTTGTAACGCTTGTACAACTCGACGAAGGCGGCTTCATCACCCGCCTTGAACCGTTCCATCAGCTCTTCGTCGCTAGTCAGCGGATTGCGCGAACTCTCAAGCATTTGGTACCAGGAACACTGTCATTCGAGAAAAGTTTCTTCGGCACGAATTTTTTGGAGCGATGCCGAAAAATCGCCCCGTGGAGCCATTTTCACGGGCCCTTGCCGATCTCCCGCTCCCGGTGATGCCCCCCGTGACGCCAGGCCCCGGAATCGATCCGCCGGAATCGACCAGATCGATGACGCGGAGCTATATTGAACCTCTCGGTCTCCCCACCCGACGCGCTCCCGTACGAACGGGCGCGTCGCTCACGGGATCGCCCCACCGGCGGCGAACCTTCCGCATCGATCACGCAACCCAACATCCCATATGCAGACCGGATACTATCGCTTTCCGTCGATCTGGCGCGACCTGATCGTCTTCACCAGCGAGGACGATCTCTGGTCGGTGCCGGCCGAGGGAGGCGTCGCACGACGCCTGACCGCCAGCGCCAGCGAGGCGAGCCACCCACGCATCTCCCCCGATGGACGGCTGATCGCCTTCGCCTCGAAGGACGAGGGGCATGCCGAGCTCTACGTGATGCCCGCCTCCGGCGGCGAGGCCAGACGCCTCACCTTCCTCGGCGCCACCACCCGCCCGGTCGGCTGGAGCCGCGACGGATCGAGAATCCTCTTCGTTACGAACCATGGCGCCCCCGTTCGTCACACCCTCAACGTCCTGTCGATCTCCCCGGATGGAGGCCCGGTCGAGCCGGTTCCGGTCGGCCCCGCCCACACCATCTCGCAGAGCCCCGAGCGCGGTACCGTGATCGGACGCCATACCTCGGACATTTCCCGCTGGAAGCGCTACCGCGGCGGCACCGCCGGCGATATCTGGGTCGATCCGACCGACGGCGGCACCTTCGGCAAGCTCGTCGAGCTCCGCGGCAACCTTGCCTCGCCGATGTGGATCGGATCGAGAATTTACTTTCTCAGCGATCACGAAGGCTACGGAAACATCTACAGCACGCTTCCCGACGGCGGCGATCTCCGCCGCCACACCGATCACGAGGACTACTACGCGCGCAACCCGCAGACCGACGGACGGCGGATCGTCTATCATGCCGGAGGCGACCTCTACCTGTTCGATCCGGCGTCGGATACCTACGACAGGATACCGGTCGACCTCGGCTCGCCGAGATCGCAGCGGAGCCGGAAGTTCATCGACGGCGCCCGGTATCTCCAGAGCTACGCTCCCCATCCGGAAGGACACTCCCTCGCCCTGGTGATGCGCGGCCGGCCGATCACGCTGGGGGCGTTCGCCGGACCTCCCCTTCAGTTCGGTGCCCCGGATGGGGTCCGCTACCGCCACGCGCGCTACCTCCGCGACGGACGGCGCCTGGTCGTGATGTGCGACGAGGGGGACGCCAACCAGCTCGCGGTGCTCGCGCCGGACGGCACCGAGGATCGCCTGGAAGGGCTCGACATCGGCCGGACCGCGGAGCTGCAGGTTTCCCCGACGGCCGACATCGTGGCGCTGGCCAACCACCGGAACGAGATCATCGTGGTCGACCTGGAGTCGCGCCAGCTGCGGGTGCTCGACCGGAGCCGCACGCTCCACGACGCGAGCATCGCGTGGTCGCCGGACGGCAAGTGGCTCGCCTTCAATCACGCCGAAACGGTCGAGACCTCCTGGCTGGTGATCGCCGAGGTCGCCACCGGCGAGCTCCATCGGGTCACCGATCCGCTGCTGCACGACGTGGCGCCATCGTTCGATCCGGCCGGGAAATATCTCTACTTCATCTCCCACCGGGAGTTCGATCCGGTGATCGACAATCTCCATTTCGACCTCGGCTTTCCGCGCGGAACGCGCCCCTATCTGATCCCGCTCCGTCGCGAGCTGACCAGCCCCTTCCGCCCGACGCCGAAGGCGCCCGGCAAGGGAGAGGAGAAGAAGGAGACCTCCGCCGCGAAGGATGGCAAGGAGAGCTCCGATGCGCCGCCGGATGTGAAGATCGACTTCGAGGGGATCACCCGACGGCTCGTCCCCTTCCCGGTCAAGGAGGGACGCTACGCCAGGGCGATCGGCGCCGACGGGTGCGTCTACCTCCTGAGCAACCCGGTGCAGGGAATGCTCGATCAGCCGGGCATGCAGGATGAGCCCCAGCCGGACGGTCTGCTCGAGTGCTACGATCTGGAGACGCTGAAGTGCGAGACGATCGCCGCCGACGTGAGCGATCTGCGCGTGACCGCCGACGGCCGGACCATCGTCTACCGCTCCGGCAAACGGCTCCGCGTGCTGCAGGCCGGCACCAAGCCGGAGGCCGATGCCGGCGACGCACCCGGCATCGAGAGCGGATGGGTCGATCTGACCCGCCCGAAGATCTCCCTGCTCCCGGCGCTCGAATGGCTGCAGATGTACCGCGAGGCTTGGACCCTTCACCGCGACTTCTTCTGGACCGAGGGGATGCTCGGGCTCGACTGGGACGCGATCTACGAACGCTACCTGCCGCTGCTCGACAGGATCGGCTCACGCGCCGAGCTCTCCGACGTGATCGTGGAGCTCAACGGCGAGCTCGGCACCTCCCACGCCTACGAGATGGGGGGAGATTACCGGAAGGCCCCGGTCTACGCGCAGGGATTCCTCGGCGCCGACATCGCCTTCGACGACGCGGCGGGGATCTGGCGCATCGCCCGAATCGTCCGCGGCGACGCCTGGAGCAGCAGCAGCGGGTCGCCGCTGGAGGCCCCCGGCGTGAACGTGGCCGAGGGGGACCGGATCGTCGCGATCAACGGACGGCGGCTGAGCCGGACGCACGGCCCGCAGGAGCAGCTGGTGAACGCCGCCGGCGCCGAGGTGGCGCTCACGGTGGCCCCGGCCGACGGCGGCGAGGAGCGGACGGTGAGCATCACGACGCTGGCCAGCGAGTTCCCGGCCCGCTACCGCGAATGGGTGGAGCACAACCGGCGGATCGTCCACGAGGCCACCGGCGGGCGCGTCGGCTACCTCCATATCCCGGACATGGGGGCCGACGGCTACAGCGAGTTCCACCGGGGATTCCTCGCGGAGGTCGGCCGTGGATCGCTCATCGTCGACGTCCGGTTCAACGGGGGCGGGTTCGTCTCGGAGCTGATCCTGGAGAAGCTCGGCAGGAAGGGGATCGGCTATGGCCTCCCCCGCCACGGGCTGCCGACGAGCTACCCGATGTACGCGCTGCCGGGCCCGATCGTGGCGCTCACGAACGAGTACGCCGGCTCCGACGGCGACATCTTCTCGCACGGGTTCAAGCTGATGCGCCTCGGACCGCTGATCGGGCGGAGAACCTGGGGAGGCGTGGTCGGCATCTGGCCGCGCAATCCGCTGGTGGATGGATCGCTGACCACGCAGCCGGAGTTCTCGACCTGGTTCCAGGACGTGAAATGGGGGCTGGAGAATTACGGGACCGATCCGGACATCGAGGTGGAGATCACGCCGCAGGACTATGTGGCCGGAAGGGATCCGCAGCTCGAGCGTGGCATCGCCGAGGCGCTTCGCCTGCTGGAGGTCCGCCCGGTGATGATGCCGCAGTTCGACGAGCGGCCGCTCCTGGCCTCGCCGCCGCTCCCCTCGCGCGGCAATCGCGGATGAGCACAATCGCGGATGAGCATGAGTCCGAACGCTCCGTGGGGCTCGCGGCGACCGCCGCGGGCCCGCGCGTGGCCGGGACGGAAGGTATCGGATAGCTGAACGATGCCGGATGGACGGACGCGCCGGCGCTCGATGGCGCTCGATGCGGGAGGGGAGGAGAGAAGAACGGGCGGGGAGGAAACGAAAAACGCCGCCCGGTAACACGGTGCGGCGTTTCGTGTGAAAGCTTCGTGGGGTTAGTAGGATTCGAACCTACGACCTCATCCATGTCAAGGATGCGCGCTAACCAACTGTGCCATAACCCCATTTCCCTCGCGTGAGGGACGGCAAATATAGCTGTTGGGTGTGGGCCGGCACAAGATTTTTTTCGCCTGAGAACGTTCGAAGATGTTTCCGCCGGCACCATTCCGATCCCCGATTCCCGTGTTTCGGCGTGCTTTCGGGATCACGGCCGGGATACAGGCCAGAAATTCTCTCCGAGCGTTATACCTTGCGGAGTTTTCCGTGTCCAACAATTCAGTCAATTCGGCCGCAGGGCCGGTATAAAGTTCACTTAACGGTAAGAACAACGCACATGAACGCACGCACTCTGCTTCTCGCCAGCTGCCTCGTGGCCTTCGGTCTCGGCGCCTGCACGTCGAAGGAGGAGGCTCCGCAGGTGGATTCGACCGCAACGATGCCGGTCGACAGCACGACGGTGGTTCCGGCCCCGAGCGACACGGCGGCGAAGCCCGACAGCGCGATGATGACGCCGCACGATAGCGTTCCGGGAACCGATACGGCCACCGCCTCCGGCACCACGTCCGGCTCCAAGACCACCGGCTCGAAGAGCACCGGCAAGGGTACCTCGAAGAGCACCGCCAAGTCCGGCTCCGAGAAGAGCAACCCGGGACCGGTTCCGACCACGCCGTCGGAGTCGCAGTCGCAGGTTCGCGGTGGTGGCAGCGCCCCGCGCGACACCGGCCACAGCTACCAGTCGCGTCCGCGCTGATCGGACACGGAATCATCGACGATCTTCCAGCCGCCCGGTCCCTTCGGTCCGGGCGGCTGTCGTTTTCCCCCCGACCATCCCGGCGGCAAGCCATGCCGCCGCCCCCCCGCCCCACTCCAGCCAGAGCACCCAGGCCGGCTCCCGGAACGGCACCAGCGTTCCGGCCAGGTAGGTGAGCGGCGCGATCAGCGCCACCCAGCACCACGCCGCGCGCGGCCGAGCGTCCCCGGTCAGCGGCAGGAGCGCCAGTGGCGCCACCATGTACCAGACATGCACCTTCGCCCCCAGGGCCAGCTGCGCGCTCACCACCAGCAGCAGCCGCCCGGCCAGGCTCCCCACCTCCCTCCGCTCGACCGGCCGACACCAGACCGCGACCATGACGAGCAGCTGCAGCAGCGTCGCGATCCCTCCGGCGATCCGGTTCGACGGCGCGAGCCCGAGCGTGTCGACCCCGCTCTTGATGGCGTAGTAGAGCCCTCCGTTGAATTCGTAGAAGTTGGTGAACCGCGTCAGCACCTCCAGATACGCCCCGAGCCGTCCGGGCGTCAGGAGCAGGGCCAGCAGCGCCAGGAACGGAAGCGAAAGGAGAAGTCCCACGTTCCGCTCCGGCCGGCGCATGAAGCGGAGCCAGAGCGGGATGGCCGTAAGCGGATGGAGCCGGAGCGCCCCGCCGAGCGCCAAGGCGGGAAGCCCGCGCCCTCCCCTTCCGGCCGCGTAGCCCCAGAGCGCGAGCGCCAGCGCCAGCACCCAGAGCGCGTCGGTGTGTCCCTGCCCCGCGAGTTCCACCACCGCCAGCGGATGCCACGCGTAGAGGATCGCGCGCCGCGGCGGCAGCCGCATCCCCCTCAGCACGCCGAGCAGCGCGCCGATCGCGACCATCTCCGCCAGCAGCAGCATCCCCTTCCAGACCAGGTAGCCGGCCGGATACGGATCGCCGAAGAGGGAGCCGGTCGCGACGGCCGCGGCGAAGAGGAGTTGTGCCCCGGGAGGATAGATGGTGTTCGTGGTCGGATATCCCTGGAGCCGGTAGAGGGTGTCATGGTACCGCGCCAGCGTCGGATCGGCCGGCACGTACGGATAGGGATCGATTCCCGCGGCCACGAGCCGCCCGTCCCAGAGATAGCGGTAGACATCGTCCGAGAGCATCGGAGACATCGGCAGGAGCGCGAGTCGGAGCAGCAGCGCGCCGACCAGGATCTGACGGGGGCTCACCGCCACGTCGCGGCGCTCGATGGCCCAGAGGCCGAGGTAGAGAAGAAGGGTGGCGCCGATGGTGAGCGCGGCGTAGGTCGGGAATCCGCGGCGGAGATCGGACAGACGGGAGAGCGGAGCCAGCAGAAGCAGCAACGCGGCCAGCAGCGCGTACACCGGAGAACCACCGAGAGGAAACGGTCGTCGCGGGGCCTCACCGGCGTTCGCCGGGTTGGGACCGGAGGGGGCCGGAGACGCTCCGCCGGAGGCGGGCATCACGCCGACGGGGCCAGGAACTGGATCCGCATGCCCCGATCGTAGCGCTCGGCGTGGAACTCCTGCATCAGCATCCGGATCAGGAAGATGCCGCGCCCCCCCTCGCGGAGCAGGTTCTCCGGGTTGAGCGGGTCGGAGAGATCCTCCACCTCGAAGCCGGGCCCCTCATCCTCGACCGTGCAGAAGATCCCCCGCTCCCGGCACTCCAGCCGGTAATGCACCTGCTTGTCGGCGTCGAGACTGTTGCCGTGCACGATGGCGTTGTTGACCGCCTCGGTCATGGCGATCACCAGGTTGTAGAACTGGTCCTCGCTGATGCGACAGCGCTCGCGCACCCCCTCCAGTATGCGGGGGAGGTCCTTGAGCTCCTCGCGGTTGCTGGCGAAGACACGGTCGATCAGGATCACGGATTGCTCACTCACGATATGGTCCTACAACTTCATGGTGACGTTCATGACGAGGGTCGGGACGGTCCCGACCAGCTCGCTCTCCTCGAACCGGTGCTCCCACCAGCCGGAGAGCTGCACCGACGAGCGCTCCGAGAGGATCAGCTCCAGCCTGGTCGTCGGGCCGATCGATGTGAAATCGGAGAACGGCTCAAGGCTGCGGAGGGCATCGATGCGGAAGCTCTTCACGCGGGAGATCCGCCCGCCGACGGCGAACATCAGCCCGGTGATGCCGGTCGACTGCAGCTCCGCCTCCAGCCCCTCGGTCCGGTTCCGCTCCAGCAGGCTCTCGGAGAATCGCGTCCAGCTGAAGCTTCCACGCTCGGAGATCCGGAGGTCGCCGAGCGCGGCCACCAGCAGCGTGCGGGTCAGGGCGAAGCGGAGGGAATCGCGCAGCCTGAGCTCCCGGAAGGAGCGTCCGCGCTGCGTGGCGCCGCCGTCGATCTCGAAATCGTACTGCGTGTAGTTGGCCAGCACCTCCGCGTCGAAGAAGTTCTCGAAGGCGCGACCGAGACTGTAGCGCACCCCCGGCCCGAAGCGGAAGACCCGATTCCAGTTGTTGTCGTTGCTGTTCTGTCCGAAAAGATACACCAGGTGGGTAAGAAATACCTGGCCCGACAGAGAAAGGGTGAGAAACGGGCTGAAGCCGTGGGCCACACGGAGGCTCCCCTGGATCGACTGCTCGTCCTTGTCGAAGTAGTTGGTCGGGCTCGGCGTGTCGTAGCGGTAGATGCCGATCGAGGCGGAGGCCCAGAACGTATCGCGCCGGCCGAGCCGGTATTCGCCGGTGCCGGCCAGGCGGAGCTGGCGGGTCACGTAGTCGTTCTGCGCGCTCGACTCCCGCGTCTTCCGGAGCTCGGATTCGACCACCTGCCGGGTGGCGTCCACCGTGTTCCGCTGCTCGGCGTCGGAATATTCGATCCGCCCGGTCAGCAGCCCCCGCGGCAGCGTCCACCGCGCCCCGAGCGAGGCGGCGATGGCGAGGTCCGCCCGGTTGCGGCGGTAGGGGTCGGGATCGCGCGGCAGCGGCGGCAGCCCCTCGGTCACCTCCGAGACATCCACCCCGTTGCTGGCCAGCGCCAGGGAGGCATCGAACAGGAGCTCCTCGGCCGCGGCGTAGGTGAAGGTGGCGGCCGTGCTCAGGCGCCCCTCCTGGCGCGCCTGCAGCCCGTCGTAGGTGAGCCCGCCGAGCTGGAGGATCAGCTCGTCCGGACGCTTGATGTACAGGTCGGTGTTGATCAGGTCGTAGCGGAACTGGAGGTCGGTGCCGGAGCCGGAATCGAACTCCCGTCGGACATGTACCGCCAGGTAGGCGTTGCTGTTGTGCCTCGGGGCGATGTTGTAGAGGCGCCCCTGCCCCTCGACATCCACCAGATACTCGCCGACCTCGGTCCGGGCCAGCAGCTCGCCATAGATCGCGCCGCCGGCATCCTCCACGTTCAACTGCCGGTTGTAGGTGCCCCCCACCGCCGCGCCGATCCTGTTGCCATGCGCGTCGATGATCCGGCCGCCGACGCCGAGAAACGTGGAGGCTGTGTTGTTGATCCCGTCGATCAGCTGCGCGCCGTTCTTCACGTCGTTGGTGAGCGTCCCCTCGCCGAGCACGAACAGGCGCATCGTGGAGGGGAGCTGGAACTGGAGGTCGACCACGGCATCCACCTGATCGCGCGTGGAGGCCGCGCCGACGAGGCTCGTCGACGACTGGAGATAGCTCCGCGCGAAGCCGACGAGATCGGGACGATCCAGACGATAGTCGCCGTAGAAGGTCGTGGTGTGTGTGGAGGAGAAGCGCTCGGTGCGGGCGATGGCGAGCTGACGGCTGAGGGAATCGGGGAACTCCGGGATCTGCCCCCACGCTCTCCCCGGCCCCAGCAACGATGCCAGAAGCAACGGGAACAGCCAGGCCATCGACCCGCCGTGCCGTCCCGTGTATCTCCCCGCCGCCGCGATGCGTTCCGAGGCCGCGCGCGTGTCCGGCGCCATCCGACGGGGCGCGCCGCCGCCGGGGGGTGCCCCTGTGCGCGTCGCGCGGAGGATATCGGCCCCGGGAACCGTCATGGCCGGCGTCAGCCCGCCGAATCGACTGTGAGCTCCGCCTGCTCGACGAACCTCCGGTGCAGCTCGTCGGCCACGCTCCAGCCGGCCGGCCGCTCCACCGCGGCGCTGACGGCGTGCCCGTCGGAGCTGACCTGCAGCGCGATCGGCTGATACTCGCCGACCACCGAGAAGAACGCCGCCAGGTCGTCGCCGGTAAGGCCGTGCTCCCGCACCAGCGAGACCACCACGGCCGAGACCACCGCCACGTGCAGCGGCTCCGGGTCGAGCGTGATCGCCGACGGATGCGGCATGTACTGGCCGGAGGTGACGATCTGATGCGTCCTGCGGAAATGGTGATGCCAGATCACGAGGGTCTCGGCCGAAAGGCGCTTGAGCAGATCGTGCACCGGCAGGCTCGCGTGCGCCGTCTCGATCGAGATCACCTTCGCCTCCGGCAGCACGGTGATGGAGCAGCCGTCGAGCTCGCCGATCATGCAGATCTCGGTGCCGGCGCCGCCGATGTCGGAGATCACCAGCGGGATGCCGCTCCGCTCCACCGGCGTGACCGTCCGCGGGTGGAGGATCTTGGCGCCGAGCTCGGCCAGCGTCCGCGCCATCGCGTAGCTCATCCTCGGCAGCGTCCGCGCCGCGGCGAAGTGCCGGGGGTCGCCGGTGAGGATGCCGGGGACGCTCGTGTAGATCCTGACCTCCTCGGCCAGCAGCAGCTCGCCGAGCATCGCCGCGGTGAAGTTCGAGCTCTCCCGTCCCATCGTCGTCACCTCGCCGGAGGCGCTGCGGGCGATATATCCCTCGGTGACCACGATCGCCTCGCCGGCCAGGGCCGGACGGAGCTTGCGGGCCACCCGCTCGCGCGTCAGCTCGGTGTTCGGACGGGCGTAGCGGTGGGCGTCGTCGGTGATGATCAGCTCGAGCGCGGAAATGTGCTCGGCGCCGGAGGCGCCCTGATCCCGGAGCGTGGCAAGGACGATCGAGGAGGAATAGAGCTCGCCGAAGTGGACCACCAGATCGAGCGTGCGCGGGGTCAGCTCGCCGACGATCGCCAGGCCGCGGGTCACCTGATCGAGTCGCCGCTCGTAATCGGCGGCGGTCTCCGACCACGCGGCCAATCCCTCCTCGGAGAGGATCTCGCGGGCGATGCGGCGATGATGGTCGGTGATGCCGGCCAGCATCTCCAGGGCGCGCTCCTCCTGGCGAGTCGCGGTCTCGGCAAGCTGTTCCAGGCGGTTGGTGATCTCGGCAAACGCGCTGACCACCACCACGAGCGGGCGGGGAAGCGCGCGAATCTCTGAGCAGACGCGGCGGACCCCCTCGGGTCCGTCAAGAAGGGCGCCGCCGAACTTGGCTACGATCATTGAGTTCGATAGGAGTTCATCGGGCCGGCCGCCTGCGCGGTCGACCGGAGGAGTCTGGATTGCGAGCGGCCGGCGATCTCGACCACGTCGTTGAGGATATCTCGGGAGTGGCGCCAGTCCCCGTAGTAGCGGACGAGCTGACGGACCACGGTCATCGGCAGCCTGCGGATCGGAGCCGTTTCGGTGAGGAGCGCGCAGAGCCTGCGCGAAGAGTTCTTGACCATCGAAGCCCCCATGGATTGGACGAGGGACGCCCGGGACCTGCCGGCGCGCCACGGGGAAGAGTTGAGCATCGGAACGTGTTCTGGCGTCCGGATGTTACGCAACCTTGCGTCGGTTTGAAACCGTCATGTGCTCCCCTCCCCTTCCCGGAGTCTTCCGTCGATGCCGTCGCCCCCCGCGGGGCCGGGCTCCCGGCCACGGAACGGACCGGGGACGCGGCCGACCGGGGAATCGCTCCGGTCGGGCCGCGCCGCGATGCTCATCCGACGGCGACCGGCGCGCGATGGCTCATCGGGCGACCGATCGGGTGACCGTTGGTCCGACCATCGATCATCGGACGATGAAGCCGTCCTCCACGCCATCGGCATCGCCGAGGATGCTGATCAGGGTGGGGGCGTTCTCCGGGGAGTTCGCCGCCAGGAGCATTCCCTGCGACTCCTCTCCCATCAGCTTGGCCGGCTTCAGGTTGGCCACCACCACGATCCGCTTGCCCACTAGCTCCTCCGGCGCGTACTGCTTGCCGATGCCGGCCACGATCTGACGCTGAAGGCTGCCGACGCGGATCCGCAGCTTGACCAGCTTCTCCGACTTCTTCACCCGCTCGGCCGAAAGGATCGTGGCCACGCGGAGGTCCAGCTTCATCACGTCGTCGATGGTCACCTCGGGCTTCAGCTCCACCTGAATCGGCTCCTTGGCCGGGGCGCTTCCGGCCGCCGGCGCGCCGAGCTTGGCCACCTCGAGCTCCACCGTCTCGTCCTCCACCTTCGCGATCAGGATCGTCGGCCGTCCGCACTCGTGGCCGGTCGGGATCACCAGCGAGGAGGCGCTCCACCAGCTCCGGTCGGCTCCGGCGCCGGCCGGCAGGTTCAGCAGCTCGAAGATCCTGGCCGAGGTGAAGGGGATGATCGGCTCGAAGAGGACCGCCAGGGAGCGCACCACCTGCACGCAGATGTTCAGCGTGGTCCGGCAGCGCTCCGGCATCGACTTCGAGGTCTTCCACGGCTCGGAGTCGTTGAAGTACTTGTTGGCCGCGCGGGCCACGTTCATCGTCTCCAGCGTCGCCTCGCGGAAGCGGTAGGTGCGGTAGAGGGAGCCGATCCGGCGCGGCGCGCGCGCCAGCTCCAGCAGGATCGTCAGATCGTTCCGGGTGAAGTACTTCAGGTACTTCGGCTCCAGCTCGCCGAGGATCTCGGCGTCGGTGGCGCCGGCCCGCTCGAGCCGCGCGAAGTCCTCGCCCAGCAGCGCCTTCACCTCCGACTCCTTCTCGTTGGTCGAGATCAGCGGCGGCACCACGCCGTCGAAGTTCTTCGAGAGGAACTGCAGCGTCCGGTTGATGAAGTTGCCGAGGATATCGGCCAGCTCGTTGTTCGTCCGCGACTGATACTCGCGCCAGGTAAAATCGGCGTCCTTGTTCTCCGGCAGATTCGCCGCCACCGTGTAGCGGAGCGGATCGGGAGGATACGACGCCAGATAATCGCGCAGGTCGATCCCCCAGTTGCGGGACTTCGAGAACTTCTTCCCCTCCAGGTTCAGGAACTCGTTGGCCGGGACGTTCTCCGGGATGATGTACTGCTCCTGGCCTACCTCGTTGTGCCCGAGGAGGATCGACGGAAAGATCAGCGTGTGGAAGACGATGTTGTCCTTGCCGATGAAGGCCACGTAGCGCGACTCCGGATCGCACCACCATTTCTTCCAGCTCTCGGGATCTCCCTGGCGCGCGGCGTGCACCTTCGTGTTGGTGATGTAGCCGATCGGCGCGTCGAACCAGACGTAGATCTTCTTCCCCTCGTAGCCGGGGACCGGCACGTCGATGCCCCAGGTGAGGTCGCGCGTGATCGAGCGATCCCCCAGCCCCTGGTTGAGCCAGCTCCGCGACTGCTGCACCACGTGGTCGCGCCAGACCAGGGAGCGGACCCGCTCCGGGAGGGCATCGAAGCCCCCGCCGGCGGTCAGCGCCTCGCGCGTGTGGGAGGCAACGTAGCCCTCCATCCGCTGCTGAAAATCGCCGAGCTTGAAGTAGAGATGCTTCGTCGTCCGCACCTCCGGCGGCTTGCCGGAGACCTTGCTGATCGGGTTCTTCAGCTCGGTCTGATCGTAGGTCGAGGAACAGTTGTCGCACTGATCGCCGCGGGCCCCCTCGTGGCCGCAGACCGGACAGGTTCCCTCCACGAAGCGATCCGGCAGGAACATCTGCGCCTCGGGATCATAGAACTGCCCTGTCTCCTTCTCGACCAGGTGCCCCTTCTCGAACAGATCGAGGAAGAAGCGCCGGGCGTTCTCGGTATGCTCCGGCCAGGTGGTGCGGCCGTAGATGTCGAAGTCGATGCCGAGCGCGCGGAAGGCCTCCTCGTTGGCCGTGTGATACTTGTCGACGATCTCCCGCGGCGACACCTTCTCGGTTTCGGCGGAGATGGCGATGGCCACGCCGTACTCGTCCGAGCCGCTCACGTGGAGCACGTCCTCGCCGGCGGCGCGGAGGAACCGGGTGAACATGTCGGCCGGCAGATAGGCGCCGGCCACGTGGCCGAGATGGATGTAGCCGTTGGCGTACGGAAGCGCGCTCGTGACGAGGGTCCGTTTGTAGTTCAGTTCCGTGCTCAAGATTCTTGCTCGCTCGTAACGGGACCGGCGCTTCCGCGGAGGCGCCGGTCATGGTCGTTGATGTAACTGTCAGGTAGTTCCCGTCGGGTCCGGCCGCGATCCCCCGCCGGTCGAGACATCCGTAAAGGGCGTCCGTGGACGGCGACCGTGGACGGCGACCGTGGACGGCATCCGTGAACGCCTTCGTCGACGGCGTCCGTCGACGGCGTCCGTCGATGGCATCGGGGGTAGAAGATCTCACGCGCGCCGGAGCCGATCGTTCCGTCGTCTCCCGTCACCGCGGGGATCGGCTCGTCACTCCTCCTCGTCGGTCCGCTCCTCGCCGGCGAACGCCTCCATGCCGTTGTCGGTGGTCTCGCGGTTGAGATCCTCGAGCTTCACCTGCACCACGCGGCGGTTGTCGGTCTTCAGCACCGTCATCCTCACCGCGTCCCGCTCGAAGCTCTCGTTGACTTCCGGGATATGGCCGAACCACTTGTTCACCAGGCCGGCGATCGTGGTGTAGTCCTCCCCCTCCGGGAGCTTGAAGCCGTCGATCTGATCGTTGACGTCGGAGATCGTGAGCGCGCCGTTGACCACCCAGGTGCAGTCGTCCACCTTCTCGATGCTCGGCACATCCTCGTCGTACTCGTCCTGGATATCGCCGACGAGCTCCTCGAGGATATCCTCCATGGTCACCAGGCCGGCGGTGCCGCCGAACTCGTCGACGACGATCGCCAGGTGGATCCGGAGCCGCTGGAACTCCTTCAGAAGCTCGGAGATCAGCTTGGTCTCCGGCACGAAGTAGGCGGGACGAAGAAGATCCTGCAGGATGATCAGGTTGTCGTGCTCGAGGAGGGTGATCAGATCCTTGGAGTAGACCACGCCGACCACGTTGTCGATCGAGCCGGCGTAGACCGGCATGCGGGTATACCCTTCCTCGACGACGAACTTGATCAGATCGGCCGGCGGGGCGGCCAGATCGAGCCCGACGATGTTGGTCCGGGGGATCATCACCTCCTTGACCATCGTCTCCTGAAACTCGAAGACGTTCTCGATCAGCTCGTGCTCGGCCTCCTCGATGGCTCCCCCCTCGCGTCCCTGTTCGAGCAGCAGGCGGAGCTCCTCGCCGGAATGATAATGCTCCGACTCGCTGGCCGGCTCGATGCCGAAGAGCTTGAGCACCCGGTTGGCCACCCAGTTCAGGGCGACGATCGCCGGCAGGAAGATGAAATAGAAGATCCGGAGCGGATAGGAGATGAACAGCGTCGTCGACTCCGGATGGCGGATCGCCAGCGATTTCGGGGCGAGCTCACCGAAGACGATGTGCAGGAAGGTGATCAGCACGAACGCCGCCGGCAGCGCGATCTTGTGCGCCAGCTCGGGGCTGATATCGTAGCCGAACCAATGCATCAGCCCGACGATAATGCCACCGACGATCGGCTCGCCGACCCAGCCGAGTCCGAGCGATGCCAGCGTGATGCCGAGCTGCGTGGCCGAAAGATATGCGTCGAGGTGGGTGATGAGCCGCTGCGCCATCTTGGCCGAGCGGCTCCCCGATTGAGCGCGAAGCTCGATCTGGGAGGAGCGCACCTTGACGATGGCGAACTCCGCGGCAACGAAGAAGGCGTTGGCAATCACCAGGACGAACGTCGTGAGCAGACCGATGAGATTATCCATGCGTGTCGGTCATGCCTCCCCCGACATCTGGAACAGACAAGGAACCGACCGACGATCGTGGTCTCAGCGACCGGAATTCTGGTAATGGGTCATCCATATTTCGAGAAGATAGTACGATATACCGCGTTCTATCAAGTAAGCTCTCCCCAACGCCACACGGTGCAATTTGTGCGCCGCGCGGGCTCCCCCTCCCCAGCCGGCCCCTCCGACACCTCTTGACCCCGCCTCCCGGACCGCTCCGGCCGGCCATCCCGCTCCCCGTCGCGCGGGCCCGGACGCGTGGTCGTCCCCTCCATCGTCGAAGACTCCCCACGCCCCCGGATCGTCGCGGCAGCTCCGGCACGCGGCTCCGGCACGCGGCTCCGACATCCCTCCCGGCGAACCCCCTGACGAAGGTCACGCCCGCGAAGTGGATCGCCGGTGAATATCATATACACGAATCAGGCGAGCGAATACGCGATCGCGGACCGCGCAACCGGATCATGCGAGCGGATCACGCGAGCGGCTCTCGCGAGTGATGAACGCGCGGGTGCGCCCGGCGATACCCGCGGATCCGATCGGGCCGAATCACGACCGGATCATTCGAGCGCGCGCCACATGTACCAGGAGGCGATCGAGCGATAAGGGGCCCACTTCCGCTCCTCCGCGATCTCCTCCACCTGGCGCGGGGTCGGCATCTCCGGCAGGCCATAGAGGAGCTGCATCCCCTTCTTCACCCCGAGATCGCCGGTCGGCAGCACGTCCAGACGCCCGAGGGTGAACATCAGGAACATGTGCGCCGTCCAGACCCCGATCCCCTTCACCTCGGTCAGCTCCCGGATCACCTCCTCGTCCGGCAGGCGCGCTATCCGGTCGAGCTCCAGGCGTCCGTCGTCGACATGCTCGATCAGCGAGCGGATGTAGCCGAGCTTCTGCGGCGAGATCCCGGCCGAGCGGATCTGCTCGTCGGGCCGCGCGCGGAGAAGCTCGGGCGTCGGATCCCCGCCGAGCAGCGCCGTCAGCTTCCGGTAGATGCTCTCCCCGGCCGTGCCGGTGATCTGCTGGAAGATGATCGAGCGCACGAGCGTGCGGAAATAATCGCTCCTCGGCGCGATCGTCGGCGCGCCGTGCGCCTTGATCAGCGGCCGGATGAGCGGGTCGCGGCGCGAAAGCGTCCTGACCCCTTTCTGGAGTTCGAGTTCGAATGACATCTTGCTGGAGCTCGCTACGTCGGTCGGCGTCACGGGAGGCACTCCCGGACGTCATCTGCCGGACCCGGCCCGGAAGGGTCCCGGACGAAATCCGACAAAAATAGTCGCATTTGGGAAATCCTCTACGATGCCCTCTTTTTCCTTCGCTTTCCCGGTTCCCGCGCTCCCGCCGCTCCCGCTCCCACTCCTCGTGCTCCCGCTGCTCGCGCTTTCGCTCCTCGCGCTCCCTATGGCCGCGACGGCGCAGGTGTTCCCCGATCGGGTGGCGATCATCGATCCGCTGGCGCGCAACGCCGGCGACACCGCCGGCGTGGTCTGGTTCGGCGGAACGCGGCTGCTCGGGGAGTTCGCCCGCTACTCCGACGGCAGCGGGCCGGATCACCGTTTCAGCGCCCGCACCGGCGGCTACGCCGAGATCGTCCGCTGGGATTCCACCGCGAGCCTGGCCATCGACGGGATGATGGAGATGATCGCCGATCCGAACAGCGATATCGGCTTCAATCCCCGCGCGATCTTCTGGGAGGAAGGAATCCTCTATTCCCATCGTCTCGACGGCCGATCCGCCCTCCAGGCCGCCTTCTTCCACCGCTGCAAGCACGATATCGACAACGTGGAGGCGGCGGTGATCCATGGCGTGTTCGAGCAGCGGACGCTGATCTACAGCAGCCTGATGGCCCGGTGGCTCCTCCGTCCGCGTCCGATGCTCGCCGGCGCGGCAACGCTCACCTGGGGCGCCGCTCTCCGGAACGACTACTTCCTCTACCTGACCGACGACCGGATCCCGGCGCCCCCTCCCGGCGCCGACGCCGGCGCCAGGCGCCTGGTCGATGCCGCAACCCTGACCGGACGCATCGCGGCCGGCATCGCCGGAGGGGTGGGGCTGCATCTCTCCGGAAGCCTGATGCTGAGCCTGCTGCGGGGAAATCCGGCGGATGAGGATCCCTCCCCGATCGCGCTCGGATCGGTCCCGTTCCTCGAGCTCGGGCTCGACGTTGCGAGCGCCGGACGGGGAGCGTTCACCCTCTTCGCGCGCGGCGAATGGCAGCCGGACGCGGGCATCCGCCCCGATCCGCGGCCGGCGAAGCTCTTCCTGATCGGACTTCGAGTCTCGGGAGAGGGAGACATGTGGTAGCTGCGGTCCCACGGCGCGCGCCGTGGGAGCGGGAATGGCTCAGAAGCTCGCCTGGATGCTCGCCTCGAGGTTCCTGATCGGGGAAACCGAGCCGAGCGCGTTGAAGGCGTAGTACTGGAACAGGTTCCGCGCGTTGATCGAGGCGATCACCGGAAGCCGGACCAGCGGCGCCATGTTGAGCGACATCCGAAGGTCGAACGTATGCGCCTGGGAGCGGACGTCGACGTCGTACACCGCCGTCTCGAGCACCGGATCGACATTCGAGACACGGGAGGCGTAGCGGTAATCGAGGCCGATCGTCATCGCCGACGACTCCCAGAAGAGGGAGCCATGGCCGATCAGCGAGGGGCGCCCCTGGAGCGGCTCGCTGGTCCGGAGGTTCGTGGCCGAGATGCTGGTGACGCCGGCGGTGAAGGAGAGGGAGAGCCACGGCAGGCGCCCCTTCAGCAGCAGATCGGAGCCGAGGATGCGGGCGCGGGTGTCGCTGGTGAACATCGCCTTTCCATCGGCCGGGTCGATCATCGGCTGGATCAGGTTGAAGTACTCGTCGACGTAGAGAGAGAGGTCGCCGGTCATGTCCACGCCGAACAGGTCGAGTCGCTGCGTGCCGCCGACCTCGCCGTGCCAGTTCTGCTCGGAGCCGAGCTTCCGGTTCGGCTTGAACTGCACGGAGCCGAACTGATCGTAGTTGTAGCGCTCCTGGAGCGAGGCGGCGCGGAAGCCGCGTCCCATCAGCACGCGGAGCGTGGTGCCGTCCATCGGCCGGTAGTTGACGCCGACGCGCGGACTGAACTGGAGCTCCTGGTCGATCTCCGAGCGGGGGTTGAGCACGATATCCACGCGTCCGCCGATCGAGGCGGTGATATCCTCGTTGTTGGTGAACTCCATCTGCCCGTAGGCGGAGGTGATCCGCCGCCACTGCAGCCCGTTGCCGACCACGTTCCGGAGATCGAACTGCACCAGCCCGCCGTACTTGAACTGCACCATCGGGTTGAGGGTGGAGTTGAAGAAGATCTCGCCGAAGACGCTGTTCGACCGGGTCTCGCGCGCCGTGCCGATGCTGGAATCCTGCTTGACCTGGGCATTGGCCGTGAAGAGCCCGCCGCGCAGGAGCACCGAGAAGTTCTGCCAGACGAAGCTCCGGATCTCGCCGTTGATGCGCGCATAGGAGCCGAAGGTGCGGTAGCTGAGCGTATCGCGACGCGAGGCGTAGAGCGCGCTGTCGTAGCCGCGCCAGGTATCGAAATCGCCGTGGTTCGTGCCGGCCAGCGCCACGCTCGCGCGGATCTCCGTCTGCGCGTTGAGCGTGCCGTTGATCTTGCCGAACAGGTTGTAATCCTTCCGGTCGTCGAACTGGCGATACCCTTCATCGTTATTGAAGCCGCCGGCCAGCAACAGGCCGATCGGGCCGGAGGTGCGGAGCCAGGTGCCCTGCGCGCCGGTGAAGCGCTGAATCTTGCTCCCCCACCAGATCCAGTCCTGGCGCTCGGGGTTGGTGTAGAAGCCGGTATAGGCACGGAGATCCACGCCGGGATGCTCCGACGGCTGGCGGGTGACGATGTTGACCACGCCCCCCTCGGCGCCGGAGCCGTAGAGCGCCGAGGCGGCTCCCTTGATCAGCTCCACCCGCTGGATGGCGCTGGTCGGAATCAGCCCCACCGGCAGCCGCTCGTCTCCCGGCGTCGTGGCCGGCAGCCCGTCGATCAGCACCGCGACCTGGCTTCCCCCCCCCACCGAGGTCCCCCCGGTTCCGCGGATATCGACCAGACCCCCGGAGACCTGCACGCCCGGGACATAGTTGAGGATCTCCTCCACGTCGTAGGCGTTCCGGTTGGCGATCGCCGAGCGGGGCACCACGTAGGTGCTGGCCGGCACTTCGTCGGCGGTCTGGATCTTCCGCCCCGCGGCGGTGATCAGGTCGCTGGTCATCACCGTCCGGCGACGGAGCGTGATCTGCAGGGAGGTGGTCCGTCCGGCGCGGACGGTCACGTCGGAAAGGCGGACCGGCTCGTAGAGATCGCCGGCCACCACGATCTGATAGGTGCCGGGGATGACCTGGAGGAACCGGAAGGTTCCGTCGGCGCCCGCCGTGGTGACCATCGTGGTTCCGCGCACCGAGATCGGCACGCCGGGAACCGGCTTTCCGGAGACTTCGTCCACCAGCTCGCCGGCCAGCCGCCCGGTCTTCTCCGGCAGCGCGGTCGGCTGGGCCACGGCGCGCAGCGAGCATGCCAGTGCCAGCACGCACAGAACGTGCGCGTACCGGCGAAGCGATATGCTCGGTGCCACCATAATGGAGAACTCCGCTGTCGACCAGCGATGATTGTGTGAACGTTCCGGGTCTCTCAGTGAATGTCCGTCCGGACGTGGGGTGCGCCGAGGGGCGCCTAAGCGAGGCTGTCGCGGATGAGGCCAGTGAGGATTGGCTCCGGGACAGGGCGCGTGGCGACCAGTGGCGCTCGCGACGCGACGATCGTCCACGGAGTCGAGACTCCGGAGCCACCCGCGCATGGCGGCGCACAAAATACGAACCCGAGGAAATCAATCCAGTGGTTCGACGCAAATGCGGAAGGCCGAGAAATCTTCCCGGCCTTCCCTGGTATCATGCTCGATTCCCCCCACCGCTCCCCATCGGAGGCGCCGGCCGCCGGTCGATCGGCGCGCGATCAGCGGGCGATCACGACGAACTCCGTCCGTCGGTTCATCTGGCGCCCCTCCTCGGTGGCGTTGGTGGCGATCGGCCTCGACATGCCGAAGCCGCGCGCCCTCAGGCGTCCCTCCTCGACCCCGAGATCGATGAGCGCCTTGCGCACCGCCTCGGCGCGCGCTTCCGAGAGCGCCTGGTTGTGCTCCGGCGTTCCCTGGCCGTCGGTATGGCCGCGGATCTCGAACTTCAGGCGGGGAAACTCCCGCATCCGGTCGGCGATCGCCTGGAGCACCTCGTTCGACTCGGGGCGGAGCTCTGCGCGGTCGTAATCGAAGTAGATGCTTCTGACGGTGAAGGTGTCCCGGATCGGGCCCGGTCCGGTCCCCTTGAGCGTGTTGTAGGAGCCGGCGCCGGCGATCTCGCCCCCCCCTCCCGGCACGTTCAGCTTCACGCTGACGATGTGCTTGCCGATCCGCTGCGGCGGGTTCCGGTAGGTCACCAGATAGTAATTCCGGAGGCTCCGGTAGATATCCTCGAACGCGCTCTTGAGCTCGTCGGCCGTGTAGGTCTGATAGAAGCGTCCGCCGGTGGAGCTGGAGATCTCCGAGAGCACGTCCCGATTGACCGCGCCGAAGGCGATCGTGAAGATCGGGATGCCGTTGTTCCGGCTGAACGTGTAGAGATCGAGCGGCGAGACGGTGCTGGCGTTGTCCTCGCCGTCGGTGAAGAGGACCAGGGCGCGGGGATGATCGGCCGGCGACGCGGCCACCTGCTCGCCGCCGAGCTTGGCGCCGCCATAGAGGGCGGTGTAGCCGCCGAAGCCCTTGAGCTCCCCCTTGCCGAGGCTGGCCAGCAGCTCGGACTCCGAGGAGGTGGCCGGAACGATCACCCGGGGGTTGTTGTCGAACTTCACCACCGCGATCCGGTCCTGCGGCCGCTTCAGGCGGATGAAGCCGGCGGCGCCATCCTCCAGCGCCTTCAGGTTGGTGCCCATCGTGCCGGAGTAGTCGAGCGCCAGGGCAATCTCGTACGGGATGCCGTCCTGATCGCTGAACTCGCGGACGGTGAAGTCGGTCATGCCGACCACCTTTCCGCCGTCGCCGAGCTGCTCGGTCAGTCCCGACCAGATCTTCCGGTAGTCGTCGGCGCCGCTGTAGTACGGAGGGGCCAGATTGGTGATGATCTTGCCGGCGCTGTCGAAGACGTTGACGTGAAGCTGAATCGAATCGGGATAGGGATCCGAATTGATCCTCCAGACCTCCAGCATCACCTTGGTCCAGTCGGCCTCGGCGGCCGGCTTGGTTCCGGTCTTGTAGATCGGCTTGACGTACCCGGACGGCACGCCGGGATCGATCAGCGGCTTGACCGCCTTGTCGAACGAGCGGCAGCCGGTGAGACAGAAAAGGATCGCGAGGAATGCCGTCAGACGGCGATGAGAGATCGACATCATACCCTGTGAATGATCGCAAATGTACACCGATCGGCCGCCGGGGCAATGCTCGGACGATTGCCGGATGACCCCCTGGACGTTGCTCCCCACATTCTCCCGGCGATCGCCGCCCCATGCTCCCGGAGGTCGCCGGTCCCATCGCCGGCCGTATCCCCGGCCTCGTGCTCCCTCGGATGGGCGCCGGCTTCGAGGCTCGATCCGGGCTTCCGGACCCGGCTTCCGGACCGGGCTTCCGGACCGGCCTCGACGGAGGTGACGTGGAGTGGACCGCGAGGGGCATCGGCGCGGGATACGTACAACCGTACCTTCCGCAATTGGCCGAAAAGCAGTAGCTTTTTCCCCCGTTGATCAAGGCAATTCCACTGGTTCCCAGAGGCATCGACAGTATGAAGGCTTTCATCCGTGAGGCAGAGGAATCGGGCGAGCCCGATCTCTTCACGGCCGCCCTCGAGGCGCGCCTTGCCCGCATCGAGGAGATGATCGGCGATCTGCATGAATGGATGCGGTCCGAACAGGTCTCCTCCCTCCCCGGCGCCTACAGACAGCTCTACGCTCACCTGCTGTCGAACGACTTCGAGCGGCGCTATGCCTCGCAGGTCACCCGCTCGGTGTTCCAGTCGATCGGCTCGCGCGAGGTCTCCGAGGCCGAGCTCCGCGCCACCGCCGCGCAGGAGATCCGCTCCTCGATCGAGACGATGACCGAGAACCTCGCCGAGATCGGACGCCGCCATGCCGACGATCCCTTCATCCTCGCCCTGGTCGGCCCCTCCGGCGCCGGCAAGACCACGCTGATGTACAAGCTGGCCGTGCGCGCGGTGCTCAACTTCGGCCTCCGCGTCAAGATCATCTCCTGCGATACCTACAAGATCGGATCGGTCGAGGGGGTGCAGACCATCGCCGACATCCTGAGCGTCCCCTACGGCATCGCCTTCCAGCCCTCGGAGGTGCGCGACCTGGTCGCCGGCGCCGAGGCGGACCTGATCATCGTCGACACGGCCGGACGCTCCGACCGCGCCTCGCGCGAGGAATTGGCGGAGTTCATCGCCGCCGCCTCCCCGGACGAGGTGCACCTGGTGCTCTCCTCCACGATGAGCCCGCGCGCGCTGCAGGAGACCGCCGCGCTCTTCCTGGGTGAGCGGATCACCTACGTCACCTTCACCAAGATGGACGAGGCGCCGTCGCTCGGCGGGCTTATCTCGGCCATCCAGTGGATGCGCCTGCCGGTCGGCTATCTCTCCACCGGCACCGCGATTCCGGACGATCTTCTCCCCTCCTCCCAGGCCCCGCTCGGCGAGTGGGCCGTCGAGGGCGCTCCGATGCTGGAGCACGATCCGGAGGCCAAGCATGTCTAGCCTTTCGCTCCGGCGCCTCACCCGGCCGGCGCTCACGCTCACGCTGATGCTCTCGCTGATGCTCTGGCTGTTGCTCATGAGCGCCGCGGCGCTCCAGGCCACCGAGGTGACCGGCGCGGCCTGGAACGGCTCGGATTTCATCGTCGCCTTCTCCGACAGCGCCGGCTACGCCGTCGACCTGACGCAGAGCGACTCCTCGCAGATGGTGATTCACTTCCCCGGCGCCGCCCGTGGCGCCGGCGTCCCGAGCGCGGCCATCGGTGGCCCGAACGGACGCCGCGCGGCGATCACGCCGGCCGATGGCGGACTCCGCCTGACGATCGCCGGCTCCGGACGCCTCGGCTATTCCACGCTCTGGCGCCCCTACTCGCACCGCCTGGTGATTCACACCTTCGCCTGGGACTCGCTCCCCTATCAGGAACAGCAGTATCAGAAGGGACTCCTCGCGCTCGAGGAGGGGCTGCGCGATCGCGCCCTGGAGCTGCTCGGCGTGGCCTACGCCACCGGCGACCGCCGCGCCGGCTCCGTGCTCGGCGTACAGTACGCCCGCGACGGCAAGGACTCACTGGCGATCCATTACCTCGGCAACCCGGTCGACGCCGACGACTACCTGGCCCTGGCCGATGTCTACCGGCGCTCCGGCGACTCCGCCGCCGCGCGCACCAGCGAGGTCAACGGCCGGAAGCTGATGGCCGCTTCGCTCGACACCGAGGGAGCGGTCCCGACCCCGGTCCCCGCCCGCCCCGATACCGGAGAGACGGCCAACGCCGGGACGATGCTCGACTCGAAGGGGGTCGACGACTGGCGCTACGTCGCGTTCGGCACAGGCGCGCTGGTGCTGCTGCTCGGTCTGGTGATTTGGGCCGTCGGACGCTCCGTGGCCCGGCGCTCGGCCGCCGCGCCGAAGCCGGAGCCGTCGCGCCCCCAGCCCTCCGGCTCGCGCCCGGCTACCATTACCGCTCCCGTTGCCGCGTCGCCGGCAACCGGGACTCCGGTCGCACAACCGCAACCCTCCGTGGCCGAGCGCGCCGAGCCCGCGGCTACGACGCCTCCCCCGGCGGTGCCTCCCGCCACGATCACCGCGCCGGTCGTGAGCGAGCCGGTTGCCAGTGAGGAGCGTGCGAGCACGCCGGTCGCGCAGGAATCGTCTTCGCGAAAGGCTGACTCCGATGCGGTGAAGACCTCCGAGGAGAAGCCCGCTCCCGAGCCCAAGGCGCCGCCAGTGGTCGAGGCCAGGGTGGAGCATCCCGTTGCCGAGCCGATGCACGGGGCATCGCCGGAGCCGGAGACGCCGATTCCGACGCAGCTTGTGGAGGTGCGGCAGAAGATCCAGTCGCAGCGCAAGGACATGCCGGCGCCGTCGGAGTCGACGGTGGCCGCCGCGCGCCGCCTGCACGTTTCGCGCGACAACGTGGAGCTCCGTCGGAAAATGGCCGATGCCGACGCGCGTCGCGGAGAGGAATCGTGAGGGTGGCGATGTCGCTGGTGAGCGGGCTGTCGATACTCTGGATGGTGATCCTGGCGATCGTCGGCGTGCTGCTGGTACGGATCGGACTCGAGGATCCGGAGACGTGATATCACCGCGGTGCCCATTGGGTACCGCGGTCGCGAAGATGTGACTCGGCATGAAGGCGCTCGATGGAGCGCCTTCGCCGTTTATGGGCGGTTCCGGCCGTGGCGTGTCAGGTCGGCCATGCTTCACCTTCCTCGCGCGCGATACCCCTTCTTCCGCCGCATGACGGCGGGGACGATGTACTTCCGCGCTTCGGCCAGATCGGCCGCGCGAAGATCGACCGAGCCGAAATCCCGCGCGACGTGAGGGTTGTCGTAGAGCTCGATCGGATCGACGATGAGGAGCAGCCGATCGAACGGATCGGCGTCCTCGACGAGCACCAGCCGCGCGATATCCTCGCGTGCGTCCATCGACGGAAGTCGATCGAGCCTCGAAAGATCGCGCGCCTCCACCGCCGCGCGTATCGCCTCGGCCGTGCGCTCCCCTTCGTAGAGCAGCTCCTTCAACACCCGGAAGCCACGCGGCTGCGACCACGGATGCGCCGCGTGAATGGCGCGCACGGTATCGCTCACGAAATACGCGACCAACGCCGGGGATTCCGCGCCGGTATCATTCTCCGCCACGGTCGCCGGCTCCTTCGTCACGGGCCGGGCATTGAGCCAGCGCGCGAGGTTCATCGCCTGCCGCGTGAACGTGGCGGGGAAGTTTATTCCTCGCTCCCAGAGCACAGCCACCAGAATCGCGAGACAAGCGATGGTCAGGAGAAGCATCGTGATCGAGAAATCAACCACGATGAAGAAAACGAGAAGTCCGACAAGTGGTAGTCCCACCAACGTAGCCAGCGCCATACCCCTCGCTTGCACCTCGGCAACGTTGCTTGTCATGGTAATTCGGGTACCATGCTCGACGGCATCCAGATGACCGAAGATTTGAGGATCTGTATCTTGGCGACCACGCCATTCTCCCAGCCAGAATTTTCTCTCCCAGATCTCCCCACCATACAGCGGCGCCTTTTTGCCGCTGATCGTGAGCGTCCCATTGTTCAACTCACGGAGACGACGAAGCACATCCTCCATCGCAAGCGAGGTCTCGAACACGAGCGTGCAGACGCCATCGCGATAGTCGGGAGTCGGCGGTGGGGAGGTTCGGGAGCGGAGCATGGATGGAATATTCGATCGATATCGGATGATGAACGCCAGCGCGAAGCCGGTACCGCGCGCACTATGCGCCGGAGATGCCGGCGTTGCTTTCCCAGATCTCCTTGAACGCCAGGATCAGCGTCTCGAGCTTGTCCGGATCTCCAGATCCATCGAAGATCCCGTCCTTGATCTGATAGACGTACCATTCACCTTCGGCGGCCATTCCCGGATTCGCGTCGAAGAGCAGATCGAGATCTTCAAGCGGCGTCTCCGCCAGATCGATGCGAATGGTCCACCCCGGATTATCCAGCGTATCGATCGTGATGCCGTAACTATGTTCCCACTCTTCGTTGCATCGAGAGCGGTACCACGCCGAAAGCCATGCGAGCGCGTTCAATTCCGTATGAGGCATATCGATGTTCGTATGAAGTATCCGAGCTCATTCCACGTTGAGAGGGAGGCCGCCGTGCGGGCAGGGCAACGATTCACGGGTCCGTGCTCATCACCCCCAACGCTCGCCGCAGCGCCGTGTCCTGGGAGTGGTTGTGCTTCCAGTAATCGATCATCAGGGAAGTGGTGCTGACCGCGCGCGTGGTGAGCATCCTGGCGCTCGCGCCGAAGCCATCGAGGTAGCTCTCGCTCCAGCCGGTGATCTGGTGCGGAAACGCCGCGCGGAAATCGATCGCCAGCGAGCGCCCTCCCTCGCGGTATCGTACCGTATAGCGTCGCAGCGTGTCGCCGAGCGCTTCGAGCGTCGCGTCGGCCTCCTCGACCGCCGAGGCGCGATGCCTGAGCCGCGCGGCCATCGTCCCCGGTATCAGCGCGATCCGCCCCACCGGCAGCGTCGCCGGCGCCAGCCTGATCCGCGTCCAGAGCTCATCCTCCAGCATCGCGCCGCTGAGCGTCTCGTCGCGGTCCCCCTCGGCCTCGAAATAGGAGCGCTCCTGGAGTCGGTAGCTTCCGTCGCGGAGATTGAGCTGCGTCCAGGTCTGGCCGCACCACTCCTGAATGGAGGTGGCCACCTTCAGCGTGGCCGGCTCCGCCCCGATCGCGACCGGCGTGAAGACCGACGTCATCATCGAATAGGGATAGATGCCGGTCACGAATTTCTTCACCAGGTTCATCTTCAGAACCGGGACCACGCTCTTCCCCGCCGGATCCGATTCGAGCTTCACCTGCCGGTCGCCGAGGAAATCCTCGGTCACGAAGATCATCACCGCGTCGCCGTGGCGGAGCTCGCCGTAGCGCGCCTGCTCGAGCGCGTAGCGGGTGATCTCCGCCTTCCCCTGATTCCAGTAGGCGACGAACCCGGGATCGCGCGGCGCGGCCCCCTTCCCGACGCTCGCGGCAACGGCGCCCCCCTCGCTCCGTCCGGCCGGCGAGCAGCCGAGCAGCGCCAGCAGCAGCGCCGTCCCGGCCACGCGGGCCCCTCCGCGACCGATGCGAGCATTCGTGCGGGCGCCGGAGCGGACCGTGACGCGCGAGCCATGCGTGATGCGATTCATGCGTGAGAATGCTCCTTCATGATCGGCGGCGACAGCCGGCCGCCATGGTGTTACCTGCTTCCCACCGTCACCGACGTGCTCTTGCGCTCGCCGCCGCGGATGAACTCCACGTCCACCTGCTGCCCCGGCTTCAGCTCGCCGAGGATGTAGGTGTAGTCGTAGATGTTGTTCACCTCCTTCGTGGCGAAGCGGACGATCACGTCCCCCTCGCGCAGCCCCCCTTTCTCGGCCGGGCCTCCCGCGGCGACGCCGGAGAGCCGCAGCCCCTTCTCCTCGTAGGTGTAATCGGGAATCGTCCCGACGTAGACGCGGAAGCCGGTGTTGCTCCGCTCCTGCGCGGTCTCGACCACCTTGGTGAAGCGGGGCCGCTCCGGCCGCGCGTCGATTGCGCGGACCATGTCGATCACCAGCCCGGCCACGCGCGCCATCCCGTCGTAGTTGATCTTCTCCCAGACATCGCTCGGACGATGATAATCCTTGTGCGTGCCGGTGAAGAAGAAGAGCACCGGAATATCGCGGCCGTAGAAGGTGGCGTGATCGCTCGGACCGAATCCCTGCTTGCCGAGCTTCAGCGTCAGGCGCCCCGCGTTGACCGTCGGCACCAGCGAGTCCCAGACCGGCGAGGTCCCGATCCCCTCCACCACCAGACGGTTGGAATCCATCCGGCCGATCATGTCCATGTTGATCATGGTGACGATCCGCGAGGTCGGGAAGGTGCTGTCGCGCACCAGGCTGGCCGATCCGAGGAGCCCTTCCTCCTCGCCGTTGAAGCCGATGAAGAGGATCGACCGCCGGTTCTTTCCATCGTGGGCGAGCTTCCGGGCGATCGCGACCATCGCGGCGGTGCCGGAGGCGTTGTCGTCGGCGCCGTGATGGATCGCCGAATCCTTGCCGGCGTAGAGGGAGTTCTCCCCGCCCCAGCCGAGATGGTCGAAGTGCGCGCCGATCACGATCAGCTCATCGCGCAGCTTCGGATCGTTCCCCGGAAGAACGCCGACCACGTTCGGCACCCGCGCGCGATGCAGGTTCACGTCGGTGGCGAGGGTGGCGCGCCAGCCGGCCGGAAGGAACGAGGCGGGCTTCCGCGTCGAGTCGATCCCGCTCTGAATGGCGGCCAGATCGCGGCCGGCGGCATCGCGCAGCCCGTCGAAGGGAGCAAGGAGCGTGAAGGCGGCCGGGATATCCGCGTGGGAGAAGTTGCGATCCAGGCGGATCGGCTCCAGACGTCCGGTATCTCCCGGCTGGTCGATGAAGAGGATGCCGGCGGCGCCATGCTCGCGCGCGTTGGCGACCTTGGCGGCAAGGTCAGCGTGCCGGCCGAACTCGCCGTGCGGGTTGGCGCCGTCCGGGGAGCGCCGCATCACCAGCACGATCTTCCCATGCGCGTCCACGCCGGCGTAATCGTCGTAGCCGAGCGAGCTGGCGGTGATGCCGTAGCCGACGAAGAGGATCTCGCCGGAGATGGTGCCGGAGGCACTGAACCCGGCCGGGTTGAATCCGCGTCCGACCTCGAGCGCGCGAGTGCCGGATGGGGAGGTCACGCTCAGCGCATTCCTGGCGCCGAGCTCCACGTGCGAGGCGTAGTCGAACCAGCGGTAATAGTCATGATCTCCCGGCAGCGGCCGGAGTCCGCTCAGCTTGAACTGGTCGGCGATGAACGCCGCGGCGTCGCTGTTCCCCCGCTCGCCGGTCTTCCGTCCGGCCAGCGAATCCCCCGCGAGGAAGCGGACCATCCCCTTCAGCGATTCCGGCGAGACGGTGTCGGCGGCCGCGCCCGGACGCTCCGGAGCGACGGGGCTCTCGGGCGCGGCGAGCCACCGGACGGCCGGGGCCGGCGAGCCCGGATGCGGCGCGATCCGCGACGGCGCGATCCGCGACGGCGCGATCCGCGGCGGCGCGGCAAGCGACGACAGCGAAAGAAGAAGCATGGAAGCCGGCAGGAGCCCGATGAATGGCCGGCGCGAAGAGAATGAGGCGTTCATGGATCGGAGATGATTCGTTCGTCGAGCAGGCCGCGGAGGATTGCGGGGCGGCATCGCGGGCGCTTGGGATGCGGCCGGATCGGAGGCGCGGCACGGGGCGCAAAGTACGACGGAACCGATCACATCGAAAGAGGGCTCCCCGGCGACGTCCGGTCCGGATACGAAGCGGTCCCGCCGGACGTGCGCCCGACGGGACCGCTTGCACATGGCATCTTCCGACAGCATCTCCTCTCCGACTCCGTCCACGCCGCGAAGGGCGGGCGGGTCGGAGAGCGATCACCGCTCGGTCGTCTGCGTGATGGCGTCGAGAACCTCCGCGGCATGATCGGTCGGGTCGACCTCATCCCACGTCTTCTCGATCGTCCCCTTCTCGTCGATGAGGAAGGTGACCCGCTTGGCCCAGGTTCCCTTGCGGGAGACGCCGTAGGCCTCGCAGATGGCGCCGTCGGCGTCGACGATGAGGGGGAAGTTCAGGTTGTATTTCCGCGTGAACGCCTGGTGCGACGCATCGTCATCCATGCTGACGCCGAAGACCACGGCATTGGCCGCGTCGAAATCCTCCTTCGAGTCCCGGAAGCCGCAGGCCTCGCGGGTGCAGCCGGGGGTATCATCCTGAGGATAGAAGAAGAGGACGACCTTGCGCCCGGTATAGTCGTGGAGGGAAACGGTGGTTCCCCCGGTCGTCGTTGCCGTGAAATCTGGCGCGGGTGTTCCTGGCTGAAGCATCTGGTACCTCCGTGGAGAGATGAGTGAGGCGATCGCCGCCTGGAGCGCGCCCCGAATCGTCCGAAGCATCATAACTAGTACGTCCATTGACGACCGGGAAGCCGCAAACCAGGGGCCGCTTCCCGGAGCATCCCCTTCCTGTTTCCCGATCGTAAAAGCGCCGGCGCCGCGTCGACATCGGATAACGACATCGGATAACGACATCGGCGCCCGAGATCGTGCACCGGCGCGGGAGCATCGACCGAGCGCCGTTGCGCTCTCCGGTCGAGAAATCATCCGGCCGTGCCCGGCTCGGCGCGGAGCGAGGGATGCGGCGCCATGCACACCAGCAGAACCAGCCGCTCGTCGGAATGGTTCCTGACGCCGTGGATCTCGCCGGCCGGCGCCACGCAGGCTCCTCCGGCCGACACCTCGGACTCGGTCTCTCCCACCAGGAACGCTCCGCGTCCTTCCAGAACGAAATAGATCTTGTCGCTCTCGGCGTGCGTGTGCGCCTTCTGCGCCTGGCCGGGGAGCAGACAGTAGAGATCGGCGAACATCCGGTGCGTCTCGAAGAGATTCACCTTCACCATTTTCTCGGGATCGAAGCGGACGAGCTCGGTGTAGCTTGGGAGTATCATGGCTATGGGCTTGCGTTCAGGGTACGGGCCGGCAAGCTAGACAATCGCGCTCGGACGGCAAGGGAGACGCGCCACGGGGAGCGCGCCCCGGGTTACATCGGCCGATTCGCGGTTCATTCCATATACGGCTTCATCGATCGGCGGAGCATGGCCACGCGGCGATGCACCGGACCGTTCAAACCGCCGCGAGGTCCCGGTGTCTGTAGCGTTGGCGCTTTCATTGCAGGGAGCCAACGACTAAGTTTTCGATCGTTCCTTCCTTCGTCCGACGAGTTACCCTCGAGGATCGCTCTCATGAGACTGACCCACGTATCGACCAAGCTCTTCCTTCTCCTGTCGATCGTCTTCGCCGTGGCCTTCGCCGGCGACGACAACCCCCTCTTCTTCGGCATCTCCACCTCCCGGATCTACGCGCCGGGAGATTCGACCATCTCCGTCGAGCTCAACGGCAACACGCGGGAGAAGACCCGGTTCCACTTCCGCGCCTATCGCGTGGACAACCCGGTGGAGTTCTTCCTCAAGCAGCGCGATCCGCATTCGCCGGAGCTCGCCTCGGCGCCGCCGAACACGTTCGACATGATCCGCCAGGGGGTCGACCGCGCCACGCGCGACGCGCGCTACGCCGCGCGCGACGTGATGCCGGAGAAGGCGCGCATTACCATTCGCGACCTCACCGATCTGAACGGCACCAGGAAGGAGCTCCGGGCGCGCGCCGTCAAGACCTCCAACCGGGTCACGCCGCCGAAGGAGACGAAGGATCACGCCCTCCCGGACAAGGCCTCGGGCTATGCCGTCGTGGCCGAATGGGATCACGAGGTGACGCCGAAGTCCGACGCCACATGGTTCTACGAGAGCGTGCCGGTGCCGATCACCTCCAAGGGAGTCTATCTGATCGAGGCCTCCGCCGTCGGCAAGCGCGCGGTGACCGCGCTGGTGATCTCCGAGCTCGGCATGGTGATCAAGCAGGCCGAGGGGGAGGCGGTGGTCTTCGTCGTCAACCGGACCACCGGCCAGAAGGTGAGCTCCTTCCCGCTGACGTTCGCGCGCAACCGGCAGGTGCTCTCCGAGCAGAGCACCGACGGCGACGGCGTGGCCTCGGCCACGATCCCCCCGCCCCCGCCGGACACGGCGACCACGGATGACGACGACATGTGGGAATGGCGCTGGCGCAAGCGGCAGCTCATGGTGCTCGGCGAGCGCGACGGCAACTTCGTGATCTCCGAGCCCTGGGGCGGCTACGACGAGCAGGAGCCGGGACGGGTCTATCTCCATACCGATCGCCCGGTCTACCGCCCCGGCCAGATGGTCTACTACCGCGGCATCTCGCGCCACATCACCCCGGACGGCACCTACGAGACCTCCGGCGGCGACTCCGTGTTCATCGAGATCTCCGACGCGCGCAGCAACGTCTTCGCCCGCGACACCCTCCGGCTCTCCGACATGGGGACCTTCTCCGGACAGGTCCAGCTTGCCGACGAGCCCCCGCTCGGCACCTACTCGGTGAAGGTCACCATCGGGAAGAACGAGTCGTGGTTCAACTTCTCGGTCGAGGAGTACAAGAAGCCCGAGTACAAGGTGGAGGTGACGACCGACAAGAAGAACTACACCCGCGGCGACGTGATCAACGCCACGGTGAAGGCCGATTACTTCTTCGGCTCGCCGGTGGCCAACGCGCAGGTGGAATACTTCGTCTACCGCTCCCGCTACTGGCGCCCCTGGTGGCGCGGCTCGGCCTGGGAATATCTCTACGAGGACAACGACGACTTCGCGACCTACCGGATGGAGATGATCAGCTCCGGCCAGGGGACGCTCAACCCGGACGGCACGTTCCAGATCTCCTATCAGACCGACGGGGCGGCCGACCAGGATTACGTCTATCGCGTCGAGGCCAACGTGGTCGACAACAGCCGCCGCTCCATCTCCGGCGCCCGATCGGTGGAGGTGACGCGCGGCGAGTTCTACATCTCGCTCCGCACCGACCGCTACGTCTATCAGCCGAAGGATCCGGTGACGATCGGCGTGCAGATCGCCACGTTCGACGGCGACCGTCCGGTGGGAACGCCGTTCCGCGCCAAGGCCTATCGCACCTGGTGGGTGCAGGAGGACACGACCGGCGACAGCACCAAGGAGTGGATCGAGCGGAAGGAGCTCCTCTGGAGCGGCAACGGCTCGACCGACGGCTCCGGCAAGGGGAGCATCACCTACACGCCGGAGAAGGCCGGCTACACTCGGATCGAGGTGGCCGCCACCGACGGCCGCGGCACCGAGATCACCGAGGAGAGCTACGTCTACGTGGCCGACGAGCACTACGCCGACTGGTATCGCGAGGGCTCCGGCGACGTGCAGATCATCCCGGACAAGGAGTCCTACCGCCCCGGCGAAACGATGAGTGCGCTGGTGATCATGCCGGCCGCCGGGATCGACGCGCTGATCACGGCCGAGGGAACCAAGATCTACAGCCGGCAGGTGCAGCGCCTGAACTCCACCTCCGCCATCGTCCGGATGCCGGTCGAGGAGCGGTTCGCGCCGACCTTCTTCCTGAACGTCTCGGCGATCGTCAACAACCAGATGTACACCGAGTCGCAGCGGATCACCGTGGTGCCGCAGGGGAAGCTGCTCCAGCTGCAGGTGAAGACCGATAAGGATATCTACAAGCCGGGCGCCCGCGGCACCGTGATGGTCAGGGCGCTCGACGAGAACAACGAGCCGGTGCCGGACGTGGAGCTGGCCGTCGGCATGGTCGACGAGGCGGTCTACTCGATCCAGCCGGACGCCACGCCGGACATCCAGCGCTTCTTCTACGGCACGCGCTGGAACCAGGTCTCGACCACGGCGTCGCTCGACTTCAACTTCTACGGCCAGGGGCTCAAGATGCGCGGTCGCGCCGCCGATGCCCTCGGCAGCAATGGCGCCGCCCCGCCGGCCCCCCCGATGATGGCCAAGGCCGCCGCGATGGCCGACCGCCGATCGCTCGCCTTTGGCGACGTGAAGGGGGAGATGTTCGTCCAGCCGACGGTGCGCAAGAACTTCAAGGACCTGATGTTCTGGACCCCCTCGGCACGCACCGACGCCGACGGCTGGGCGCGGCTCGAGGTGGAGTTCCCCGATAACCTGACCACCTGGCGGATCACCGCGCGCGGCGTTACCCGCGCAACGGCCGTCGGCCAGGCGGTGGCCCGCGTGATCGCCCGCAAGGATCTACTGGTCCGGATGGAGACCCCGCGCTTCCTCACGCAGGGGGATGAGCTGCTGATCGCGACGACCGTGCACAACTACCTCTCGACCGGCAAGGTGACGAAGGTGCAGCTGGCCGGCCAGAACGTGGCGCTCGATGAACGGGAACGGACGCTGACCATCCCGGCAAACGGCGAGCAGCGGGTCGACTGGAAGATCAAGGCGCCGAAGACCGGAACGGCCACGCTGACGGTGAAGGCGCTCACCAACGAGGAGTCCGACGCGATGGAGCTGACCGTGCCGGTGATGCCGCGCGGCCTGCGGGTGGCCACCGGCAACGCCGCCGAGATCGAGGAGCAGACCGGCTCCCGGACGATGAGCTTCACCCTGCCGGAGAACAGCGATCCCTCCACCGGCTCGATTCACGTGACGCTCTCCCCCTCGCTCGCCTCCTCGATCTTCAACGCGCTGGATGAGCTGATCGGCTACCCGTACGGCTGCGTCGAGCAGACGATGAGCCGCTTCCTGCCGACGGTCGTGGTGGACAACACGCTCAAGCAGCTCAACGTGCCGTTCGACGAGAAGAAGCGGGCGGAGATCCCGAAGATGGTCAACAAGGGGCTGACGAAGCTCTACGGCATGCAGCACGATGACGGCGGCTGGGGATGGTGGAGCAACGACGAGAGCGATCCGTTCATGACCGCCTACGTGATGTACGGCATGACGATCGCCCGCTCGGCCGGCTACGAGGTGATCCAGGAGCGCTACGACAACGGCCTGAAGGCGCTCCGCGCGGCGATCGAGGCCGCCCCGCGCCCGGCCACCCCTCGGGAGCGCTCGGTGGAGGCGACCACGCAGGCCTACATGCTCTACGTGATGAGCATGATCGGCAAGGGAACGCCGCAGGAGTATCTCCGGACCCGGATCGCGACGCTGGCGAAGGTGGACACGCTGAACAACTACGCCCGCGCCCTGCTGGCGATGGCGGCCAACTATCAGAACGACCGCTCCACGGCGCTGGCCCTGGCCGGACAGCTCGAGCGCGGCGCCACGGTGAGCTCGCCGTATGCCTTCTGGAAGGGACGCACCTGGCACTACAACTGGCAGGACGATCAGGTGGAGACCTCCGCGGCCGTGATCAAGGCGCTGCTGGAGCTGCGCGGCGAGACCGAGCTGACGCATCAGGGGATCCGCTGGCTCGTGGCGCAGAAGGTCGGCGATGCCTGGCACAACACGCGGCAGACGGCGATGGTGATCTACTCGCTGAGCGATTATCTCAAGAGCTCCCGCGAGATGAGCCCGGACTACACTGTGGTCGTGAGGGTCAACGGCACGCAGGTCTATTCCAAGCGGATGACCGGCGCCGACGTCTTCAAGCCGGAGGAGCAGATCGCCCTGGACCGCGCCACGATCCGCAACGGCGCCAACGTGGTCACGGTGGAGAAGAGCGGCACCGGCCGTCTCTACACCACGTCGCGCCTGGTCTACTACGCCACCGGCAACGCCATCAAGCCGGCCTCGGCCGGGTTCCGCGTGACGCGGGAGTACTACACGCTCCGGAAGGAGAAGCGGGGCGATGTCTACGTCTACGCCAAGCAGCCGTTCAACGGCACGGTCAAGACCGGCGACGAGCTCTTCGTGAAGGTGAAGGTGACGCCGGATGCCGGCTATGAGTACTTCATGCTGGAGGATCCGCTGCCGGCCGGCTGCGAGGTGGTGACCAAGACCGAGGGCTACACGATCGCCGGCGAGTCCGACTACGACGAGCAGGAGCGGGAGAAGCGCGGATTCTGGGGATGGAACTGGTGGTACGCCGACCGCGACGTGCGCGACGAGAAGGTCTCCTTCTTCGCCCGCACGGTGCTGCCGCAGCCGTACGAGTTCACCTACATCCTCAGGGCGCAGATCCCGGGGACCTACGCGATCATGCCGTCGGTGGCTTCGCTGATGTACTACCCGGAGGTACGGGGCAACGGCAACCTGCTGTCGATGACGATCACGCCGTGAGGCCGGGCCGCCCCGGCGCGGCTTATCCCACGTGCCCATCCGATGCTGCTCGACGGGCCGGCGCGAACCGCCGGCCCGTCGCCGTTCAGGGTCGTCCGGAATCGGCGATTCCGGGGGGATTCCAGGGTGCTGGAGAATTGCCCGGCCGATCGTAGATTTTCGGTGCGGCGTTTGACGGTAAGTGCTTTCGAGGGAGCTCCGGGCCGACCTCCCTCACCCGATACGAACCGACGGCTCGAGGCATCTGAGCATATGGCATACGATCCCAAATCGGACGAATTCCTTTCCCCCTGCGATCTCTGCGGCAGCTTCAGCTTCACGACGCTGCAATCGCGGGAGGGGAGCACCGTGCATCGCTGCTCCGACTGCGGCCTGGTGACCGTTTCGCGCCCCCCCCGGGGAGCCAGCGGCTCGGCCGGCGGCGCGGTACACGGCACGGTCAACGGCGCGGCGCGCAACGGACATCGTCCGGTCGCCGCCAGCCCGGTTCGGGTCGTTCCCTTCCTTCCCCCCTTCAAGCGCGCCCTCGACCGGGTACGCGAGGGGGTGCCGAGCATCCTTCTGGTCGGCGGCGAGAGCCTGGCGTTCCATGCCGCGGCCCGGCGCGTCGGCGCCAAGGTGACCGCCGTGGTCGACCCCGGCACGCCGGTCCCGGCCGACGTGGTGGCCAACGACAGCTCGATCGAGCTGGCACCGTTCATCCCGGAGCAGTTCGACGTGATCGTCTGCGCCGGCTGCATCGAGACGTTCGAGTCTCCCTCGATGTTCTTCGAGCGGACGCGCGCGTGGCTCTCGACCGGCGGCGTGCTCCTGATCGGCGCGCGCAACGCCAGCTCGCTGGCCGCGCGGCTCTGGCCCTCGCGCTGGATGCAGCGGAACGCCTCCGGCGTGGAGCACCTGCTGAGCACGCCGGTGATCCGCCGCTACGCCTCCCGCTTCGGATTCGATGTGGCCTCGGTGCATGCGCGAAGCACCGCCCGCGTGGTGCGCCGGGTCGTCTCGGCCGACGGGCATCATCTCGGCGCGCTCGGCCGCGCGCTGGCGATCCCGGTGGCCGCCGCCTCCAACGTGCTGAACCTGGGGGACGAGCTCTGGGTGGAGCTCACCAAGCGGGGAGTCACCGTCCGCCCGATCATGAAGCCGCTGGAGGAGGAGCAGTCGCCGGGCCTCGCGCCGGCCGCGCTCTACACCGGCGTGCGCCGCGACGCCGTGCTGATCGACGGCTGATCGATCGCGTCACGATATGCGCGTGAGAGATTCTAAGCGCCCCGTTCCCCGAGAAGGAGAACGGGGCGCTCCTCGTTCATGCCGGTACGAGGAGCGGTGCGTAGAGCCACTCACGAAATGAGGGGGCGCACGCTGAAGACGTGCGGCTACCCCTCCACTTTCCTTCGAGCAGCTTCATTCGGTGAGGGGTGCGTAGAGCCACTCACGAAATGAGGGGGCGCACGCTGAAGACGTGCGGCTACCCCTCCACTTTCCTTCGAGCAGCTTCATTCGGTGAGGGGTGCGTAGAGCCACTCACGAAATGAGGGGGGCGCACGCTGAAGACGTGCGGCTACCCCTCCACTTTCCTTCGAGCAGCTTCATTCGGTGAGGGGCTCTTAGAGAGGATCACGCTCACGCACGCACGATCACGCGCTCCATGAAACGGCAAGCCCCGGGCAGAGGGTGGATCTGCACGGGGCTGACCTTCCCGGCACGGATGGCCTGGGTGTGGCTCCTCGTCGTGGTACGCCGGTATCAACTCCGGCACAAGGTCTGGATGCGCTCGGACGCTCGATCGGGATGCACGAAGCTCCACGGAGCGGGCCGGCAACACTATCCTATCCCTACTAACACGGAAGGGGGGAAAATGTTTGCGGCGGCCGTGAATCGCCCGTCATGGACGAGCTCCGTGCCGGCCGAGCCGCACCGGACGCTCGATCGGAACGGCATCCGGGCAATGGCGATCGATGAGCAGCCCCACCTCCTTCACCGGCTCCGCGACGCGCGTGGTATTCCTCGACGGGAGGGGGGTACACAATCGGGGCCTTGCGCGAACGGTCGACCAACTATATCTTTGTACACCCCGACCAGGTATCTCCTTGAACACCAAGAGGCCTGAATGGCCCCATCCGCTCCGCGTGACGTGGGGCAGAACCGATCCGTTATGAGTCGGGAGTTTCCACCATGTATCAGTTGCCGTGGGAGTAGTCTCCATGCTCACGCCATCGATGTACATCCCTCACTCCATCACGGCCCTGGTGCTTGTGCTGGCGTGCTTCGGCTCCCCACCTAGTCACGCGCAGGTCCCGGAGCTGCTCACGCATCCCGAGCTTTACGTCGAGGTGCAGGACAACGTGTTTATCAGGAAGGTCGATATGTCGGGACGGCCGATCCAGCCGGACGCCATCATATCGGCCGCCTATCGCTTCGAGATGGTCTACGATTCGTCATCCCGCGTTCAATACCTCTTCTCCGAATGCAGGCATAATGGCGTCCGCCCCAGGTTGCTCGCCTGGAAGGATGGGCATATCCATTCGGCACGCGACGAAATGATGGCCGACAGCAGCCGCACCGCCTCATTTCCGATCGAGGCGGGAGATTCCATCAGCTTCTATCGCGAGTTCAAGTGGTACAATCCGAAGGACCAGTCGCAGACACAGACGAATTACGTGGCACTCGACACGCTCGACTACGTCGTGGAGCTGGTGAGCTCCAGAACGGGACTGAGGCTGGCGCTGCTCGATAGCTTCGGCGTGATGCCGCGGCCGACGCCAGGCGCCCCGGAGTTCCACGGAGACAGGCCGATCATGGCGAGCATCGACCATGTGATTCCGAGCACGGTCACCCGCGATACGGGGTTCATCCGCGTCAGGATGTACGCCCGCGGCGACGGCCCATACCTGCCGATCAGGAAGGACGACATTACGATCGGAAGCTCCTGGAATCTGCTGCATGGCTACTGGGACTACTATCTCGATCAGTTCGGCGGCTCGCTTGGGAAACGGACGGTCACGGAACTGACGCGAGGCGTGACGGATCATGCCGATGTAACGTTGTCGGTCGTCGATATCGGGAAAGGAGTTGTCCGGATCGACTTCTCCAGCCCGTCGGATGGCGGTCCGCTCCGAGTCGGGATATTCGACGCGGCCGGCAACGAAGTATTCACTCCCTACGGCACCACGCTTCCGGACGGAGCGGGCCGGAGCGCCACCTACGCCTTCTCTTCCAGCGGCAGATACTTCGTCGCCCTGATCCAGGGGAACAGCATCATCGCATCCAGGAACGTCACCATCACCTTGTAACGTCATGAGTAGAAGCACCACGCCTGTCGTGTTCTTGATTGCGTCTCTCCTGGTGCCATGCGGCGACGCGTTTGCGCGCAATGAGCGACGTCCGCCGCCCCCCGTGCTCGTCTCGGGCGGGGGGCTTCCGGGAGGGGATCTCCCATGGCTTCCCGATGATCCCGACGGAGGTGGAGGGGGTGGCACGGGCGGAGGCGGAGGAGGCAATCCCTGGAATCACAACTACGGATTCCCGAGCGAGGGCCCTCCCCTCGGAGGCGTCGATACGCGGGGTGACGGCGGCTGGGACTGGTGGAACGACAAGGACTTCTGGGGATGGGGCTCCGGCTGGTGGCGCTATCCCGTCCCGATTCCTCCCGGTGGAGGCGGCGGCGGAGCCGAGGGGGGTGGAGGTGACGGCTGTGGGCAACTTCCCGCCGACCGAGTCGAGAACGGCGGCTGCCGGATAGCCACGCCCGGCCCCAACGACAACGCCTGCAACTGCTACCTGAAGGCAACCGTGAATGGCAATGGTGAAGTCACCTGGGTGGATGAGTGCGCCTACTGCATGTTGCAACCGAGCAGCCCGAGTCCGAACTGCGAGGGGAAACGGCAGGCGGATCCCTGCGGAAGCCTCTGAGAGCCCCACTCTCCGATTACCCACCCCGCTGACGCTCCATGCAACCACCGGCCGGTCGGCCGGGAAGAACAATCGGCTGAGCTATTCCCCCCACATCCAACAACGACGAAGGGATGGCGATCGGATCGCCATCCCTTCATCATGATACCGCCGATGTATCGCGCCGCGACCGATCGCGGACGCGCTCACTCCTCGTCGGAGGACTTCTTCGCGGGCCCCTTCTTATCCCCTCCCTTCGCGCCGGCCGCCTTCGTGCCGGCAGCCTTCGTGCCGGCCGCCTTCTTCCCCGCTCCATTCTTCGTGCCGGCAGCCTTCTTGGTGGACGCGGCCTTCTTGGCGCCCCCCTTGGCCGGCTTCTTCTCCGGCGGGTTGGCGCGGCGCTCCTCGATCAGCTTCGCCGCCTCCTCGGCCGAGATGTCGTTGACCGAGAGGTTCTTCGGCACCGGCGCGTTGATCTCCCCATGCTTCACGTAGGGACCGAAGCGCCCGACGTAGGCCTCGATCGGCTCGCCGTCGGCCGGATGCGGGCCGATGATCCTGACCAGCCCCCGCTTGCCGGCGCCGAGCTTCTTCAGATCCAGCAGCTCCAGCGCGCGCGGCAGCTCGATGGTGAGCACGTCGTCGGTGGACTTCAGCGAGGCGAACTCGCCATTGTGCATCACGTACGGACCGAAGCGCCCGATCGCCGCCTTCACCTCCTTTCCCGACTCCGGATGCTCGCCGAGCGTGCGCGGCAGGTTCACCAGCGAGATCGCCTGCTCGGCCGTGATGTTCTCCGGCGTCACCCCCTTCGGCAGCGAGGTCCGGACCGGCTTCAGCTCGTCGTTCTCCTCCCCCATCTGCACGTACGGACCGTATGGGCCGACGCGGACGTAGATCCTCCGCTCGGTCTCCGGATGCACCGTCAGTGCCTCCTCGCCGGAGAGCTTCCGCCGGATGATCTTCTCCACCTCGTCGGAGGAGAGGTCGGCAGGGCCGAGGTTCTCCGGCAATGAGACCTTCAGCACCTCGCCGTCGTCGGCCTTGGCCTCCAGGTAGGCGCCGAAGCGCCCCACGCGGACATCGGCCTCCAGGTCGTCGAACTCGATGGTGCAGGCGCGGCGCGGATCGATCGCCTCCTCCTTCTTCTTCACCTCGTCCTCGAGCCCTCCGGTGCCGGAGTAGAAGTCGCTGAGATACGGCAGCCAGAGCGCCTCGCCGGTGGCGATATCGTCCAGCTTCTGCTCCATCTCGGCGGTGAATCCGAGGTCGACCAGGCGGGGGAAATACTGCTCGAGCAGCGTGGTCACGGCCATCGCGGTGAAGGTGGGAACGAGCTGGTTCCCCTGCTTGCGCACGTAGCCGCGCTGCTGAATGGTGTTGATGATGGTCGCGTAGGTGCTCGGACGGCCGATCCCCTCGCGCTCGAGCGCCTGCACGAGCGAGGCCTCGGTAAAGCGCGCGGGGGGCTTGGTCTCGTGGCGCACCGGATCGAGCTCGGCGCAGGCGAGCACGTCTCCCTTGGCCAGCGGCGGCAGCGGCGTGTCCCGATCCTCCAGCGTCGCCTCCGGATCGTCGGAGCCCTCGACGTAGGCACGGAAGAATCCGGGGAACTCCACCCGCTTGCCGGTGGCGCGGAACGAGGCGCGGTCGGCGGTAATGGTCGCGGTAACGAAGCGGAGTCGGGCGTTGGCCATCTGCGTGGCCATGGCGCGCTTCCAGATCATGTCGTAGAGCGCCGCCTCCTGTCCCTCCAGCGCGAGCTCCCCGGCGGTCGGCATCTGCGTGCCGGCCGGACGGATCGCCTCGTGCGCCTCCTGCGCGGCCTTCGACTTGGTGGTGAAGCGTCGCACCGAGGAGTTCAGATAATCCTCGCCGTACTTGGCGGTCACCGCCGAGCGGATCGCCGTGATCGCCTGCTCGGAAAGGTTCACCGAATCGGTTCGCATGTAGGTGATCAGGCCGCGCTCGTAGAGCCGCTGCGCGATCTGCATCGTCTGCTGGGCGCCGAAGCCGAGCTTCCGGTTGGCCTCCTGCTGCAGCGTCGAGGTGGTGAAGGGGGCGGCCGGCGAGCGGCTCTCCTCCTTCTCCTCGATCTCCGACACGCTCCAGGGAGCCGTCAGCAGGCGCTCGCGCAGCTGGTGCGCCTGCTCCTGGTTCAGCAGCAGGACATCACGCCCGCGGGAGAGCTGTCCGGTCTCCGGATCGAAGTCCTTGCCGGTGGCCAGGCGCTTCTCATCCAGCGCGATCATCGTCGCCTGGAAGCGGAGGCCGGCCTCCCCCTTGGAGAGGGTGGCGTTCAGATCCCAATAGGCGGCGCTCCTGAAGCGGCGGCGCTCCCGCTCTCGCATCACCAGCAGGCGGACGGCCACCGACTGGACGCGGCCGGCCGAGAGGCCGACGGCGATCTTCTTCCAGAGGAGCGGCGAGAGCGTATAGCCGAAGAGCCGGTCGAGGATGCGGCGCGTCTCCTGCGCGCGGACCAGCTTGTCGTCGATCTGCCGCGTGTGATCGAGCGCGTCCCGGATGGCCTCGCGCGTGATCTCGTGAAAGACCATCCGGCGGATCGGCACCTTCGGCTTGAGCAGCTCCAGCAGATGCCAGCCGATCGACTCCCCCTCACGGTCTTCGTCGGTCGCGATGATCAGCTCGTCGGCATCCTTCATCGCGGACTTCAGCGTATCGACCACTTTCTTCTTGGCCGGCGGGATCACGTAGATCGGGCGGAATTGGTCGGTGACGTCGACGCCGAGCCGGGCCCATTTCTCCTTCTTCAGGGAGGCGGGGATATCGGCCGCCTTCGCGGGGAGATCGCGCACGCTGCCCATCGATGCCTCCACCTGATACTCGGCCGGGAGGAAGCCCTTGATCGTCCGGGCTTTCGTGGGAGACTCGACTATGACCAGTTTCTTTCCCATCTATCTATCGGTCTACGGATGACAATTGGTTTGGAGGGGAATCGCCCCCGGCGATCCTCGATCACCGGGGGCGAAAGGAACAAGTTAGAGAAAGGGACCTGAACGATCCCAATACATCACCGCGATGCCGGCGCCGCGGACGCGCCCCGCGATCACGACGCGGCGGAGGCGCCATCATCCTCGCCAACGCCGTCGCCGGCAACCGCCTCGACGGTGGCCTCGACGGTGGCACCGATGCCCTCGCGCGCGCCCTCGCCGACCCCCTCGCGGACGCCGCCGCGGGCCCGCCAGGCACGAAGGTCGAGCTCGGGAAAGAGCCGGTTCAGCCGCTCCAGGCGCTCCAGCTCCAGCAGCATCTCCTCGGAGGGAACGCGCCGGTCGCGGATGATCTCGATCAGCTCGATCAGCAGGCGCGCGTTCTCGTAATGGCCGAGGAAGCGCTCGGTGGCGTAGTCGGCGGCCGAGGCGGTCGTGATCAGGAACTGCCAGTCGGAGGCCTGCAGCAGCAGGCTCTCCCGCGCCAGTTGTCGCAGAACCCGCTCATCGAGCTGGAGAAGATCGCTCACGGTGTCATCGAACAGCTCGGTCTCCGCCGGCACGAACGGCGGCGTGGAGTTCAGCAGCTCGAGCAGGCGCGCCTCGATCTCGTAGATCATCGGCCAGGTCCAGGCGGTCTCCTCGTTCAGCCAGACACGATGGTCACCCCCCTCGCCCCAGGAGCCCTCCGGGATCTGAATCACGCGGTCGGGATCCTTCCGATCGAGCTCGTCCGGCGCCGTGCGCGCCCGCGCCGAGCCGCTCCGGTGGAGCAGGCGGAGCACCTGGCCGAGGAAGCGGGGCCCCTCGAACCACCAGTGCCCGAACAGCTCGGTATCGAACGGCGCGGCGAGCGTGCCGCTGCCGCCGGTCGTGGTCTCGAAGATCGCCAGCTCCCGCTCGATCAGCCCCACGAAGTGCTCGGCGTGCACGCGGAGCAGCTCGTCGGTCTTCTCCGGCTCGTACGGCAGCTTCCCTCCCAGATCGACCGAGGTGCCGGTGATCCGCCAGTAGCGGAGCCCGCTGTTGTGATGCTTCTTATGGAACTCCAGATAGCCGGGATCGCCGGGATATCCCTGTCCCGCGCTCCAGACCTTCAGGGTCGTTTCGGTGTCCCGCGTGAAGATCGTCGTCATCCCCGCCTCCGGATCGCCGGTCGAGCAGATCCGGTAGATGTCGTGGATCGAGCGGCTGTCGTCCAGCGGGGGGAAGGATCGCTCGGTGCCGGCCAGCGGCCGCAGTCCGGCCACGCCGCGGGAGAAGAGCCCGAGCGGACGGCCGCCGCGGGTCAGATGGCTGTCGACGACCGTGTACTCGAAGCCGTTCCAGGCCAGAAGCTGCTCCACGCCGGCGCGGACGCCCGGCCGGGTGTACGGATTCGGCACCGGCGCGCTCCAGTCGTAGCAGGGACGGTAGGCGCACTCCGGCATCCAGACGCCGCGGGGGCGCTCGCCGAAATGGCGCCAGTGATTCTCCACGGCCACGCCGAGCTGCGCGTGGATGCTCTCGTCGCGGCCGAGCAGCGGAAAGTAGCCGTGCGTGGCGCCGCAGGTCTGCAGCGCGATTCCCCCCTCGTCCTTCAACCTCCGGATGGCGCCGATCAGATCGCGGCCGTATCGATCGTTGAAGTCCTCCTTCCGCGCGGCGTACCAGTCGCGCCAGAACCGCGCGAGCGGGATGTACTCCCGCTCCTCGGGACGCTCGGTGAAATACTCCACGTCATTCTCGGCCGCCTCGATCTTCTCATCGAGGTAGGCATTGAAGATCTCGGGGAACTCCGGGTCGGCCAGCTGCTCGACCACCACCGGCGAAAGGGAGAGGGTGATGCCGGGGATGATCCCCTCCTCCATCAGCGCGCGGCACTCGTTCAGGATCGGGATGTAGCACTCGGCGGCCGCCTCGCTCAGCCAGTCGGCCCCGTGCGGCCACTTGCCGTGGTGCAGAACGTAGGGGAGATGCGTATGCAGAATCAGAACGAAGGAGCCGGACATTGAAGAGAATGAAGAATTGAGAATGCCGAACCATGAAATCACGTCGCGATCGGGCCGATGCTTCGACTTGCGGCGTCGGAACGACAGAGCCGGACATTGGAGAGAATGTAGAATTGAGAATGCCGAACCATGAAATCACGTCGCGATCGGGTCGATGCTTCGACTTGCGGCGTCCGACGCGGCGAGCGTGCATGCCTCGAACCCCGTGCCGCCATCGCCGGCGGAGCATCGCATCCCCGGGATCGCGGTCGCGCCCGGAGCGTTACGGCGCCCAGGGCCGGACGAGCGCCGGACCGGACGAACGTCGCCACGCGGAATTGCCCGGCGGAGCGTTACCGATGCGCAACGCCGGGACCCGACGGCATCCATCCCCTCCGGGAGGATTCCGGCCGCGCGACCATCACCACACCGCAGCATCCCGACACCACGGCATCCCGACTCCGCGACATCCCGACGGCCCAGCGCACGCGGGGGCGGGATCTCCCCATCCTTCATGCTCCGATCCCCGCTCTGCTCAGTGGATCTTCTCGCCGGCGTCGGGCATCTGGAAGCCGAAGGCGGGACCGGCCGGGTTGATCTGGATCTCGCCGAACTGCCGCTCGAACTTCGCGATGTTGTCCTCCAGGGCGCCGAGAAAGAGCTTGGCGTGCTGCGGCGTCATGATCACGCGCGCGTGGACGCGGGCACGCGGCACGCCCGGAAGGATCCGGGTGAAGTCGATCACGAACTCCGCCGGCGAATGGGTGATGATGGCGAGATTCGAATAGATCCCCTCGGCTTCCCTCTCTCCGAGCTCGATGTTGATCTCCTGTCCCTGCGAGTCGTCGTTGACCATTGCTCAATGCTCCTGGTAATCTGTGCGTGAACCGGAAAGGACCGGCGCCTTCCCGATCGGCATGCCCCGGGGCGAGGAACCGCCCCTCGATGGAACCGCCCCACGACGGATGGCCCCGTGACGGAACGTCCGCGATGGAGCGTCCCGCGACGGAACACCCCGCGATGGGAGCCGATCCGACATGCCGGAACCGGATGATAAGGAAACGGCCCGCGACCGCAGCCATCCGGCTGTTCCGCGGGCCATTTCTCTCGATTCGTATGCCGTTCGAGCGAGCCGTGCCTGGAATCTCCCCGAAGAGAGTACCTCGATGAGATCGCCCTGGCGGGGTCGCCCTGGCGGGGTCGCTCCTGCGGGAGCGCTCCCACGGGATCGGCCGGCGGATTACTCCGCGCCGAGCTCCTTCACCTTGCGGTCGGCGGCGTTCGACTTGTCGACATCCTCGGTGATCGCGTAGAGACGGCGGAGCGTCACCCAGTAGGTCGGGTTGTTCTCGTTGTCGTTGAGCTTCTCGACCGCCTCGATCTCCTTGATCGTCGACTTCACCTTCGCCTTCTCGCCGAGCACGTCGTAGATGTTGGCCAGCTCGGCCATGATCGCGAAGTCGCCATCCTTGGCCTTCACGTTCTTCAGGCGCTCGAAGTAGGTCATCGCCTCGCGCAGCGGCTGCTGATACACGGCGGTCTGCGCGGCGGTCGGACGATCCTTGACCAGCTTCTGGATGCTGTCCTGAAGATCCTTCCCCCAGTTCTTGTAGACGGCGCCGAGGTTGAACAGCGCGATCTGCACCTTGTCGTCGCTGTCCGGCAGGCCGAGTCCGAGAACCTTCTTGAAGTAGGTGGCCGCGCCGTTGTAATCGCCGGCGGTGAACAGGAGGTTGCCGTAGGTGATGTACGGGGCCGGATCGCTCGGGTTGGCGCTGATCTGCGCCTCGAGCGCCGACTTGGCCTCGGCCGTGCGGCCGGTGCTGACGTAGATCCGGGAGACGACGTCGGAGACGCCGGCGCGCTCGGGATCGTACTTGGCGACCCGCTCCAGGCGGCGGAGGGCGTCGTTGTAGCGGGAGTTGTCCTTCTCCCCGGCGCGGTAGGACTCGATGCCGAGGGCATACTCCGGATAGGAGCGGATCTGATACGGAAGCTGGGAGATCATCTCCGGCTCCGGCGTCGAGATCAGACGCCATCCCTCGACGACCGGCTTGCCATCCTTCGACGGAGCGTAGTAGACCCAGAGGTTCTTGCCGGAGTAGTAGGCCCAGCCGCCGGTGGAATCGCTCAGCTTCGAGCGGGTCGGGGCGCCGAGCTTGGCCTGGACGGCCGCCTGGCTCATGTTCAGGCTGAGTCCGGAAGCCATGCCGGCGTTGAGGTTCGGCTCCACCAGCTCCACGTAGTGGCCGAGCGCCTCGTGCTCGCGGGCCTGATCGCTCTGCTCGCGGTAGATCGTCGCGCGCAGGAACGTGTTCTCCGGATATCCCGGGCGGAGGATGTCGGCGGTGTCCAGCAGCGCGAGGGCGCGCTCGAACCGGGCGTTCTCCTTGCCGGAGACTCCCTTGTTGAAGTTGTCCAGCGCGGCGTTGTACTTGGTGAGCCAGCCGTTGTAGAGCTTTACCGCCACGTTGTTCCGGTCCTCGGCGGAGATCGCCGGCTGGTTGCCGTCGCGGAGCGCCTTCTCGTAGGCGTTGCGCATGTCGGCGTAACGCCCCTGATCATTATAGATATCACCGAGCAGCAGCCATGCCTCGCCGTTGGTGGGACGTACCGTCACCTCCTTGGTGAGAGCGGCCTCTGCCTTCGCGTAATCCTTAGCCTTGACCGCGAGCTTCGCGGTGGTCATCTCCGTCGAGGCGCAGTCGAACCCGCTGAGCGAGAGGTAGCAGGTGACCGCCGCGAGAATGATGAGAAATCGTCTCATAAAAGTGATCTGCCCGTGTCGTTATGCGATATCGGAAATTGTTGGGGAATCCGAACGGAACATCGAACCTACGTAAATCCCATCCGCTGTACAACCTGACCGGGACACCGGAAGGAGCTCTCCCGGCGGCGCGCATTTCCCCGGAAGGCGCATGGCCACGTGGTTTGGCGACCCGACGGATCGGTCGACAGGACCATCCCGAGGCGGCCGCGCCGGGTGGCCGCCCCGGGGTGGCCGACCGCATCACAACCTACCCACCATCACCGACATTGTTACCGACCGGCACCTCCGGCCAGGTGCCGGCGCGGCCGCACGGAGCGACTCCCGGAGCGGCTCCAGGCAGGCTCCCGGAGCGGCGGGCGGGGATCGGCGGGGACGGCTGGTAGAGATTTGTAATAACTCTTTGGGATAACCTAATCGTCGGTCATTCGTTACCTTTGCTCCACTGTCGACTATTTTTCATTTCCCACAGATATGCCCTTCACGAACGAACGCCGCTCGGCCGAGCAGTTGGCCGAGATCGCGACGGAGATCCGGCGCGATATCATCCGAGCCCTCGTCAGCGCGGGCTCCGGCCACTCTGGAGGCCCCCTCGGCTCCTCCGATATCTTCGCCGTCCTCTATTTCGGTGGCGTGATGAACCACGATCCGAACGATCCCTGGAAGAAGGGACGCGACCGGTTCGTCCTCTCGGCCGGCCACATGTGCCCGGTACTCTATTCCACGCTCGCCAACGCCGGGTTCTTCCCGAAGTCCGAGCTGCTCACCCTCAGGAAGTTCGGCAGCCGACTGCAGGGACATCCCGGACGGGACATGGGGCTGCCCGGCATCGAGACCTCGAGCGGATCGCTCGGTCAGGGACTGTCGATCGCGGTCGGAATGGCGATGGCCGACAAGATGGACGGCAACGGCGCGCGGGTCTACTCGCTGACCGGTGACGGCGAGCTGCAGGAAGGATCGATCTGGGAGGCGGTGATGGCCGCGGCTCACTTCCAGCTCGACAACTTCTGCATGATCGTCGACAACAACGACTGCCAGATCGACGGCCGCGTTCCGGAGGTGATGAACATCTATCCGCTGAAGGAGAAGTTCGAGAGCTTCAACTTCCACACGATCGAGGTCGACGGCCACGATCACGCCGCGATGCTCGCGGCCTTCGACGAGGCCAAGCAGACCAAGGGAAAGCCGACCTGCATCATCGCCAAGACCTACATGGGCGCCGGCGTCTCCTTCATGCAGGACCGCTACGAGTGGCACGGCAAGCCCCCCTCGGCCGATCAGGCCAAGCAGGCGCTCGAAGAGCTCACCTGAGCTCCCGGCCGGACGTCTCTCCCCTCCAGCGGGGACGACGATTCCCTCCGCGATCCGAATCCGTGTACAACAATTGATCTCGATTAGATTACCGATATGAATTTCGAACAGAACGGATCCAAGGCGACCCGCTTCGGCTTCGGCGAGGGCCTGGTGGTTCTCGGCGAGCGGGACGAGCGGGTGGTGGTCCTCGGCGGCGACATCACCGGGTCGGTGCTGACCAGCCTTTTCAAGGAGCGGTTCCCGGATCGCTTCTTCTCGCTCGGCATCGCCGAGCAGAACGCGACCACCGTGGCCGCGGGCCTTGCCCTCTCCGACAAGGTTCCCTTCTTCGCCAGCTACGGCGCGTTCTGCGCGCTGCGCAACGCCGATCAGCTCCGCATCTCGGTCTGCTACAACGAGGCGAACGTGAAGATCGGCGGCGGCCACTCCGGCATCTCCGTCGGCCCGGACGGCGCCACGCACCAGATCCTGGAGGATGTGGCGTTCCTGCACGCGCTGCCGCACATGACGCTGGTGGTGCCGTGCGATTACCTGGAGGCCAAGAAGGCCACGATCGCCATAGGCGAGATGGTCGGCCCGGCCTACATCCGATTCGGCCGCGAGCCCGTTCCCTCCTTCACGCGCGAGGAGACCCCGTTCCGTCTCGGCAAGGCCGAGGTGTTCCGCGAGGGGAACGACGTGGCGATCATCGCCTGCGGATGGATGGTCTGGGAGTCGCTGATGGCCGCCGAGATGCTGGCCAAGGAAGGGATCCAGGCCCGGGTGATCAACCTTCACACGATCAAGCCGATCGACACCGAGACGATCGTCGCTGCCGCCCGCGAGTGCGGCGCGGTCGTCACCGCCGAGGAGCATCAGATCTGGGGAGGCATGGGCTCGGCCGTCGCGCAGGTGGTGGTCAAGAACGCCCCGGTCCCGATGGAGTTCGTCGGCGTGACCGACACCTTCGGCGGCTCCGGCAACCCGAACGAGCTGATGAAGGCCTTCGGTCTGACCGCCGAGGATGTCTATCACTCGGTCAGGAAGGTGCTCCAGCGCCGCGCCGGCCAGTGGACCGGCATCCAGTCGGTGACCGAGGTCGGCATGGAGGGAGAGCATCCGGCCAACTACCCGAAGCCGGGCACGGTGTTCCCCGTGGCCGATCTGATCGAGCAGGATCGGAAGGCGGCCGAGACCGCCGCCGAGCCGGTCAGCTAAGCCGACGTACCATCGTGGATGACGAATGAAGAGATCGGAGGCGATCCGGAGCACGAGCAACGGTCCCTCCGATTCTTCGTTTTCAGGCGCCGACGCAACCCGATCCCCGAGCGAGCCCCTCCGAGCGAGACTCCCCCGTGCGTTACGGCCTCATCCGTCCGCCCGAGGGCCCCGACAAACTCCGTCCGGCACTGATTTCATGGTTCTCCATTCTCAATTCTCACTTCATTCTGCTCCACTCACATCCGACGCCATGCGCTCAGCATCCGCTGGCCGGCACTGATTTCATGGTTCTCCATTCTCAATTCTCACTTCATTCTGCTCCACTCACATCCGACGCCATGCGCTCAACATCAGCTGGCCGGCACTGATTTCATGGTTCTTCATTCTCAATTCTCACTTCTTTTCCCATGCTTTCTCATCTGGACGACGAAGGAAACGCGCGGATGGTCGATGTGACCGCAAAGGAGGTCACCGAGCGGAGCGCGACGGCCGAGGCCACCGTGCGCATGTCGGCCGAGGCGTATCAGGCGCTCAAGGCCGGCTCCCTCAAGAAGGGGGACGCGCTCGGCGTGGCGCGGATCGCCGGGATTCTCGCGGCCAAGAAGACCGATGAGCTGATCCCTCTCTGCCATCCCCTCCCGATCTCCGGCATCGACATCACCTTCGGGCTCGACGATGCCGAGCATCTGGTGATGATCGAGGCCACCGTGCGCGTGGCCGCGCGGACCGGCGTGGAGATGGAGGCGATGACCGCCGCCTCAGTGGCCGCGCTCACCATCTACGACATGTGCAAGGCGGTCGACAAGGGGATCGTGGTGGAGAGCGTTCGCCTCCTCTCCAAGGACGGAGGGAAGTCCGGACCCTACCGCCGAGCCGGAAGCTGATCGCGGCGTTTCACATCGAAACGATACGCTCAATTCTGCGAAATTCGGGGCGGAGCGGGTCTCCCTCCCCCCCGTTCCGTTCCACGACGCCCATCGCGCCACATTCCCCTCCACTCCTTTTTCCGCTGATTCCCGCGATTCCGGCGCATCCGCGAACACGCCCGTCGAGCTCGATTCCCTCAATATCCGGTGGCATATTCCTTGAAGGACGTTTCCTGCTTGGAGAAGTAAGGTAGCCATCCGCCCCGCGCGGAACGGTCCACGACGGTCGCTCCAGGGTCCGATCCGGAAGAGAGTCGACGGCGCCGTGACGGCACATCCGCCCGGCTCTCACGGCCGTAGCCCGCGAGCCCCGCGGCAACGACGTCCGACAGCGGTCGTCCGGGACCGGCAACCGCTGATGACGGCCAGGGCCACGGCTCTCCTTCCGACGTACCGCCGCTCCTTGCACCACTGCGCTCCGACGGCGCGCAACGCATCCGGATTCCGACAACCAATGATGCCTTCCGCTCGCCGCCGGCCCCGCGCCGGCCGGCCGAATCGAGATACCTGATGGAAGTCTCTCCCGAGAACATCGACACGGACGAGACCGCGCTCGAGCGGGCTCTGCGTCGCCTGCTCCCCACCGAGGGGGGCTTCCGCCTGCTGCTCGCCTCCGACCATGTCGGTATCGGTCTGGTCGACGACGAGGGGAGCCTGCTCGACGCCAACCGCCCGCTGCTGGAAATGCTCGGCCTGCTCCGGCAGGAGCTGACCGACGGCGCGTTTCGCATATCGGAACTGACGCCGGCCGATCATCGCCAGGCCGATGAGCTGGCCGCCGCCGAGATCGCGACCGAGGGGGTCTGCCGTCCCTACCGCAAGGAGCTTTTCCGGAGCGACGGGGCGCGCATCCCGGTGCTGACGGCCATGGTCACCACGCCCCTCGGCGAGCGGATTCTCTTCGCGCTCCGCGCCGGCGCCGACGCGCGCCGCGAGCGCCACCTTCCGCTGCAGTATGCCGTCACCCGGATTCTCGGCGAGGCCTCCTCGCTCGGCGGCGCCGCCCGGAGCGTGATCGAGCGGGTCTGCATGGAGATCGGCTGGGACGCCGGCACGCTCTGGATCCTCGATCCGACCGAGCACCGGCTTCGCTGCGTCGAGGCATGGAGCCGGGAGGAAGAGCTCTTCGCCCCGCTGATGTCCGCCTCCCTGGAGCATGCGTTCGAACGGGGGGTCGGGCTGCCGGGACAGGTCTGGGAGTCGGGGCGCGCCGCCTGGATCGAGGATGTGACGATGGGGTCGGAGTTCACCCGCCGCGAGGCCACGATCGAGAGCTCCGTCAGGAGCGCCGCGAGCGTGCCGGTGATGGTCGACGGCGCGATCAACGGCGTGATCGAGCTGTATACCACCACGCCGCAGCGCGAATCTCCCACGCTCCTGGAATTCTTCGCCGGCATCGGCGGCCAGATCGGACAGTACATCGAGCGGAAGCGAGCCGAGCGGGCCATCACCGAGGGAGCCGAGCGCTTCCGCGCGTTGATCGAGCACAGCTGGGAGGCGGTGGCGCTCATCGACCGGACCGGCGCCCTCCTCTACTCCTCCCCCCCCGGCATGCGCCTGCTCGGCTACGTGCCGGAGACGCTCTATGGCCACAACGTCTTCGAGCTGATTCATCCGGACGACATCCCCGCGACGCTCCTCCGCTTCGAGGAGCTGCTGGCCCATCCGGGAGAGCGCGCCGTTGCCGAGTACCGGTTCCGTCACGCCGACGGCGAGTGGATCTGGCTGGAGGCCGGCGCAACCAACATGCTCGAGGAGCCGAGCCTGCGCGCGATCGTGGTCAACTACCGCGATATCACCGAGCGGAAGAAGATCGAGGAGCGGATCCGCTTTCTGGCCGGCACCGGCACGCTCCTGGCCGAATCGCTCGACTACCAGAAGACGCTCCGCCGCGTGGTGGAGCTGGCGGTGCCGACCTTCGCCGACTGGTGCTCGGTGCTGACGGTCGACGCCGACTGCGCCATCGAGGAGTTCGTGGTGGCCAACGCCGATCCGGAGCGGGAGCGGTGGGGTCGGGAGATGTTTCTCCGCTACCCGCCGAAGCCGGGCTTCAACGGCTGCTTCCACGCGCTCCGCACGCGCGAGTCGATTCTCGGCGGCGCCATCCCGGACGAGCAGCTCGTCGAGCTGGCGCACGACGCCGAGCATTTGGCGATGCTTCGCGCGGCCGGCATACAGTCGTACATCGTGGTGCCGATGGTGGCACGCGGCGAGGTGATGGGCCTGTTCGGCCTCTTCATCGACGAGTCGCCGCGCCGCTACGCGGAGGAGGACCGGCTACTGGCCGTCGAGATCGCCAACCGCGCCGCGGCGGCGATCGACAACGCGCGACTGTACGCGGCCGAGCGGCTGGCGCGGCGACAGGCCGAGGAGGCCACCAACCGGAGCGGCCGGCTGCAGCAGATCACCGCCTCCCTCTCCGAGGCGATCAACTCCTCGCAGGTCGCCACGGTGGTGCTCCACCAGGGAGTGGAGAGCCTGAACGCGGAGACGGCGGTGCTGGCGCTGCTCGATCGCGAGCGGGACTGGTTCGAGGTGCTCGGCACGCTCGGCGTCCCCGAACAGATTCTGGAGAACTGGCACGGCTTCGCCGCCTCCGGCTCCACGCCGATCGCCGACGCGGCCCGCGCCGCCGCGCCGGTCTGGATCGGAACGCGCCAGGAGTTCGACCTGGCCTATCCGCATCTGATCAACGTGCCGGTGCTGGCCGGCCAGGGAGCACGCTGCGCCCTTCCGCTGATCGTCGACGGCCGCGTGCTCGGCGGACTCGGGATCTGCTTCCCGACGCCGCGCGCTTTCTCCGAGGAGGAGAAGGCGTTCGCCATGGCCCTGGCGCGCCAGTGCGCCCAGGCGCTGGAGCGCACCCGACTGTACGACGCCGAGCGGAGCGCGCGCGCCGCCGCGGATGCCGCCGCCCGGCGCTCGGCGTTCCTGGCCGAGGCGAGCAAGGTGCTGGCCTCCTCCCTCGATGTCGAGTCGACGCTCGGCGCGCTCACTCGCCTGGCGATCCCGGAGCTGGCCGATGTCTGCGTGATCGATCTGCTGCCGCAGAGCGGATGGCGGATCCCGCCTGTGATGGCCATGGGTGGGCAGACCCCGCCCCCGCTGGCGCGCTACCTGAACGACCCGCTCCAGATGAGCTCCCGCTACGGCTTCCGGAAGGTGACCACCACCAGCCGGCCGGAGCTGGTCAGAACGTTCGACGGCGCCGTCGACGCGGAGGTGGAGATGCCCTCGGAGCATCGGACGATGCTCGCCGAGCTGGGCATCACCTCCTACCTCTGCGTCCCGATCACCGCGCGCAGCGAGATGCTCGGCGCCCTCACCCTGGTCTGGACCAATCCGGCGCTCCGCTACGACGAGCGGGATCTGGCGCTGGCCGAGGACGTGGCCGCGCGGATCGCCCTGGCGATCGACAACGCCCGGCTCTACCGGATGGCGCAGGAGGAGCTGGCCGAGCGGAAACGGACCGAGCGGGCGCTCGTGCAGAGCAACGCGCGCTTTCTCAGACTCTTCGAGTCGAGCATCATCGGCATCATCGTCGCCGATCTGGACGGCATGGTCACCGAGGCCAACGACGCCTTCCTCGACATGGTCGGCTTCACGCGGGAGGACCTGCGCGAGGGGAAGATCAAGTGGATGCAGATGACCCCCGCGCGCTACTATCGGCGGGAGCGCCAGGCCGCGACCGAGTCGCAGGCCACCGGCGCCTTCTCCCCCTACGAGAAGGAGTTCGTCCGGAAGGATGGCGCCCTGGTGCCGGTGCTGATCGGCGGGGCCACCATCGGCGATGACGGACGCCGCCTGATCTGCTTCGTGGTCGACCTGACCGAGCGGCGCAAGGGAGAGAAGGAGCGCCTGGACCTGCTCCATCGGGAGCAGAGCGCGCGCCGCGAGGCCGAGACCGCCAACCGGCTCAAGGACGAGTTCCTGGCCACCGTCTCCCACGAGCTTCGCACGCCGCTGAACGCGATCCTCGGATGGGTGCAGCTGCTCCGCACCGGCGAGCTCGACCCCGAGACCAACGAGCGGGCGCTGGAGACGATCGAGCGGAACGCCAAGGCGCAGACGCAGATCATCGAGGATATCCTCGACGTCTCCCGGATCGTCTCCGGCAAGATCCGGCTGGAGATGCTGCCGGTAGAGCTGGCCCCGGTGGTCAACGCCGCGCTCGACGCGTTCAGGCTCGCCGCCGAGGCGCGACAGATCACGCTCGTGCTCAATTGCCAGGAGGAGCCGGCGCAGGTGCTCGGCGACGCGCAGCGGCTTCAGCAGGTGGTCTGGAACCTCCTGTCCAACGCGATCAAGTTCACGCCGCAGGGAGGACGCGTCGAGATCGGGCTTGCCCGGATCGGCAGGAGCGCCGAGGTCCGCGTGACCGATACCGGCAAGGGGATCGCGCCGGAGTTTCTCCCCTACGTCTTCGACCGGTTCCGCCAGGCCGACGGCTCGAACACCCGTCCGCACGGCGGCCTCGGGCTCGGGCTGGCGATCGTGCGCCACCTTGTGGAGCTGCACGGCGGCTCGGTGATGGCCCAGAGCGATGGCGATGGAACCGGCGCCACCTTCCGCGTCCGCATTCCCCTCCGCTCCTCCCGCGCCGAGACGCTCCGCCTGGATGGAGCCGACGGCCGCGACGGCGACGCGCTTCCGGCAACCGGACGGCTGGGAGATCCCGCCGGCGCCGACGGCGCTCCACCGGAGCGACTCGACGGCGTCCGCGTGCTCGCCGTCGACGACGAGGCGGACACGCTGGAGATGGTCCGCACCGCGCTCGAGCGCCGTGGCGCGATCGTCACCACGGCCGCCTCCGCGGCGGCCGCGTTCCGTGCCTTTACCCTGGCGCGCCCCGAGCTCGTGATCAGCGACATCGGGATGCCGGAGGAGGATGGCTACACCCTGATCGAACGGATCAGACGAGCCGAGGGGACCGTGGGGCGCCCGGTGCCGGCGATCGCGCTGACCGCCTATGCCCGGAGCGAGGATAGCGCCCGCGCGCTGCGCGCCGGATTCAACGTCCACATGGCGAAGCCGGTCGAGCCCGCGCTGCTGATCCGGATCGCGGCGCGCCTCCTCGGAAGCCCGGCCTCCGGCGGCATCACGCGATAGCTCGCGGCGCCGAGGCGCGCACGACGCCGAGGCGCGCACGACCGAGGGCATCAGCAGAACATCGAACGGCCGCCGCGGCCGACGGGATCGAGTGTCGATCCCCTTCCCGCCGCGCGGCCTCCGGACGATATGGACAGGAACCCATCGACATCGGAACGATATGGCCGCGCGCTGCTCGCGCTGGTCGGAGGACTCCTCGTCGCCGTCGTGCTTCGCGGCCCGCTGACGCTGCCGATCCCGCTCGTGGCGGCGGTGGCCTGCGCGGCGTGGTACGGCGGCACCGGGCCCGGCATCCTCGTCACGGCCCTCTCCTCCACGGTGGTGCTGCTGGTGCTCTCCCACTCCGGCCTCCCCGGACGGATCGAAGCCCCGATCCTCTTCGTCTCCTTCTCCCTCCTGCTGGTCTGGCTTCTCGGCAACGATGCCCGACGGCGCGCGCTCGCCACCGCCGATGACGCCGCCGACCGCCCGGCGCCCGACGAGGCACTCCGCGACGCGCCCGGCGACGACGCACCCCGCGGCGACGACGCACCCCGCGACGACAGCGCGCGGCGCCACGGCATGGAGACGCTCGCGGACGCCGGCGAAACCGCGCGGCGGCGGATGGAGTTCATGGCCGAGGCCGGAGAGCTCCTGGCCGGCTCACTCGATTACGAGGAGACCCTCGCGCGCGTGGCCCGCCTCGCGGTGCCCCACGTGGCCGACTGGTGCACGGTGGACATGCTCGACAACGACGGCGACGTGCAGTGCGTGGCCGTGGCGCACGTGGATCCGGAAAAGGTGAAGTGGGCCACCGAGCTGCAGAAACGCTACCCGGTCGACATGAGCGCCGCGAACGGACTGCCGCAGGTGCTCCGCAGCGGACGCCCCGAGTTCTATCCGCTGATCACCGACGAGATGCTGGTGGCCCTCGCGGAGGATCCGGAGCAGCTCGAGCTGGCGCGGACCATCGGCTACACCTCCGTGATGATCGTCCCCCTGGCCGCGCGCGGCCGGACCCTCGGCGCCATCACCTTCGTCACCACCGAATCGGGACGCCGCTTCGACCGGAGCGACCTGGCGCTGGCAACCGACCTTGCGCGCATCGCCGGGCTGGCCGTGGACAACGCGCGGCTCCATCGTCAGGTCGCCGCCAGCCGCGAATGGCTCGAGGTGACGCTCGGGAGCATCGGTGACGCGGTGATCGCCACCGACGATCGCGGCAACGTCACCTTCATGAATGAGGTGGCCGAGAAGCTCACCGCCTGGAGCCACGCCGAATCGGTCAGACGCCCGCTCGCGGAGATCTTCAGGATCATCAACGAGACCTCGCGGCAGCCGGTGGAAAGCCCGGTCGAGCGGGTGCTGCGCGATGGCGTGATCGTCGGGCTGGCCAACCACACGCTGCTGATCGATCGCAACGGCAAAGAGTGGCCGATCGACGACAGCGCCGCGCCGATCCGCGGACGCAACGGCGCGATCGTCGGCGTGGTCCTGGTCTTCCACGACGTGACCGAGGCGCGCCACGCCGAAGCGCAGCTCCAGGCCTCGCGCGATCAGCTCGACGTGATCCTTCGGAGCGTCGCCGACGGCATCACGATGCAGGACCGGAACGGCAAGCTGGTCTTCGCCAACGACGAGGGGGCGCACGTGGTCGGATTCCGGAGCGCCGAGGAGATGCTGGCCACGCCGGTGGAGCGGATCATGGAAGGCTTCGAGCTCCTGGACGAGGCGGGGCGGCCCCTGCCGCTGGCCGAGGTTCCGGGACGCAAGGTGATGGATGGCGCCGGCAACGCCAGCGCGGTGATCCGGTTCCGGCGCAAGGGGACCGACGAGGAGCGCTGGTCGATCGTGCGCGCCAGCCCGGTGATCGACGACCACGGGAAGGTGATCTTCGCGATCAACATCTTCCAGGATATCACCGAGCGGAAGCGCGCCGAGGAGGAGCTCCAGCGCCGATTCGACACGCTGCAGAACATCTATCAGCTGAGCGAGGCCGCCAGCCGCGCCGAGGAGTCGCACCAGATCGACGACGCCGCGCTCGACGGCATCGAGCGGATGCTCGGGGCCACGCGCAGCGCCATCCTCCTCTTCGATGAGCGGGGAATCATGGCGTTCCGCTCCTGGCGCAATCTCTCCGACGAATATCGCGCGGCCGTGGAGGGGCATTCCCCCTGGACGCGGGAGTCGAAGGATCCCCGGCCGGTGCTCGTGCCGGACGCCCTGGCCGACCCGTCGCTCGAGGCGCTCCACCCGGTGCTCCGCGCCGAGGGGATCGGCGCCCTCTGCTTTATCCCGCTCGTCTACCGCGACCGCCTGATCGGCAAGTTCATGGTCTACTTCGAGCAGCCGCGCCCGTTCAACGAGGAGGAGATCCAGCTTGCCGAGACCGTGGCGCGCCACGTGGCCTTCGCCATCGGCCGCCGCGAGGACGAGGAGGCGATCCGCTTCCAGGCCCATCTGCTCGACAGCGTGGAGCAGGGCGTGCTCGCCAGCGACAACGACGGACGGATCATCTACGCCAACCGTTACGCCGAAACCGTCTACGGCCGCCCCTCCGCCGAGCTGATCGGGATGCCCGATCTGGATCTGGTGAATAACCCGGAGGGGCTCGCCACGGCGACTGACGTGCTGAAGCGCCTGCGCGAGGGGACGAGCTGGTCCGGCGAGATCCCGATCCGGCGCGCCGACGGCACCATCTTCCCCGCCCTGATCAGCCTCAGCCCGATCACCTCGCGCGAGGGGGAGCAGATCGGCATCGTCGGCGTCACGATCGACGTTACCGAGCGGAAGCGGATGATGGAGCGGCTGGAGGAGGAGACCGAGACGCTGGAGGTGCTCAACCGCACCGGTCGGATCCTCTCGGCCGAGCTCGAGCTGGAGAAGCTGCTGCAGTCGGTGACCGACGCGGCCACCGATCTCACCGGCGCGGCCTTCGGCGCCTTCTTCTACAACAAGGCCGACGACGACGGCGGCTCCTATCTCCTCTACACGCTGGCCGGCGCGCCGCGCGAGCACTTCGAGCATCTGCCGATGCCGCGCGCCACGGAGATCTTCGCCCCCACCTTCCGCGGCGAGGGGAACGTGCGGCTCGACGACGTGAGGAAGGATCCCCGCTTCGGCCGGAACGCCCCGTATCACGGGCATCCGCCGGGGCATCTCCCGGTGGTCAGCTATCTGGCCATACCGGTCGTCTCCCGCTCCGGCGAGGTCTTCGGCGGGCTCTTCTTCGGGCATCCGGAGCCGGGCGTGTTCACCGAGCGCGCCGAGCGGATCGTCACCGGACTTGCCGCGCAGGTGGCCATCGCGATCGACAACGCCAGGCTGTACCAGGGAGCACAGAAGGAGATCGCCGAGCGCCGCCGCGCCGAGGAGGAGCTGAAGACCGCCAAGGAGACCGCCGAGGAGGCCAACGCCGCCAAGGATCAGTTCCTGGCCGTGCTCAGCCATGAGCTCCGCACCCCGCTCACCCCCGTGCTCTCGAGCGTCTACGCGCTGGAGACCGAGGAGCAGCTCCCGGAGGATATCCGCCTGTATATCCAGGTGATCCGCCGCAACGTGGAGCTGGAGGCGCGCCTGATCGACGATCTGCTCGACCTCACCCGCATCTCCAAGGGGAAGCTTCAACTCTCGGTGGAGACCGCCGACGCCCACGCCCTCCTCCGCTATGTTCTGGAGATCTGCCAGAGCGAGGCCCAGGCCAAGCAGCTGGAGATGGTGCTCGAGCTGACCGCGACCGAATCGCACGTGAAGGGAGATCCCGCGCGACTGCAGCAGGTGTTCTGGAACCTGATCAAGAACGCCATCAAGTTCACCCCGAGCGGCGGACGCGTCACCATCCGCTCCTGGAGCGTCGATGGCGGACGGCTCGGCGTGGAGGTGAGCGATACCGGCATCGGCATCGAGCCGGACGTGCTCCCGAGGATCTTCAACGCGTTCGAGCAGGGAGAGCAGACGATCACCCGCCGCTTCGGCGGACTCGGCCTCGGGCTGGCCATCAGCAAGGCGCTGGTGGACATGCACGGCGGCGAGCTCTCGGTGACGAGCGCGGGAGCCAACCACGGCTCGACCTTCACCGTGCTGCTGCCGGTCGCCCATGCCGGCGGATCGAGCGACACCTCGGCCAGCGACGCCCCGGCCGAGCGAATGGCCACATCCGAGGCGCTGAAGATCCTGATCGTCGACGACCACGAGGATACCAGCAAGGTGATGAAGCTCCTGCTGGAGCGAAGCGGCTACATGGTCTTCACCGCCGCGGATGTCCGCTCGGCGCTGGAGATCGCCGCGATGCAGCCGTTCGATCTGCTGATCAGCGACATCGGCCTTCCCGACGGCAGCGGCGTGGACCTGATGGAGAAGCTCCGCCATCGGGGGCCGGTCAAGGGGATCGCGCTCAGCGGATTCGGGATGGAGCAGGATGTGCGGCGGAGCAAGGAGGCGGGGTTCTACGAGCACCTGACCAAGCCGGTCAGCTTCCAGCGCCTGCACGACGTGATCCAGAAGCTTACTTCATGATCGCCGTCCGAACCGGCCGTGCCGGATCGGAGTACGATATATTCGAGAACACATGAAACCGACGACACTGGAGATCGACGACTCGATCGAGATATTCGGCCCCTCGGCCCCCCTCGGCCTCTATCCGGTCGAGGATTACCCGCGCCCGGCCGCGGAGCCTTCCGTCGCGGAGCCTTCCGTCGCGGAGCCTTCCATCGCGGAGCCCTCCGTCGCGGAGCCCTCCGTCGCGGAGACTTCCGTCGCGGAGACTTCCGTCGCGGAGACTTCCGTCGCGGAGACTTCCGTCGCGGAGACTTCCGTCGCGGAGGCACCCGCCTTGGAGAGTCCGGAGATGGAGCCTTCCATCGTGGACGCGCGGCCGATGGAGCCGCTCCCGATCGGGGCGGAGAAAGCCGAGGCGACCGGCGTCCCCGCGACGGAAACGGGCGCGACCGGGTTCGTGGCGCTCAGCAAGTTCGAGATCGCCAATGGGATGATCGAGGAGGTCAGAAGCGCCTTCCGCAACCGCCCGCATCTGGTCGACGGCGCCCCCGGCTTTCTCCGGATGGACGTGATCAGCCCGGTCGAGGCTCCCGCCGAAATCTGGCTGATCACCCACTGGACCGACGAGGCGAGCTACCGGAGCTGGCACCGGAGCCATGTATATCGGGAGTCGCACGGCGGCATCCCGAAAGGATTGAAGCTCCGTCCGCAGGGAACCGAGCTCCGCTATTTCGATCACGTCTGCTCCTGAGGGGGCCGGAGAAAGGAACGCGCGCATGATGCCGAGCACGATCAGCGATCAGGATGCAAGCAGGATGATCGACAGCCGCCGCCGCGAGCTGGCCGAGGCGATCACGAATACTCACTACGAGCGGTTCCCGGAGCTCGAGGCCCGCTACGGCCCGATCGGCCGGGTCCGCTGCCTGGAGGATGCCGAGTTCCATCTCTCGTTTCTGAGCGAGGCGATGGCCAACCAGCTCCCCCACCTGTTCGCCGATTACATCGGCTGGGCAAAGGCGATGCTGCAGGGTCGGGGCATTCCGCCGGAGGATCTCGCCGTCAACCTCGACTGCATGCGCCAGGCGCTCCGACAGAGCCTTCCCGAACCGGTCGGCGGCGTGGCCGACCGATACATCGCCGCCGGGCTCGAGGAGCTTCCGCGGCTCCCCGGCGAGCCGGCAACCTTTCTGCTGGATGACGCCCCCCATACCGCGCTGGCGCGCGAGTTCCTCCAGGCGCTCCTCGACGGCCAGCGCCAGCGCGCCAGTCGGATGATCCTCGACGCCGTCGCCGACGGCATCACCGTGCGCGACATCTATCTCCACGTCTTCCAGCCCTCGCAGCGGGAGATCGGCAGGCTCTGGCAGATCAACCGGCTCACCGTGGCGCAGGAGCATTACTGCACCGCCGCCACGCAGCTGATCATGTCGCAGCTCTACGCCAATATCTTCTCCTCCGAAAAGAACGGCCGGACGATGGTGGCAACCTGCGTCTCCGGCGATCTCCACGAGATCGGCGTCAGGATGGTCTCCGACTTCTTCGAGATGGAGGGATGGAGCACCTTCTACGTCGGAGCCAACGCCCCGACCTCGAGCATCGTCTCCCTCCTGGTCGAACAGAAGGCGGAGCTGCTGGCGGTCTCGGCCACGATGACCTTCCACGTGCACGTGGTCGAAGAGCTGATCGCCGCGGTGCGGAAGGATCCCCGGCTGGCGCACGTGAAGGTGATCGTCGGCGGATATCCGTTCAATCTGGCCCCGGACCTCTGGCGCTCCATCGGCGCCGACGCCTGCGCCAACGACGCGCTGGACGCGGTGGCGATCGCCCGACGCCTGGTCGGACTCCCGGAGGGACGATGATCAACCATTTGCCGGGAGCGGAGGCGGCCCTGGTCTGCGGCCGCGACGGAATCGTCCTGTCGATCCTGCAGGACGAGCTGGATATCTCCCGTTCGACCCCGCCGGGCACCCCCCTTTCCGAGGCGATAGCGCCGGCCTCGCGCCAGAAGTTCACGCGATTTCTCGAAGCGCTCCTGGCCGACGGCGTCGCCGAGAACTGGGAGCTGGACGTGTCGCTCGACGGCGAATCGGGCACGCTGCTGTTCGCCGGCGTGGCCACCGGCCAGACCATCACGGTGCTGGCGGCGCGGTCGCGCTCGAGCCTGGCACGCACGTACGAGGAGCTGGTGAAGATCAACAACGAACAGACGAACATGCTCCGCCAGGCGATGAAGGAGCAGGCGGGCGTGGCCCGACGGCGCGCCGAGCAGGACATGGAACTCTACGAGGAACTCTCCCGGCTCAACAACGACCTGGCCAACGCCCAGCGGGAGCTGGCCAAGAAGAACGGCGAGCTGGCCCGACTCAACGAGCAGAAGAATCAGTTCCTCGGCATGGCCGCGCACGACATGCGCAACCCGCTCAGCCTGATCCTGACCTACGCCGACTTCCTCGTCGACGAGGCGGCCGATGCCCTGGATCAGGAGCAGCGCCATTTCATCGACATCATCAAGTCCTCCAGCCGGTTCATGCTCGGCCTGGTCGACGACCTGCTGGACGTCTCGAAGATCGAGGCCGGCCGACTGGAGCTGGACCTTCAGCCGATCGATCTGGAGGAGCTGGTGGGCCGGAACGTCACGCTCAACCGGACGCTCGCCGAGGCCAAGCGGATCGAGATCGCGCTGAAGGAGGAGTCCGAGCTCCCGGCCGTGACGCTCGACGCCGGCAAGATCGAGCAGGTGCTCAACAACCTGATCGGCAACGCCATCAAGTTCTCGGAGGCCGGGAGCACGATCGATGTCACGCTCGGCCGCGAGGCATCCCGCGCGGTGATCGTGATCGCCGATCATGGCCGCGGGATGACGGCCGCGGAACTCGAATCTCTCTTCACACCGTTTTATCAGGGACGCTCCGCCGGCACCGGCGGCGAGCGTGGCACCGGTTTGGGACTGGTCATCGTCAAGCGGATCATCGAGGGGCATGGAGGCTCCATACGGGTCGATTCCGCACCCGGAGTCGGGACGACCGTCACGGTCTCGCTTCCGATCGCCGGCCCCTCCCCGGTCGGCGGACCGACGCGGCACAACACGGAGATACGCCAATGAGCATGCAGGAAGCCGAGGTTCTTCTGGCATCCGGCGCTCCCCCGAGCGCCGATATTCTGGCCGGCGCCCGCAACGGCGCTTCCAAGGACACGCCGAACGGCACGTCCAACGGCACGCCGAACGGCGCGTCCAACGGTGTCCCGAACGCGACGCCGAACGGCGCTTCCAACGGCAACGCGGGGCTTCCGCAGGCGCCCGCGGCCGACGGTACAGCCGGCGGGACAGGCCGCGACCAGGCGACCGCGCACATCCTCGTCGTCGACGACAACCCGGAGATGCTCTACGCGGTATCGCGGATCCTCAGGAGCGCCGGGCACGTGGTAGTCGAGGCGCGCACCGGCGCCGAGGCGCTTCGGACCGTGGAGCAGGTCCGCCCGGAGATCGTGCTGCTCGACGTGGTGCTGCCGGATATCGACGGCTTCAGCGTCTGCCGCGCCATAAAGCAGGACACGGCCAACCTGGGCATGCACGTGGTGCTGATCTCCGGCGCGCGCACCACGCCGGATCATCAGGCCGACGGGCTGGAGCTCGGCGCCGACTGGTACATCACCCGCCCGATCGAGCGGCGCGAGCTCCTGGCCCGCGTCCAGGCGATCATCCGACTGCAGCGCGCAGAGCGGCAGATGCGCGAGTCCGAGCGACTCTGGCGCACCGTCTTCGCCGCGGCCAACGATATCATCCTGGTCGTCGACGAGGAGGGGACGATACGCGCCTGCAACGAGAAGGGGACGGAGTGTTATGGCCGGACGGAATCGGAGATCGTCGGCACCTCCTACTTCGAGCTTTCGGCCGAGAAGCGGGATGCCGTGCTCGAGCGGCTGGCCGAGGCGCGCCGTCAGAGCGGGCTGATATTCGAGTCGGAGCATCGCACCCACGGCGACGCGACCTTTCCGGTGGAGGTCTCGGTCCGCCCCTTCGCGGCCGACGGCCGGACCGAGTTCGTCCTCGTGGTCCGCGACATCACCACGCGCCGCCAGCGGGAGAGCGAGCGGCTCGGGCTGCTGCGCGAGATCGAACAGCAGAACCGCCGCATCGGCAACGTGATCGCCAGCGTCCCCGGCATCGTCTGGGAGGGGGAGCTCGATCCCGAACGGGGGATGCGGATCACCTTCATCAGCGATTACGTCGAGCAGCTGCTCGGCTACCCGAAGAGCCGGTGGATGGACTCTCCGGAGCTGGCGCTGAGCATCGTCGACGCGGGAGATCCGGAGCGGCTGCGCGCCCTGAGCGAGCGGCTTGAGAACGGCGAGACGATGATCGGCACCGAGGTCCGGCTGCTCGACAGCTCCGGCATCCCCCACTGGATGGAGACGCAGTCGATCCTGGTGCGGAACGAGGCCGGCGCGCCGATCGCGCTGCGCGGCGTCACGATGGATATCTCCGCGCGGAAGAAGGCCGAGACCGGCCTGCGCTATCAGCTCGACTTCAACCGGACGATGATGACGAGCCTGGCCGAGGGGGTCTACGTGATCGATCCGGAGGGGAAGCTCACCTTCGCCAACCCGGCGTTCGTGCAGATGGTCGGCTGGAAGGTGGAGGAGATCCTCGGCCTCGACGCGCACGACACCATTCACTTTCAGCGGGCCGACGGCACCCGGTATCCCCGCGAGATCTGTCCGCTGGTGACGGCCACCCGCACCGGTGAAGCGCTGCGAAATCATGAGGATGTTTTTACCCGGAAGGACGGAACTATGTTCCCGGTTCTCTGCTCATCCTCCCCTATCTTTATGAACGGTCGGATCTCGGGGGCGGTTATCGTCTTCCGCGACATTACCGAGCGCAAGCAGGCGGAGGAAGAGATTCGGAGCTTGAACGAGACCTTGGAGCGGAGAGTACTGGAACGGACCGCCGAGCTGCAGCGCGCCAACAGCGAGCTGGAGGCCTTCTCCTATTCGGTCTCGCACGACCTGCGCGCCCCCTTCCGCCACATCGTCGGCTTCGCCGATCTGCTGCAGCGCAAGACCGCCGGCACGCTCGACGACCAGAGCCTTCACTACCTCAGGACGATCTCCCAGTCGGCCAAATACGCCGGCACGCTGGTCGACAGCCTGCTGTCGTTCTCGCGCATGGCCCGGACCGAGCTCAAGCGGGTCCGCGTCAACCTCAACGATCTGGTCACCGAGGCGAAGCTCTCGATCAGCGAGGAGATCGGCGACAGCCGGAAGATAGAATGGAGCATCGGCGCGCTCCCGCCGGCCGAGGTCGATCCGCTGATGTTCCGCCTGGTGCTGCAGAACCTGATATCCAACGCGGTCAAATACACCCGCAAACAGGATGTCGCCCGCATCGAGATCGGCGCCGTCGGCAACGAGACCGAGACGATCTACTTCGTCCGCGACAACGGCGTCGGCTTCGATATGCGCTACGTCAGCAAACTGTTCGGCGTTTTCCAACGTCTGCACAGAAGCGAAGATTTCGAGGGAACCGGCATCGGCCTTGCAAATGTTCAGCGCATTGTCCAGCGCCATGGGGGCCGGGTCTGGGCCGAAGGGATTATCGACGAGGGGGCTACGTTTTATTTCTCACTCCCCAAGATCACACAGGAAGGCATCGATGGAGCTCAAGCGCATACTGCTGGTTGAGGACAACCCGAACGACATCGAGCTGACGCTTGCCGCGCTGGCGGAGAACCGTTTGGCCAATGAAGTTGTTGTGGTCAGGGACGGGGAGGAAGCTCTCGACTATCTCTACCGGCGCGGCATCTTCAAGATGCGCACCGAGGGGTATCCGGCCGTCGTGCTGCTGGATCTGAAGCTGCCGAAGCTGGACGGGCTGGAAGTGCTCGAACAGATCAAGGCCGACGAGAAGCTCCGGAGCATGCCGGTGGTGATGCTCACCTCCTCCCGCGAGGAACAGGACCTGGTCAGATCCTACAAGCTCGGCGTCAATGCCTACGTGGTCAAGCCGGTCGACTTCTATGAATTCGTCGAGGCGATCAAGGAGCTCGGGCTCTTCTGGGCGGTGATCAATCAGCCGCCCCCCGGCAGCGTCCCTCCCCGGAACTGACCGGAGCGCTCCGGCGCAACGTCGCCGCCAGTGGGCGCGCGGCTCCCGGCCTCGTCGTTCGACGCTCTCCCCCGGCTCCGGCCGGGCGTGGGGATCGGAGCGATCGACCGGCCGGCGGTCACGGCGCTTCGTTTGCGGCGACTCGGTATGCGGCGGCCCGCTATGCGGCCCGGTATGCGGCCGCCGACGCCGGGCCCACGTGACGGATGCATGACGGAGCGGTGGGTGTGCCGGCCCCTGGCCGTGGACGCGCCATCATGCCACGCGGGATGACGGATCGGTCGAGGCGATGGTCTCCAGGCGGATCCCCTCCGCGCATCGCGTCAGCGCATCGCGTCAGCGCATCGCGTCAGCGCATCGCGTCAGCGCGTCGCGTCAGCGCATCGCGTCAGCGCGTCGCGTCAGCGCGTCGCGTCCACGCATCGCGTCCACGCGCCGGCGAGTGTAGAGGACGATCAGCTTACGATTACTTGCTCAGCTGCTTATGAAGACGCTTCGAATTCTGTTGCTGGAGGACAGCCCGATCGATGCAGAGCTCACCCTGAGCACGCTCGCCGAGGCCCGCATTCCCTTTACCGTCCATCGCGTCGAGACGCGGGAAGAGTTCATTGCCGCCGTCGAGGATGACGGGTTCGACCTGATCCTCGCCGACTTCGCCCTCCCCTCCTTCGATGGCATCAGCGCGCTGGAGATCGCCCGCGAGCGCCGCCCCGAGCTCCCCTTCATCTTCGTCTCCGGCACCCTCGGCGAGGAGCTGGCCATCGACATGCTCAAGAGCGGCGCCACCGACTACGTGCTCAAGCAGCGCCTGGCGCGCCTGGCACCGGCGGTCGAGCGCGCCTCCCGCGAGAGCATCGAGCGCCGCGAGCTTCAGCGCGCCGAACGGGATCTCCGGCGCACCGAACAGACCCTTCACATGCTGATCGAGAGCGTCCACGACTACGCCATCATCATGCTCGACCCCGAGGGGCGCGTCGTCTCCTGGAACAGCGGCGCCAAACGGATCCTCGGCTACGAGGACGCCGAGATCATTGGCCGGGAGTTCTCCACCTTCTTCACCGAGGAGGATGTCGCCGACGGATGCCCGCGACGCGAGCTGGAGCTGGCCGCGGCCACCGGCCGCGCCGAGGAGGACCGATGGCACGTCGGAAAAGGAGGCAAGACCTTCTGGGCCTCCGGCGTGCTCACCCCGATGCTCGACGAGGAAGGGCACCTGGTGGGCTACGCCAAGGTGATGCGCGACATCACCGACCGCCGGATGGCCGAGGTGGAGCTGCTGAGCGCCAAGGAGTCGGCCGAGGCGGCCAACCGCGCCAAGGATCAGTTCCTGGCCGTGCTCAGCCACGAGCTCCGCACCCCGCTCACCCCGGTGCTCGCCACCGTCCATGCCCTGGAGGATCAGCCGGACCTGAACGAGGAGAGCCGCTTCCTGATCGAGATCATCCATCGGAACATCGAGCTGGAGGCGCGCCTGATCGACGACCTGCTCGACCTGACCCGCATCTCGAAGGGAAAGCTCCAGTTGAATCTCGAAACCATCGACGCACATCAGCTCCTCCGTCAGGTGGTCTACGACTGCGCATCCGATGTCCGGTCCAAGGAGCTCGATCTGGTGGTGGAGCTCACCGCGCGGCATTACATGGTGCGCGCGGATTCAGCGCGGCTCCAGCAGGTGCTCTGGAACCTGATCAAGAACGCCATCAAATTCACGCCTGAGCGGGGGATCGTCAGCATCAGAACGCGCGACGACGGACGTGGCCATCTTCTGGTCGAGGTGCGCGATACCGGCATCGGCATCGACATGGAGGTGCTTCCGCGCATCTTCGAGGCCTTCGAGCAGGGGGAGCGCACGATCACACGACGCTACGGCGGGCTCGGACTCGGGCTGGCCATCAGCAAGGCGATCATCGACATGCACGGCGGCAATCTCTCGGCCGTCAGCGACGGCAAGGATCACGGCGCCACCTTCCTGATCGAGCTGGCCACCGACCCGAGCGCCGAGGATATCGGCTGCAACGGCGTCGGAGAAATCGTCGACGAGCTCCCGAAGAAGAACATCCGCATCCTCCTGGTCGACGACCACGAGGATACCGGCAAGGTGATGAAGCTTCTGCTGGAGCGCGAGGGGTACGATATCCGAATGGCCAACAACGTGGCCAGCGCCATCAAGGCGGTCGAGGGGGAAGAGTTCGATCTGCTGATCAGCGACATCGGCCTGCCGGACGGCACCGGCATCGACCTGATTCATCATATCCGACAGCATAGAAAGATCCCCGGCATCGCCCTGAGCGGCTTCGGCATGGAGGACGACATCCGCCGAAGCAAGGAGGCCGGCTTCATCGAGCATCTGACCAAGCCGGTGAGCTTCCAGCGGCTCCACGGCGTTATCCGCGAGATCATCTCCTGATCGATCGCTCCCTTCCGGAGGCACCTCCCCGCCTCCCGCGTCCCGGCTGTCCCCCTCTCCCCGGCCGGCGGCGCTCTCCCCCCCCATCATCGACTCCGGCCCCGCCCAGCGCGGCGGACGCGGCGCTCGTGTCCGGGATGTATGCGTCCTTCTCGGCATGATGGCATGTCGCCCGCCAGTCGGCGCATACCGTTCTGAACGCGGTTGCCGGCCCTCCGCGCCTCGCACGCTATTTGCATCCTTCCCACCAGCAGCTTCCTTCGGCCGGCCGCGGCCCAATCGTCAATCGAGAAGAGTGTGTACATAGATCAACGACATCTGCTCGTCGTGGTGGAGGAATCGTGGGCTCCGACCGCGCGGCGACTCCTTGCTCCCATCGCCGCCGAGCTCGGGCTCCGTCTGGTCCATGCCGGCGATCGTGAAGCCGAGACCGACGCCCCCGTACTGATCGTGATCGCCGGGGCTCCGGCCCGCGTTGTCGCCGCCGCCAGGGGCCTCGCCTCCCGCTACCCGACGATTCGCCAGATCCTTCTCCCGCGCGACGCGCCCGACGATGCCGCGGATGATTCCGTCGCGGATGATTCCGTCGCGGATGATTCCGTCGCGGATGATTCCGTCGCGGACGCTCCGGCCATGAACGATGCGGCCATGAACGATGCGGCCATGAACGATGCGGCCATGAACGATGCGGCCATGAACGATGCGGCCAGGGGGGATATCGATGAGATGATCGCCGCGCTGCCGCGCCCGGACCGTCGATGGGTGGTGCGCGAGAGGGAGCTGGAGATGCTTCCCCATCTGATCCGCGCCGCCGTCGCCGGGATGCGCGCCGAGTCCGGATCGCTCCCCGCGACCGCCGCCGATCCACGCGCGCCATCCCCCGAAGCCTCCACCGACATCCCCCTCGAGGCATCCCACGCGGAGGGGAACGCGCGGGCGCGAAGGGGCTCGGAGAAGGAGCTGCTCGACGCTCTTCTCGACGCCGGCGCCGACGCGCTGGTGGCGATCGACACCTCGGGACGCGTCACCGCCTGGAATCTCGGCGCGGAGCGGCTCTTCGGAGCGCCCGCCGCCGACGCGCTCGGCGCGCCGCTGGACCGGCTCCTGCGCAACGGTCCGCTCGACGAGTTGATGGAGCGCATCCGGGAAGCGTCCGGCGGCGGCCCCTTCTCCCTGCGGACCCACGACGCCGGCGGACGCGAGCTCGTCACCCAGGTGAGCGTGACCCAGGTCTGCGCCGGCGACACCGAGATCGGCCTGGTGATGATCGTCCGCGACGTCACCGATCAGCTCCGGTTCGAGGAGCGGCTGATCGAGTCGGAGCGGCGATTCCGTCAGATCTCGGAGAACATCCGGGAGGTCTTCTGGATCCGCGATCCCCATTCCGGCGCGGTGCTCTTCGCCGGCGCCGCCTACGAGAGCATCTGGGGGCGTCCGGTGCAGAGCCTGTATCTGAGCCCCAGCTCCTTTCTCGATCAGATCGTTCCGGAGGATCGTCCCGGCGTCGAGGAGGCGCTCGCGCGCCAGGAACGAGGGGAGCATACCGAGACCGAGTATCGGATCGTACGTCCGGACGGCACGGCGCGCTGGATCTCCGACCGTGGATTCCCGATCGCCGACGCGAGCGGCGGGATCTACCGCGTGGTCGGCGTGGCCGAGGATATCACCGAGCGGCGGCAGCTGCTCGGCCGCCTGAAGGCGCATCACGGCGTGACCGCCGCGCTGGCCGAGGCCGGCGATCTTGCCGTGGCGGCGCCGGCGATCCTGGAGGCGATCTGCGCCAAGCTCGGCTGGAGGATCGGCATTCTCTGGAAGCGGGACCGGAAGGAGGATCGCCTCCGCTGCGTCACCTGCTGGGGCGTCTCCGACGAGAGTACCTTCCTCGAAAGCACCCGACACGCAGCCTTTGCCGCCGGCGAGGGATTGCCGGGGATGGTCTGGCGGCGGCGCGCGCCGATCTGGATCGAGAACCTCGGCGGTGCCCCGGACACTCCCCGCATCGAGGCCGCGGCCGACGCCGGCCTGCGCACCGCCGTCGCCTTCCCGATCCTCCGCGGCGATGAGCTGCTCGGGGTGATGGAGTTCTACGCCGATGAGCTCCATCCGAGGGAGCCGGAGACGCTCCGGACGATGGGAGCCTTCAGCAGCCAGATCGGAGAGTTCATCGTGCGCCGACGCGCCGAGGCCGCGCGTGCCCGGAGCGACGCCCGCTTCCGCATCCTGGCCGAGACCGCCTTCGACGCGATCATCACCATCGAGGCCGACGGCACCATCCGCTACCTGAACCCGGCCGCCGAGAAGATCTTCGGCCACCCGCCGGACATGCTGATCGGCACCTCGCTCGCGCGGCTGATGCCGGAGTACCGGCGGGCGCTCGACGGCGGACACGCGGAGCTGGCCGCGCGCGCCGGCGACGACGCCACCGTGCCGGTGGAGGTCTCCTTCGGCGAGTTCCTCGACGACGGACGCCGGATGTTCACCGGCATCGTCAGGGATATCTCGGAGCGGCGCGCCGCCGAGAGGGAGCGCCGCGCGCTGCTCGAGCGGGAGCAGCTGGCGCTCGAGCAGTCGGAGACCGCCCGCGCCCGTCTCGGATTCCTGGCCGAGGCGAGCGACGTTCTCTCCGGCACGCTCGACGTGGACACCATCCTGACCCGGCTGGCCAGGCTGGCCGTTCCCGGCATCGCCGACTGGTGTGCCGTGGATCTGCTGGACGAATCCGGCGAGCTCCGGCGTCTGGCGCTCGGCCATGTCGATCCGGAGAAGGTCGAGCTGGCGCGGAGGCTTCATCGCCAGTTTCCCCCGACGCCCGACGCATCGGGCGGGCTGATGAAGGTGCTCCGCACCGGCGTCTCGGAGTTCGTGCCGGTGGTCGTCCCGGAGATGCTCGAGGCCGTCGCGCGCGACGCGACTCACCTGGAGCTGCTGCGCGCCATCGGCTTCAGCTCGGCGATGATCATCCCGCTGATCGCCCACGGTCGGACGCTCGGCGCCATCTCCTTCGTCAACTCCGATCCCGACCGGCACTTCGACCGGAACGATCTGACGCTCGCCGAGGATCTGGCGCGCCGCGCCGCGCTCGCGGTGGACAACGCCCTGCTCTACCATCAGGTCGGCGCGCAGCGCGAATGGCTGGAGGTAACCCTCGCCAGCATCGGCGACGCGGTGATCGCCACCGATACCGAGGGGCGCATCACCTTCATCAATCGCGTGGCCGCCACCACGCTCGATCTCGATCCGGAGAGCGCCCACGGGCTGCCGATCGGGAGCGCGCTCGTGCTCGTCGAGGAAGGGAGCGGCCGGGAGCTCGAGCATCCGGTCTCCGTGGTGCTCCGCACCGGAGAGACCGTGGCGGTGAAGGCGCACACGATCCTGGTGGCGAGCACCGGCCGGTCGATGCCGATCGAGGATAGCGCCGCCCCGATCCGCGACGGCTCCGGCGCGATGATCGGCGTGGTGCTGGTGTTCCACGACACCACCGAGGCCGAACGCGCCGAACGGGAGCGGACGCTGCTGCTGGCCGAGGTCGACTACCAGCGGCGACGGCTGGACAACATCGTGACCAATGTCCCGGGCCTGGTCTGGGAGATCTGGCTCGGCAACGGCGGAGAGCGCGCGGGAGGCCGCGACTTCGTCAGCAGCCAGATCGAGGAGATACTCGGGTATACCGCGCGGGAATGGCTCGACTCGCCGAGATTCTGGATGTCGATCATCCATGACGACGACCTCGGGCGGATCGAGCAGGAGGCGGCCGAGCTCTTCGGCAGACGGGGCAACGGAGTGTTCCGCTTCCGCTGGCGACGCAAGGATGGCGTCTATATCTGGGCCGAGGCGCATGCCGCCGTGATCCTCGATGCCGACGGCGAGCCGGTCGGCATGCGCGGCGTCACCACCGACGTTACCGATCGGATGAGCTGGGAGGATGATCTGCGCCGCGCCAAGGAGGCGGCCGAGAGCGCCAACAACGCCAAGGATCGCTTCCTCGCGGTGCTGAGCCACGAGCTGCGCACGCCGCTCACGCCGGTCCTCTCCACCGTGCACGCGCTGGAGACCGACGACGATCTGCCGCGCGACTTCCTCCCCTATGTCGAGATCATCCGGCGGAACGTGGAGCTGGAGGCGCGGCTGATCGACGATCTGCTCGACCTTACCCGCATCTCCAAGGGGAAGATCCAGCTCAGCCAGGAGGTGGTCGACTGCCACATGCTGATCCGGAACGTGCTGGAGATGGTGCAGGCCGATGTGAAGAAGAAGCACATCATCACCTCCGTCGATCTGCTGGCCGAGCGGCATCACGTCTGCGCCGATCCGGCGCGGCTTCAGCAGATCTTCTGGAACCTGATCAAGAACGCGGTCAAGTTCACCCCCGCCGAGGGACGCATCCTGATCCGCTCGCGCAACGACGAGCGGGGGCGGATCGCGGTGGAGGTGATCGACACCGGCATCGGCATCGACGCGGAGGTGCTGCCGAAGATCTTCGACGCGTTCGAGCAGGGGGAAGAGGGAATCACCAGACGGTTCGGCGGGCTCGGGCTGGGGCTGGCGATCACCAGGGCGCTGGTGGACCTGCACCAGGGAGCGATCGAGGTCTCCAGCGCCGGCAAGGGAACCGGAGCGACGTTCAAGGTCGCCTTCGACACCCTGGAGGTGCGCCCCGCCGCCTCGGCCGAGCAGGAACGCGCCGAGGATACCGACGGTGAGCGGGGATCGCTCCGGATCCTGATCGTCGACGACCACGAGGATACCAGCCGGGTGATGAAGATGCTGCTGGAGCGCCGCGGCTATCGCGTGCGCACGGCCAACTCCGTCGGCTCCGCGCTGGCCGTGGCCGAGGGCTATCCGTTCGATCTGCTGATCAGCGACATCGGCCTGCCGGACGGCACCGGCATCGACCTGATGGAGCGGCTGCGGCGGCTCCGGGAGGTGACCGGCATCGCGCTGAGCGGCTTCGGGATGGAGGAGGACGTGCTCCGCAGCCACGCGGCGGGATTCCGCCTCCACCTCACCAAGCCGGTAAGCTTCTCCCGCCTGATCGAGGCGATTCAGGAGATCGCCGTGAACGAGGGATAGGAAGATCCGGATGATCGGGACCGGCGACCGGATGATCTCTCCGGAGGATCGGCCACGAAACGAAGAAAGCCCTCCCGGCGGGAGAGCCTTCTTCCGTCCCATCCTTTCGAAGTGGGGGCTCCTGGTATCTGATCACTGCATGAGCATGGCCGGCGGTGGCGCGCCGGAACTGTCGCTACGCCGGAGGAATCACTGCGCGAGCGTGCGGGATTCCTGGCGGATCACGTCGCCGCAAAGCTCGGCCACCTGCGCGATCGTCGCCGAGGGAACCATGCCGGCGTTCAGATGATGCACCATCGTCACCTTGCCGCTCTTCTCATCGACGGTCAGCGTGCCGACCGGCGAGCTGAAATTGAAGAGGGCGATGCGCGCCATCGCGTTCTTGCGCGAGGCGGCCGTCAACCGGCTCAGGTCGGCAACCGCGCCGGTGATCGTCACCGTCTGCCGGTTCGTCTGCTCCACGGCGGCCACCGTGGCCCCGGTCTTTCCATCGACCAATAGAATCCTGTCGCCACGGACATCGACGCGATAGTGCTGCTTGTCCAGATCGATGCTCACGCGATTGAGCAGCGAGGGCCCGGTCAGCTGAGCGAGCGCGCCGGAGGCGCAGAGCGGAAGGGTCAGGAGAGCCGCGAGCAGGAGTTTCTTCATCATGGTCATCACCTCGGGTTGGTTGGTCGGCGGGAGCGCCCCGCGAAGGGAAGGTGCCGGGTCCGCGCGCTCCCTGCGATAGGGTGAGTCGCCACGGTAAGCGTGCGGATGTCCGGCGCGGGGGGACGTAGGATCGGCCCGCCTCGGGCGCCATGTCCAACGCTCGTGCCACGCCCGGAATCGTGGAATTCATCCGCGATTCCCCCCGCGATACCCGGCGTGACGTGACCGCTCGTCACGCTCCGTGCATCTCCGTCTGCGCACGCCGCGGCCACGGGCCGCGCGGGACGCGCCACCATTGGAGCGAACGGCATCCGGACTGCCCGCAGGCATGCGATCGGAGAGATCACGATGGTCAATGAGGTTGTATGGTGGGAACAACGGAGCGCGTCGCAACGTCGAAGGGAGGTCGACAGGATGCCGGTTCGAGCGGTTGCCGGGTGGAGGGTTGCGTGTATGTTGCGCCGCATCCCGGTCTCGGCCGGGCATCCGGATCAGCACCAGCCAGTAATGTCTCAGGAAGGCGATGGCGCAAACAGAGCGGTGGGCAATGAGTGGTAGCCGCAGCTCTTCAGGCTGCGGCTTTGCCATAGGTCCATGTACCAAATGACGCGCGGCTACAATGCTGAGACAGCACCCAGCAGCCTGATGACATGCGATGCACGAAGCACACGATCTCGACATCGAACGGGAGCGGCTCGCGCGGCGGGCGATGATCGTCGGAAGCGCGGCGGCGGTGCTCATCGCGCTGGCGGGGCTCACCCGCTCGCGGCCGGCGCAGCTTCGGTTCCTCGCGCTCTACATCGCCCCGACGGTCGCCGCCTTCGGCCTCTGGGTCCGTGACCGGATCCTCCATGGCGACCGCGCCACGGCATTCGATGCCACGGCATTCGATGCCACGCCGGCCGCCTCCATGATATCCGGCGTGGCGGCCTTCGGCGCCGGATCGCTCCTCAGCTTCCTCACCCCGCTCGACATCGCGGTGGTGGGGCTCGCGGCGCTGCGCACCGTGACCGGCCTTCTCCCCTTCTCCGGCCACATGCTCTTCTTCACCTATTCGCTCGCGGCGCGCTCCCGACTCTATCGCGTGGCCGCCCTCGCCATTCTCCTGGAAACCACCTGGTTCAAGCTCGTGATCTGGCGCGATCCGCTTTCCTGGTCGGTCGGCCTGGCGCTCGGCGCGCTGGCGCTCATCGTCCGCTGGTCGATCGCGAGAAGGGCTCATCGACGCGGAGAGGTCTGAACAACGAAAAGGCGCGCTCTCTCGAACGCGCCCTCGATGTCATCCGAACGTGGGAATCGATCCCTCGCTCACCGGCCACGATGCTCACTCATTCACCGGCCACGATGCTCACTCATTCACCGGCCACGATGCTCACTCATTCACCGGCCACGATGCTCACTCGCCGGTCGTCGTTGCATCCTCCGATCCACGCTGACGCCGTGCCTCGAAGAAGACGACGCCGGCGGCCACGGAGGCGTTCAGCGAGCTCACCTTCCCCATCATCGGGATCGAGAGGAGCGTGGTGCAGAGCTTCCGGATACGCGGGCTCAGCCCCTTCCCCTCGCTGCCGATCACGATCGCGGTCGGCTTGGTGAAATCGTAGTCGACGTAGCTGATCGAACCTGCCTCGTCGAGTCCCACCACCTCGATGCCGGCCTGCTGCACGCTCAGCAGCACGTCGCCGATGTTCGAGGCGCGGGCGATCGGCAGGTGCCGCGCCGCGCCGGCGCTCGTCTTCATCACCACGTCGGTGATGCCGCTGGAATCGTGCTTGCCGAGCAGCAGCCCATCCATCCCGGCGCATTCGGCCGAGCGAATGATCGCCCCCACGTTGTGCGGATCGGTGATGCCGTCCAGCGCCGTCACCAGCGGCATGCGTCCGGCGGTGAAGGACTCCTCCACCAGCAGATCGAAGTCCACGTACTCCACCTCGCTCACCGAGGCGATCACCCCCTGCGAGCGGGTGGCCAGCTTCGCGTTCCGCTCCAGCTCGGCGAAGCGTCCGCGATCGACGGTCACGCAGGGAACGCCGGCGCGCTTCGACTCGATGCGGATGCGATCGACCGGCTCCCCCTCCTGTCCGTACTGGAGAAAGACCTTCTCGATTCCCTCTCCCTTCCGGAGAGCTTCGAGCACCGCGTTGCGTCCGTTGATGTACATCTGTAGCAGCCTTTTCAGAGATCGGGTTTATCCTGGAGAATCTTGTTCAGGAACGAGAAGCGATGCACCGCCGTCGGCCCCATCTCGCGTATGGCGCGGCGATGCGCCTCGGTGGCATATCCCTTGTGCTGCGCGAACCCGTAGGCCGGCATCTCCTCGCCGAGGCGTCGCATGATCCGGTCGCGCGTTACCTTGGCGATGATGCTCGCCGCGGCGATCGAGCTACAGAGCGCGTCGCCGTCGATGATCGCGCGGCAGGGGAATCCCACCTCCACCGCGTCGCGGCCGTCGATGATCACGTAGTCCGGTTGGATCCGAAGCTCCGCCACGGCGATCCGCATCGCGCGGAAGGTCGCCTGCAGGATGTTGATCCGGTCGATCTCCTCCTGCCCGACGATGCCGACGCCCCAGCAGTGCGCGCGGCGGATGATCTCCTCGTAGAGCTCCTCCCGCTTCTCCTCCGGAATCAGCTTCGAGTCGCGCACGCCCGGGATCAGCTCGTCGCACGGCATCAGCACGGCCGCGGCCACCACCGGCCCGGCCAGCGCGCCGCGCCCCGCCTCGTCCACCCCCGCGATCCTCTCGAACCCGAGAGCCCGCAGCTCCTGTTCATGCTCGTCGGTCGGAGAGCGCATCTGAAGAGAATTGAGAAGTGAGAAGTATGAATGCGGAACAGGGGGGCGGCGTCAACCCTGGTCGGGGGCGTCCGGGGTCACGCGCTCCGCCTCGCGACGCAGCTCGAGCATCGCCCGCACCAGCGGGTGCTCCCCCTCGCCGAGGAGCATGCTCTTGAGCCTCCGTTTTCCCACGCGACGGTCGATCATCGCCAGCGCCCGCACCAGCGGATCGTCCGAGCCGAGCGCGGCATCGATCGACAGGTCGAGATAGCCGGCCAGCGTGGTCGTGAAGTGCTCGGCGGCGTTGCGTCCACGCAGATCCTCCCGCTCCACCGCGTGCAGCGGCGGCGCGTCGGGCGCTCCGCCGCCGGAGGCCGCATCCCCGATCTCGGTCGAGACCTCCCAGTATTCCCCGCCGCCGCGACGCGTGTAGCCGCCGAAGACGCGGCGTCCGTCCACCGTGATCCACCACCGCCCCTCGTAGGCGTACCCCTCGCGGTATCTCGTCGCGTGCAGCCCCACCCGCCCGTCGAGCGACGGGGCGATCCGCTCCTCCATCGACTTCTTCAACTTCGACCACATCGCGGAGCTCCGGACTGTGGAGAGAAAGGGATCCTGACGCGCCGGCACCGACGCGTCGGCACCGGCATCGCCGCGCGGCGCATCGCGACATATCGCGTCGCGACGCATCGCCGGCCGGTCAGTGGAGCCGGCTGGCGATCAGGTTCATGAACTCGTTCCGGGTCTCCATCTGATGCTTGAAGACCCCGAGCATGGCGCTGGCCGTGGTGACGCTGTTCTGCTTCTGCACGCCGCGCATCATCATGCACATGTGGCTGGCCTCGGTAACGACGGCCACCCCCTGCGGCTGGAGATACTTCTGGATCGTCTCGGCGATCTGCTGCGTCATCCGCTCCTGCACCTGGAGCCGGCGCGAGAAGACGTCGACGATCCTCGGGAGCTTCGAGAGCCCGACGATCTTGCCGTTCGGGATGTAGGCCACGTGCGCCTTGCCGAAGAAGGGGAGCATGTGATGCTCGCAGAGGCTGAAGAAGTCGATATCCTTCACCACCACCATCTCGTCGTAGCGCTCCTCGAAGATCGCCTGGTTGAGCACGGTTTCGATATCCATGCCGTACCCCTGGGTCAGGAACTCGTAGGCCTTGGCCACGCGGTGGGGCGTCCTGAGCAGTCCCTCCCGCTCCGGGTTTTCCCCGACCAGGTGAAGCGTCTCGCGCACCAGCTCCTCCAGGCGGGGCAGGTCGAGCCCGTCCCCCGCGGTCGGCAGGTCCAGCGCGTCCTCGTCCTGATTCGCCTCGGGGCGCCCGGGGAGCTCCGCGGCGCGTCCGTTCTGCATCCCTCGTCCCGGCTTGGACTCGATCATGCCTCCTCCTCGGCGGCGATGCCGGCATGGCGCGCCAGCTCGACCGGCTCGCCGAAATATTCCACGAAATTGTTCTCCGACTCGAACACCTTCACCGAGTGGAGCGTGCCGGAGGTGATCCTCGGCTCCAGCAGCCGCCAGAAGACGACCGCCAGATTCTCCGCCGTCGGGATGATGCCGCGCAGCTCCTCGACGTCGTGGTTCAGATGCTTGTGGTCGACCTTGTCGACGACCTCCTCGTCCATGATCCGCGCCAGCTTCTTCAGATCGATCACGTAGCCGGTCTCCGGATCGGGCATTCCCTTGACGGTGACCTCGAGCACGTAGTTGTGGCCGTGGCCGCGGGGGTTGTTGCACTTGTCGAACACCGTCTCGTTCCGCTCGTGGCTGAACGTCGGATTGTAGAGCCGGTGGGCGGCGGAAAAATGAGCCTTTCTCGTTACGTACACCATGATTGAGCTCCTGGGCTCTGCCAGAGGTATCGTGGACACGGAGGGCATGCGCCGGCGTGTCCGGCGGATGGGGAGCGCCGGCCCGTCAGGGGCGCGGCGCGTCGTCAGCGGAGTGCAACGGTATCGAACACGACAACGATCGTTCCAGTTCCGCGGCTGAAAGGACGGCGGTAGGAGAACTTCGATTGCATGTTACGCGGGAAGATCGGCCCCCGCGTGGCCCCCTCGGCGGCGCGGGCATATTCGATCGACATCGCGTAGTCGAAGCCGGCCAGCATGTAGTCATCCCCCTGGTTGATCCTGATGGTGACCAGCTCGGCGCTCCGGCGATCGAGCGCCATCGAGCCGCGGCCGTCCGAGGTCTCGAAGGAGATCAGGTAGCAGGGACGCCCCCCCACCATCGAGGCGCTGTCGACCAGGCGAACCGCCATCTTCTCCTTCCCGGCGAGCATGCCGCGGAACATCTTCCTCATGTCCGCGCCGAAGCTCATCCGGTCGATCTGCGTCTCCTCGAACGACCTGATCTTCGATCCCGGGGGACGGAAGGAGTACATCTCGCGGAGGATCGAGGAATCGCCGTGGACCGACATGCCGGTGACCGTGGTCGCCAGCTCGCCGGCCGGCTTCTTGGCGGCGCGGAAGGTGTCGAGGATCTGCACCCGGTCGTCGCCGTTGCGCATGTCGACGCGCATCATGCCGGTGGTGCTCAAGGGGGAGGCGGCGTAGAGCGCGGAATCGCGCAGCGCCTCGGCCAGCGCCCGCTCGATGATCGGGCGGAGCGTGGCGTCCAGCGGGCGAGCATCGAAGGAGCGGCCGCAGGCGCCCAGCAGCGCCAGCAGGGCCAGCGTCGGCAGGTACCACGTCCGATACGGCCCCAGGTGAAGCCGTCGACGATGCGACGCGCGGAGGGCCCGGGCGCGGAGGGATCGGGAGGAGATGCTGTTGCTCAAGGTTCCTGACCGGAGGATGTGTGGGCGCCCGCGTCGGCGCCGGACGGAGCTGCCGAGGCGCGAGCCGCCTCGATCGCGCGAAGGATCGAAAGTGCGGCCATGGCCGCGCCGAAGCCGTTGTCGATGTTGACCACCGTGATGCCGCTGGCGCAGCTGGTGAGCATGCCGAGCAGCGGGGTGAGCCCGCCGAGCGCCGCGCCGTAGCCGATGCTGGTCGGCACCGCGATCATCGGCTGGCGGAACAGTCCGCCGACCACGCTCGGCAGCGCACCCTCCATCCCGGCCACCACGATCAGCACCGAGGCGCGCTCGATCCGCTCGCGCGCGCCGAACAGCCGATGGATGCCGGCCACGCCGACGTCGTAGATCCGCTCCACCGGCGCCCCCATGGTCTCGAGCGTGTCGCACGCTTCCTCGGCCACCGGTCGGTCGCTCGTGCCGGCGACCACCACGGCGGTCATCGCCTCGGTGAAGCGCGGGCGCGGCTCCCCCACCCGGATGGTGCGGGCCACCGGATCGTAGATGCCGGCGGGGAACGCGGCCAGGATGGCCGCGGCGAGCTCCGGGGAGCAGCGGGTGCCGAAGGCGAGCCCCTCGGCCTCCACCAGCGTCCCGACGATCGGAATCACATCCTCGGCGCGCTTCGATTCGCAGAAGATCACCTCCGGAAAGCCGCGGCGGCGGGAGCGGTCGGTATCGACCTTCGCGGTGCCGAGCTCGATGTAGCCACGCCCGGCGTCGGCATCTCCGGCCGGCCGGGGGGCAAGCCGCTCGGCGGCGTGGGAGGCCGGAAGCGTGCCGGCGGCCACGGCGTTCAGGATCATCAGTATCTCGTCCGGGGTCATCGCGCGGGGATCTCGATCTGCGTGAGGGACTCGTTCAGCGATCCGGAGCGGAAGCCGCGCAGATCGAGGGAGATATAGCGGTAGCCCGCCTCGCGGAGGCGGTCGTCGATCTCGGCGGCCAGCTCGAGGGCGCGCGGAAAGTCCGACGGGGGAAGCTCTATCCGGGCCACCTCGCCGTGATGGCGCACCCGGAGCTCGCGGAAGCCGAGCTCGCGCAGGGCGCGCTCGGAGCGTCCGATCCGCTCCAGCAGCTCGCGGGTGATCGGCGTTCCGTACGGGACGCGGGAGGAGAGGCAGGGGGCCGAGGGCTTGTCGTGATTCGGCAGGCCGTAGGCGCGGGCCAGCGCCCGGACATCCTCCTTGCCGATGGCCAGCTCCAGCAGCGGCGAACGGACGCCGTGCTCGCGGGCGGCCTGGCGACCGGGGCGGTAATCCCCCGCGTCGTCGGCGTTGGTGCCGTCGAGCACCACGCCACGCCCACGCTCGGCGACGAAGTCGAGAAGGCGGCCGTAGAGCGCGTCCTTGCAGAAATAGCAGCGGTTGGAGGGATTCTCGGCGTAGCTCGGGATCTCCAGCTCGTTGTAGCTGATCAGCTCGTGCCGGATGCCGATCCGGGCGGCGACATCCGCGGCCAGCACCAGATCCTCCTCGGTGATCGTCTCGGTGACGGCGGTGACCGCCAGCGCCCGCTCCCCGAGCGCCGCGACGGACGCCGCGGCGACCACCGACGAATCGACCCCGGCCGAGAAGCCGACGACGACCGATCCGAGCGAGGAGATCGCCTCCTCGAGGGAACGCCGCATCTGGTCTGTTCTGGTGTCGATCATCCTTCCATCTCCTGTTCTTCGGATCGCCCCGGCAAGGCGCCCCTGCAAGGCGCCCTGGCAAGGGGCCGGCACCGGTGCCGGTCTCGGGCACGCGACCACGGGCGTGGCCAGGGACATGGCCCAGGGGCATGGCCCGGGGGCGTGACCGCGGGCGCGGCCACGGAGGCCGGGCGCAGGTTCACACGATCGGGCAAACTTATCGAATTCCGGGGGGAAGCCACGTAAGCGGGTGTGACGCGGAGAGTTCCGGCCGGCTTCCGTAAGTTTGATTTCCTCGTCGCGCCGGCCCGTTCCGGCCATACCGTTCCGGCCATACCGTTCCGGCGACGGATGAACCGAATCAATCCGAGAATCCGTGCTCCCCATACTCTTCAAGATCGGACCGATCACCATCTACAGCTTCGGGCTGATGATGGGCATCGCCTTCATCGTCGCCAACTACTTCTTCGTCCGGGAGGTCCGCCGCAGATCGATGCCGGAGGAGATCGGCCCGAACGTCACGCTGATCGCCCTGATCATGGGAGTGGTCGGCGCCAAGCTCTTCTCCCTGCTGGAGAACTGGGACAGGTTCATCCTCAACCCGCTCGGCGAGATCTTCTCGGCCGCCGGCCTCACCTTCTACGGCGGGCTGATTCTGGCCACCCTCTCGATCTACTTCTATGTCCGGTCGAAGAAGGTGCCGTTTCTCCGCGTGGCCGACGCGGCCGCTCCCTCGCTGATCCTCGCCTACGGCATCGGCCGGATCGGCTGCCAGCTTGCCGGCGACGGCGACTACGGCATCCCGAGCAAGCTCCCCTGGGCGATGACCTATCCGAACGGCACCGTCTCCACGCTCCGCGACCGCTATCCGGAGCTTGCCGCGAAGTACCACGAGATGTTCCCGAGCGATCAGATTCCGGCCGATATCCCGGTGCACCCGGCCCCGGTCTACGAAACCCTCGCGACGCTGGTGATCTTCGCGATCCTCTGGAAGCTCCGGAAGCGTCCGATGGCCGCCGGGATGCTCTTCGCGATCTACCTGATCATGGCCGGCATGGAGCGGCTGCTGGTGGAGTTCATCCGCCTGAACCCCCTCTATCTCGGCCTGTCGCAGGCGCAGTGGATCTCGATCGGGATGATTCTCCTCGGCGGCGGCATGATGCTCCGCCTCCGCTCGATGCCCCCGGAGGAATACCTCTCGGCCCCGACACGCCCTACCGGACGCCCGGCCCGCGCCGGAGCCGCGCGATGACCGTCGGCGCCGACGAGGAGCATCCGATCGACCTGACCGGCGTGGAGGTGACCCTCGTCTCCAAACGGGAGTGCCATCTCTGCGACGCCGCGCGCGACGTCATCGAGGCCGCGCGCCGCCTCCATCCGTTTCCCCTGAAGGTGATAGAGATTCATCCCGGCGACGAATGGCATGCCCGGTACTGGGACAAGATCCCGGTGCTCCTGATCGAGGGGGATGTGGCGTTCATCTACAAGATCGAGCCGGAAGCGCTCCTGGCGAGGCTTCGCGCCGCCGCCACGCGGTAGCCGGAAAGCACGCGGTCGAAGCGGCATAGGGTAGTGCAAGTTGAGGCGTTCAATTGAACGCCTCAACGGTATCCACCCCTCCGGAAATCATCGCCGACCCCGGACCCGGTAGCGATTTCGTGATTCCGCATTCTGCATTCTCAATTCTCTTCCCTCGCCGTACATTCGCCGCTTCCGACACGTGCGGCCGGCGGGGCGCTCCCCGATCGGAGCCGTCGGCGATGACCGCCAGGATGGCTCCGCGGACTACATCAACCGCACCCGATCCACGTCGTCGTGCCCCACCGGGGGCTGACGGCGCGTCGATGGCGGCGGGCCGGCCTACGCGGACGGAGACTTCCCGCCGGGCGCGGAGCACGGCTCCGGCCCCCTTCCACCTCGCGATGCCCCGACGGCGCGCGGGATACGTCAGTCAAGAATCGAACGAGAGACAACAACGGTGAATACTCCCGATAACACGCAGATCCCCTTCACGCCGGTCAATGAACTGGAGCAGACGCTCCTGGACGCGGTCAACAATCCGGCGGCGCGCCCGGAGTTCTATCGGCTCCTCCTCGAATCGGATCTGGTGATGCTCGCCACGGTCGACCCGGAGGCGATCAAGGATGGGAATCTTCAGCCCGACACCCCGCTTCAGGTGCTCACCTGGATGAAGGGAGAGGAGCCGGTCGTTCCCCTGTTCAGCGCCGTCGAGCGGCTGCAGGAAGCGATCAAGGACTCCGGCGCGGAGTTCCCCTACGTGATCATGAACGGCCACATGCTCTTCTCGGCCCTCACGCAGGGAACCCTGAACGCCGTGCTCAACCCCCGCTGCGCCCTCGGCAAGGAGTTCCTGCTCGAGGAGATGCGCGATCTGGTCAGCGGCGACCTGTTCCAGCGGATGCGCCAGGAGATGAACCAGGCGCCGCGCGAGATCATGCTCGGCCAGCCGGCCGTCTATCCGCGGGAGCTGGTGGACACGCTCCGCGGCCTCTTCGCCCGGCACGACAGCATCGACGCGGCCTATCTGGCCCAGGCGCACGATCCCGCCTCCGGCGAGGAGCCGCATCCGCTGATCGGACTGCAGATCACCGGCGATATCTCCGCGGCGATCTCCGATGCCGGCATCGCCATGGAAGGTCTTCTCCCGGAAGGGGTGAACGCCGAGTTCGTGGTGATGGACGGCGGCGATCTCGACTCCTATTTCCTCTCGGAGACCACCCCGTTCTACAAGAAGGGGGAGAGCTACACGCCGGCCCCGCCTCCGGCCGCGACCAGCTCCGCGACCCCGTCGCAGTCGGCATCGCAGCAGACGTCGCAGGCAAGCGCCTCGCAGTCGGCCTCGCAGACCGGCGCCTCGCGGGCCGGCGCTTCGCAGGCCGCCGGCGCCTCCTCGACGAAGCCGGCCGGCACGCGTCCCTCCTCCGATGGCGGCGCCTCGGGTACCGGGAGCAAGGACGAGAAGAAGCCCTGGTGGAAGGTCTGGTAAGGCCCGCGGCGCGGCGCCCTTCGGCGCGCTCCACGAATACCGCCTCATGAGCCATGCATCGCGCGGCCGCGATCCCGATCCCGGGTATCGCGGCCGCGCTTCGTTTCCGGGCCTCCGTCTCCGGCCTCCGTTTCCGGGCCTCCGCTTCCGGCCTCCGTTTCCGGCGGCCGGCATGTGACGCAATCTTTACGGCGCGCCATCGCGACGGATCGGCGACGAATCGACAGTTTGCCGGCCTCCGCATCGCGCTTCGCATCATCGCGCCTCGCAATCGCGCTCCGCACATTTTCCGACGCACGAGCCATGGTTCGCATTCCGCTCCCGTTGATCGCCGCGCTCTGTCTGCCGATCCTTCTGGCGGCTCCGCTCCCGGCCCAGCCGCTCCCGGCCCAGCCGCTCCCGGCCCAGCCGCTCCCGGCCCAGCCGCTTCCGACGCCGCCCTCCACGCCGGCGGCCCGTCCGCCGCGCACGCCGCAGCCGCTGCTGGTGGCCATCGAGTACGATCCCTGGCTCTGGCTCCGGTGGTCCGACTCCCCCTTCTTCGCGCTCTACGACGACGGCACCGTGATCTACCGCGTGAAGCAGGGGATCGCGACGGAATATCTCACCACGACCATTCCGATGGAGCACGTAGCGCGCCTTCTGGCCGATACGCTCCCCTATCTCTCGCTGCGCGGCCTCCCCACATCCCTCTCGGTGACGCAGAGCTCGGACCCGCCCCTGAACCGGATCGCCTTCGTCGGCGAGGGGAACCGCTACGCCTCGGTGGACGTAACCGGCTATCTCCGGGACAGCGGCGCGGTGGCCGAGGAGCGGCGCAAGGCGCCGGCCGCCTTCATGGCGGTCTACGATTACGCCTCCACCTTCCGCTCGCCCGACGCCCGACCGTGGCTGCCGGAGCGGATCGAGGTGGTGCTCGCCCCGCGCGAAAAGGCCGATTCAACGCTCCCCTGGCCGGCCGACTTCCCCGCCCTGGACGATCCGACCACGCGGCGTGGGACGCGGCTGGCGAGCATCTACGTCCCCTCCACCCGCTACGCCGAGCTGAAGGAGCTCGCCGCCCGGCTCGCCCCCGGCCAGGGAATCCTCCTCGGCGGTGGGCTCTGGTATCTTCAGACGATCCGCTTCCCCTTCCCGGGCGAGCCGATCTGGTCGCACCGCTGACTTCCCGCCCCACGCCATTTCCCGCATGTCGGCACTCCGCGTCACCCCCGTTTCAGGGTTCGGTGGCGCGGAGTTTGCTTCCTCAAAACCCGGTTTCGGCGCGTCGAGGAGCCTGCGACGCGTCCGCCGAGCATCCCGTCAGTTCCTCCGACCCGCGCCGGCTTCGCCGCGTGCTCCCGATAGTCTCGACCTCCATCCGGCGGCGCGAGCCCGATAGCCGAGCCGATCTCTTTCCCGCGCCACGACCGAGGCACCGGCGAGACGGACGTGTCCACCGTCCCGGAAGCATCGACGTGAACGCTCGATGGACCAGCACCTTCGAAGGCTCCCGACCGATCTCCGTGGCACGGCCACGATCCCACCCGCGCCAGGCCGCGCGGCGCTGGGAACCCGGAACGAATCCTCCCGGTCCCGACCGGCACATCAATCATCACGAGGAGAAGACTAGTGGCCAACCACGACGCAGTCACGGCGCTCGACGAGTTCACGCTGAACACGCTCTCGCAGCAGCTTCACACCGCGATCTATCCCAGACTCTTCAAGGACACGGTGATCACCGGCGAGGAGCCGGTGCGCGCGATACAGTACGATATCACCTCGGCGCCGCAGTTCCTGCTGCAGCCGTCGCAGCTGGCGCTCGATTATCTCCACAACCAGCTGATGGTGATCGAGCTCACCTCGGCCGATCGCGAGGCGTTCAGGAGGGCGATCGCCGCGAGCATCGTCACCTTCGACCTGCGGCTCCCCAGGGTCGTCGTCGGCATCGAGCGCCGGAAAGGGGCGGACGTGGCCACCCACCAGGGATCGATCGTTGCCGGCTGCAAGGCGGATTACGGCTGCAACGGCGCGCTCTACATCACGATACTCACCTCGCGGATCACGATCGACGGAGAGCCGGAGCTGACCACCCTGACCAACCGGATCCTGATGCCGAGGATTCAGATGAAGCTGAACGATCTGCTGGAGAAGAGCCTGCCGATTCCGGCGCTGGCCATCGACGGCGCGGAGCTCGAGGCCCCCGGCATGCGGCTCCTCGGACGAAGCCTCGCCAGCGCCGCCGCGCTGAGGGGCAACGGATCGACCACGATGCCGGAGGCGCCGTTCTGGCCGGCGCGCAGCCTGGCCTTCGGCTTCAGCGCGGCCGCCACGGAAGCCGCCGCCGCGGCCCATCTCGGGACGATCGAGCGCGCCGACTCCGCAGCGTTCTCCGTGCAGGTCTGGCCCTTTCCGCCGGTCGATCTGAAGGTGGAGGCCGCCTACTCACTCGCGCTCGCCGCTCCGCGGGTCGATCTGGCCCCGGAGGGCCCGGCGTCGATCGCGCTGGAGGCGCGCGGACAGGGGCATCTGCGGGTTCAGCTCGGCGATCTGCCGTCGATCCAGGTCGGCATCGACATCGTCGCCACGCCGTCGGCGGCACTCTCCTTCTCGGTGGATGAGCGGGGCGTGGTGGGGGCCAGGCTGCTTCAGGTGGACGAAGTCGAGCCGAAGCTGACGATCGACGGGCTGCCGTCGGTGATCGCGTCGTATCTGCCCAAGATCGCCGCGACGCTCGCCCCGGAGATCGCCCTGAGGATCGGATCGATGCTCGCCGGCGTCACCATCCCGATCGCGACGCTGCCGGCCGCGAGACTCGACCTGCACGACCTCCGGCTGGACGTGGAATTGTTCAACGTGGAGATCGCCACGCGGGCGGGCGATGCGGAGCGGCGCCACGTGGCGGTCACCGCCGATCTGCACGTCAGGAGCACGTCGGCGGCGCCGGCGGTGGTATCGATGCTCCGTCCGGCCTGAGCGGGGCGGGGATGCGGAACGGGAGGGGCGCATGCGGCCGAGGGGCCTCGCCACCGGCGCGGCCAGGCGCTATATTGGCGCTCCTCCCCAACAAGGAATCGCGACGATGAGCTGGCTGGGATTCAACGACGGGCGTCCGGGCTACATCCGGACCATGGCGCGGCAGCGGTGTCCGAACTGCCGGCGCGGCTTCGTGTACCGGAACGGCTCGGCCAGGAACAACCTCTGCCCGGCCTGCGGCATCCGGATCGAGCGTGAGCCGGGCTACTATACCGGCGCGCTCTATCTCGGCGTGCTGCTGGCCTTCCCGATCGTGGTGCTCCTGACGGTGCTGGTGCTCTATCTGGCGCCGTCGCTCGATCCGCCGCTGGCGATCCTGATCGCCGGGGTCGGGCTGGTGCCGCTGCTGCCGGTGATCAACCGCGTCTCCTACGTCTTCTGGATGGCGATCGACCGCGGGGTTGCCCGTGATGACCAGGACGATCCCCCGCCGCCGGATCCGGCCCCGAAGGACGACGATCCGACCCCGATGCCGGTGGGCGGCGCCTCCCCCCTCCCGGAGAGCGGGTCGCGACTGGAGGTGGCCGAGGAGGATCACGCCGACGCTCTCTGAATCCGCGATGCGCCCCGCGGCCAGGGCGAGCTCAGAGGCCGCGGCCGGCACCCACGCCGGACGCGAGATCGTTACCCGATCGGACGTCCAGATCCGAAGTTCTGATCGGAAGCGTTGAAATTCCCACAGGAACGTTACTTTTGCCCGCTCTCCCGCTCTGTTGCGACAACAGAGTCCCCTTCACTTCGATCAGAACATCAGCGACCATGCAACCACACGCCTTCGACTCCGCCCAGCGCGGCGTGGAGCCCACCCCGGTGCGCACCCGACGAATCAACACGCTCCTGGCTCTGACCATCCTCGGCCTCGTCGGCTTCTTCTGGGGATGTAGCGACACCTCCGTTCCGGTTACCCCGCTCGACCCGGGCACCGGCGTCCAGCCCCTGGCCGTCGGCAGCTCCTGGACCTTCGTCGATTCCGTGTTCGGCACCTCGGTCTCGACCAGCCCGCTGACGATCAAGGTCTCCGGCAAGAGCACCTATGCCTATCAGGGCTCCAACCGCGAGGTCTTCGTCTGGGACGTCTACGCCGGCTCGAGCCTCCTCCGCCGGAACCTGATCCGGAACGAGTCGAACGGCCTCTGGCACTACGCCGAGATCGACGGCGTCAACGACGACACGCTCCATGTCCGGAAGATGTGGGCGAGATACCCGACCTCGCGCGGCGAGTCCTACACCGAGGACCGCTACACCTACAACCCGTCGACCCACGGCTACGCCAAGACCGATACCTGGACCTGGTCCTGCCTGAGCACGTCCGAGCCGATCCCGGTCGGCAACGGCATCACCAAGCCGGGCATCGTCTACTGGACTCAGGTCGACGGCAACACCGAGCACCGGCTCTTCTACGTGCCGGAGATCGGCTACGCCGGATGGGAGACGAAGGTTGACAAGAAGGTGACCTTCCGCGAGACCCTGACGAGCTACTCGCTGAAGTAGGACATGTTCGCATCGACCGCCGGCCGGACCGACACCGGACCGCCGGCCGGACCGACGGTTGGACCAGCGATTGGACAGACGATTGGACAGACGCGCGCGACCGGGAAGGAGAGGAGCACTCTCCCCTTCCCGGTCGCTTCGTTTCCGGCCCTGGCGTCACGGTCGCGGAGCCGGGAAGGCCTCCGGAGTAAGGTCCCGAGAGGCGGGGAGCGAGCATCGAAGTGGCTGAAGGCCGGCCCGGAGAACTTCGTATCTTCCGGTTCGCTCCGCGCCGACGGAGCGGCCAGCCGAGAGTGGAGACCGAATGGTCCCGCTCCACCCCCGGGCAATGTTTCGGGCACCCATGCTCCCGCCCCCTCGCTCGGACCCAACAGCAGACACGTAGCACGATCCGATCTTCCCGACGCGGCCGTCACCCCCCTGACGGTCATGAACGTCCACGCCTCCAGACGGAGCCGAGGATCGCGTTTGCACGGATTTTGCGTTGCGTTTCCGAATTCCAACAATCGACAATGACAATGGCGAGTAACGCACGCACTCTGGAACTTTCCGACCCAGTCTATCACCCGAAAACCGAGCTGAATTCGTTCGAGCGCTTTGCGATGCGCTACATCAGCGATCCGCGGGATATCCCGTTCGTCAGGCTGATCCTGCTGCTCAGCTGCACGGTGGTTCCGCTCGGCCTCTATCTGTTCATCCCGGGCGCGTTCAACTGGTGGCTGGCGGCGCTCTATCTGGCGCTGTCGCTCGGCGTGTTCCTCGGCCCCTACATCCTGATGCTCCACAACACGAGCCACAGGACCCTGTTCCGGCCGAAATACAAGTGGATGCGCCATTACATTCCGAACGTCCTCGGCCCCTTCTTCGGCGAGACTCCCGCGAGCTACTACGTGCACCACATCGGCATGCACCATCCGGAGAACAATCTGCCGGATGATCTGAGCTCGACGATGCGCTTCCAGCGCGACAGCGTTATCGACTATTTCCGCTATCTGGGGCGGTTCATGGTGGTCGGCTCCACGGAGCTGGCGTTCTATCTCTGGCGTCGCCGCCGCTTCAAGCTCTTCCGCCAGCTGATGTTCGGCGAGTACGGCTACTGGATCGCGCTGATCGTGATGCTCTTCGTGGCGCCGCTGCCGACGCTGGTGGTGTTCGCGATTCCGCTGGTGGTGGCGCGCTTCGGCATGATGTCCGGCAACTGGGCCCAGCACGCGTTCATCGACGCGAGCGATCCGGCCAACTGCTACCGGAACAGCATCACCTGCATCAACTGCACCTACAACCGCCGCTGCTTCAACGACGGCTATCACATCGGTCACCACGTCAAGGCCAACCGGCACTGGACCGACATGCCGACCGACTTCCTGAAGAACGTGGAGACCTACCGGCGGGAGGGGGCGATCGTGTTCGAAGGGGTGGACTTCTTCGTGATCTGGTTCCTGCTGATGACCAAGAACTATCGCGCCCTGGCGCGCCACTACGTCCACCTGGGCCCGGAGCGTCCGTCCGAACAGGAGATCATCGAGCTGCTGAAGACGCGGGTGCGCCGGATCGACATCGCCCGCTACCGCGCGACGCAGAGCGTGCCGGCGATGGCCAACTGAGACTTCGACGGCCGGGAGATCTCACGGAAGATCCCCGGCCGTTCCGTTTCCGGACCCGACCGGATCCACATCATCCCGATCATCATGAGCTCCACCGTCGACACCTCCCGCTGTCCTCTCTGCGGAAACGAGAACCATTGCGCGATGGCCCCCGGCGCCGATCCCGAGGCCCCCTGCTGGTGCTCGGTCGAGCGCTTTCCCCAGGAGCTCCTCGACCGCGTGCCCGAGGAGATGCGGAACATGGCCTGTATCTGCGCCGCCTGCCTCCGGGAGCATGTCGCCGGCAACGGCGCCTGATGCCCTCTCCGCTCCTCCAGCGCACGCTGAAGCGCACGCTGAAGACGTGCGCCTACCAATGGGTGGATATCAATCGCGGATATCAATCGCGGATATCAATCGCGGATACCTATCGCGGATACCTATCGCGGAGGCCGACGCGCGATTCGTACGGGCGGTTCCCCGTGGCCGCCCCGCCGGTGTGACTTGAAGCACCCCCATGGCTGAAGCATCACCCCTCTGAAGCATTCCCCTTCCGAAGCATCACCCCTCCGAGATTCCCCTATCCGAAGTCCCACCAGGCTCTGATCGCATCTCCCCCTCTCAACCGTCCTCATATCGCGCGCAAGAGCCGGAAGTCACGAAAACATTGCCCTTCGGGACCATGAATTCCACGCGGCCCAGGGATAGTTTCGTAGCGGCTTTTCCCCCCGAAGGAAGCCGCTTCCGGAGTTCCCCCCCGGAATTTTCGTGATGTGCCGGCGATCGTTCTCCGAACGAATCGTTCTCCGAACGAATCGTTCTCCGAACGAATCGTTCTCCGAACGATCCGACCGGCCATCGAGCCGGTTCCGGCCGTTGCCGCTACGAACGTTCGACGCGCTCTCCGCATTCGGGTACCACTCGCTCGACTGAGAAGCACAGCATGCCTTCCCCTCCGGCTTTTCCACCACGGAAGCCGGACGGTCCCTTGCGGTGGGACCGAGCGATCGAGCGTACTGGAGGACCGACCCGGATCAGGGAGCGCGTCGAGCATTCGAACGGCGCGTGCGCTCGGACGCTCGACATGCCGGACACTTCCCGCGCCACCCCCCTATCGGATATATGCCCGCTGCTCCCAGGATCCCGGACGCCGGGATCTCTCCCGCGAACCCCGGTGAGCAGCGGGCGCATTTCCGAGACACATGCGCGTCCCGGCCCCGCCCGGCGCGCTCCATAACGACAGCAACGACGACCGGCGCGGTGATTT
>JBEHWX010000009.1:0-96126 GCA_048498995.1 Bacteroidota bacterium
GTGATCCGCACCGATGGTGATCCGCACCGATGGTGATCCGCACCGATGGTGATCCGCACCGATGGTGATCCGCACCGATGGTGATCCGCACCGATGGTGATCCGCACCGATGGTGGTCCGAACCGATGGTGGTCCGAACCGACGGTGGTCCGAACCGACGGTGGTCCGAACCGACGGTGAGAAAACGACGAGCGGGAAGAACCGTCAGGCTCTTCCCGCTCGCAATGCTTCATGAGTCCGGCGCGCTCCCGGGAATCGGTTTCCCGGAGCTCTCAGAACTCGACGCCGATCGCCTCGGCGAGATCACGCATCTTCGGATTCACCAGCACCCGATCGCCGACCGTGATCGTCGGCACCACCCGCTTTCCGTTGGCCCAGGCCATTACCTGCTCGGCCGCTCCCGGCGTCCGCTCGATATTGACCTCCGAAAACTCCACTCCCCGCTCGGCCAGAAAGCGCTTGGCGCGATGGCAGTCGGGGCACCAGGAGGTGCTGTACATGGTGACCGTGGCGGTCGTCGTGTCGATCGTGCTCTGCATATGTTCTGCTCGTGAGGAGATTACGGTTACGGCCGGAAGATCGACCTCGGACGAGGGGGGATGCCCTGCCGGGTCGGGACATTGAACAGAGATATGACGCGCGACACCGGGCGATTGTTGGGACGCTCCGGATGCTCGGGCTCCGGAGCGGAATGAACCAGCCGTCGATGGGGAGATCCCCGACTCCCCTGCGCGGCCTCAGGTCGACCGGAAGATCCACCAGCCGCCGCCGATCTCCTCGAGGTAGTAGTATTCGATCGGAGAGATCAGGGGGAGCTCTCCGTGGGGAGAGTAGATGAGCCCGACGGCATCGCCGAAGCGGCCGGCGAGGGTGAACTGCACCGCGTCCGGCCAGGGGAGCAGGGCGTTGACGAAGGTCACGCGGAGGTCGTACATCAGCGCGATCGCGCTGTCGATCCGGGCCATCGGGAGCCGGGAGACCCGGGCCATGTGCGCGAGGGTGTCGTAGCCGGAGCGTCTGACCGATTCGGCCAGGCGGACCTGCTTCTCCAGCTCCTGGCGCTGCTTCTTCGGGAGGGTTTTGAGATACTCGTCCATGACATCCTTCGGGACGTCGTGCGCGGCCGGGCCCCACTCGATCGAGAAGCGGTTGAGCTGCGCCACCTTCCGGTCCACGCGGCCGAGCATGGTCAGCGAGTCGTTCCGGCCGAACTGCTCCAGCAGCCGGGTGAAGCCGACGCGATTGGTCAGGAAATGCTCGCGCAGCTGCCGGTTGCTCATCAGGATCGTCGACTCCTCCCGGATGATCTCCGGCTTGAGCCGCTCCGGATAGACGGTCGACGTGTCGACGTAGCGGATCTCCCGCAGGTTCCGGTCGACGCCGGTCATCCGGCGGAAGGCGCTGATCCGGAGATCGCCGAGCGGGCCGGGCTGCAGAAAAAAGACGCAGTCGACCTCCAGCGGCCCGACGCGCGGCACCGTGCCGTTCTCGGTCACCACCGTCACCATCATCGCGGTGTCCCCCTCGCGGATCGCGTAGACGTCGCCGATCCTGTAGCTCTCCGGCGCGATCGGCCAGACGGTATCGCGTCCCATCTTCAGGAGCGCCTCGGAGTAGCCGCCGGTCGAGAAGCGGAGGAGGCTGTCGGCCGTCTGCCGGTGATCGATGGCCTGCTGAAGGAACTCGCCGACCACCTTCACGGCCGCGGCATGGACCGCCGGGTCGTGCACCTGCCGCGGAAGGGGCGCCACCTCCGGCTGCCGGTTCGCCGGCTGCCGGCTCGCCGGCTGTCCCGAGGGAGATTGTCCGGAGGGGGACAGCGGCTGCGCGAGCGCGGAGAGGGTCAGAAGCAGAAGGGCCGGGAGAGCAAGAAGAAGCGATCTGTTCACGCGAGGAGACTCTGCTGAAATTGGACTGGCCGCGAGCGTCGCGACGACACGCGGCGGCGGGATGCCGGAAGGGCGCGTTGCGACGATGCGTTGGAACGGAACATTACGACGGGGATCGGGGGCATTCGATTAACCCGTCGCATGATACAAAAGTTAGAGCCGGGGGCGCCGGGGAGAACGCCATCCCCGTCGAGCGCTCGGGGCTTTGCATCGAGGAAGTCGCCGGCGACCGCGGCGCTACGGAGCCCGGCGCTACGGAGCCCGGCGCTACGGAGCCCGGCGCTACGGAGCCCGGCGCTACGGAGCCCGGCGCGACAGAGCCGGCCCGGAATTGGCGGGAGGTCGGGAGGCGCCCGGGGGAGATTCCTCTCCCCCGCTGACGATGAATATGTATCTTCCCGGCTTTCGGACCAATGGATCGGATAGCCCCAAAGAAATCACTCGGCCAGCACTTCCTCACCGACCGGAACATCGCGGCCAAGATCGTTCGTGAGTTCTCCCCGCAGCCCGAGGATCTCGTCGTCGAGATCGGGCCGGGCGAGGGAGCGCTCACCGGCATGCTCGTCGAGAGCGGCGCCACGGTCGTGGCCGTCGAGATCGACCCCCGCGCGGCCGAGGCGATCCGGGGCCGGTATGGCACTGCGATTGAAGTCATCGAGGAAGATGTGCTCAAGTGCGATTTCCGCGCCCTGGCCGCGCGCCACGGCCGGGAGCGGCTGAGGGTGATCGGCAACATCCCCTACTACATCACCAGCCCGATCCTCTTTCATCTCGTCGAGTATCGCGAGGTGATCGTCGATGCCGTGGTGATGATGCAGCGCGAAGTGGCCGAGCGCCTGGTGGCCACGACACGAACGAAGGAGTACGGCGTCCTTTCGGTGATGACGCAGACCTACGCCAAGCCGAAGATGCTCTTCACGGTCGGGCCGCGCTGCTTCTTCCCGCCGCCGAAGGTGAACTCCGCGGTCATCCGGCTGGAGTTTCGCGACAGGGAGGGGATCGAGGGGATCGATCGGGAGCATCGCGAAATCGTTCGGGGGGCGTTTTCTCAGCGGCGCAAGACGCTTCGCAACTCGCTTGCTCACCTGGTTCCTATCGAAGAACGACGTGGAAGGATCCTCGAAACGGCCGGCATCGGCGCAACACAGAGAGCGGAAGAGCTCTCGCCGGAGGACTTCATCCGCCTCGCCCGCGTATACGCGGCTGAGAAAGCGGGTGAACGAAGGGCGACGTGAGCGCGAGACCAACTGGCAGCGGCTGCGTGCCTCCCTCTGGAGCACGGAGTACATGTCGCTGTTCATGCTCGTGCTCTACACGCTCCTGGATGTCATCTTCATCCGCGAGGTGAAGGGGGCCTTCGGCATTCTTCAGCAGAACCTGCTGGCGATCGTCGCGATCGTCGGCTTCGCGATGTGGTACGACCAGACCGGATCCAGGATCCCCTACATCTTCCGGTCGTTCTACATCCTGCCGGTCGGCTACATGATGTACGCGCAGGTGCACAACTACATCCCGCTGGTGCATCCGCACAACTTCGACGTGGTGCTCGCCTCCTGGGATCGCGCCATCTTCGGCGTCGACCCCACCCGCTGGATCTATCGCTTCGCCCACCCGGCCCTGACCGAGTACTTCCAGATCTGGTACAACTTCTTCCAGCTCATGCTGGTCTTCCCCGCCGTCGGCTTCTTCGTCAAACGGCGGACGCGGGAGTTCCGGATCTACGCGATGGTGCTCCTGTTCGGCTTCTATCTCAGCTACCTCCTCTACTTCGTGATGCCGGCGATCGGACCCCGCTTTCAGGTCCACGACTTCTTCGCGACCGATCGGGAGCTGCCGGGGCTGCTGCTGACCAAGCCGTTCCGCGATTTCATCAACGCCGGCAACGGCATCACCCCCGACATGAAGAACCCGTACGACGTGGTCAACCGGGACTGCATGCCGAGCGGCCACACGATGATGTCGGTGCTCGGCATCCTGATGTCGTGGCGCTTCCGCTCACGCTGGCGCTGGCTGGTGACCATCGGCGGCATCTCGATCATCATCTCGACCATCTACCTCCGCTATCATTACGCGGTGGATCTGTTGGCCGGCATGACCCTCGCCTTCGTCGTCTACTTCCTCCATCCCTGGATCGCCCGACTCTGGGAGAAGGCCGGAATCAGAGTCTGAAGAGAATTGAGAATGATGAATGCGGAATGATGAAGTCACGTTGCGGCGGGTGGGGGACTTCACGTCACTGTATGCGCGGGCGTTCGACTGAATTCCCGCGCCATTGCACACGGATGCGCATGCGCCGCCCGGCTTTCTCCGTGATCCTCCTCGCGCTGCTGGCTCCCACGATGCTCGTGGCGCAGACGGCGCTCCCCCCTCGGGATTCCACGGTGGCTGCCGCGGACTCGTCCGTCGATTCGTCGATGGAGCCGCTTCCGTCCGGTCCGCTCGACCTTCTCTTTCCGGCCAGCATCAGGGCCGGCTATCAGGCGCGCCGCTGGGTGCGCGACGTCCTCCCCCCGGCCGATTCCGTCACCGATCTCGACCGTATCGATCTGATCTACCGGCGCGCGCTCGTGGAGGCCGACGGCGATCCGGATCGGGCCCTCTTCGCCGCGCTGATGGCGGTCTTCGAGCATCGGACCATCCCCTTCAGCTTCGGCCTGCAGATACCGCTGACGCTGGAGCCGATGGAGGAGTTCCGGCGCCGCCTCTCCCACCTTCCGCATCATCTCTTCAGCGACCGTCCCGCCGGGGGCGATCAGGACAAGCTCCAGCATTTCTTCGCCTCGGCATGGCTGGCTCACGCCCTGGACAGTCGCGAGATCGCCGATCTGTTCGGCATCGGCATCGAGATCGGGGAGGATCTGTTCATCGTCGGCGGGGCCAATGATGATCGGGATCTCCGCGCCAACCGGCTCGGCCAGCACTTCGCCGCGCTCCTCCGGGAATATCCGGACGCGATGCCGAGCATGATGTTCAGGGCGTGGAACCGGGAGTACGAGCGGAGGCGGCACGGAGGGAAATGAAATGGGAGTGGAGGGAGCGATGGGGCGATGGCATGATGAGCGGCGTTCCGCTCACTCCTTCCGCAGGTGGTAGGTCGCGCCGCGATGAATCAGGATCATCTCGGGTGAGCCGGCCTTCTTCCGGAGCGTGTCGCCGAAGTCGATGTCGTTGAAGAGCATGGCCTCGGCGATCGAGTCCTCGCCGACCACGCCGAGCATGTTGAAGATGCGTACGTCGCCGGCCACGCCGAGGCTGAACCCATGGTTCCGGTTGATCCAGTCGATGGCCCCGTCGACCGCCTCCGGCACCGGATCGTCCACCAGCATCCGGCGCGGATGAAGATCGTGGTGCTCGACGTAGTTCTCCTTGAGCCTGATCAGCAGGAAGGCCACCGCCATGAGAGCCCAGAAGATCCAGATGAATCGTTTCCCCGCGGGGCTGAGCTGACGGGACATGGCGATGTTCGTTGCGTGCGTGTGGAGCCGGTAAGGAGGCTCATCGGTTTCGCGACGGAGCGTCCCGCGACGGAGCGTCCCGCCGCGTGGCGTCCGGTGTCCGGGACCGGCTCTCGTGCCGGCCCGGACAGGCGCGTGTGCGCGTGGCGCGCGTCGGAGCAGTGCTCTTCGGGAAGATGATCTTCCGAGAGAGGCTTCGCGAAGCGATCCTCTTCGAAGAGACCTCAGGCGGCCGCTTCGAGCAGACGTCCCACGATCTGCTGCGTCGTGATGTTGTCCGCCTCGGCGTTGAAGTTGGTCACGATCCGATGGCGGAGCACCGGCAGCGCAACGGCGCGGACATCCTCCACCGACGGGGTGAACCGGCCGTGCAGGATGGCGCGGGTCTTGGCGCCGAGGATCAGGTACTGCGAGGCGCGCGGCCCGGCGCCGTAGCCGATCAGCTCCTTGACGAACTTCGGCGATCCCTCCTGCGACGGGCGGGTGTTCCCCACCAGGCGGACGGCGTACTCGATCACGTTGTCGGCCACCGGCACGCGGCGCACCAGCTCCTGGGCGGCCATGATCTCGCCGGCGCCGAGCACCTTCCGGAGCGCCGGCGGGGCCCCGGCGGTGGTCTGCTTCACGATCTGCACCTCCTCGGCCATCGTCGGATAGTCGAGCCAGAGATTGAACATGAAGCGGTCGAGCTGCGCCTCCGGCAGCGGATAGGTTCCCTCCTGCTCGATCGGGTTCTGCGTGGCCAGCACGAAGAACGGCGCCGGCAGCGTGTAGCTCTCCCCCGCGGCGGTGACGTGATGCTCCTGCATCGACTCCAGCAGTGCCGCCTGCGTCTTCGGCGGCGTCCGGTTGATCTCGTCGGCCAGCACGATGTTGGCGAAGATCGGCCCCTTGACGAAGCGGAACACCTTCTGGCCGGTCGACCTGTTCTCCTCGATCACCTCGGTGCCGGTGATGTCCGACGGCATCAGGTCCGGCGTGAACTGAATCCGGTTGAACGTCAAGTCCAGAACCTCGCTCAACGTCCGGATCAGCAGTGTCTTGGCCAGCCCCGGAACACCGACGAGCAGACAGTGTCCCCGCGCCAGGAGGGATATCATGAGCTGTTCGACGATCGGCTCCTGGCCGACGATCACCTTGCTGATCTCGCGTCGAATCGATTCGGCCGACGCCTGGAGCGCCTTGACCGCTTCCACATCATTGGCCACGCGACCTTCCTTCTGAATGGGAGTGATAGACTGAGTCGATGAATATAATGATCCCCATCCCCCAGCGCAGTCCCCGGAGCGGCTCCCGGCTCCGGAAGTTGTCTCAGAAGGTGAGCCCCTCGCGGTGGATGAGCAGATGGGTCGCTTCCACCACCTTCTGCGCCTCGATCACGTTGATCGTGGTCCACTTCGTGCTCAGCACGATCACGAACGGCGTCCTGAACGGATACCATTCGGCCACCTTGATATACTCGGCGTAGAGACCGACCACCGGCACCTTCCCCACCGCGGCGATATGCACCGTGGCCGTGTCCGGCGAGATCAGGAACGATGCCCCGCGCAGGAACGCCATGAAGTCGATCAGCTTCATCGCGCAGAGCTCCACGCGCCGGTCGTCCATCAGCCTGACGATGTGCCGGGCGTTCTGCTGATCGGCCGGGGCGCTGGAGATGAAGATCCTGAGGCGCGGATAGCTCTTGAGCAGCTCGCGGCAGACGTAGACGCATTTGTCGGCGCGCCACTGCCGGTTGGAGGTGAACGCGGAGATGTTCACCACGCAGTACTTCTCCCCCTCGAACGCGCCGGGACGTTCCCCCCGCCAGCCTCGGCCGAGGAGCATGTCGTCGTTGAAGCCGGGATAGCCGAGCCCCCTGGACTTCAGGAACGTCTCGGCCCGCTTCCACGATTCCTCATCGATCACCACGTAGGGGTTCTCCGCCTCCGGGCCGGGGGTGACCACGGGGGTGAAGTTCTCGGTGGCCACGTGGAGCATCGTGGTGGCCCAGTGCTCCTTCCACTCGCGGCGGTCCACCTGCCGGTTGAATACCTGGCCGTAGATGTCGCGACGCTCGCGGTGCATGATCGTGATCTTCTCGGCCTCCGGGGCGATCGCCCGCGCCAGGTAGGCGCACTTGGTCATCCGGGTGAAGACCATGGCCAGCACCGCGTCGTACTCGAACTGGCGCACCTTCCGGATCATCGGAAACCAGTCGCGACTGAAGCGCTGGGTCGGGTTGATCGGGAAGCTCCGGGCGATATACGGATCGATCTTCACCAGCGCGTCGTTCCGGAAGGAGGAGACCACGTGCAGCTCGGCATCGGGGAGCGCGGCATGGAGCCAGCGGATGGCGGGGGTGGAGACGATGTAGTCGCCGACGGCATCGTACCGGAACAGGAGCACCCGCTTCACGCCACGTCCGTCGATCTTCTCGGCCGGCTGGCGCCACGGATAGGGATGGCCGCCGAGAAGGCCGAACGCCCGCTTGCGGATCTTCTCCTTCGTCGGAAGCTCGAAATCCTCCCCGAGCTCTTCCAGGCTCGGCCAGGTGTTCGGGGGGATGAAGTCGGGATCCGCGCCGGGGAAATCGTCGGGCGTGAAGATCTTCGTTTCTGTGAACATGATCGAGATGTGAGTATTACACGTTCCGTGGGCCCGACGCGCCGGCCGGGGTTCGGGGCCACCCGGGGGCCAGCTCCCGCGCCACGCGGTAGGTGCCGACGTGGGCGCCGACCGTCTCGGAGATCGGCCGGGCATAGCCGCCGCCGAGGGTGAGCACCAGGGGAATGCCCCGCTCGCGCGCCGCCTCGAGCACCATCCGGTCCCGCCGCTTCAGCCCCTCGTGGGTCATCCCCAGCCGGCCGAGCGTGTCGACCGCCAGCGCGTCGACCCCTCCCTGATAGAAGATCAGGTCGGGCGCGAACGCCATCGCCGGCTCCATCGCGGCGGCCAGCGCCCGCAGATATTCCTCGTCGCCGGTTCCATCCTCCAGCGGCACGTCGAGCGTCGAGGGGACCTTGTGGAACGGATAGTTGTTCCGTCCGTGCAGGCTGAGGGTGAAGACGCGGGGATCGGCGCCGAGGATCGCCGCGGTGCCGTTTCCCTGATGAACGTCAAGATCGACCACCGTAACACGCTTCACCTGACCTTCGGCCAGCAGAATCCGCGTGGCCACGGCGATGTCGTTGAAGACGCAGAAGCCCTCGCCATGTCCGGCGTAGGCGTGATGCGTGCCGCCGGCGAGATTGCCGGCGATTCCCTCCACGAGCGCCGCGCGGGCCGCCGCCAGGGTGCCCCCCACCGAGGCCAGGGAGCGGCGGACGAACTCCGGGCTCCAGGGAAGGCCGATCCGGCGCATCGCCTTCGGGTCGATCGTGCCGTCGCAGAAGGCGTTGACGTAGGCCGGATCGTGAGCGGCCAGGAGCGTTTCGAGCTCCACCGGCCGCGCCTCGTGCAGCTCCTCCGGCGCCACCGTGCCGCCGGCCAGCAGCGCGTCGCGCAGCATCCGGTACTTCTCCATCGGAAAGCGATGCCCTTCCGGAAGCGGGACGGTATAGCTGTCCGAGTAGAAGATGGTCATGGGTCCGGGCCGTTCGTTGTCGCCGAATCCGCAAAGATAGCGCCACGGGCCGAGGTGGGGAAGGTGCCAGTTGTTCGTGGCGGTGAGCCGGGGCCGAGCTCGGCGGAGGCTGGCGCGCGTTGCCGCGCGGCCTCCGTCGCGATCGATCCGTTCATGGTACGCGAGCGTGCCGGAATAATGACGGGATGTCCGATATTCGGGACGCCCCCGACACCCTCACCAGATATCACGAGCGACCATGGCACACGACGACATTCTCCGCGACCATCTTCTGAAGCTCCTCGACTGGCGCGACGCGCACGTCGGCTTCGACGCCGCCATCAAGGATCTGGCGCCCGAGCTGCGCGGCGCGCGCCCCGAGGGGCTCCCCTACTCTCCCTGGGAGCTGCTGGAGCATCTCCGGATCACGCAGGCCGACATCCTGGAGTTCTGCCGGGAGGAGCCGTACACCGGGAAGAACTGGCCGGCCGACTACTGGCCTTCCGAGCCCACCCCTCCCTCGGAGGATGCCTGGGACCGGAGCATCGCGGCGTTCCGGAAGGATCGCGAGGAGCTGAAGGGGATCGCCGGGGACGAGAAGATCGACCTCTACGCGGGAGTGCCGAACGGCACCGGGCAGACCTACCTGCGGGAGCTGCTGCTGGTGGCCGATCACAACGCCTATCACCTCGGGGAGCTGGTGGTGGTGCGCCGCGCGCTCGGCGCCTGGGGGAACTAACGAAGCACGTTCGCTCCGAAGCGTCGCTTCGAAGCGTCGCGGCGCCGGCCGAGGCGAGCCCGGGTTGCGATGGCTCGCCCGCCCGGCTCATCTTATCAATCATCATGGAGTCTCGAACGATGGAGCCTTCAACGACCATTCCATCGAATGACGAGCCGGCCATGTCGGCGCCTCCGCCGGGGACACCTGCTCCAACGGACAAGCCGCTTCCGGCTGGTCGGCCGGGCGCCGTCAAGGCTGTTCGTATCCTGGCGATCATCCAGATCGTGGCCATCACGATGATGATCGCCCTCGCGTTCATCCTTGCGGCCACGACCTTCGAGCCCGGCTCCGCCGGCGCCGGATTCCGTCACGGATTCCTCCGGAGTCTCGGCATCTCCCCGGAGGACTTCGACGCCGAGGGGCTCGGGCGTCTGATGGGAACCTTCAGCTTCTCGCTTCTGGGGGCCATCCTGCTCCTGCGCTTCGTCGCGCGGCGCAATCTGACCGGCCTCAGAGTCACGGCGATCGCCATGCTCCTCCTGTCGTTCTCGACAAGATCGACGAGTCTCGTGGCTTTGATCATCGCCGTGCTCGTGTTCCTTCCCGAGACGAGGAGGTACTGCGAGCAGTACGACGAGCCCGAGCCGGCACGGCAGCCGGACGAGATGTGAGCCGGAGTGGATCGACAGTGCGCATCAATCATCAGCGACGGACCATGCAATGACGATAGAGCAGTTCACGCGCGAGGCCGAGGCGCTCGCCAGATCCTGCGTTCACCTTCGGCCGACGGATGATCCGGCCCAGGCGATCGCGGTGTGGAGGGGAATCCGGGGTGGGGATGAAGTCCAGAAGCATGTGATCAGCGTCGACCGGCGGTATCTGCCGGGAGATGCTCGCGATGAGGGGCTTCTCTCCCTCTACATCCAGAAGAATGGCGAGCCCGGGGCGCTCTTCGAGAAAGGATCGCTCCTCGACGTGAAGGGGGGCCTGCCGCTGGCCGGCGAGGAGCGCCGCTCCCTCCCGCCGGCCGATGCCGTGTTCCGCTTCGGAAGCGAGGCGGTCGGCGCGTGGCTGCGGGAGCTCGGGTGGGAGCGGGACTGGCCCCCCAACTCCAACTTCAAGGGGATCGCCGTGGTCGACGCCTACGAGGAGCTCTGGCAGTCGGAGCTCCCATTGTATACCGGGGACGCGCACGCGCTGATCGGCGGTTGGCACTTCCCCTGGCCGGATGACGACTGGGAGGAGCTGCTGGAGTTCAATCTTCTGCTCTGGACATTCGAGGATGCCGAGCCCTGGTTCGAGGTCTGGTGGCATCCGGGCTCGCTCTGGGCCATCGACCGCATCACCTGAGCCCACCCGTGCCGCGATCCAGGCCCCCCGGTAGGCGCGCAATGGTAGGCAGGCCTTGGTAGGCGCACGTCTTCAGCGTGCGCTCTTGCGGCCATGCTCTCGCGGTCGCGTCTTGCTGGCACGTCTTGCTGGCGCGTTGACACACACGCCCACAACGGCTCCGTGCTGATGTGTCGCGCTTGCGATAACGTGTGCTCTCGCGACGGAGGTGTGGCCGCCCGTACGGGGCGTGTGTCGTTCGCGCCGAGCGGGTCACATTCCCCGGAGCATATGGGTGTCCATGGGTAGAGCCATAATGACACGCCGCCGCGGCGAATCAGCCGCGATATATGGCCCCAATAACCGCAGCGTCATCTCATGAGACCCTATCGCCTGCTTCCGCTGATCCTCATCATACTGGCCGGTTGTTCGATTCCCCATCTCACCAAGAACGGACGTGACACCGTCGATCTCGGTAATGGCGGGGTGGCATATGTCGTTTCGTACGAGGAACTGAAGCCGCTTCTAGCGCGGCACGGCGTGACCTACGAGGGAACCCGGATGGGATATCATATTCTCATGTGGTGGCTGAAGCTCGTCCCTTCGGACGATTGGGTGTTGCTCTACGCCGTTCCCGCCGATCAATGGTCCCCGAAACAGCCGTTCGAGTTCGGAAATCCGCCGGTGATGCACGAGCAACATCGCGAGTCGGTGTCCCAGGAGCGTGTGGACCTGTCCCGAACGATGCTCGCCTGGATGAGGTGAGACGGACGAGTGCGTGGCTGTTCCCCGATCGGGGAGGATAATCCCGATCCGGTGCTCTCGATGTGGCGATCCGATGCGGTGCTTCCGGCGCGGCGGGGATCTATCGCGATCCGAGCTTTCGATCCCAGAGCACGCGGACGCCGAGGCCGCCGGCGATCACGACGATCCCGGCCAGGACGAGCGCCACGATCCGCAGCGACGGCCAGATGCTCGCGCGGACGGCGTCGGTGAAGTGGGGCGCCAGCAGCATGGTGAGCCCGACGAGGGCGAAGGCCAGCACCGCGCCGAGCGCCGAGGCCGAGAGGAAATCCAGGCGCGCGAGCCGCTCCTGCCGCGTCGCGAACCGCGCGGCCAGCCAGGCCACCCGGTAGTCGTGCGTGGGAGCCGCTTCCCTGCTGGCCGCGGCGAGCCGTTCGAGGCCGGCCGCTATCGCCAGCGCTTCTCGGCAGACGTCGCAGGCCTCGGCGTGCTCGCGCCGCGCGGCGGTCAGGCTTCCGCCGATCGCCGCGGCCACCATCTCCGGCTCCCGCGGGCAGTCGTGCGCGTTGTCCCGCGCGCGGTCGTGCATCTGGTCGTTCCCGATCATCGCTTCACCTCCGTGTCGAATCCCATGCGGTGCAGAACATCCGCCAGCCGTTTCCGCGCGCGGAACAGGAGCACCTTGATGCTCTTCTCCGCGAGCGACGTCATCCTGGCGATCTCCCGGTGCTCGTAGCCCTCGACATATGCCAGCCAGAGGAGCGAGCGCTGCTGGGGAGGCAGCTTCTCGAGCGCGGCGGCGATATCCCCCGTCTCCTCGTCCGGCGCCGTCGACGGCTCCCCGCCGGAGGCGGCCTGTTCGGTCCACTCGGCGATCCGTCGGGCGCGGCGCCAGTGGTCGCGCAGGATATTCAGGGCCACGGTGTAGAGAAGCTTCCGGAGCTCATCCTCCGAGTCGGGCGTCGAGGGGGACCGGAGCAGCCGGACATACGCCTCCTGGGCCACATCCTCCGCCAGATGATGGTCCCCACCGACGCGAGCCAGGTACGCCCAGAGGGGCGCGTACGTGCTCTCGTAGAACTGTCGGAAGCGTTGTTCGGTCATGATCCGGCTGTGTCGGGTCTTGGAGAGCGTTGGTCGATGCGTGGCGATCGTGAGGGCGGGCGCGGATCAGCGCCGCGCCACCGACTCGGACTCCAGCCGCTCCACCAGTCCCCAGCGTCGGGCAAAGTACGCTCCGATTCCCGCCGCGGCGAACAGGCCGACGCCGCAGGCGACGAAGAAGACCCCGAGTTGGAGGCTTTCCTGGCGACCCATCACGTCGTTCAGGTCGGTTCCGGTCCGGAAGGCGAAGGCGTCAATGAAGAAGACGACGCTGATGAAGATCAGGAGGGTTCCGAGCTGGAGGGTGCGGATCACGGTCCAGAGCGGGCGCGACGGCTTGCGGGGCGGGGAGATATCGAACAGGGCGCGTCCCTGCTCGGACTCGATGAAGGCGAGGAACTCCGCGACGCTGGCGAAGCGCTCGAGCACGCGGGTGAAGGAATCGGTCCGCTGCGCGGCGAGCTGCGCGGTAACCTGCTGGCGGCGGAAGAGGAGCCAGAATCCCCAGGCAGCCAGCAGTATCAGCGCCAGCATCACGGGAACCGGCGAATCGTAGAATTCCATGGTCGCGTCCGGAATAGTTGAATGTGCCGTTTGCCAGGAGAACGAACCGGATGCCGCGGAGGTTAACAGGCCGGTTGTGATGTGTGGAAGATTGCCGATGTGGGAAGATCATGCCTTCACATCCCCAATCTTCGTATGGGCGGGCCCCCCGCGTGCGGCGCTCCGACACAATTCGTGGTGATGCCCACGAGCCCCTTTCTCGGCACGGCCGCACCCAGTGGCCATCCCGTCCATCGCGCCACGATGCGATCCTTTCGCGCTTCGAGCGATCCGTGATTGCCGGCGCGCGCGCCATCGCCCATATTGAACGTCTCGCGGAGCGGCATCGCTCCTTCACTCTTCAGCTCGTCTCGACCACATGCGCTCGACCATACGCTCCCTCGTTGCCTCCCTCTCCCCTCTCGATCCGCTGGAAGCGGAGCATCGCGAGTATGTGCTCCGCTGGATCGATTCCGGCGCCGGGCTCTTCCGCACCGCGAAGCCGGCCACTCCCGATCCGCACCTGGTCTCCTACTTCGCGGTGGTCGATCCGGATGCGCGCAAGCTGCTGCTGGTGGATCATCGCCTGGCCGGACTCTGGCTGCCGAGCGGCGGGCACGTGGAGCCGGATGAGCACCCGCGCGCGACCGTGGAGCGCGAGGCGATGGAGGAGCTGAACCTGGTGGCCGAGTTCCTCCTGGAGGAGCCGCTGCTGCTGACCGTGACCGAGACCGTCGGCCAGACGGCCGGGCACACCGACGTTTCCCTCTGGTACGTGCTCCGCGGCGACGCATCCGCGCCGCTGCGCCACGATGAGGGAGAGTTCGCCGCCGTCCGCTGGTTCGCGCCGGAGGAGATCCCGAGCGACCGCGTCGAGCCCCACCTGCCGCGGTTCATTAGGAAGCTGGAGCGGGTGTGGGGATGATGGCGGCCGACGGACGGGACGATCGGGTAGGATGAGGCCACGCGGTTTTCGTAGATTCAGTCCCCGATCACGACCAGCGCGCCGGTCACGGCTCCGGCGATTCCAACAGTACGATGAGTTGGAGCGTCCGTGTTACCCGCGCGAGCGGCCGGCGCGGTTCGCGCGCCCGGCCCATGATCGAACAGCATACCCTGCCCAACGTGACTATCATCCGATGAATCCATCAGAACATCAGTTTCTCAAAGAGCTCGACGGACATATGTGGACCGCCGCGGACCGGCTTCGCTCCAGCCTGGATGCAGCGGTCTACAAGCACATCGTCCTCGGGCTCATCTTTCTCAAATACATCTCCGACGCGTTCAAGGAGCGGCGCGCCGAGCTCGAGCGGGAGTTCCGCGATCCGGATCATGATTACTATCTCGGCGAGGATGCCGGGGATCTGATGGCCGAGGAGCTGGAGGCCCGCGACTACTACACCGAGAAGAACGTCTTCTGGGTTCCGGCGCTGGCGCGCTGGGACTTCATCAGGACGAGCGCCAAGGTGACGGCGGGATCCCGCCTCACGGTGAAGAACGGCAAGGTCTCCCACTACGAGTTCAAGGGAATCGGGCGTCTGCTGGACGATGCCCTGGAGGCGGTGGAGCGGGAGAATCCGAGGCTCAAGGGAGTGCTGGAGAAGGAGTACGCGCGTCGCGGTATCGACGACGTGCTGCCGCGCCTGATCGATCTGATCTCGGAGATTCCGTTTCAGCACGAGACGCTCAAGGCCAAGGATATCCTCGGCCACGTGTATGAATATTTCCTCGGCGAGTTCGCGATCGCCGAGGGAAAGAAAGGGGGACAGTACTACACGCCGAAGTCGATCGTGACCCTGATCGTCGAGATGCTCGAGCCGTTCAAGGGGCGCGTGTACGATCCCTGCTGCGGCTCCGGCGGCTTCTTCGTGCAGTCGGAGACCTTCGTCGAGGAGCATGGCGGCAAGATCAACCAGCTCTCGATCTACGGCCAGGAGTCGAACCCGACCACCTGGCGGCTGGCCTCGATGAACATGGCGATCCGCGGGATGGATTTCGACTTCGGCCGGGAGCCGGCCAACACCTTCACGCGCGATCAGCACCCGGACCTTCGGGCCGATTACATCATGGCCAATCCCCCCTTCAACATGAAGGAGTGGAAGGATAACGTGGACGACGACGATCCCCGCTGGAAGTATGGCGTGCCGCCGGCCGGCAACGCGAACTTCGCCTGGCTCCAGCACATGGTGTATCATCTGGCGCCGAACGGAAGCCTGGCGCTGCTGCTGGCCAACGGGTCGATGAGCGCCACCTCGAACAACGAGGGGGTGATCCGCCGGAACCTGATCGAGGCGGACCTGATCGAGTGCATGGTGGCGCTGCCGGGGCAGCTCTTCGTCAACACCCAGATCCCCGCCTGCATCTGGGTGCTCGCCCGGAACAAGGGAGCCAGGGCCGGAGCGCGGGCGCGGACCGGCGAAACCCTCTTCATCGACGCGCGCGGCCTCGGCTACATGAAGGACCGGGTGCTGCGGGATTTCGACCTCGAGAAGGATATCCGGCGCATTGCCCGGACCTTCCATGCCTGGAGGGCCGGCGAGGGGTACGAGGACGTGCCCGGCTTCTGCAAGGCCGCCACGCTGGAGGATATCCGGAAGAACGATCACGTGCTCACGCCGGGGCGCTACGTCGGCACAGCCGCCCAGGAGGTGGACGCCGAGCCGTTCGAGGAGAAGATGAAGCGGCTGACGAGTCAGTTGTTCGAGCAGTTCGCCGAGAGCGCGCGCCTGGAGGCGGAGATCCGCGAGAATCTGGGGAGGCTGGGGTATGGCGAGTGATTGGAAGAAGATGACGTGGGGCGATCTCGCGACACTTGAATATGGAAAAGCTCTTCGTGAGTATAAGAATGCCTCAGGTCCATATCAAGTTTTCGGAACAAATGGACCAATAGGAAGATATTCCGAATTTATATACGGCAATCCGAGCGTGATTGTTGGACGGAAGGGCGCATACCGCGGAATCCATTATTCTGGTCAGCCATTCTTCGTAATTGATACTGCGTACTACCTTCGGCCTAAGGTGGAGTTCGATATGAGGTGGGCTTACTACCAATTATTGACGCAGGATATCAATTCCATGGATAGTGGATCAGCAATTCCTTCAACAAGTAGAGATTCCTTCTATTCGTTGCCTGTCTCTGTTCCCCCAATTGAGGAGCAACAGGCTATTGTAGGGACTCTTAGTGTATTAGACGACAAGATCGAGCTGAACCGGCGGATGAACGAGACGCTGGAGGAAATGGCGCGGGCACTCTTCACATCCTGGTTCGCCGACTTCGATCCCGTGCGCGCCAAGGCCGCCGGGGAGCCTGAGGAGTCGATCTGCCGCAGCCTCGGGCTCACCCCGGCGCTGCTGGCGCTCTTCCCGGCCCGACTTCAGCCGTCGGAGCTCGGGGATATTCCGGAGGGGTGGTCCGTCAAAGGTCTTGATGAAATCGCCGACTATTTGAACGGATTGGCATTGCAGAAATATCCGGCGGATGGCGATGATTCGATCCCTGTCATTAAGATCGCGCAGTTGCGTTCCGGCCGTACCGTGGATGCTGACCGCGCAAGCAGGGATGTGCCTCTCCCCTATATTGTTGACGATGGGGATGTTCTCTTTTCCTGGTCGGGAAGCCTTGAAGTGGAAATCTGGTGCGGAGGTGAAGGGGCTTTGAATCAGCATTTGTTCAAGGTGACTTCAGCTCACTTCCCAAAGTGGTTCTACTATCTGTGGACTCGGCATCATCTCACGGAGTTCCGAGCGATTGCGGCGAACAAGGCCACCACAATGGGCCATATTCAGCGCAAGCACCTTTCCGATGCCAAGGTGCTGGTTCCGTCACGAGAACTGATTGAAATGGCGGACGGGAAATTGGCGCCAGTTGTAGACAGATTGATTCAAACTCGGGTCGAGTCACGAGTCTTGGCTGAGATTCGCGATACCCTCTTACCCAAGCTCATCTCCGGTGAGCTTCGCGTACCCATGGATGACGCGCAATGAACGTTTCCAACGACCACCAGAAGAGCCTGATCAGCGAAGCCATCCGGCTGCTGAGCGGGGAGTACGAACAGAATGAGAAGTTCAACAGGTACTTCGACGGCGAGGAGCCGCTGACGATCGCCAGCCCCAGGGAGGATCGCGATGCCTACATCTATGAACGAAGTAAGGCCCTCTTCTGGCTGGATCGCGACGCATACGAGGATGAGCGGGCCGCCTGGGATAACAAGACCCTCGAGGAGGAGCACGACGGGGTGGTCCGTCTGCTCTCCGACGATGGCCTGATGCAGCCGTTCCGGAATCTCGCCGATGCCATCGCGCGGCACCGTATCGTCCCGCTGGTCGGAGCCGGCATGTCGCGGCCGATGGGCATGCCGCTCTGGGGAGATGCGCTCCGCGCGCTCCACAATCGGATCTGCCAGTCGGCCGATCCCGACATCGCGGCGCTCATCGACCAGGGACGTTACCTGGAAGCCGCCCAGCGGCTGATCGAGCGGAACGGGACGGTCGTGAACAACTTTATCAGGACCACATTCCACGTCGAGCGTGTCGACGGCCCGATCCTTCTACTGCCGCGAATCGCCCATGGCTGCATCATTACCACGAACTTCGACAACGCCATCGAGAAGGTCTTTGAGCGCGAGTCTCTCATGTTCGACAGCTACATGCACGGCACGCAGGAGCACAAGTTTTTCCCCCGGCTGGTCCGCGGCCAGCGCTGCCTGCTCAAGCTGCACGGTGACGCCGACGACATCAAAACCTATATCCTGACGAAAGGACAGTACGAATCGGCGTATGGAGATCCCATCGATTTTCACAACCCGCTTCCGAAGGCTCTTCGTCAGATCTTCATCTCGAACTCGCTCCTCTTCATCGGGTGCAGCCTGGAGCAGGACTGGACGCTCGAGCTGTTCAAGTATGTGAAGCAGCAGAGCGAATACGAGATTCCGGACCACTTCGCCATTCTCCCGAAGCCCGACAGTATTTCCCTGCTGCATCAGAAGGAAGCGGTGCTGCTGGATCTCAATATCCAGCCGATCTGGTATCCAGCGGGAGCACACCACATGGTCGAGAAGATTCTGAAGCTCGCGACCGACGTTGCCGATAAGCGCATGACTCTGTGAGGCCGAACGCATGATCAAGGAACACGATATCGAGGTGCTGGCCATCACCTGGTTTCAGGATGTCGGCTGGGAGTATCGGCCGGGGCCGGAGATCTCCCCGGATGGGGACGCGCCGGAGCGTGAGGACTATCGCCAGGTGGTCCTCCGCGGGCGCCTGTTCGACGCGCTCGAGCGCCTGAACCCCGATATCCCGCCGGAAGTGCTGGAGGCGGCGCTGGCCGAGCTCATCAGGCACGACCACCCTTCCCTGCTGATGAACAACCGGAGCTTCCACGAGAAGCTCGTGGGAGGGGTGCGGGTGGTGGTACAGCGCGATGGCGAGAGCCGCGGCGATACCGCGCGGGTCATCGACTTCGAGCGGCCGGAGCGGAACCAGTTTCTCATCGTCAGCCAGTTCACGGTGCAGGGCTCCCCACGTATCCGGCGGCCGGATCTGGTCGCCTTCATCAACGGGCTGCCGATCGCGGTGATCGAGCTGAAGAATCTAGTGCATGGAGCCGATCTCTGGTCGGCGTTCAACCAGCTTCAGACCTATAAGGCGGAGGTTCCCGACCTGCTCGCCTTCAACGAGGCGCTCATCATCTCCGACGGGCAGCATGCGCGCGTCGGCTCCCTTACGGCCGATCGGGAGCGGTTCATGCCCTGGCGCACCATCCGCGATCAGGACGACAAGCCGCTGCTGAGATTCGAGCTGGAGAAGATGGTGCGGGGATTTTTCGCCCCCGACCTGCTGCTGGATTATCTCCGCCATTTCATCGTGTTCGAGGAGGGGCCAAGCGGTCTGGTCAAGAAGATCGCCGGCTACCATCAGTTCCACGCCGTGCGGGAGGCCGTCGAGACCGTGATGAAAGCCGCGGCACATCCGGTCGACGAGCCGAACGTGACGCGCGAGCCGCGAGCAACCTATGGTCTTCACGTGAAGCCGGGATCGCGCATGGGAGGGATCGTCTGGCACACGCAGGGCTCCGGCAAGAGCTTCACGATGGCCTGCTTCGTCGGCAAGCTGACACAGCGGCCGGAGATGGAGAACCCGACGGTGGTGGTGGTGACCGATCGCGCCGACCTGGACGACCAGCTCTACCGGACCTTCCAGGCGTCCCGAGGGCTGTTCAAGGACGCGCCGGCGCGGGCCGAGAGCCGGGAAGATCTGCGCGGGCTGCTGGCCGGGCGCGCCTCCGGCGGCATCATCTTCACCACGATGCAGAAGTTCGTGCCGGAGCGGGACGAGGAGCGGTTCCCGGTGCTCACCGATCGGACCAATATCGTCGTGATCGCCGACGAAGCGCATCGCACGCAGTACGGCTTCCGCGCCGTGCTCGACCGGAACACCGGCAAGTACGCCTACGGCTTCGCCAAGCACCTTCGCGACGGCCTCCCCTTCGCCACGTTCCTCGGCTTCACCGGCACGCCGGTCGAGAAGGATGACCGGGACACCCGGCAGGTCTTCGGCGACTACATCAGCATCTACGACATCCAGGACGCGGTGCTCGACGGCGCCACCGTGCCGATCTACTACGAGAGCCGGCTGGCGAAGCTGGATATCAACCAGGGGCAGATCGAGTCGCTCAACGAGCAGGTGGAGGAGATCTTCGAGGATGAGGAGGATGTGGCGCTGCGCGAGGCGGAGATCACCAAGTGGGCCACGCTGGAAAAGCTGGTCGGCTCCGGACCCCGCATCCGGCAGGTGGCCGCGGATCTGGTGCGCCACTTCGAGGCACGGATCGCGAGCGTCGAGGGGAAAGGGCTGATCGTCGCCATGAGCCGGGAGATCGCCGCGCGGCTGTACGAGGCGATCATCGAACTGCGTCCGGAGTGGCACGATCCGGACCCGATGAAGGGGGCGATCAAGGTGGTGATGAGCGGCTCGGCCGCCGACACGGAGCTTCTGCGCCGTCACATCTACGGCGACGCGACGCGGCGCGCGCTGGAGAAGCGGTTCAAGTATCCGGGCGATCCGTTGAAGCTGGTGATCGTGCGCGACATGTGGCTGACGGGATTCGATGTTCCCTGTCTCCACACGATGTACGTGGACAAGCCGATGCACGACCACAACCTGATGCAGGCGATCGCGCGCGTCAACCGCGTGTTTCGCGACAAGCAGGGTGGCCTCGTGGTGGACTATCTGGGGATCGCGGCCGAGCTGCGGCGGGCGCTCCAGATCTACACGGAGAGCCGGGGACGTGGGACGCCGACGGTGGACGTGGCCGAGGCGCTGGCGAAGCTGAAGGAGCTGATGGAGGTTGCCAGGGAGATGATGCACGGCTTCGAGTATGGCGACTATCGAACCAACGGGGCTCTTCTCCTCCTCCCCGCGGCCAACCACGTGCTGGAGATCGAGGAGGGAAAGAAGCGATGGTTCGACGTCGTGTTGAAGATCACCAAGGCATTCTCGCTCTGCGGAACCGTGGATGAAGCGGCCGACCTTCGTGAAGAGATCGCGTTCTTCCAGGCGGTCAAGGCCGTGATCGCCCGGGCGAGCGTGCCGGAGCAGCGGCTGGTCCAGGAGCGGAAGCAGGCGGTGCTGAAACAGATCCTGGACAACGCCGTCGTCGCGACCGGCGTCGAGGACATCTTCAGGATGAAGGGGCTGGACCACCCGGACATCAGCATCCTCTCCGACACGTTCCTCGACGATATCCGGCACATGCGGGAGCGACACGTGGCCGTGGAGCTGCTGCAGAAGCTGTTGAACGATCAGATACGGTCACGCAGCCGCACCAACGTCGTGCTGGAGAAGAAGTTCAGCGAGCGCCTCGAGGAAGCGCTGAACCGCTATCGGAACCGGGCCATCGAGAGCGCCGAGGTGATCGAGGAGCTCATTCAGATGGCCAGGGAGTTTCAGGAGGCGGCCAAGCGGGGGGATGATCTCGGCCTGAACGAGTCGGAGCTGGCGTTCTACGACGCCCTTGCCGACAACGAAAGCGCCGTGCGTGAGCTCGGCGACGAGACGTTGAAGAGCATTGCCCTGGAGCTTACCGAAAAGCTCCGCAACGGCGCGACGGTCGACTGGCAGCGGCGCGAGAGCGTGCGCGCCAGGCTCCGGAATCTCGTGCGGATCACGCTGCGGCGGTACAAGTATCCACCCGACCAGCAGGATGCGGCGATCAAGCTCGTGCTGGAGCAGGCCGAGCGGCTGTCCGACGTCTGGAGCGCCACAGTGAGCTGAGGCGCCGCAACCATGATGGCCGGATCGCATCTCGTCGCGCGTCTTCAGCGTGTGCGAATCGAGCTCGGAAATCGAACAGGGCTCGCATAACCTCACCGGCAGGGCGGCCATGAGGAGCCGCCCACAACCATCGTAATGTGGTGGCGCGCTCCACCGCGGCATCGATCGACGCGTCGGTAGGCGCACGCCTTCAGCGTGCGCGCTTCAGAGACCGGCCACGAACCGCGTGATCGAACAGGACCGATCGTGGCCGCGACGGCTGGGCGGCCACGGGGGGCATTGGTGTCAACTTAAGTGGGTCTCCAGATCATCTGATGGATCTGGTCTCGCTGTCGTTCTCGCTTGCGGGTGGCCTTGACCAGCCCCAATAGCTTGGCGTGGCTGCTCAGATAGCCAATCAACTCTGTGCTCGGATCTCGCTGCAAAGCTCGGCTGTAGTGATACAGACTTCGGAAGACCATCTCCACCGAGATCCGCTCCAATGGTTGGCTGAGAGCTTCGGCAAGCTCGGAGCAGACCTGGATCAGCACCGCGTAGATCATCCAGGTGGCGTAGACCTGGATGGCCACCCCGTTGCTGCGACCCGCCCACAGGTACGACAGGCCCAACAGGCGCTTGACCACCAGGAACGCCTCTTCGATGCGCCACCGTGATCGATACAGCATCACCGCCTGTTCGGCCGGCAAGCGCTCGGCATCCAGCTCATTGGTGAGATACTGATACCAGGTCTTCCCCCACAGCACTGAGATCATCCTGAGATGGTGACGACAGGGATGACTGCGATACAGGCCCACCTCGATAATCTCATCACGATAGCGTGGCGCCTCGGCCAGCAGTCGCACCGATCGATACGCTCCGTGGGCGCGCATACGCGTCAGGAAGTACTTGTTCTGATCGGTGAACTGATCGAACAACCCGAAGCTGTAGAACCCGGCATCCAGGATCATCAAGCCCTGTTCAGGGAGCTTCTGGAGCAGTTGCTCGGCCAAGAGCTTATCGTTGCTGCTGGAGTTCTGTTCGTAGAAGATCGCCATCGGGATGTGGCTGTCGGCCTCCACGATCGCCATCATCCTGCCACCAAGTGCTATCGTATCGGCCGATGTATCGGCAGATGTATCGGCCGATACATCGGCTGCGTTGAGCGCTACTTTGGTTGACTTGGCACTCGTGGTTGACTTGGTACCCGTGGTTGACTTGGTACCCGTGGTTGACTTGGTACCCGTGGTTGACTTGGTAGCGGTACGCAAGGCTGTGGTGGTCTTCCGCGGTTGCTCCAGGGTAGATCCATCGGCGATCCAGATGGCGGCATAGTGCGCGCGCAGGGCCTGGACGATCTTCTGGATACCGCTGGAGGTATCGCTCACGGCTGGAACACTCCCCGGCTGAGCAGCCGATGACTGAGCAGCCGATGACTGAGCAGCCGATGACTGAGCAGCCGATGACTGAGCAGCCGGAGCCTGTTGAAGCTTGCTGCGATGTCGCTCCTGGACGCGAAGGATGACCTGATCCAGCAGTGCGGCAAACAATGTGGCCGGCAAAACCTGGAATCGCTTCGAGAGTGCCTCGACGGAAATCGAGCGAGCTTCGACCCAGAGCAAGCCTTCCTGCTGGAGCACACGGAGGACCTCGCGCAGTGAAGGGATCTGTCGAAACACCAAACTCAGCACAATGGCGCACATGACCGGCAGGTTCAACACGCGATCGCGCAAGCCCAGCCGACCGGTGGCCGCGCGGGCCTGGGCGAAGGTTGCCGGGGAGAGTACCTGGATCAACTCGTTCTGGAAGTACTCCAGTTCCGGCGCCGGCATCTGCGTGCGCCGACGCAGATCCGGGTTATGACGGCGAGCATCCCGTCGGGTGGGATCTTGACGACGACCGTTGGGCATAGGGCCTCCTACGAGCTGGTCGAATCAGTGCTCTGTCTGTCTCAACAGCCTGACAGAGAATCCTGCTTCCTAGCCAAACATCCCACACTTGATCCTGGAATCATAGCTTAAGTTGACACCAATGCACGGAGCGCCGCCCCTACCCTGGTGTTGCGATCCATGGCGGCATCGGCGGGCGCATCGCTTCGACGTGCGCCGGAACTCACCCCCGCGCGTTCAGCTTCATCTTGTTGGCGCGGACGTGCACCGCGTCCACGCTCCGGCCCAGGCGCCCGGCGATCTCCTCATAGCTCTTGCCGGCGCGGCGAAGCTTCGCCAGCAGCTCGAGCTCCTTCGCGGTCCAGCGGCGCGGCGCCTCGGCGGCAAGGCCGAGCTTCGCGGCCCGGAGACTCACCGCCGGACCGGTGCGGCCGAAGCGCGCGGCGAGCTTCGAGGCCGGCATCGTCCCGAACAGCTTCCTGAGCTTTGCGTCCTCCTCCGGCGTCCAGGAGCGGGCCGCCTCCTCGCCGAGACCGAGCTGGTGAATGCGCGCCCGGATGGCGCCGATCGTCCGGTCGAAGTGCCTCGGAAGCTCGCGGTACGGCGTGGTCGGCTGGAGCTTCCGGAGCAGCCGATCCTCCCGGGGCGTCCACTCACGCACCGTGCGCCGGAGGCCGAGCTTCGTCGCCCGTTGCTTCACATCCACTTTGAATCTCCCCAACGCCATGGCGATCGGCGCCCAGTCGTGCCCGTGCCGGGCATGGAGCTTCCGGAGTCTGGCGTCATCCTCCGGCGTCCAGGGTGGGGAGACCCGCCAGCGGAGGCCGAGCAGATTGGCGCGCCGCATCACCGCGTCGGCCGTGCGGTCGATGCGATCGCCGATCTGGCCGACGGTTTCGATGCCGTAGTACTTCAGCAGAATCTTCTCCTCCATCGCCGTCCATTCCCGCTGCTCCTTGACCCTCAATCCGCGACGGCGCAGATGGCCGGCCACGCTGCCGGTCGTGCGCCCCATCTCCCGCGCGATCTTCTCGATCGTGCCGGGACGCGCCCCGAGCTTCTTGAAGAGCGCCACCGCGCGCCGCGTCTCGGCGCCGCTCCAGATGTCGGTCTCGAAGCCCTGGAGACCGAACATCCTGGCGCGGGCGCGAATGGCGACGATCGACCGGCCGAGGAGCGCCGCGGTGTAGGCGGCGCCATGCGTGGTGTAGTACTTCTCCAGGATGTCGTTCTGCTTGTCGGTCCACCGCTCGCGGTGGTAGGATCGCTTCACCGGCGGCGGCTCCGGCAGACGCCACCATCGGGCCGGCCACTTCCCCGACGCGCGCGAGGCGGTGATGCGCCGCTCCTGCGCGGCCGCCCTGGCCGCCCGCGCGGAGACAGGAAGCGTGCCCGACGCTGCCGATGTGGGTTTCGGGGCGGCGCCCGGGCGTCTGGTGCCGGAGCGCCTGGAGGAGGTAGAGCTGCTCATCGTCTGGATCCGATTGTATACCGGCCGCAATGATGCATCATCGGATGATGATCCGCAACTCCGGGAGCACCGGAAGCGGGTCACTGGCCGGATCGTGATGTTCGATATCTTTGCCCCCGATCCGATTCCTCTCACTTCACCGGGCGCCCTCCGCCCGCATTGGAGATACCGATGTCGCTTCGAATCGATTACGTCAAGGCCGCTCCGGCCGCCATCCACGCCATGCGGACGATGGAGAAGTTCCTCCGCGAGAGCGGCCTGGAGAAGCCGCTGCAGGAGCTGGTGAAGGTCCGCGCCTCCCAGATCAACGGCTGCGCCTACTGCATCGACATGCACACCAAGGACGCCCGCCACGCCGGCGAGACCGAGCAGCGGCTCTACGCGCTTTCCGCCTGGCGCGAAACGCCGTTCTTTACCCCGCGCGAGCGCGCCGCCCTGGAGTGGACCGAGACCGTGACCCTGATCGCGCACGAGGATGTGGACGACGATCTGTTCGATGAGGTCCGCGAGCACTTCAGCGAGGAGGAGCTGGTGGCGCTCACCTTCGCCATCACGCAGATCAACGCCTGGAACCGGATCGCGATCAGCTTCCGCCAGGAGCCCGGGACCTATCAGGTCGTATCGCGACAGAACGAGATGCCGGCTCCGGCCGAGCCGGTCTGAGCGGAGGCGCGCCGATCATGTCCACATCCATTCATCGTCGCGTTGAGGCGGCCCGCGCCGGGACCAATCCCAACGTCGTCTGCCGCGTTCCCTCCGGCTGGGTCGTGATGGGAGACTCGCAGCTTCTGGCCGGCTACTGTCTCCTCCTCCCCGATCCGGTCGTGACCGATCTGAACGCGCTCGTCGGGGAGGCGCGCCTGACGTTCCTCGCCGACATGGCGACCCTCGGCGACGCGATCCTGGAGGTGACCGGCGCCGCGCGGATCAACTACGAGATCCTCGGCAATCTCGATCCGGCGCTCCACGCGCACGCGTTCCCGCGCTACGCCACGGAGCCGGAATCGCACAGGACACTCCCGCCCCTCTTCTACGACCAGGGCGCGCGCGACGCGGTCCCGTTCGATCCCGAGCTGCACCGTCCGCTGATGGAGCGGATCGCCGAGGCGGTGCGTCGTCGCCTGGGGAGCGCGGCCGATGGAGCAACCGACGCCCGCGCCTGAGCGCCGCTCGAGTCCGGTCGATGGAATGCACGGAATCCTCACTCTCATTTCTTCGGGGGCGTTGCCATGAACTTCGAGCGATCCATCGTGATCCGGTCGACGCCGGAGCGGCTCTTCCGGCTGACGCAGGATTACGGGCGGCGGCTGGCATGGGACCCGTTTCTCAAGCGGGCCGATCTGCTGGCCGGCGCCACGGAGGCGGCCGTCGGCGTGCGGGCCAACTGCGTGGCGCGCAGCGGGCTGGCGATGGAGACCGAGTATGTCTCCTTCACCCCTCCGCGCGTGGCCGCGGTGAAGATGACGCGAGGTCCGTGGTTCCTTGCCGGCTTCGCCGGATCGTGGCGCTTCAAGGAGGAAGGCGCGGAGGCGACGCGCGTCTTCTTCCGCTACAACGTGAAGGGGCGTCCGGGCTGGCTGGCGCCGCTCCTGACGCCGGTGCTCGGCCTGGTCTTCGCGCGCGACACCGCGCGGCGTCTGGCGGCGCTCAAGGACGCGGTGGAGCGGCGGGGCCTCGACATGGGAGATGATCTCCCGGGATGATCTCCGCGCCGGCCGAGCCCAACGGAGCGATGCACGAGAACCAGGGATTTGCATCGATGAGCAACCCGACAGCAGCTTCAGCGCGACGCGAGCCGCGCGAACATCGGGAGGAGTCCAATCCCCCGCACGACCGCGACGCCGATCCGATGCATCGTGGGCCGGCGATGCTCTCGATCTCCCGCACGGCCGGCGTCTACTTCGCGCTTCAGGCCGTCGCGATCATCGGATGGTGGGGAATGCTCGTGGTCCGTCCGGAGCTTCGCCTCCACTTCCGTTTCGATCCCGCCAGCGAGCTCTCCCTTCTGGCATTCCTGCTTCCCGATCTGGTGCTGCTCACGCTCGGTTCCATCGCCGCGAGCATTGCCGCGATCCGCGGGAGCCGATGGACGGTGCCGATTCTCTGGACGGTCGCCGGAAGCGTCAGCTATGCGACGCTCTACTGCCTGGCCGGTTCGCTGATCTCCGATCGCGGGTGGTGGAGCATCATCCTGATGGCTCCCTCCATGCTCGTCTCGACGGTGCTGGCGATCGCGCTCACGCCCTCGTCGCGACGATTGATGCGACAGGCCCGTCCCGCCTCGCGCGGCTGGAACATCGCCAAGACCGTGACACACATGGCGCTCTTCACGGTGGTGTTTCTGTTCCTTGCGTCGCGGCTGTTCGTCGAGCTCGAGCGGCGCGCCGGCCTGCCGCGGATCGACATTCCCCATCAACGGCCCGTCGGCATCCTCCTCTTTCTGATCATGACGGTTCTTGCGCTCTGGTGCGGCGTGACGATGGCGCGTCTCGGCGAAGGAACTCTGCTGCCGGTGGATGGGCCTCGGCGGCTGGTGGTGCGCGGTCCGTATGCCCATGTCAGAAATCCGATGGCGATCACCGGGATCGGCCAGGCGATGGCGGTGGTGATCTACACCGGATCGTGGCTGATGCTGGTCTACGTGCTGCTCGGCGTGCTGATATGGCAGTTCGTGGCGCGCCCTCTGGAGGAGGAAGATCTCGCGCGGCATTTCGGCCGGGCCTACGAGCAGTATCGGGATCGGGTGAAATGCTGGCTTCCGCGACGCGGCGCATATCGGCCCGATGTCGCATGAGCTTTCAACGTTGCGGCGGACATCACGCATGAAGATTATCATTCCAGGCGGCACCGGACAGGTCGGGACGCTCCTTGCCCGACGCTTTCACGACAACGGCGACGAGGTGGTGACGCTCGGCCGGCATCAGGCAAGCGCTCCCTGGCGCACGATGCTCTGGGACGGCCGGACGCTCGGTCCCTGGGCCGAGGAGATCGACGGCGCGGACGTCGTGATCAACCTCGCCGGGCGGAGCGTCAACTGTCGCTACACGCCGGAGAACCGCGCCGAGATCATGGATTCCCGCGTCGACTCGACCCGCGTCGTCGGGGAGGCGATCGCGCGCGCCGCCAGGCCGCCCCGTACCTGGCTTCAGGCGAGCACCGCCACCATCTACGCCCACCGCTTCGACGCGCCGAACGACGAGGAGAGCGGCATCATCGGCGGCAACGAGCCGGATGCTCCCGACACCTGGCGCTTCAGCATCGACGTGGCCCGCGCCTGGGAGCGTGCTCTGCACGAAGCGGACACGCCCGGCACCCGGAAGGTGGAGCTGCGCGCGGCGATGGTGATGAGCCCGGACGCCGACGGCGTCTTCGACACGCTCGTCGGCCTGGTGCGCCGCGGTCTCGGCGGACGCGCCGGCAGCGGTCGTCAGTACATTTCCTGGGTGCATTACGTGGACTTCCTCAACGCGATCGACTGGCTGGTGACGCACGAGGAGGTGACCGGCCCGGTGAACATCGCCTCCCCCGCCCCGCTGCCGAACGCCGCGTTCATGGCGGCGCTCAGGCGTGCCTGCGGCGTGTCGATCGGCCTTCCGGCCGCCGAGTGGATGCTGGAGATCGGCGCCCGCGTGATGGGAACCGAGACGGAGCTGCTGCTGAAGAGCCGCCGCGTGATTCCCGGCCGCCTGCTGAAGATGGGCTTCACCTTCCTCCATCCCGACTGGGAGGAAGCCTCCCGTGATCTGGTGCGGGAGTGGCGCGCGCTCCGCGCCTGAGGTAGCCCCGATTCCACGAGCATCATTCCCACGTTCACGATGCACTCCCGCGGCGCGCGCCGATGCGTGCCGCGCGCATCAACGACACATTCCGACGCATGACCATCATCCCCGCCGGGCGGCATCATGTCCCGCACGTCTTCGAGATCCTTTCCGCCTGCGCCCGCGATCTGCGCGAGCGGGGCATCCATCAGTGGGACGAGCACTACCCGACCGTCGAGATCGTGGAGGCGGACTTCGCGGCCGGGAGGATGCATGTCGTGGTCGAGGAGGATCGCGTGATCGGATCGATCAGCCTCTGCGAAACGCAGGATGCCGAGTATGCGCGGGTGGCCTGGACGCACGAGGAGCCGGCGCTGGTGATCCATCGCCTCTGCGTCCTGCCGGAGATGCAGGGACGCGGCATCGCCTCGCGACTGCTGGAGCACGCCGAGAAGCTCGCCGTGGAGCGGGGCTACCTCAGCATCCGACTCGATACCTACACCGGCAATCCGACCTCCGTGGCGCTCTACCTGAAACGGGGATATACCATCGCCGGGCAGATCTCGTTCCCGCGTCGCGAGCTTCCGTTTCACTGCATGGAAAAGAAGATGTGACCGGCGCGGCGGGATCGCCCCGCACATCCATCCTCGCGCGCGCTCCGTATCCGATGGACTGATCGACTCTCCACATTCACCGATCGATGGATACCATGGACACGGAGATTCGCGGGCCGGCGATGCCGGTCGAGACGCCGACGCTCGCGACGGCGACATGGAGCGAGATGGCCGAGGAGCGCGCATGGCGCGATATGTACGAAGCGGTCCCCACGGCGTTCGCGCGGCGGTTCGGCGTGACGATGGAGCGGGCCGCCGGGCTCGATATGTTCCTCTGCCGCGGCATTCCGTTCCGCCACTTCAACGCGGTGTTCGGGCTGGGGCTGACCGAGCCGGCGACCGAGGCGGGGATCGACGCGGTCCTGGAGCTGTTCGGCCGTGAGGGGATAGATGCGTTTCAGCTGCACTGCACGCCGGTGAGCGCGCCGGCCGCGCTGCCGGGATGGCTTGCCGCGCGCGGGCTGCGGGTGGTGAGCGGCTGGGACCGGATAGCGCGGGGAGCCGAGCCGCTTCCGGAGCTCGAGCCCGAGGCGGATGACGCCGATTATACGATCGTAAAAGTGACCTCCGAGAGCGCGCCGGAGTGGTCGGCGTTTCTCGACGGGCTCTACCATCTCCCGACCTCGCCGTGGCTCCAGGCATTCGCCGCGCGCGACGGATGGCACCACTACATGCTCCGTCGCGGCGGGCGCCTTGCCGCCGTCCGAAGCATGTTCATCGGCGCGGACGGCACGGCATGGCTCGGCGTGGAGGCGCCGATCCCCGGCATCATGATCCCCTCGTTCGATCTCGATCGCCGTCTCAGCCGGGCGATCGTGGAGGATGGGCTCCGGCTCGGCGCGACCGGTTTCATCCTCGACATCGAGATCTCGTCGCCGGAGATGGACACGCCTCCCTATCGCAACTTCGCCGCGCTCGGCTTCAGGAAGCTCTACACCCGGAGCAACTGGGGACGCTGAGAAGCATCGCATCGGATGCCGTGGCGCCCGGCCCGCGCGAGCTTGCGTGGCCGGGCGCTCGCGTGAAATGCCGGATGCTGCTATGTTGCGTCACGCTCCGGAGCGCGCCCGTGGCGCCTCCTCCATTCCCGCATCAGATCACGTTCCGCATGGCGCTCAGCATCTTCGATGACAGAAACGCTCCGCCGGACGCGGCCGCGCTGCGACGCGCGCTCGGCGATGCCGCTCCGCTCTGGGATCGGGTGGTGAGCTTCGCCGGCACGCGTTGGCCGCCGATCGAGGAGGAGCTCGCCTATTCCGGCAGGAGCGCCGGATGGTCGGTGCGGCTGCGGCGGAACGGAAAGATTCTCCTCTACCTGATCCCGCGCGAGGGCTCCTTCCTGGCCGGCATCGTCCTGGGCGATCGCGCCGTGCGGGGAGCATTGGAGGCCGATCTTCCCTCGCGCATCGTGGAGATGATCCGGAGCGCGAAGCGATACGCCGAGGGAACCGGCATCCGGTTCGAGGTGCGCGACGGCGACGAGCTTCGCGCGCTGGAGCGGCTGATGGAGATCAGGATGGCATCATCACGGTAACCGAACCACACACACACGACATCGAGCAATGGCGAAGGCGAGTATACGAAACGACGCGAAGGAGCTGCCCGAGAACCACCTCCATCCCGCCGATGCCGCGGAGTGGCGCCGATGGCTGGAGAAGCATCACACGCGGAAGCAGGGGATCTGGCTCGTCACCTACAAGAAGGGGACCGGTCTGTCGGATCTCGATTATCCCCGCTCGGTGGAGGAGGCGCTCTGCTTCGGCTGGATCGACAGCAAGCCGCTCAAGCTGAACGACAACCGTCGGGCGCTCTGGTTCGCGCCGCGGAAGCCGCGTACCGGCTGGTCCCGGGCGAACAAGGAGCGCGTGGGGCGGCTGATCGCCGAGGGACGCATGGCGCCGCCGGGGCTGGCCAAGGTGGAGGCGGCAAAGAAGGATGGCTCCTGGGAGAAGCTGGACCACGCCGAGGCGATGGTGATCCCGGATGATCTGCGGAGCGCGCTCGACGGATATCCGAACGCCGCGCGACACTTCGACGCGTTCCCTCCCTCGACCAGAAAGGCGATCCTGGAATGGATCGGCAACGCGAAGCGCCCCGAGACCCGCGCCAGGCGTGTCGAGGAGACGGCGCGTCTGGCCGAGGAGAACATGAGAGCCAACCAGTGGCGTCCGGCCGACGCATGATGCCTCCGAACGGCGCCCCTCGATCGCGATCGTATGATCGGCGCCGGCGCCCTTCTTCTCACGATCATGAAGCGATGATGGATCAGGAAAGCATTCCGAGCTCCCGGGAGATCATGGCGTTCGTTCCCTCCGGCGCCGACTACGAGCTTGCGATCGCGTTCTATCGCGATCTCGGCTTCCAGATGCAGTGGAGATCGGACGATCTGGCGGTGATGCGCAACGGCGGCTGCCGCTTCTATCTGCAGAGGATCCTGAACGAGGAGCTGCAGAGGAACTTCATGATGTTCCTCGAGGTCGACGATCTCGACGCGTGGTGGCAACGGATCGAGAGCGCGGCGCTCGTGGCAAGGTATCCGGGCGTTGCCGCCAGGCCTCCCGAGCTCTATCCCTGGGGAAAGCGGGAGATCCATCTGATCGATCCGGCCGGCGTGCTCTGGCACATCGCTGCATCCACGACCGCATCCGCGTAACGCGCCGCCATGCGTGCCGGCCGTTGCTTCCCGATCTGTCTCCACGGCGCCGGCAAAGGCGCCGTCTGGCCGTGCCAACTCCGGGCGGCCGCATGGCTCGGCGCTTGTGCGCTCTCCCCGCTCAGTTCTGAACGATGATGAACGATCACGAATACGGGAGTTGGCACGCATGGATCCGGAACTCAAGCCATTGGATCAGCAGGTTATCGTCATCACTGGTGCCTCCAGCGGCATCGGGCTGGCGACGGCGGAGACCGCTTCGGCGCGTGGCGCCAGGCTGGTCCTGACCGCCAGGAGCGAGGACGCGCTGGGTGAGATCGCGCGGCGACTCAACGACGCCGGCGGCGAGGCGATCTACGTGGCGGCCGACGTGGCCGACCGCGCCCAGGTGGAGCGCGTGGCCCAGGCGGCCATCGAGCACTTCGGCCGCATCGATACATGGATCAACGACGCGGGCGTCAGCATCTACGGACGTCTCGATCAGGTCAGCGAGGACGATGCGCGCCGGCTGTTCGACACGAACTTCTGGGGCGTGGTCAACGGCTCGCTCGTCGCGCTTCCGCTGCTGAAGCGTCAGGGAGGAGCGCTGATCAACATCGGCAGCGAGGTCTCCGAGGCGGTGGTGCCGCTGCAGGGGATGTATTCGGCCTCGAAGCACGCCGTGAAGGGCTTTACCGACGCGCTCCGCGTGGAGCAGGAAGAAGTGGCCGAGGCTCCGATCTCGATCACCCTGATCCAGCCGACCGCGGTGGACACTCCGTTCCCGCAGCACGCGCGGAACTACATGGACTGGGAGCCGAAGCTGCCGACGCCGCAGCTCGATCCCTACGAGGTGGCCGACGCGATCCTCGACGCGGCCGTCAGCCCCACCCGCGACAAGCGCGTCGGCGGCATGTCCAAGCTGAACACGACGATCGCCAAGATCGCGCCGGGACTCGGCGACAAGATGTCCGCCAAACAGGCCGATCGCCAGCAGTACGACGAGGCGCCCCGCCATCCGGAGGGGATTCTCTTCGAGCCGGCCGATGCCGGAAACGTCTACGGCAGCGGCGGCCGCGAGAAGAAGGACTAACCCCCCTTCCCTCCCGAAGCCAGCCGGACGATACCGGAGCGGGGGGGGGGGGGGGTGGGGAGAAAAGAAGCGGCGCGGAGCATCCTCGAACAGAGAGAAGCTCCGCGCCCGCTTCATTGCAGTGCGCCATCACGAATCGCCAGCACCACCGGAACGCCCCCTCCCCTGTCGCGTGCATGATGATCCGGCGCCGGCCACGCGCGCCGCGACGTTACCCGTGATGCGGAGAGCCTGACATGCCGTTGCGAAGGAGCACCAGACAGCGTGGACAGAGCTTCGTGGAGTACTACGCGGCATTGTCCCAGGATAGTAAGCCCGACTTTGCCAACGCGGGCCGGGCGATGCTCGAACTGCTCCCTCGTATCGAAGAGATCTGCGCGCCGGCGGATGTATGGGGGCTGATCTCACATTGCGACCTCGTGCTTCTTGCCAGGGACGACTACAGCTCATCCAGGCTGATCACGATAATGCCTCCATACGATGGGGCATACCGGATTGAACATTACATACCGGGTGATCGAGCTCCCTGGTGGGGAAGATCGACCAAGGAGCTGACGGAGGATGTTGCCGAGGCGGTTCACATGATCCGTAGCGCCATGATCAACTGCCGCGCCTGGCCGGAGCTCGGCGATAACGCGGGCGAGAGCCGGGACTGAGATCGGAGCCTTGCCCGCCGATCTCGCCGACGTGACATCACCATCTCATCAAACGAGCGGACACGCCATGAACCATATTGAAGCTCGTGTCGAGCCACTTGGGCACCCGCCACGACCACGCCTGGCCGTCTACCTGGATGGCATGGCACTCGACCTCCTCGTCGAACAGCTTTCCGGCGAAAAGCCGCAGTTCGGCCTGATGCCCGTATTCGATGATAGCCTCTCCCGCGTCGAGGAGCGTGCGATTGTCTGGACGCGTATTCTTCCCCGTGTGGGGCGGACCACGATTGCGCCGGTTCTCGTCTGTGCCTCCGATGCTGATTTCTGCTCATGGGTTGTCATGGCCGAAGTCGAGTCGCGTCGTGATGAAATACTCTGGCGCCGATTCGGATTCGAAGTCTCTCCAGACTGCGGCGTCGCGAGTCTCGGTAGCGAGATGCAATGGATCGAGGGAAGCGGGCCCTATGTTTTCCCGCGCGAGGACTATGAGCTTTTTCTTGCCGACTGCGCGCGCATCGGTTTTGAAACGTGGGGCAGGGAATAGTGATGCGCCGGCGCTCGCTCGGTCCTATCCACGATGCTCCGTAGATTCCCCACCCGCGGCCGCCCCGGATGGTAGCGCGGCGCACACGAGCTCGACTCCCCCGCGCCGAGGGGCGGCTCTACGAATCGACACTCCGGAACAACGACATGACCGACGATCGCGATATCATCACGCGTGCCTACGCCGCCTTCAACGCTCGGGACATCGAGAGCGTGCTCTCGTTGATGCGCTCCGATGTGCTCTGGCCCAACGGCATGGAAGGTGGCCATGTGCGCGGCCACGACGGCGTGCGCGAGTACTGGGAGCGGCAGTGGGGGATGATCGATCCCCGCGTCGATCCGGTGAGGATCGCGCCCGACGATGAGGGGCGCATCGTGGTCGATGTCCATCAGGTGGTGCGCGATCTCTCCGGTACCCTGCTGCTGGATACCATGATCCGCCATATCTACAACATCGAGGATGGGCTGATCCGGGAGATGGAGATCCGGGAGATGTGATCCCGGACGCTCATCGCGCGCGGCGCCAATCCCCGGTGTGAGATCGCAATGGACCGTACAGGCGGCCCGGTGGCCGGCACCATCCGTGCACCGACATCCTGACGCACGCTGAAGACGTGCGCCTACCCGGATGCGCGATTACCGGCCCTCTCTCTGTACGGGCGGCCCCCTGTGGCCGCCCCCACCGCGCCATGGATGAACCTGTTTGTATGCGCATTCGATAGGCCGGACATACCCGTATCTCACCCAGAGCGTTTCCGGCACTCACCTTCTCCACCTGTATATCGCGCTCAGGGGAATACTCATCAGGTCATGACGCAACGCCACGCGCTGATAGCGAACCTCGCGACGGCATTCCTCGCCCTGCCATCGGAGCCGACGCTCCGGATCGCGATCGACGGCGTCGACGGGGCCGGGAAAACCACGTTTGCCGATGAGCTGGCGGCCGAGCTCGCTCCATCGGGACGCCAGATCATCCGCGCGTCGATCGATGGATTCCATCATCCACGCTCGGTCCGCTACCGGCGGGGATCATCCTCGCCTCGCGGCTTCTTCGAGGACTCCTACGATTACGCGACCCTCGTCCGCCTCCTGCTCGATCCGCTGGGACCCGAAGGGAGCGGGATCTTCCGTCGCGCGGCGTTCGACCACACCACCGACATGCCGGTCGAGGCTCCCGAGGAGCGGGCACTCCCCGACGCGATCCTTCTGCTGGACGGTATCTTCCTTCATCGTCCGGAGCTTCGCGGATACTGGGACGTCTCGATCTTTCTCGACGTCGATTTCGCCATCTCCATCCCCCGCTGCGCCGCGCGGGGTGACGGCTCCCCGGATCCCGACGCTCCCTCCAACCGCCGCTACGTGGAGGGGCAGCGGATCTACCTCTCGACCTGCGCGCCGAGCGATCTGGCCACCATCGTAATCGACAACCGCGATCTTGCCGCGCCTCGCATCATCCGCTCTTCCCTTCCCTCTTCTCCCCCACGATGATCTGGCGAAGCATGACGTCGATCATGTACGCTCCCTCCGCGATCCCGTAGAATGCGGGCGTCGTGCGAGAGCCCGGCTCCCGCGTGACCAGGAGATCTCGATCATTCCCGATCATCGGGAGAACGGAGCCACGCATGAGCCGCTATCGACATGGGACCGCGTTCTTCTCGTCCATCACTCCGCCGTCGGCGGCCCGAAGCCGTTGCATCCACGAATGCCATCGCCACGGCGTGATGACGCGGGAGGCCTCATGAGCGGCATCGATCGGTTCATGCCCATCTCGGATGTGCGGGAGCGGCAGGAGGTGGTGGTGCATGCTCCCGCGCCGCTCGCCTTCGAGGTCGCGTGCCGGTTCGATCTTCAATCGATCCCGATCGTGCACGCGATCTTCAGGCTGCGCGCGCTCGTGCTGCGCGTTCCGTTCGAGGGAATGCAGGGAGGATTGGTGGAGGAGACGGAGAAGATCGGCTGGGGGCGGCTTGCATTCACGCCGGACCGGGAGCTGGTGATGGGCTCGGCGACGCGGCCCTGGCTCGGCCGGGTGACATTCCACCCGGTGCCTCCCGAGATGTTCGTCGCGTTCGATGAGCCGGACATGGTGAAGATCGTCTGGACGATCGAGGCGGAGCCGCTGGCGCCGGATCGCGCGCGGCTGGTGACGCAGACCCGCGTGGTCGCCACCGATCCGGAGGCGCTGCGGAAGTTCAAGGCCTACTGGCGGAAGTTCTCGATCGGCATCATCGCGATTCGCTGGCTGGCGCTGCGGACGATCCGGCGCATCGCCGAGCGTCGATATCGGGCCGGGGGATCGGTGACGTGAGCTCGATGCCTGGCACATCTCCCCGCCCCCGACACCTTCCTTCTCGTCTTGCATCGGCGATACATGGGGCTCGATACCATGGTGAATGCCACCCCGGCGACAGCTCCGTGCCGAATCATCCTATTATTGACTCCTCACCCCCTCCAAACATTGCAAATGGAGATGCGTGAAACGCCGTATTGTATGGCCAAACGATTAAACTTCTGTAAGAAGGGCGATTTTAGCCCAAATCTTTCGATACGGTCTGTTACATGTGCCTAAAATCGTTGCGGAAAGCAATGGCATCGGATTGGAGATATATCAGAAAGGAAGCCGAGAGAGAACGTCCCAACCGGGACCCCGACAAAGCCAGACGGTGAACCGGGATAATCGACGCGGAATTCTCGACCGACTCCAGGTGTAGAAATAGAGGAAATGTGAAAAGTGTAATGTGGGAGGAAAGTGTCATGAAGACGAAGAACTTCTCTAAGATGGTGGCCCTGGTGGCGTGCATTGGTGTTGGCGTGGCTGTCGAATCGTCGAATGCTCAGATGACCCTCGAGCCAAACGGCCCGAAGATCAGCCAGCCGATTCAGGAATTCTTCATGGGACAGACGGTGTACACGAGGGATCAGGGTGAGACCGAGATCAGCCTCGGTGGCAGCCATCGTCGCGACGGTGATCTTCGCCTGACCACGCTGACCGGCCGCGCCGAGTACGGTGTGACCGACAAGCTTCAGCTGCAGGCCGAGTTCCCGATGAGCATGGTCGACCATCCGGGTGGCTCTCTGGTGACGACCACGGGTGACAATCTCCAGGTTGGCGCGATGTACAGCCTGCTGCCGGGCGGCACCGACCCGATCGCTCTGTCGGCCGCGATGGACGTGCAGTTCCCGACCGGAAGCTCGTTCAGCCCGAACTATCAGAACACGGTTGTCTACAAGCCGAACCTGATCGTCGCTCGTGACTTCGGTCCGACGCAGATCCACGCGAACGCTCAGGCCGAGATCCCGGGCAACGGCGCCTCGTCGGCCCTGAACTACAACGTCGGTGCGGTGCTCCCGCTCGGTGTGGTGGCTCCGACGCTCGAGCTGAATGGTCGCTCGATCAACACGTCGACCAACGAGATCTATGCGACGCCGGGCCTCTACTACCGCGCTTCGGACCGCGCCGAGTTTGGTGTCGGTGTGCCGATCCCGGTCAGCGATCAGGCTCGCACGCTGGGCACCCAGGTGATGGCCAAGTTCAACGTCCGCTTCTAAGACTCGGTCCGAACAGGATCGACCGGAGAATCGAACGACGCGATCGAGATGATGATGGAATCGAAATGATGGTGATGATGTGTTGATGTGATGAAAGCAACGCCGGTCCGGGTTTTCCCGGGCCGGCGTTGTCGTTTGATGCCCCCAGGTCGACGCCATGCGGCCGCGTTCCCGGATGACGTGCCGCGCTCCCCCGCGGCGCATCGGCGCGTGATCGGTCAACGCACGATCGCCGGCGCGAGATGAAGCCGCTGCCGATGCGGCGCGCGTGCTCGCGGCGTCAGGAAGCGTGGGGAGTCACATTCCGTCGGCGCCGGCGTCATAGCTCTGTGTGTTTGGGTATATGGAATGTGCACGGCCCGGTGGCTCACTGCCGCCGGGCCGCGTCGTTTCCGGGAGAGCACCACGGACCCGCCGCCGATGGAATGCTGGGCGGTGCCGCGCGCCGCTCGGTCGTGGGGGGATGCCGTTCGCGCGCGCCTCGAGCTGGCTGGACAGGCGGCGGCGGGTGCAAACGAAAAGCGCCCGTCGTTGCCGACGGGCGCTTCCGTGAGAATTCTCATCGACCAGAGGTCGGCGCGGGATTAATAGTCCCGACGTCCGCCGCCGCCGCCGTAGCCACCACGGCTGCCGCCGCCACCGTAGCCACCGCCACGGCTTCCGCCGCCGCCACCGTAACCGCCACGGCTTCCGCCGCCGCCGCCGAAGCCGCCACCACCACGCTCCTCGCGCGGGCGAGCCTCGTTGACCGTCAGGTTACGGCCGTTGATCTCGACACCGCTGAAGCTGTGGATGGCGTTCTCCCCCTCTTCGCGGCTCGACATCTGCACGAAGCCGAAGCCCTTCGAACGACCGGTGTCGCGATCGGTGATGACCGTGGCCGACTCGACCGTGCCGCAGGAGGCGAACAACTCGGCAAGATCCTCGCTGGTGGTCCCGTAGGAAAGGTTTCCTACATACAATTTCATCGACATAACTACTGATTCCTCCCCGGATGGGGATGTTGGGAAGCGAGAACAGGATGCGCTTCGGAGGGACGGTGGCAGCGAAGTCTTCTCTGGTTCTGGCTCGGTTGAGCGTTTGTTTTCTTGATTGCGATCTGCCTCTCCTTACCAACCTCCTGACGCAATCCGATACGATTCGTCAGGCACCGCCAATCGATCCGAGAGGCACGAACGGCGCTAAACTAGCATGACATCGTTTTGCAACCAAACAAAAAAATGTTTGCATCGCCTGAAATCGCCCCGTTTCGTCACTTTTCCCTCGTCCGAGTGTCGATTCGGGGCATTCTCGGGGGAGTCGGGAGCCCCAATCCTCCCTTCTCCACTTCTCCCTTTCGCCTCGACCCTATTCCGGAAATATCAGCTCCAGCTGCTCCTCTCCCTTCCGATCGGCCTGGGGAAGGCTCCTCGGCTTCTTCCCCATGAAGCGCTTGAAGCGGAGAAGAAACTCCGCCTGGCGATCGTTGTAGCCGATCACCTCCACGTAGACCATCTGCTCCAGCGGACGGCTCGGGATCGAGCCGATCATCGCGGCCAGACGCTCCACCGCCTCCGGGTTCTCCTCCTTCCGGATCACCCCGAGGAAGCTCTCCTTCAGATCGACGAACACCCGCCCCAGCGCGATCAGCTTCACCTCGGCGGCCGCGCGCGCGCCGAGCGGCCAGCGCTCCTTGGCGGCGCGCCACCGTTTGCCGATATCGTAATGCTCCTCCAGCATGCTCACCGCGATCCGCGGCATCACGGCGTCGCCGTCGGCGTCCACCAGGATCACCGTCACCGGGATCGTGCTGCCGCGATCGGTCTCCCGCTGAAACGCCGTCACCTCCTTCTTCCCTTTCGCGATGAACGGGAGCTCCAGCAGCGCCCGATGTCCGTCGGGAAGACGGACCCATGTGCCGAACTGGGCGTGCTCGATGACCGTGGCATCGAGGATATCGCCGACGGAGACCGCCATGCTACGTCGCTCCGGAAGGAAGTGTGGAGAATCGCGCGTGAGGTGGCTCGCCGATGCGGGAGAGGGTCGTGAGCCAGGGCCGAAAGCTACCGCGGATGCCGGATTCCGACAAGAGGCCCTCCGGACGGCGCCGCGCGATCGCTTCCGGGAGGGTGATCTCTCCGAGAGATTCCTCTCTCTCCGGGATATTCGCGGAGATTCGTCCGATCGTGATCTGCGTCAGGGATTCCGCGACGACGGGAGCATAGCTTGCGCGTGATGCCCGCCCATGCCCTCGGCGCGCGCTGGAGCAGATCATTCACGGAGTCCGCATCATGAAATCCGAGATCCTTCTTTCGATCCTCGTGGCGTTGATGGTCGTCGCGGCCACGTCGACCGCGCTCTTCCACACCACGCCGGAGCCGACCATCCCCTATGTCACCGTCCGCGGCGAGCACGCGGTGTTTCAGGGGAGCGGACTCTATCGCTGGGATCCGGTGGAGCTGGCGCGGGAGGGGATGCTCTGGGACGGCATCAACCTGGCGATCGCCGTTCCGCTGCTGGTGATCGCCACCGCGATGGCCGCGCGCGGCCGGCTGCGCGGACGGATCATGCTCGCCGGACTCCTCGCGTACTTCTTCTACGTCTACCTCCAGTACGCGATGATGGTGGCGTTCAATCCCCTCTTCCTTCTCTACGTCGCGACCTTTGCCCTCAGCGGCGTGGCGCTCCTGATCACGATCGGACGGATCGACGTGGCGCGTCTGCCGGAGCATCTTTCCGAGCGCTTCCCGCGGAAGCTCTTCGTCGGCTTCTCCTTCACCTTTGCCGGGGCGCTGGTGCTCCTCTGGCTGGCGCGGATCATCCCGATCATGATCTCCGGCACCTTCCCTCCGGAGCTTGCCGGCCTCACGACGCTCGAGACACAGGCGATCGATCTCGGGATGCTCGTTCCCTTGGCGATCTCGGCCGGCGTGCTGCTTCATCGCGGCGCCCCCTGGGGCTACCTGCTCTCCGGTCTGGTGCTGATGTTCGGCGTGATGATGTTCATCTCCATTCCGGTCTGGATCGTCGTTCCCCTCCTCCGCCGGGGTGAGATGAACCTGGTCGAGAGCGCTCCCTTCCTGATCCTCTCGATCGTCGGGATGGCGCTCGCGTGGATCTTCCTCCGGAGCGTGCGGGAGGAGACGCCGGCCGTGGCCTGATCGAGGCCGCGCGGAAGCCTCGATGCCCGCTTCTTCGTGTCGATACGCGAGTGTCGATGCGTGTCGGTGCGCCGCTCCGCCAGCGTGTGACGAATCGGCGAGCGTACGTCCATGGTACGGGGCGACCTTACCCATGGTGAGACTGCCCCGTATCCTTTTCGGTGAATCGCGTGTTGTTTCGGAAGAGTCCGCCGGCGATGCTCCGAGTTCCGGCATAACGCTCGACACGCAACGCCTGAACATCCCCATGACGCCCATGTACGCTCGTATACCTCTCCTCCTCTTGGCCGCCGTCCTCCTGGCCCTGGTGGCCGCTCCGCGCGCATCGGCGCAGCAGATCTGGTGGCGCTGGCAGCACCCGACGCCGATCGGCGGCTTCCTGAGCGATGTCGCCCTCCTTCCCTCCGGTGCCGCCGTGGCCGTGGGACAGAGCGGCGCCATCATCCGCTCCACCGATGCCGGCGCAAGCTGGACCCAGATACCCCAGACCGATGCCTCCACCATCGTCACGCTCGCCTTCCGCGATGAGCTTACCGGCCTGGCGGCCGACGACAACGGCTGGATTCACGGCACGACCGACGGCGGCAAGAGCTGGCGCATCATCGGCGGCGATGGCGCCACGATAGTGTACGCGCTGACGTTCGTTACCGGGAACGTTGTCGTCGCCGTCGGCGTGAGCTCGGGCACGGGGCAGGGAGCGACACTCAGGAGCAGCGATGGCGGCCGCACCTGGTTGATCGAGGGGGCGCCGGTGGGAGGGCCGCTCTTCGGCGTGACCTCCGTCGACGAGAGCCACCTCTGGGCCGTCGGCAGCGGGAGCGCCATCCTCGCAAGCCGCGACGGCGGCCTCACCTGGCGACCCCAGTCGGATCCGAGCGATATGAACGCTCTGTACAGCGTGGACTTCGTCGACACGCTCGTCGGCGTGGCGGCCGGCGGTATCGGGATCGCTCTCCGGACGACCAACGGCGGCGACACCTGGACCAGGCTCCCGCTCGATGGGGGCGGGTTTCCGTTCCACTCCGTCTCCTTCGGCGATGCTCGCAACGGCATCATCATCGGCAATGGCAACGGCAACGGCAACGGGTTCGGATACCGGAGTACCGATGGTGGCGCCACATGGTCCGCGATGACTGTGCCGCCAGGCATTGCCCGCGGTCGCCTCGGAGATAACGGCGCCGGCCTCATGGTCGGAATCTCCGGCGCGGTCTATCGGACCACTAACGGCGGAGAAACCTGGCGGTCGCCGTCCCGGTTCATCACGTGGGAGTTCCTTACGGACGTCGCGTTCGCCGACAGTGCGCATGGCCTCGCGGTCGGAGATCGCGGCGTGATGATGCGAACCTCGGATGCCGGCGCGACCTGGACCCGCGACACCGTCGACAAGAGCGTGGGCATGTTCACCTCGATCGCCTTTGGAGATCCGCTGCACGCGGTGGCCTCCACCCGGGAAAACAGGCTCTTCGCGACGACCGACGGCGGCATCACCTGGAGCTTCTGGAAGCCGGCCAAACCGGTGGGACGGACCCGGGCGGTCGAGATGAAGGGCGCATCGCATGCGTGGGCTGTCGGCGATGACGGGCTGATCCGCGCCACCACCGACGGCGGCGCCACGTGGCACGATCAGACCGGCACAACCAGAACCCTCTCCCATGTCGACTTTTACGATGAGACGCAGGGATTCGCGCTCGGCGCCGACATTCTGCTCTCCACCACCGACGGCGGCCAAGCGTGGACTTCACATGAGCTTCCACTCTCTCATCAGGGCGTGGCGGCGCTCGCCATCTCGACCGTGGGGAGCGGCGAGTGCTACATCGCATTGAGCAATGGCGATCTGGCGCATACCACGAATGCCGGCACCACGTGGAAGATGACGCCGTTGCCGCGATGCGAATCCGCGATCACTATACAGTTCATCGACAGGAATGAAGGATGGGCCGCCTTTGGCAACGCGTCCATCTACCATACGACCGATGGCGGAGCCACGTGGCGCTACGAGCCGGGCATGATGATTCCGACCGAGGGGGAGGGGGGCGCGTCGATCTTCTTCACCGACTCCCGCAACGGCACGCTGGTGGGAAAGGATGGGGCGATCCTCCGCTATGTTCCCGATCAGGAGCACGCGATGTCCCGTCCGGTGCCGCTCGCGCCACGCTGCGGTACCGAACATGTGTACGGGGGATTGGAGTTTCAGTGGGCATCCGTTCCCGGCGCCACCGGCTACCGGTTGCAGGTGTCGACGGGTGAGAATTTCGGCATGTCGCGGCTGCCGTTCGTCGTCGATCGATCGGATCTGAGCGATACCATGGTCTACCAGCCGATATCGTTGATCCCCGGCGCCGTCTACTTCTGGCGCGTGGCGGCCCTGTTCGGGGATGCGATGAGCGGATGGTCGGAGCCCTGCACGTTCACCGCCGCCGAGGAAGATGGTGTTCCCCGCGAGATGCCGGAGCGTCCGCTCTCCTTCTGGCTGTCGGAGCCGCGTCCGAACCCGGCCTCCGGGAGCGCGACGGTGCTTCTCCATCTGGAGCGCGCCGGGCGCATCCGACTGTCGCTGCACGACCTGGCCGGCCGGGAGCTTCGGGTGCTCGGCGAGGAGACGATGGAGGCGGGAGATCGCGTGGTGCGGGTGGAGACCGGCGCGTTGAGCAACGGCGCGTACCTATTGCGCGCCTCGGGCGCCGAGGGGAGCGTGGAGCGGGTGATGCTGGTGCGTCGATGATTTTCCGTCGTGCCATGACGACCCCGGTCTCGGCAACGAGGCTGGGGTCGCGCACCGTCCGCGGGCGGCGGCGGAGTGTGACGCACGGGGGCGCTTCGGCCGGCCATGCGTGGCGATCACTACGGGAGAGTTGGAGAGGCATTGGCGCGTGGTGACTATCTCTACAACGAACAACGCCGGTCGGAATCGACCGGCGTTGTTCACGTTGTTCATCGGGCCATGCGAGGCATGGCGTGAGGCTTAGTAGCCCCTGCGTCCGCCGCCGCCGCCGTAGCCACCGCCACGGTTGCCGCCGCCGCCGTAACCGCCACGGCTGCCGCCGCCGAAGCCGCCACCACTACGCTCCTCGCGCGGACGAGCCTCGTTGACGGTGAGCCTGCGGCCACCGACCTCGACATCGCTCATGTTCTGGATCGCGGCCTCTCCCTCCGAGCGGGACGACATTTCGACGAAGCCGAAGCCCTTCGAACGTCCGGTATCGCGATCGGTGATGACCGTCGCGGACTCAACCGTTCCCCAGGGGGCGAACATATCGCTCAGATCCTGGTTGGAGGTATCATACGAGAGATTACCGACATACAATTTCATCGACATAACAGATTTCCTCTCCGGATGGAGAAAAAGAGAAGCAAGAACTTGATGCGCTTCGTCAGACAGTGGTAGCGAAGTATCGGGTTCCGGTGCTCTTGCGAGCCGCTTCGAATTGCGAACGTCCTCTTCCGTCCACCACCGTCCGTACTGATCGATCCGATCATAACGGCACTGCCAATTGAGCCTGGAGAGGAATGACTAAGGAGCATGATAAGCCTATTCCCGGGAGTATCCTAGAGAAAAATCATACACCGGCGATTTCAGGGCAAATGAGTGCATCTCGATCGCCTGATCCCCATGCTCGCAGGCTACGCGACGCTACCGGTAAGGTGCGCCTGCCATCGTGTCGTCAATCCCTCATGAACGAGCACGCGCTCCGCGGATGCCGATTTCGTCTTCCGGCCAGAGCGAACGATGGATGCGGGATTATCGCGACGTGACGGCCCGGGAGCGATCCATCGGACCGTGTCGTGATGCGGTGCCCGATACCGGTCGAACCCCGCTACTGTCCCTGATCCCGGTATGGAGATGCGACGAGAAGGGGCTCCGCCACGACTGTTGCTTCATTCAGACCACGTGGACATTGGCGCCGCATCTTGTATGTTCATCGGCACATTCAGGACTTCTCCGTATGCCGAAGAAATCATCCGATCCCGCTCCTCCGCTCCCCGGCCTCACCGTCGATGACATCTCGCTGATGGCTGATTCGAAAACCTTTCAGCGTGGAGATCGTTACTGGCGCGACGGCGCGGTCGGATCCATCATCGACGACCGTGGCCGCGTGATGGCGACCGTCGAGGGAACCCGACGGTATCGAGTCGAACTGATGATGCGGAATGGCGGGCTCGACTTTTCCTGTACCTGTCCGGTTGGTGATGAGGGAGAGTTCTGCAAGCATTGCGTTGCCACCGCCCTTGCATGCGTCAACGGGGATTCCCCCTCCTCGTCCCGAAAGAGACGGGCTTCGGTCATATCCACGACGGCGTTGGCCGAAGGGCTTGCGCGCGTGGCGAAGGAAGACCTGGTGAACCTTCTGGTTCAACGGGCGGTGAAGGATGAATCGCTCCGTGCCGCGGTTGGCCGTCTGATCGACAGCGCTTCGGGCAGGCCCGTCGACACCACCCCCTATCGTCGGATGATCGACCGGGTCCTGAGGACCGGCAACCGCGATTATTTCGAGTCGCGCGATCTGGCCGACGCGATGCGGGAGGTGATCGATGCCATCGGTGAAGCTCTTACCGATCCGGCTTCGGCCGCGGCGATGATTCCCCTCATCGAACATGCCGTGGTTAAAAGCGAAAAGCTCCTGACCCTCACCGACGATTCCGACGGTGAAATTTCCGACGCGATTCATGGCATGGCAGACCTTCACGCGAAGGCCTGCGAGCTGGCGCGCCCCGATCCATCGGCGCTGGCCGAGCGTCTGTTCGTGCTCGCGCGTCAGGGGGAGTCGGAGGCCTTTCTCGACGCCTATCCCCGGTACGCCGATATCCTGGGAGCGGTCGGGCGATCACGATTCCGCGAGATCGCCGAAAGTGAGTGGAAGAAGGTGAAGGGGGCGCGCTCAACTAGTGTGTTCGGATTCGATCTGGATAGATCGACGCTGACGTATGTGATGGAGAGCATCGGAAAGAAGGATCGCGATACGGATTTCCTGGTGTCGGTGATGAAGAAGGATCTCACCTATCCGTTCAGATACGTGGAGATAGCGCAGGTGCTTCTCGACGCCGGACGCGCCGATGAGGCGCTCGAATGGGCCGAAAAGGGAGCCGGGAAATTCCGCGCAAATCCCGACTCCCGACTGACCACGCTTCTCGTTCAGGAATACGCGCGCCGGGGTAGAACGCAGGCCGCGCTGGATGAGGCGTGGAATCTCTTCGCGGCGCAACCGAGCGTCGAAGCCTTCCGGCTTCTGAAGAAGCAGGCCGAGATCCTCAATGTCTGGAAGGAGTGGCGCGCCAAGGCCGTCGGGCTGCTCGATGATCTGAGTCAAAAGGAAGGTACCGCGAGGCACGGTGCCTTCTACCCCTACGTCGATACTTCCACCACGCTGGTGGAGATCCTGCTCGACGATGATGATCCCGACGGGGCTTGGCGTGCCGCGATCACCCATGGATGCCGTAACGATCTCTGGCTCCGACTGGCCGACGCACGCGCCGCCGGACATCCGGAGGATGCGCTGGCGATCTACCGAGCCCGGATTGAAGAGGCAGCGAGCGGAGTCGGTCGTCAGGGGTACGAGCGGATCGTGGACCTTCTCGGCCGGATGGAACGGATCATGCTTCGCGAAGGACGGGAGGAGGAGTTTGCCGATGAAGTGCGACGGCTCCGGGAGATGTGGAAGCGGCGGAGAACGTTCGTGGCGATGCTGGATGAGAAGTTCCCGGCCACTGGAGACAAAGCGGCGGCCGAGGTCCCTCCTCCCCTGCCGAAGCGGCGTCGCGGGTGATGCGCGTGGAATGGATCTCCGTCTCCGATTTGCTCTTGATGACGTGCGGCGTTCTCTCATTGAAAAGGCTCGAGGCGCATCTTCGATCATCCACACGGATCCTCATGCCTTGCCGGGGCGTACTTCCCCTTCTCCTCGCATCGCTGCTTGCCGGCTGCGGCGCGCTCTTCCGCCCCGCCGCGACGATCGATCCATGGGATATCACCACCGTGGTCGATCCGCAGGGAACCTACCTCTCGGTCGGCGACAGCGTATTGATGCCGATGCGATCCTGTTGGGGTGTTCGCTTCCTCGATATCACGTTCGTCGGTGTCGATATGCGGGACGACGGGCAGTGGCGGATCACCGGCTGCGTGGATGACGGCGCGACTCAGCGCCCCTGCTCCGGCGTCCGCGTGGCGATCGCCGAAAGCTCGACGATCTACGCGCATTTCGTTACTCCCCCCGACTCGCTCGAACGTTCTCTCGAGCCGGCCTCCGACGACGGCCGGCCGATCGGCGCGCGGGAGACCGAAGAGCCGATTCCGCTCCGCCATCTGCTTCCGACCGCCCGCGTCGCGACCGACAGCAACGGCACGTTCACGATCATCGGCACGGTGACGCCCGGATCGATCCTGGTAATCGGCGGCGGCGCTGATCTGACGCAGGTCTTCGAGATCGGACGCTTGATGCGGGAGTGAGGTTATCCCTGACACATGCGTCGGCTCTGAACCTTCGACCTGAGTGAAGAGCGCACCGCGCGGTGCTTCGGCATCAATACATGCCGGTGAGGATCTTCTCCCGAATCCGCGTGAATCGCCGCCGCCAGACATCGTATGGAAGCTCGGTCTGGTCTGACCAGACATGATTCATGTCGCGCACCATGCCGTTGATGACCGGCAACGCGTTGTACGATGCGTCGAGCTGGAGCAGGTTGTGAAAGAAGTCCGCGGTCGAATCGTACAGATGCTCATCGAGCCCGATGAAGACGATCGCCTCCTGACCGGCTTGAAGGCGGAAGCCACCATCATGCGCAAGGAACGCGGAATCCTTCAACGGGTAGAGAATGGGCTCGGACTGATTGCCGGTGAGATAGTTGCCCGCATACCACTCCACATCGAAGCATGGCGCGCTTCCTTGTCGCGTCGATCCATGAGAGCCTCCTCTGTAGGCGAGCCGTGGCTCACACGCCCGGAACGCCTTTCCCTTCAGCGTATCGAGCACGGTGACTCGGGCGCGGCAAACGTAAGGTGATGTCGGGCTTGGCACCGGCTTGCCCAGCATCGAGTCGATGCTCACGACATGGACGCGGAGTATGTAATCCGGATAGAGCGCGGAATACAGGGCGAGCCGATCCGCTGAGCCTGACGCCGCGCGTAGCATGGCCTCCTTCAGTTCCTCCACGATCCTGCTCATGTTGGCCGTGTAGCGCCGTCCCGACTTCAGGTTGATCTCGGCGAGGTACTGATGGAAGATGATCGGGTTGTACTCCGTAAGACGGTAGAGATCCCGGAGCATCCCCCTCAATGTGTCGTTCATCGCTTTCCATCCCTCCACCCTCCGAAGCGTCAGCCTCGTGGTATCGAACCGGGCGATCGAGTCGAGATGACGATAGGCTGCGCGTACATCAGGTGGCATCGAGGCATCGATCGGCGGCAGCCGCCTGATGATCGGGTACCGTGTCTGGTACATGCCGGTGGTGCTATCGTGCCAGAGCCGCAGCCGCATGAAGGCATCCTTGTTCAGCCCCCGCACGCCGGACTCGCTCTGAGCCCACGCAGCGGTGGAGGCGGCTGCCAGCAGTGCGAGCGCTGCCACCATGAGTGCTCCGCATGGTCGGTAACTCATTGCTGCGCTGTGTTTGTGTCCACTATGTCGGCGTTGCCGTCATTATTTCGATCAATAATCGCTTCCCAGAGTCAGTTAGACTCGGAGTAAGCCTGCTCTGATGCGAAGTTGCAAGCGCATCGCTGGATTACATTAGTGTTCTGCCTACAGGATGTTTGATCACAGCCTCGCTGAACGTAGTAGATGAGCCGCATTTATGGAAGATGATGGAACTGTCTATTAGCTTGATGTGCTAAATGCGCTCTATGCTTCTGGGCCAGGCCAAAGCGATTTCGCTATCATGGCTAGTTCGTTGGTGCGTATTTTGATTTCGTTATCAGACCACTTGATTTGTTCTGATATCCAACGGTTAACCTCTAAGTGGCTCTCGCGCAAAATAGAACGTTTTTCTTTGAACGGTAAGTTGCTCAACTCGCCATTGTATCCTGTTAGGGTTAGATTGCCAATTGTGTGTAAAAGCGTTGTATGTATCTGCTCGTATCGTTCACCTAGCATTTTTACCCATTCTAAAGTCAGAGTCTGAGGCATTACATGCTCAATGGTGAGTTCCTCAAGAGACACAGGTTCTTTGTGTCTGTACGATTGCTCTATCCGTTTTAGAACATATCGTGTTGATTTTCGACTGTATTGTGATTGAGTCCGCATTGCTTCTAGGAGCTCTTCGTCCCGTGGCCAGCGGCTGACACCGTTGCCAGACGCCATAGAAGACTTTAGATAGGCTGCAACTTCAGCATTGGGCAGGCCCTTGCATAGCTGCAGGAAATACCTGTTAAGGGAGTTGGTTGGTACGCCACATATCGCGCGTCTTACGATGTATGATTCTATTGTCTTTAGGCAGGAGACAAATTCGCTGATTTGTATAACGTTGGTGGAGTACATGTCGTAAAGACGAAGTAGGAGCGGATAAGAAGTGCGAACTTCGAGCTCATTTATGGCTAAAACCATCGATCTGATGAGGTGGCTGTCTTCTTTCCGAGTGTCGATTAGTTTCTCGTAGTATTTCGAGAAGACGCGCATCTCTTTGATGGATTCTTCTACATCCGTCGAATCTTGTTGGGAAGAAAGCCACGATTTCATCGCAGCGTAAATTCCGCCCTGCCGCAGGTTCTCACCGTATCTCATCGCAAAATGGCGGAGGAATTCCATTAAATAGTCCCCCAATCCATCTTCGATCGGCTTCCAAAGTTTGTTGTGAATCCTTTCCTGGTCTCCTCCGGGCTCGACGGAATGCTTGAATCGCATCAAAATGTAATTTCTAATTAAATCCGCCTGTGTTAGTGGCTCGCCCTTATAATTGAGACTCTCAAATATTAGGTATGGGTCATCGGTGTCGCTTAGATTTATCATTACTACTCGAAGTGATTGTTCCATGGTCTGTAATAACCTTGTCACGTCTATTTTGTCCCCGTCCAGATCCGTGCCATCCATTGCTTTCCTAAAAAAATTATATGCAGACACAATGGGGTGATGCGGATTGTTTGGTGACTCACGGGTTATGAGTTGGTGGTAGGTTTCCCTGTCAATGTTTGTCGGGAGAAGCTTGAGTCTGTCGGCGTCGTCGTAGTGCCTGTTTATTAGGTAGTCGTCGATTTTGGCAGAAGCTTTTGTGTCAGACTTCTCACGAATTGCGCAAAGGATGATGGCTAGTGTTGTGAGTCGCTGCTGGCCGTCAATTATTAGGTGCTTGCTTACTCCAACGGGTACCGTCTGGACGGGGATTGAAACGATCGCGCCCATGAAATGCCCGAATGCTGGGTTGTCATATTGAATTAGTATGTCGTTCCAAAGGGTTCTCCAATTTTTCTGTTCCCACGTATAGGGCCGCTGGAACAGTGGGATGATGCTTTGTTTGGTGCCGTCGAAATATTGAATTGCCTGTACTGGATTTGCTTGCATTCTGTCTCCCGAAGCCATTTGTCGTTTTGGTGAGATGTTAAAGCTTTCCGCTGGTCTGCGGTACATTCGCAGCTTAGTTGGACGTGCTTAACGTGATGTAGTTTTTGTCTAAAAAACACATTTTATATTGGCTCGCTACGCCGAATCCGTAGGGTGGCTTGGAACGCGCACTTAATTTCAGTTGACCTCCTGAATCATGCCGTTCAATTCACGAATCTGGCGCGCCGGATCCTCCAGTTGTTTCTGAACCCCGCCGATGCTGACAGCCGTTACCCACTTGATCTCCCGGTTGCTGTAGCGCTCGAAGTCCTTACGTGTTCCCGAAATGGCGGAATCCACGATCGTGTGTCGCATCAGCAGCATGTCGCGATGGGCCAGCGCGGCGGTCAATGTTCGCCCATCCGGGAGGGTGAGCGTCATGTTGGCGGTATTGATGGCCGTGATGAGCTTCTCGAGCTCCTCGGTCGCGCCCGCGGCTTCCTTGAGCAGCTTGTTGGGATCCTCCAGAGGAGTGGTTCCCTCCTGCACCATGGCATTGTAGCTGATGCGGGAGCGGAGAGGTTGGATCTTACTCTGAAGGTCGCCGCGGAGCAGCAGGGCCTCGGCAGGCTTCATGGTGATACCAGTTCAGATTCAGCGGTCCAGGTGTCGAGGTGAATGTACCGTATCGCGACGTATGATTCAAGAGGGACGACGCCTTTCCAACTATGTAAATGTAGACTCCCCTCCGGTCGGCATAACGCCGGCACGCAAGTCTCACTCTTCATCGAAGTACTCCCCTTTCGGCCGCTCGGCCAGCATTCCCATCACCTTGGCGAAGGAATCCGTGGGAATCCGCTGTACCGCGGTCTGATGCGCCTCGATGCTCTCCCACTCCTCCAACATCACCAGCCTGGTCGCATTGTCGTGACCCCGTAGGAGACGGCAGGAGATGCAGCCGTCGAGCGCGCTGATGACCGCGGCCGCATCGGCCAGGACAGTTCGCAGCTCATCGGTTAATTCTGGCGTTGCCGTGAACTCGCTGATGCGGGTGATGCTCATATGGAGATCCCGTTCAGGTTGATTGCGTAAATGGCGCACGCTAAAGACGTGCGCCTACCGGGCGTGCCAAGCCGTCCATGGCAAAAGCTGGACACCCCTATCATCCGGTAGGCGCAGCTCCTCAGGCCGCGCCGAGCTGACGACATGCGCCTACCGGGCGTGCCGAGCCCTCCATGGCAAAAGCCGGACACCCCTGCCTTTGGTAGGCGCAGCTCTTCAGGCTGCGCCGAGCGAGGAGATGCATCTCCGTCAAGTTGTCGACAACAGGGGCGGGTGCCGGATTCGGCCGTTGCTCCTCGGATCATATCGGCAGGTCGTCCGGGCCGAAGGTGTAGCTGTAGCACCCGGCCCCCTCGAAGCGGCATCCGGTCAGCTCGGCGCCGACCCATGACGTGGACTCCAGAGCCGTGTCCCTAAAGTCGGCGTCGCGCAGATCGGCATAGTCGAACGAGCAGGTCTTCACGTTCGTTCCGTGGAACACCGCGCGGCGGAGGTCGGCATGCATGAAGTCGGCGAGGATGAAGCAGCCGCTGAAATTGGCGCCACGAAGATCGGCGCCGGAGAACCCGACCGGATCCTCCTCCCAGTTCTGCTCGATCTCGCAGCGACTGAAGTCGCGCTCGCCGGCGGCATACAGCTCCAGGATCTCCGATGGACGGCGGGTGCGATCGTCCTTGAGAATCATGAGTACTCCCTCCAAGAATTTCCCATCCCCACAACCCTTCCTTCTCCCATTGTGTGCGATCCGTAGATCAGGATCGAGCGAATCTGATAGGAGCTATCCTGTCCTGATCTTGTTGGCCGCTCTCCGGCGCCGTGCCCACTCGTGACGGAATGCCATGTATCCGGCCGCGTCGTCAATGGTCGGTCGCTTCGGCGCTGAACGTTCGTAGAGCGCCTCCACCGTATCGGAGAAGGTACAGAGGACGTCTGCCCAGTTGGTAAGCGACATGGTCACGGAGATTTCACCGGCGGTGAGGACCACATCCTTGCCAGCATGCATCACCTCCCAGTCCAGGCCATGATTGCAGCCGATGATGAGGACATCGTCCTCGTGACCCTCGCCGAGCGGGATCATGAAATGTCCACAGCAGGGGATCAAGTGCTCCGCGACGGGATCGGACTTCGTATGATTCCGGGTCAGCGTGCGAAGCAGATGGAGCGCGGCGGCGCTGACGGAAAGATGCTCCCCTTCAGGCTCGCCAATGAAGTGATCGCCGATCCTGACGGTAACAATGCCGTGGGCGCAGAGATCGTCCGCCCTGTCTCCGTCACGGATCCATTGAAGGTCGCGCACCTGTATGTCGAAGCTCCCGGATGAACGCGTCATGGCAATCGTGGCAATTCAATGATAGCGGAGCTCTCCGCTGCCGATAGGCACGGCTCTTCGGGGCGTGCCAACAGAGGAAGGCCGAGAGTTCACCATCCGGTAGGCGCAGCTCTTCAGGCCGCGCTCCAGGTTGCTTCTTCGGGCTGCGTCCGGCGTGTCAGATCCGAGGATGCCAGGATTCGAGATCATGGACCATCGATCCGCGGAACGGATATGCCTTCCAATGGTCGACCAGGCCGGCGCGCACCGGATTCTCCAGAACGTAGCGAATGTGCCGGTCGGTATCCTCCGCGCGCCGGTGCAGATGATCGTGGAAATCCTTCTGCCATCGGATCCCGGGGCGATTCCGGAGCAGCCAATACCCCGAGCGCTGTTTGAAGCGCTTCATGGCCGCAAGGCCGTCCGCATGATCATCCTCGCCGGAAATGATGACATGAAGATGATCGGGCATGAACACATACGCCACGAGAGCACAGCGATACCGCCGCACGGCCTCGTGAAGGATTGTCGTCATGATCCCGACGATCCGAGGCTCGGTGAAGATCACCATCCTCCGCGCCACGCAGATCGTGAATGTGATGCTCCGACGTCCACGATAATAGCCGGGCGGAAGGCGATGATGTCGTTCGCGAATCCGAGACATGGTCCACCTCCAGGTGGACGGGGCGATCGAAATATACATATGTGGCCGATGGCACGGTGAACGCGGACGTGGGATTGCTCGACAACATGGGGGATGGAATTGGAGGCGGTGTGGGGATCAATGTCGGCGCACGATGGAAAGGTTCGGTTGCACCGTGGCGCACGCTGAAGACGTGCGCCTACCGGATGTGCTTGGCCGCACCGCGGCGTAAAACATGGACGTTCCTGCCTCTGGTAGGCGCAGCTCTTCAGGCAGCGCCCACGGCTGAGACGGCTAGACGGTGGTGGCCACTCATCAGGCCGAATATGACTTCGCCACGAATACCATGATTCAGGTGAACGCCAACCGATCTTCAGAGGGTGCGTCCGTCGAGGCCGGCGCACGCTGAAGACGTGCGCCTACCGAAGGTGCGCCTATGGCCATAAGCGGTTATGAGCAGGAGATTCCGTAACTGGTAGGCGCAGCTCTTTAGGCTGCGCCGGTGGCCGACATGCCGAGAGGTGCGGGGGCCGTCCCATAGCTGCCCCACCGCGCAAAGCTGACGGCGGCGGCGGTCGTCGTTGCTAGCAAGGCACCGAATTGTTCCCGAGTCATCGCATCATCTCCCGAACAGCTTGTGCCACCATCGACGGCGCGGTACCACGGAGCGGACGCGCTCGTCCACGTCGTGCTCGGCCAGCCGGAGCGCCTGGCGCGCACGCGGGTGCTTCATGAACGCGAGCGCCCGGACCACATCGTGACGCACGCGCCACTCCGGATCGCGCGCGAGCAGCTCGGTCATGGGGTCGATGGCGCGCTCCGCGCCGATCATGGCCAGTGACATTGCCGCCGAGCCGATCGTCATCCAGCGGTTCTGCACATCCTCCGGTATCCGCAGCATCGACAGCAGAACATCCACCGCGCGCTCATCGCGGAGCATGCCGAGGGCATGGATCAGGTTGAACTCCGCGCGGTGAGCCGGCTCCGCGGCAACGAGCGCGATGATCGGCTCGACGGCGCGCGGCGTCCGGATGTAGCCGAGCGCTCGGGCCGCGTACGCGCGCGTCTGCGGGTTGTTGCTCCCGAGCGCGCTCAGCAGCGGATCGACCGCCGGCTCTCCGATCATCGCGAGCACGTTCGAGTAGGTGGTGCGCAGCCGCCAGTATTCGTCGGCCATGTCGCCGGCGTCATCGAACAGGTCGGCATCATCGAGGCGATCGAGATCGGCAATGAGACGCGCTATCTCCCCCGGGCCGCTGATGCGGGCCATTGCGCGCAGCTTCTCGGTGGGAGGAAAGCTCTCCCATCCGCAATCGCGCACGATCTCGAAGAGAAGGCTGTCGAAGGTCGATCCGCTCTTATCGGCAATCATTGACTCGTCTCCATGGCGCATCGTTCGGCGGCCGAATCGGAGCTACAGCTCCTTCCGGAAGTGGACCGTTCGCTCCACCTCCACGAACCCCACGGCCTCATGGGCACGATGCCCCTCCACGTTCTCGATCAGCGCGTTCGAGGCCAGCTCCCGATAGCCGCGCGCCCGCGACCATTCCTCGGCCGCCGACATGAGCGCTCGCCCCACCCCCTGCCCTCGCATCTCCTCGTCGACATACCAGTTCTCGACGAACGGACATGGTCCGTCGCACCCCTCTGCGTAGTTGCGGATCCCGAGCTCCAGAAGTCCCACCACGCGACCGTCGGCCAGCTCGCAGAGGAAGACCTCGACGGGAACGATCGAGGAGATCGAGATGAGGCCGAGGAAGGCATCGACCGCCGGCGTAAGCTCGTGCGGCGCGAGATCGGGATGAAGGCTCGTCTGACCTTGCCCCGTTATGGTGGACAAGTGTTGATAGAGGGTTGTTGCCCGCTCTCGAACTCGGCTGGAGTTCGGTAGCCAATGCTGGAGTGCAGGCGCTCTCGATTGTAAAAGACCTCGATGTACTCGAAGAGCTCGGCTCGTGCTTCCTCTCGGCTGGCAAACACGCGGTTGACCAGCTCCTGCTTCAATGTTCCGAAGAAGCTCTCGCTGACCGCGTTGTCCCAACAGTTGCCCTTGCGGCTCATGCTTTGACGGATCGCCAGCTCGGCTAACCTCGATCTGATCCGGTTGGCCGCATATTGACTGCCACGATCGGAGTGGAAGATCAACTCCGAGCTGTACGAGCCTCGCGACACTGCCATCGCCAGGGATGACTCAACCAGCGATTCGTTGATCTGATCGCTCATCGACCAACCGATCACTCGCCGGCTGTACAGATCCAGCACCACGGCCAGATACAGCCAGCCTTCCCAGGTCTGGATATAGGTGATGTCCGAGACCCACTTCTGGCCAGCCTTCGTCGCGGTGAACTCTCGTGCCAGAAGGTTCTCGGCTACCGGCAGGGTGTGCTTCGAGTCGGTCGTGCCGCGCTTGCGGTGAGGCCGCCGACCAGCCAGTCCAGCCCCGCGCATCAGCCGGGCAACCCGCTTGATCGAGCAGAAGACCCCATGGCGGCGCAAGGCAGCTCTGAGTCGTGGAGCACCATAGAGACCACGGCTATCGCGATGCAACTGCTCGATCTGCTGGGTCAGCTCGGCATCGTTGATCGATCGTTGCGACGGAGCTCGAACCAGCCAGGCATAGTATCCGCTGGTAGTCAGCAGCAGCAGCCGGCACAACAGATCAACCGGGTACTGGTCGGCGTGATCCCTGATGAACCGGAAGCGCACGGCGGCAGCTACTTCGTCGGGGGCTGCGCAAAGTACGCTATGGCTTTTTTTAAAATGTCGCGCTCCTGCCTGAGCAGCTCATTCTCCGATTGGAGTCGTTTGAGCTGCTGCTCGGCCGACTCGTTCTCAGACACCGGCAAGCGATGATCCAAGCGAGCCTGGCGGCGCCAGCCGTGCAAGGTTCCACTTGGGATGCCCAGATCGCGAGCGATCTGTGGGACAGACTTGCCGCTGGTGACCGTCAGTCGGACGGCTTCCTCGCGGAACTCTGGGGTGTACTGCTTCTGGTTGTTCTTCATGACATACCTCAATGGCCAAGTTAGCCCGCTTTGTATGTCCACCAATCCGGGGTAAGGTCAGTCAGCATCCGGAGCCATGCGTCGCGATCGCCCAGATGTGCCGAACGTATGCGCATGATGCACTGAAGACGATGGTGTGCGTTACCGTAACGTCCGCTCGAGATCGAAGTCGATCATCAGCACGGACTCATCGGAGTCCACGCCGCCGAGCGCGTTGTAGAGTCGTCGCGCGGGAGTGTTGTCGTGGCTGGTGAGGACCCACGCCCGCCGGCATCCGCGCTCCCTCCCACGCTCCAGCAGCGCGCCGAGCACCTGTTTGCCGATACCGCGGCCGTGATGCGTCGGCGCCACGCCGACCTCGTTCACCCAGAGCTCCGGCGGCTTGTCCGGATGGAAATACTCGACGCCGGTCGCCATCCCGATCACCACATCATCCTCGATCGCCACGGCGATGATGTGACGTGGATCGGCGAGGAATGCCGCGCTCCAGCGAGGGTCCACCGGATTGTCGAAGACATCCTCGGCCACGCGCTCCAACGCGGAGGCGTCATCGGGACCGAGAATGCGGATGACGAGAGACATGAGGATGATCCGTGCGATATATCGCGGATGTTCGAGCGCGAGCGACTACTCTCCCTTGACCCAGCGATCGGTGCCGACGAGCGAATCGATGCGACGCTCCAGCTCGGTCAGGGGCGCGGGATAGATGATACCATTCGGGGAGCCGTCCGCGCCGAGGTCGATGCACCCCTGATAGTGCGTGATCTTCTTGCTCCGATCTCCGGACGTCACCGAGACGATCGCGGTCGGGGCATCGGTCCTGTACGTCGGGCAGTCGGTAATGGTGCTGTCGTACGGGAGCGCGAAATATCCCGCGGCGTTGATGGCGCCGACAAGCTCCGCGATCCGCTCGCCGGAGAGCGTCACCTCCTGGCGGCCACCAACGGCGGTGAAGGCCATCCCCTGGAACTCGACCTTGCCGTCGCCGTGGATCGTGACGCGATACGCGGGACAGTGTCCGTAGCAGCGCGTCCGCTCCAGCGTCACGGAGTCGAAGCTGGCGATGGTGTCCCGCGATGGGCGCTGCGCCGCGTCGCCCGCGGACTGGGTACGGCAGGCCATGAATGCAAATGCCGTCGGCACCATGAGGCAGGCGAAGAGCGAGGCGTGGATCTTCATCACTGATCTTCCGTTTGTTGAATCGAAGCAGTCGTCGAGAACATCGTCCGGCGCGCGATCGGGAAGCGACGTCTGCTCCCGAGTATACGAACCGCGGACCGACGGCATCACCATCTTCTCAAAGCTCCTCGGTCAGCGTCCGCTCGATGCGGCGATCGGGGATGAGCCAGAGGAGCGCCACCCCCACGAAGAACACCTCCGGAAGCCAGCTCGAAAAGAAGGTCGAGACGATCGCGGCGAGGTAGAACAGAGGCGAGAGCTTTCCCTTCCAGTCCTGCCCCACCGCGCGCTGGAGCACGGAGTCGGGACCTTCGGAGGCCATGATCGTCCGCTGGAGGATCCAGTAGGCGATGGCCGCCATCAGGAGCACGACGCCGTAGACCGCGGTCGGCACCGGCGCGAAGTGGTTCTCTCCCATCCAGCCGGTGGCGAACGGAAACAGCGAGAGCCAGAAGAGCAGGTGCAGATTGGCCCAGAGGATCGGCCCGGTGACGCGCGTCGTGGCGTGAAGCATGTGATGGTGGTTGTTCCAGTAGATCCCCACGTACACGAAGCTCAGCACATAACTCAGAAAGACCGGCGCAAGCCGCAGGAGCGCGTCGATGCTCGGCTCGTGCGGCACCTTCATCTCCAGCACCATGATCGTGATGATGATGGCGATCACGCCATCGCTGAATGCCTCGAGTCTTCCGGTTCTCATGGTATGATCTCGTTCCTCCCGAATCAGGATGTCGTGACGCCGCGACGGGACGCAATTCCATGATAAGGATTGCTCCACGGATACGGAGCAGGGCCGGGATGTCCGCATGCATCGCGCCGGACCGTTCCCCCGATCATCTCACAGCACGGCTGCGGCCGTCGATCCGACGGCTCCCTCCATGTGGCCGGCAACGACGTGAATGTCGTCCGCGATGTCGCGGTAGTACACGTGGACGGTGTCGCGGCCGATCGGGAGCACCCAGGGCTTCCCCTGCGCCGCCGGAAGCCGGGTCGTTCCCGACGGTCCGATCGTCGTGGCGTACCAGGAGTTGTCGGCCACGCGAGACTTCGTCTGTGCCTGGGAGAGCGTGGTCTCTACCTTCTGGTTCAGCGACGCGGGAATATTGAGCTTCGGCACGAGCATGCCCGTGGGGTCCAGTCCCATGAGGGTCCGGTATGCGCCGAGCATCGCGGTGGCGAGGTTGTCGTTGGTGCCACCGCTGGTCGAGAAGGCATGGATGGCGACGGTCACGATGTTGCCGCTCGCGTCGCGGTAACAGGCGGCATAGCAGCAGCCGAGAACGAACGCGAAGCTGGGATCGCCCGCGGCCGTCGGAGCCTTCGAGCCGCTCTCCGGCCCGTTGAGGACCAGCGGTACCCAGGCGCCGGGGTCGTCCGAGCCGTGTGAACTGATCGTGAGCGCGCCGGGGATGATGTCGGTCCGGCTCCAGTTGCTCTTCCCCTGGTAGAGCTGTCCGCGGATCAGACCGTTCGGATCACGATAGATCACGAAGGGACCGTGGTAGGTATCCTCGCGGGTCGGATCGGAGAGGAGCAGCTTGCCGGGGAGCACGGCCGGATCGCCGGCGAGCGTATCGTCGGAGATCTTCGTGGCGCCCCACGGACCGCCGGCGATGCTCCAGAGATCCCAGAGGTGGTTGTCCGTGCCACGGTAGAAAACGTGCGTCTGATTCTCGGTGACCAGCACCACCGGATCACCCGCCGCGGCCATCGCGCCCGGGACCTGGCCGCCGGCGCCGCCGATCTTCACGAGATTCCAGAACGGACCAGCCGCGGTCGCGTCCCAGATATTCCCCGCGACATCGCGGAAGAAGCAGTGGAAGAATCCGCCGAAGTCCACCGCCGCCGGCGCTCCCGCCGCGGCCGGCGCGTTGGCCGCGCCACCGGGGCCGGTGACCGGCACCAGCGCCCATGCGCCTCCGGCATGGACCAGATCCTGGATGTGGTTGTTCACGTCGCGGTAGCAGGCGTGGAGCGCGCCGGCGACGAGCGCCGGGCGAACGTTGCCCGCCGCCTTCGGCGCAAGCGGCGCCGCGCCGCCAGCGCCGGTGAGCTGGAACGGGAGCCATTGCGGCGTCCCCGGCAGCCAGAGCGATTCCTGGATGTTGCCGTCGGCGCCGAAGGTGGAGAAGTGGAGCTCTTTGCTATCCCGAATGGCGGGTGGACCGGTCGTCGATCGAGACTTCATGCGAGATGCGGTTCCGTTGATTGGGGGGAGCCAGACGGCCTCCGATGCCGCCGTGATTCGGTGTCGAGATCGTATCGGTCGCGTCGGCCGCGATGCTTCGTTTTCCGTGCCGACGCTTCCGGGCCGGAGCGTTGCGAGGTCCTCATTTCCCGACGAAGCGGAGCGCCTCGCGCGCCAGCGCCAGCCGGTCCTCTGTGGAATCCGGCTCCACCGCCAGCCACTCCTTCATCAGCCGTCCATGCCCCGGATCGAAGCGGTGCCCCTGGCCGGCGGCCTCCAGCTCGTCGACGCGTCCCCTCGGGAGCTTCACCACGAATTGGCCGGCCGAGGAGACCATCGCGAAGATCTTCCCATCCACCTGAAGCGCGGAGGAGCCGAACCCGTTCTTCCCGCGGGAGCCGAGCGTGACGCGCGCGTCATCCACGAGCGCGGAGACGATGGCGTCGAAGTCGGTATCGTTCATGTCGTTCTCCGATCGATGGGATTCGTGCGGACATCGTCGCGGGGCGGCGCGGACATCATCGTTCGGAAGCCCACGTACTGGCGCATGGAAGAGTGCACGCTGAAGACGCGCTCCATGCGGGCGGCCCCTTCCGGTGGCAAATGCGCTCACGCAGAAGACGTGCGGCTACCGTTCGCGTCGTCGGGATGGTTTGTCCGGCTGCCCTGGCGCGCGCTGACGACGTGCGGCTACCGGTTCAGGCGGCGGACGAAGCTCGCGCCGTCGGGACGCTCCGTCCATCCCGCTTTCTCGTAGAAGCCGCGCCGGTAGGATTCCCGGTCCCGGAAGTTGATCAGTTGAAGCCGCGAGCAGCCGCGGTCGCGCGCCTCACGCTCCACCGCTCCCAGCAGTCGCGTTCCGATGCCGTGCCCCCTTGCCTCCTCGACCAGAAAGAGCTCCGAGACGAATCCCTCCGGACCATCCATGATCAGATAGGGAAGCCAGTGCACGGCGACATAGCCGACGAGTGCCTCCCCCTCGCGACCCGCGATGTGGATCGAGTGGCTGCCATCGGCGAGACAGAGCGCGAGCTCCCGGGCGATCATCTCGCGCAGATCCTCGGGACTCTTCCCTTCCAGCGCGGAGAAGCCGCCGACCGCGCGGATCAGCTCCGTCAGTCGCGGAGCATCGGCCAGCGTGGCCCCGCGGATGGGAATCTCCGCATGCTCGATCATGGTCACCTGGTTGATCTCCTCCGTGCGATGCGCGACCGACGCCGCGCGATGATCTCGAGAGCGTCCATCATGAAGCGTCCGGCGCCGTGATGCCCGCGTCGCCCTCCCGCGCGAGGCGGAGCAGACCGACGCCGACGCCGAAGAGCCAGACGAGGATCAGCAGGAGCGCCACCATCGAGAGCGCGATGCCGATCGTCGGCAGAAAGAGGCCGAGCCCCGCCAGGTTGCCGATGATGCCCGCGTAAGCGATCCACGCGCCGAACGTCCGACGTCGGAGCATGGCGAATGAGAACATGGTGCCGGCGATCGACGAGAGCAGATACCCGACGTTGAACGCCGTTCCCTGCGTGGTCCACGCGCCGGGCCGGGCGGGGGCCATGGATGAGCCGAGATAGGATGTGAGCACCGCGTGCCCCGCGGCGATCAGCGTCTGACGCTCGGCATCGCTCGTCGCACCGGCGTACTGCCGGCTCAGCGTGAGGATCTCGAAGATCGGGCTCGACGCGATGTAGCAGGTGACGGCCACCAGGCCGAGCGCGATGGCGAGCGTGGTGAGCGACTCGTGCCCATGGCGCAGGGCGATGTACAATGCGACGAAGATGGGAATCAGCGTGATGTTCACCAGCAGCATCACCAGATCCAGATCCATCATGCCGGCGAACGGGTTCTTCCGGAAGAGCTCGAACCATGTGGTTACCGGGCTCCCGACCGGCGGCGGCCAGAGGATGAAGGTGATGATGCCGAGGAGGGTGAGCATGGCGGCGGCGAGCGCCGCGATCCCTCCGGTTCTGTGAAGGCCGGTCCAGCGTGCATCCATGGTCGTGATCTCCGGTCGTGTGTGAGACATCCGTCCCCGCGTCACCCGTCATCACATCGATGGTCCGCCGGCCGGGCGTGGAGGCTATCCCCTCTCCTTCTCCGCCACCACGTATGCGTAGTCTCCGGTGTCCGAGCCGTATGCGCGCGCCATCTCCTCGAACCCGCCCGTCTCGATATCGGCGCGAAGCGCGTCGAGGCCGGCGCGCACCTCCTCGGGGGGCGCGTACAGGGCGAAGCTGGAGATGTTGGCGCGGAAGATCTCATTGAAGTAGAGCTCGGGACGTGCCTTGCCGGCGTAGAGGAACAGGTCCTGAAGGTCGGCCGGCACGTCGAAGGGAACGATCTCGCGGAGGGTGAATCCGGCGTCGGCGAGCGCGCCGAGCACCATCTCCCGGGAGGGCATCTGGAGCGTGGCATGCTCCATCATCACCGGGAAATACCGGTTGAGCCAGTAGCCCCGCATCTGATCGGGAAACGATGTGAAGATCACGAAGCGTCCGCCGCGCAGTGCCCGATGCACCTCGCGGAAGGGAGCCAGCAGATCGGGGAAGTGATGGATGGCGAGCGTGCAGATGGCGCCGTCGAACGTGCCGTCGGGAAACGGGAGTGCGTCGGCCGGCGCGAGCGTCCATGCGATCTCCGGGCTACGCGCGGCCGCTTTGTCGAGCATCTCGGATGAGATATCCACGCCGTGCCACCGGCCGTCGCGGGCGGCCATGGCGCAGGTGTAGTTCCCGGTGCCGCAGGCCAGATCGAGCAACGATGCGTCCTCGCGGAGCTCGACCAGGCGCGCGAGCGTGTCGACGATGGTGGGGTCGGCGCGGCGCGTGGCGCCGTAGGTCGTGCCGATGGTATCGTAGAGTGCCGGCATGCGTGATGCGTCCTTTGCGATCATGGATGAGAAGAAGCGCCGTCCCCGGAGCCCGTACCCGAAATCCCCAACTGGAGCTCGCGCCTCAATCGCTGTTGTTCCAGGTGAGCACGCCGAGCCGGGGATAGGGAGCCAGGTCCGCCGAGAGCGCCTCGCCGCCGTTGACGATTACCCGGACCCATGCCTCGTGCGACTCCGCCAGACGCTCGCGGTCGATCTCGATCGCGCCGTCCAGCCGCCACGCGGCGAGGATCCGCTCGATCGTTTCGGCATCCTCGGCGTCGAGGCCATGCACGGCGCCGGTCCGCAGATGCTTCGGTCCCTCGAAGTAGGCGGCGAGCTCCGTCTCCGGTGAGAGGAGGCGTCCGCCCGGGAGCTCGACATCGTTGGCCAGCGGAACGTAGATCCCCTCGAGCTCCGGCTGGAGGCAGAAGGTCCCACCGGTCTGGTTGGAGAAGATCACGCCGCTCGGCCACTCGACGATCAGGCCGAGCCCGACGCTCCCGTGGAGTCGTACCACACCCTTCCCCATCGGCTCAGTCCCGATCTCCGATGGTATACTCGAAGTCGTACGTATGCTTGCCGTCGACGATCTCGATGGCCATGGTGCCGGAAAGTCCCTCGAGCTCGTCGGTGCCGGAATCGGGGACGACGGTGATCGTCAGGCTCGGGGCGCCGCGGTCCATCAGGCCGGTATGCTGGAGCACGAACGCTCCGGAGCGGCCGTTCAGCGTGCCGCTCACCCGCTCGATGGCGACGTAGCCGGCCGAGCCCTTCACCGCCGTTCCGGCCGAGAGCATCTCTCCCCTGCTGGTGGCTTCCAGATCGCCGTGGAACTGCTTGTCGATCGACAGGCGTCCGAGAAGGGTTCCCTCGGTCTGATCGTGGAGTGGCTGCGGGGTCAGCTTCACTTCGAACGGGCCGCGTACGCGCGTGGTCACGATGTTCTCCTGGTGCGTTAGATGAGCGTGAGGGGCGCGACGTCGGACATCTCCACAGAGCATCTCGGCCGGGCGCGCCGTCGGGGGCCAAAGCTACGTGTTCGGTGGCGATTCACCGACGTCCCCGCTCGGCGGAAACGTGCGCGTCGGCACAGGACGCTCATCGGAGCAGTTGCGCGGGGGTATACGACTCCGGAATGGAGACGATCGGCTGCTCCAGCATCACCTCCCCGCGACGGCGCGCCACGGCGCGCACGTAGCCGAGCGTGCGTCCGCGATCCTCCTCGACCGCCTGGATCTCGGCGTGGTTGTCGGGCGCGACCGCGCGCTGCCAGTCGAGCCAGCGGAGCCACCCGTCCGGCATGCTGTCGGCCGTCTCGATCTCCACGATGCCGGTCCGCTCCCAGTGTCGTCGCCACCATGCGGCCGAGTGGAGGCACCAGACCTCGGGGGTCCAGAACGCGCGCAGATGCTCCGGCACATCCCCCTCGATCTCGTGCATCAGCCCGGAGAGCGCGATGCCGATCCGGCCGCCCGGCTTGAGGAAGCGCGCGAGGTTGCCGAGGAAGAGGTCGTCGGTGCCGTAGTACATGAACGAGTCGATGGAGACGATCGCGTCGAACTGCTCCGCGGCGAACGGCAGCGACCGCGCGTCGGCATGGATGGGAATCACCCCATCCCCAGCGCCGGCATCGCTGATGCGTCGGGCGTTCTCCGTGGGACTGAACCAGAGATCGGTCGCCCACACGCGCACGCCGAATTCGCGGTGGAGAAAGATGGAGGAAGCGGCGCGCCCGCAGCCGAGATCGAGCACGCGCATCCCTGGACGCAGCTCCATCGCCGAGGCGAGCCATTCGGCGAGCCAGAGGGAGTTGGCTCCTCCGCTGATGCTGGCGGCAAGCCACTCCGGATGATACTTCGAGGCCAGCGGAAACTGCTCCGCGAGGAGCCGGTCGTCAGTGGTCGTCATCATGATCTCGATTATCGGAATCTCGAATAAGGGGGATCGGCGGTCGCCGAATCTGGTGCCAGGCGCTCACTTCGCTCGACCGCGTAAAGGCGGTCCACCCAGCCATTGACCTCGACATTGCCGAGGCAGCGCATCCCGTTCTTCTCGGCGACGCGGATCGAGGCATGGTTGCGGGGATCGATCAGGGAGATCACGCGTCGGAATCCGAGGGTAAGGAGTCCGTGGTCCCGGATCGCGCGGGCAGCCTCGGTCGCCAGGCCGCGTCCCCAGCAGGAGCGCGCCAGCATGTAGGCCACTTCGTAGTCCCGGCATCCCTCCACCATCTGCGGCAACAGGCCGCACCGCCCGATGAAGCGGCCGTTCTCCCGGAGGATCGTTCCCCAGAAGTGAACGCCGGCGCGCTCGTACCACCCGAGGATCTCCTCGATCTCGGCGGCCGCCTGCTCCCGCGTGCGCGTCCCCTCGAAGTGGCGCATCACGTCGGGATCGGCGTAGAGCGCGGCCAGCTCGTCGACGTCGTCACGGGTCAGGCGCCGGAGAATGAGACGCTCGGTTTCCAGAACGATCATGGGAGTGCTCCCGGCCGCGCATGGCGATGACGCGCGTGGCAGCGCGCGCGTGGAGAAAAAGTCCGGAACCTCAGCGCGGGCCGGCCAGCTCGAGCACCAGCTCGTCGATCTCTTCGCCGCGCGCGTTGGCGAATCCGCGGTCGTGGCCGATCACCCTGAAGCCGCATCGTTCGAGCACCTTGACCGAGCCGATGTTGTCGGCCGCGGCGCGCGCGCGCAGCGGGCGCACGTCGAGCAGGTCGATGAAGGTGGCGAGCGCCGCGCTCGCGATCCCCTTCCCCCAGCGCGCTCGATCGATCCAGTAGGTGACCTCGGTCCGCCCCTCCTCCTGATAGGAAAGCACGTTGCCGACGACGGCGCCATCGGCGAGGATGGTCCGCGTCACGACCGAGGGGGTGGCGCGTATCCGCTCCCAGTGCGCAAGGAACGCCGCGTGATCCGAGGGATTCTTCGCGGTGAACGCGGCCATGCGGACCGCGATCGGGTCCCGGCCGAACTCGAAGAAGAGGGGGAGATCCCCGTCGATGATGGGGCGAAGCTCGATGTTCGCGGACATGGTCGATCTCTCTCCCGATGATGTGATCCGGATGTGCGTGTCGTGATCGTGGCGCCGCGCGCCACTCGTCGGCATGGGGCCGCGCCGCTCACGCCGGTGCCCCCGGTGCGGCGGGCGCCTCGCGGTAGAGCCGCAGGAAGGAGAACATCTTCGGCCACTCCTGACGCGGCTTGAAGGCGATGGCCACCTCGCGGCCGTCGAGCGCCGATTCGGTGAGCACCACGTGGTCCGGGACCTGCTTGGCCTTCTCGAACTCCGTCGCGGTCACCTTGCAGACCGCCTTGAAGAAGGGGCCGGAGAGCCACTCCTCCACTTCCGGGGTGTCGCGGAATTTCAGATAGCCGGCGAGCGAGGCATGCGCGGCGGCCACCATCGCGAAGCCGAGCGGGACATCGTCCCGGATCAGGATGTACATCTTCATGGCGTTCTCTCGTCGGCGTGGGAATGGCGTTACGCGGACTCGACGTACTTCTTCAACGCGTCGAGCATCGTCCGCCAGTTCGTTTCGGAGTGCTCGCGCGCCTCGTCGGTGGGGTTGTTGTCCTGCCGGAGCTCGACGCGCGTGCCGGCCCCGTCCGGGGAGAGCTCGACGCGCACGGTGTGATAATTCTCGGGAAGATCGGGAAGTCCGGCCAGGGGGCTGAAGTGGCTATAGCTGATCGCATGCTCCGGATCGATCTCGAGGATGGTGCCTTTATCCTCGTAGGCTTTTCCCTGCCACTCCCCTTTCCAGACGATGGGGCTCCCCTTCTTCCAGTCGGAGACCACGTTGGTGCCGAACATGTAGGCGCGGATCGCCTCGGGGTCGACGAGGGCACGCCAGACGTCGGCGGCGGGGGCATCAATGGTCGTCGAGACGACGGCGATATGATCCTGGCTCATGCTGCTTCTCCTTACGTGGATGAGATATCCGGGATGACCGGCTCGGAGGAATGAACGATGCGGGATGCGACAAGGGTTCGCACTAAGAGCCTCTATCGAAATGAGGGGCGCACGCTAAAGACGTGCGGCTACCCCCTCCATTTCGCGTAGAGTAGCTTCATTCTGTGAGGGATCCAAGGTTTGCGTCAATGTCGGCGACGGCGTCAGCCTCGGCGCAAGGCGTCAGCCTCGGCGGGAGCGCACCAGGAGCACGACGGCCGCCATGAAGGCGATCGCGCCGAGGCTCCAGAGGAGCGTTTCGTGGGCCGGGTTCACGGTGCCGGTTGCGAGCAGGACGGTCCCCACTCCCGCGAGCATGCCGGCGAGTCCGGCCGATTGGCGTCGTTGCATCGGCTCATCCTCCCTGGTATTCCATTGCGAGCATCACACCGCGCGAACCGCGCGGCCCGGGAAAATACGGATGTGCATCGTGGCGATCATGCCGCGGCGGCACTATATCTCCGCCGCGTCGCTCCCATTCGGGAAGGGCGTGTCGTCGATGGATCTTAAGGCGTGGAGCGCCTGCAATGCTCCGAGCGCGTGCTCCCCCCAATGGATGATGAACGTGAATCGCCATTGCCATATCGCCGCGCTCTGTTCTTCCCGCTCCCACATCGCGAGTCCGTTGGACAAGTCCCGATAGATATCGGCCAGATCATCGGCAAGGCTCCCCACCACGGCCGTTTCCTCCGGCCGAGATGGATCATCGTAGGGTTCGCTGATGGCGGCATACCAGTTCCACCTATCGCCGATGAAGGAGGTGAGGGATACATTGAGCTCATGCCATCGATCGTGCGTCATCTGCTCGCATGGGATCTCGCCGGCCGTTTCCTCGCTGGTGTTCTCATTCTTCTCGGCATCGTCATGGGAGCCATCCACGGCCTCGACGGCGGGGAGCGTCAGGCCGGCGAGATAGAGTCTGGCCAGCAGCAGGTGCGCGCGCCGCAGGAATTGCTCCGGCGTCATGCTCCGATGGCTCTCGATATGGATGCGGAAGCAGGTGGCGAGGCCCGCGAATCCGGCGATCGTAGTTTCGAGCGAATTCATGATCGGTTCGTCGAAGGGGGTCGGTGTTGGAATACCGAAATGGGAATATCTACGACCGCTTACCCGGTACCGTCGTCGGGCTTCCGGGCGAGCCGCGTCGACGGCGCGTGATGAACAGCACGATCAGCGCCACGAGCGCGCCGATGAGCGCGCAGGCCATGTCCTTCTGCGCGTCCCACATATCCCCCTGCTGGCCGTTGTAGGCGTTGGCGTCCGGGCCGGCCATGACGAGCGTGAGAGCCCACTCCACCAGCTCGTAGAGCATGCTGAAGGCCAGCACGAACTCGAACGCGACGTAATACGCGAAGCCCCGCCGCACCTTGAAGTAGCGGACGCAGACCTCCCAGATCGGCCTGACCCAGAGCGCGCCGAAGGAGAAATGGACCAGGCGATCGAAGTGGTTCCGGCGGAAGCCGAAATGCTCGGTGATGGAAAATCCGAGGAGCGCCCGCGACCACGCGTCGTACGGCACATAGGAGTAGATGTAGCGCGCCGCGACGATATGCAGAAGGAGGAACATGCTCAGGCAGGAGGCCGCCGTGTTCGTCAGCGGAAAGCGCCGCGCGACTACCGGCCATGCCACCAGCGCGATCACCGTCGGGATGTGCTGCAGATACATCTGCTCCGGAAACGGCGCATGGATCAGGCTCGCGACGAGCATGGCGGCCAGCAGGAGCAGCAGGGCGAGTTGGTAGCGATTCACGATATGACGGTTTGTCGATGTGCGATCGCGTCGGCGATCCGTCTGCTCGAGCGAGCCGCGGACCGGTGACGGTGCGTCGGTCAGTAGACCGGATCGAAATCTTCTCCGGAGAGTCGCATCAGCTCCATGCCGATATCGTGCACCGGGCCATCTCGAGGAGCCCATCGTGCCACCAGGAGATGTTCACCGCTTGCCAGAGCTTCGATGATCCATGTCGCTCCGTCGATGCCGAACAGGTCGTTCCTGCTCGTCCGCATGCCACGGAGTCCGGAAACCTCAATCATCGTGCGTAGTCGGTCAATCACGTCCGGAGCAATGACGGTCCATCGATCCACGACCAGATTCCCGGGCTCGAATCCTCCCATTCCGTCGGTTCTTCTGATCCTCAGTACTCCGGAATCATCGTCGGCAACGTCGAGACGGAGAGCCACGGGGGGATGAAACGTTCGAATCCAGATCATGCGATAGCATTCATGCGCGCCGGCGAGAAGCCCATCTTCCTTGAGCGCCATGATGTACGGCTCGAACATCTCCCGAATAATCCCGCGTACTCCCGTTTCCATACCCGGCGGTTACTCCCGACCGTGAACGTGACCTGATAACGCCTACCAACCGCGTCTACTCCGTGGCACACGCCAATATCCCTCGAACGTTATCGCGCGGGCTTCCGCGACGAGAGCAATCAATTTGTCCTATCGTGACGGCACGAGACCAAGGACGGAGCGTTCGTTCGAATACTCGGGTTGCATCTCGATAGGGCGAGAGCCGATTGCTTCACCCGAGCAGCGTCGGGTTGAGTTTCCAGACGGTGACGCTGAGCGCGGTGGCGAAGCTGACCCAGAGCAGGTAGGGGACGAGAAGCAGGCCGGCCAGCGGCCGCACGCGCCAGAAGAGGATGATCGTCGCGAGAATCATCACCCAGAGGATCACGATCTCGGCGCTGGCGAGCCCGCCGCGATGCCACGCGAAGAAGAGCCAGGTCCAGAGCGCGTTGGCCGCGAGCTGCGCCAGGAAGAGCGTGAGCCTGCCGCGTGCTCCCCTGAATCCCCGCGTCTTCCACACCATCCACGCGGCGATCCCCATCAGCAGATAGAGCACGCTCCAGACCGGCGCGAACAGCCACGAGGGTGGCGCCCACGCGGGCCGGACGAGAGAGCCGTAGAACGAGCCGGCATCGGCCGAGGCAATGCCGCCGATCGCGCCGGCCGCGAAGCTCACGAGAAGCCAGACCACTAGTCCGATGCCGTTCCTGCGCGATGCCATGATCGTCTCTCCTTCGTTGATGTCGATGTTCGAGGACCGGCATCCCCTCCGGAAGGATGGGATGCCGCGCGGCCAGCCTTACCACATCTTCAACGCACATGCCGCCATTCCTTCATCTCATGGAGCGGATACTCACGCGAGGTACGCGCGGAGCTCGGCGAGACTCCGGACCACGGTCGCCTCCGGTGGAAGCCCGGGATCGTCGCCGTGCGGCTGGAGCGCGAACACCCGCATCCCGGCGGCGATGCCGGCGATGATGCCGGGAAGGCTATCCTCCACCACCGCGCATTCCCGCGGCTCCACTCCCAGGCTCCGCGCCGCGTGCAGGAACAGATCGGGCTCCGGCTTCCAGGAGCCGATCTCGTAGCTGCTGAAGATGCGTCCCTCGAAGTACGGAAGCAGTCCGGTCAACGTCAGACTCAGCTCGATCTTCACCCGCGGTCCGCTCGATGCCACGCAGATCGGTCCGGCCAGCGAGCGCACCAGCTCGAGCGCCCCCTCCATCGGACGGAGCCTGGCGCGGAATGCCTCCGCCGTCCGCTCGCGGAGCCGCGACTGAAACTCCGGCGGAAGGCTCCGGCCGAGCAGACGCTCCAGCTCCGCGATGCAGAGATCCATCCGGACCCCGCGAAACCTCGTCATGGCCTCGGCCAGCCCGAGCTCGAGCCTGCCATGCTCGGCGGCGAACGCCAGGAGTACTTCGGTTGCAACACTCTCGCTATCGACCAGAGTTCCATCGCAATCGAAGATCGTCGCGCGGGGAGGTCTGTCTTGAAGGGATTCGGTCGGCATCGGATGCGGGGGTGGATGTAGGTGAATCGGAGAGAGCCCGGCGCGGCGTCCGTGCTCTCTCCGGAGAGCTCAGCGCATGTAGGGGGCGACGTTTCCGGCGATTCTCCTCACCTCGTCATCGGTCAGGGGAATACGGCGGCGGAACGTGGCCCACGCGACGATGGGCGCCGGATGATGGATGTCGGTCATGTCCGAGCCGTAGAGGATCCGGTCCAGGCCGATCTGCCGGAGGCGTCCGGCCAGACGATCGAGCATCGCCGCGGAGATACTTTCGTCCACCACGGTCGTGAGGTCGAAGTAGACGTTCTTCATCCGCGGATCGCGCGCGGCCATGGCGTCGGCAAACACGCCGAGCACGTCGTCGTAGACGTAGCGTCCGCCGCCGCCCAAGTGCGCGATCTGCACCACGATATCGGGCGACTCCGGGAGCACCTTCTCCAGGAAGATCCGCGCGTGCTCGGCGCCGTAGGATGTATCGATCGTCCAGAGATGGACCACGATCGGCATGCGCAGCTCGTTGGCCGCGCGGAAGAACCGGCGGATCTTGTCCAGATGCCGTGGGTTCTTCAGGTCGACGTTCGAGTTGCCGAAGTGGAGCTTGATCCCCTTCACGCCGGGGAGCTTCGAGCATCGGCGGACCTCGTCGATCGCGTAGTCGCTGAGCGGGTTGACCGAGCAGAAGGCGACGAGCCGGTCCGGATAGCGCGCCACCTGATCGATCACCCAGTCGTTGGCGGCGCGGACCACCGCCTGTTCGTCCGGACGTGGCTGGGCGGTGAGGCCGCTGGCCGCCCAGTAGGCGGTTGAGAGCACCACGGCGCGCTCGATGCCGGCGTCATCGAGATTGGCGATGAGGTCCGCGGCGGTGATCGGGCGCGTGTGCGTCATCGGAGGCTTCACCGATGCCTGTTCCGACGCGATCCTCCATCGCCCCGAGGGATCCTTGCGCAGGCCGAGGGTGAAGTTGAGATCCGCCTCCTTCGACTCCCCCGTCCGCGTGACGCCGGAGATGTAGGCGGTCGAGCCGTCGATGGCGTAGGCGTTCGGAAAATACCAGGTGTCGTTCGTGTAGGCTCTCAGGAGAGAGCCGATCTCGTGGCGATCGCGCGTCCAGTGATCCTCGGCGCCGGAGATGTCGAGCACCTGCGCGTCGTCGGTGTAGAGATCGCCGAGCGAGGTGCCGCCGGAGAGCTTCTCACGCTCGCGGAGCACCCGGTCGAGCTCCGGTGGGAGCTTCACCTCCGGAAGCTCCGGGGGCGGATCCTCGAGGAGCATCGGGCCGAGGATGTGCTGATGATGATCGATCAGCGGAACGATCTGGCTCCGCCGCAACGCTGGAGTGGTCGCCACGGCCGATGATGCCACGGCCGATGATGCCATGGAAGATGGTGCCATGGAAGATGGCGCCGCCGAGGAGGCGGACGAAGATCCGGACGAGATCGGGGGCGCGAACGTCGAGGGCGCGGATGCCGGTGATGCCGATGGAGACGCCGATGCCGACGCCGGAGCCGCCGACGCCGGAGCCGCCGATGTCGGAGCCGCGGAGGGAGATGCCGACGCCGGCGCGGCCGAGGATGAAGGGAATGATTCGCCGGAGGGAGTCGGACTCTGCGCGCGGGCTCCGGCGCTGATGATGATGAGCAGGGCGGCGCGGAGCGCCGGACGGGAGATGAGCGTCATCGTGGTGCGTGCTCTCAAGATGGAACCTGGGTGGATTGCGGTTGCTTCGTTCGGGTCATGGTACGTGCCGGACGTTACGATTGTCCGGACCGCGGAGACCATGCTTCGATCTTTTCCAGCGCCTCGCTTGGCCGCGTATCGGATCCGGGCGCGGGCTGTCCGAATATCGGGGAGACGATGCGGATAGCATTCTGTTCCCCACCCCGTGCACTCGATGATGCCCCGTTCCGCTCGGCTGTCGGCAAGGATGAACGTTCCCCGCGCTATCCATCCACCGCGCCGCGCGCGTCGGCGTGTCTGATACGAAGCGCGTGAACGATCGTGGGCACATCGGTTCTCGGCGCGTCGAGAGCCAGCGAGATCGCGAGTCCCTCGAGGTCGGCGACGATGCCGAGCCAGATGGCGATCGGCACCATGATGCCCGATACCCCGAACCCCAGCAGCAGAAGAAAGCAGAGGAAGAGCGCGATGCCCCACAGCTTGGAGGACCACATGTGATAGCTCGCCTCGCGACTGAACTTGAGATAGTCGAACAGATAGCGCGCGATCTCGAGAGCGACCAGCGCGATGAGCGGGGCCGCATGTCCTGTGATCGCCTCGGGATGGAGATGCCACGCGGCGAACAGGACCGCCAGGTAGAAGATGGAGTCGACCACGCTGTCCAGGCGTCGAAGGGCCGGGGTCGCGACGCCGAGCCGACGGGCGATGATGCCGTCGAACACGTCGGAGAGAAACGCGGCGATCATGCAGGCGGCCAGCGCCGTCCGGCTCGGATGGCCGAGTGCCAGCAGGATGACGACCGGCGCGAGAAGCACCCGCAGCGCCGTCAGCGCGAGCGGCAGCGCCATTCGTCGGCGTGGGAACATGGCGGGGTCCGTTGGCGATGTCATGACGCGGTACCGCGCGCGGCTCGTGAGCGGATGGATGGCCTGGAGGGGATGCAAGATTGCGGGATCACGGGCACTCCGAATCGTGAAGCCTCACATCGGCGATGAGGCGCCGGTACCCTCCTCGGGGCGTTGCGACACGATGGCGTCGATCGTGGCTTCGAGCGCGGAGCGGATCGCCGTGGAGATATCGTGATCGGCCGTCGCGGCCGCGGCATCCACCTTTCTGCCCGACATCGGAATCGGGAACGGCGAGCCGTCGACCAGATGGGCGGACATCGTTCTGAGCGTTTCGGCAAGGGAGGCCTGCGCGTGCGTGGAGCGTGGTGAGGCATTCAGAAGCGCCACGACCTTGCCGGGAAACTCGCTGCTTCCGACCAGCCAGTCGAGCGCGTTCTTCATCGAGCCGGGAACTCCGTGCGCGTATTCGGGACTGGAGATCAGGATGGCATCGGCCCGGCCCACCTCGGCGCGAAGCTCGCGCACGGACCCCGGAAGGTTCGGATCGTCGAGCGTGGTGTCGAGATCGGGATTGAAGTGCGGAAGCTCCGCCAGGCCGTGGTACATGACGATCTCGACTCCCTCCGGCGCGAGCATCGCGGCGGCGTGAAGGAGTGTCGTATTCGAGGAGACGGCCCGGAGGCTGCCGGAGATGGCGAGAAGTCGCATCGGATATCGGGGAGATGCCGCCGGCATCGGCGGCGGTCGAAGAGTGTGGAACCGATCGCGGAGATTCGTCCGCGTCACGGGCCGCGCAAGTAAGCCAACTTCCGCCGCTCGACAAAGCCGGTGCGGGAAGTGATCTTCGTTACCGGCGCGAATGCCGTTCCATGGGGCTCGCGCGCTCGATCCCCCAGCGCGCGGGGTTGTCGACGATGTAACGACGTATCGTATCGAGATCCGACGCGTTGCGGACGATATGCTCATAATACCCTCGATGCCAGAGCCGCCGATCGAATCGTTGCCATCCGGAGCTCATGACGCCATCGATATAGTGATGCGTCGTGAGCGTCTTGAATCGCAGCACGATATCGCCAAGCGCCAGCGGAGTATCGGGCTCGGGCGTTGCCGGGCCGGAGGGGCGGCCACGGGGGGCCGCCCGTACAAGATCAGGGGATGACGTACCGTCTTCGGTAGGGGCATCCCCCCGTGGATGCCCTCCGCCTGGCAGCGGAGAAGCGAATGGAGATCCATCGTCCGTTGCCGGATCGGAGGGGCGGCCACGGGGGGCCGCCCGTACGGATGATGCGGTTTCCACGATATCACCGAGGATGACGATGCCGTGAACGTGATCGGGCATGATCACGAATGCGTCGATGTCGATCCCCGGATAATATCGAGGTATCGACTCCCATACGTTTCCGATCATCCTGCCGGCATCGTTGAGCGTCATCCGTTCCCGGTCGATGTGCCCAAACAGCCGCAGTTGGCTTCGGACGCACAGCGTGATGAAGTAGGCGCCGGCGCGCAAATAATCATACCCTTTCAGTCGGATGGATCGACGGTGGTGTCTGTCCGGATCGTACGTCATCCTTTCACCTCCGATGGCATGTGGGCTTCATCGTCATCCGCTCTGTCGGAACGGCGACAACGAAGCTCGTGGCTACGGGGTATGATGATTCGTCCAAATCCTGATGTGAGCCGAGGTCGATATGCTCGCGGGAAGATATATGCTTATATGCGCTTGTCATATCCGCATGCCGGCCATGTTGGGCTTGCATCCGGCGATGAGATTTCGGAGCGACGTGCGAGCCCGTGCCCGAAGCGATCGTTCAGTCCTCTCGTCATTGCTTCTTCAGCCAGAGCATGGTATCGAGACGAGAGGGATGTCTTCGCCGAAATACGCGGCGACGCTCCGGGCCACCGCGTCGAGCTGACCCGCTTCCAGATGGATCGTGTCCACGGCGCTCCAGGTATCGTCGGTCGCGTCGCCACTGATCCGCACGCGAAGAGCGATGTGTCCACGGCCGTCATTCGTGCAGGACATCTCGAGATCTCCCATCATCGACCCTCGGCATTTCACGCCATTCCATCCGCGCCAGTTCATGGCGATCTCCCGGAAGAACGTTGTCCATTCTCCAGGCCAGCACTCGTTGATACGCTGTGAGGCGGAAACCGGCCCTCCGGAGAGCGTGACCACGAACGTTACTTCCCCATACGGTTCGAGATCGCGCCGAATCGCCTCGTGGAACGTTACTTCCGTGCTTCCGATCGAGGATCGTATGGTGAGCCGTTCGTCCACGTGTGGCATTCCTGATGATCGAATCCGTTGATGGGAGCGTTGCCTTCCTTTCCGCGATTGTTTTACATCGGGTCGACATGATCCGGCAGAAACTCCACGGTCAATCCCGCATCCGCGAGAGTCCGGAGCTCCGTCGGCATGGGGCGCTCCACTGAATTCGTGCGGAGAATGAAGCACGCCCCATTCTCCAGCATCGTGACAAGTGTGGGATAGGAGTACGATCCCAGGCCGTCAATGCGTCGGAGGAGCCGTAGCAGCCCCGGCGTGGCGCGGCCATGCTGAAGTCGGACGGTGAATGTTCCGATGCGCGGTGGCGTGCGCCAGCTTTCTCCGGCGCGCCATCCATGCTGATGCTCCCACCATGTGGTGTCGACCGTGAGCTGCATCGGGCCGACAGCGGGACGTTGATCAAACGGCCGATTGCCAACCGCGAGAACGTGCGCGACGAATTCGTCGGGCAGGCGCACCGCGTGGCGCTCGACGTAGTGCGCGAGTCCCTCCGGCCAGACATAGACGCCGTCGGAAAACTCGGCCGAGCCGCACCAGCGCGTCTCGCAATGGAAGCGACACCAGCTCGCTCCCATCGCGCTGGACAGCGGCGTTCCACTCCGGAGATGCGCGAGTACCCGCTCACGGAGCGTCGGCGCCCAGGCATCATCTATGAACCAGGCGGGATCGGGCCACCAGGGCGCATCCGCGGAGTGCCAGTATCCGATGAGTACGAGTGCGTTCATTCATCTCTCCGGCGGCGGTATCGCCGCGCAAGTAAGCCAACTTCCGCCGCTCGGCAAAGCCGGTGCGGGAAGTGATATCAGCCTCCCTTCGGATCATACGGATTCAACTCCCGATGCACGGCTTCCCATTCCCCCGTGGCAACGAGCCGACGTGCTTCGGCATCGGTGAGCGTGACGGACCACGCCAGGAAGCCGGTGAGATCGGTGCTCCGGACAACGCGGCGGTCGTAGCCGAGCGCGCCGACATCCCGGCTCTGCTCCACGATGGCTTCCCCCTCGTGGTCACGATGGCGATAGAGAATCTTCGTGGTCTTCCACGGCGAGAGGGAAAACATATATCGCAATCCGATATCGCCGCCGACCAGCAACGGCGCCGCGCTGATTGCGCCGAGCAGGATCGCGAGGATGACGACAAGCCGCCGCACGCCGGATAGGGCAAGCACGATCAGCCAGGATACGCCGAGCGTTCCGATGATCGCGCCGAGATGCATGGCCACGTCGAGGCGCGCGTCGGTCAGCTCCAGCGGCGTGGTCTCGAGGATGATCGTTCCGATCGCCAGGAACGCCGTCGGCGCCAGTACCGTCCACCGTGCCAGGCGCAGCTGGCGCCGGATGTTGGAAGCCCTTCCGTGATCCGCGCGAGAACGGGAGGCGATGCCCTGCGCATCGTTCTCACGCGGCGCTTCATCCGCCGTGAGCTCATCGCGCTTCCATGCGCGGAGGATTTCGTGACGCTCGTCGAGCTCCACCCAGAGGGGCGTGTTCGGCATGCGAAGCTCGCGCGGAACCATCTCCAGAGGCAGATCGCGCGGCACGCCGCCGTCGACATGCGAGTTGCCCGGGAAGAGCGTAACGCGCAGCTCCCCCGGTGCCAGCGATGCGAATACCACCGCCGGCACGACATGGCGTGGCGCGGGATCGCGTGGGGAAATGGTCGTCATGATGATGGCCGGTCGAGTGCGTTCATTCATCTGTCCGGCGCCGGGGCGAGGTCGGCGTAGGTGAACCAGGGATACTCCCGCGCCTGCATGGCGAACCGCGCCAGATATTTCGCGCCGAACTTCCTGACCATGTGCGGCTCCAGCTCCGGCGCCTGTCGCGTGCTGATCAGATAGCAGAGCTGCATGAAGAGCGCGCTCCCCTCCTCGGCCGCCTCGCCGATCTCGTCGAACCCGTCCTGCTGGTAGACCGCCATGATCGCGTTGGCCGCGACGTCGGTGTGCTCCGCGGCGAAGCTCTCCCACTCCGCCATGGTGTCGCCGATGATGCCGATGCTCTCTCCGGTCCAGCGGCCGATCGTCCGTCGCTCCCCGGGCCGGCGATCTCCCGGTGCTCCCAGGATCATCAGGTGCAGCGCGCGCGAGGCGAGCGTGCGGCCGAGCGCGCCGATCCTTCCGCCGCCGCCGAGCGCGTCCACGGAAAACCGCTCCCGTCGCGTGAAGTTCACGTAGATGTAGTCGATCCCCATACGCGGCTCCATTACTTCCGTCATCGTGCATGCGGCGCCGAACCGATGCTCCCGGCCTCGGACATCGTTCGCCACGACGGCCCATTCGGTTTCGCGATGATCGCTTCATGCGATATGTTTGCCGCCACTATCAACATCCCGGGATGGACACGCCGCGCCGCCGCATGCTTCGCGAGGCTCGCGGCCACGCGCTCCATTCCCGATCGCCCTCATACGCAACGCGCCGCACAGATGCCGACCGGATCACGCGCCACGACTGGCTCATCCTCTCCCGCCGATGGCGTCGCCACCCTCGATCGCCGCGCGCTCAACCGCGCGCTGCTGGCCAGACATATGCTCCTGGAGCGTCACGCCCTCCCGGCCTACGATACCATCGAGCATCTGGTGGGACTTCAGGCGCAGAACCCGAACGATCCCTACGTCGGACTCTGGACGCGGCTGGAGGGATTTCGTCACGACGAGCTGGCCGGGCTGATGAGCGAACGCCGCGCGCTCAGGATCGCGCTGATGCGCTCGACGCTCCACACGGTCACCGACCGGGACGCGCTACGGCTCCGACCGCTGATGGCAAGCGTACTCGACCGGAGCATGCGCGGCGCCTTCGGCAAACATCTCGCGGGGCTCGATCCCCAGGAGATCGCTTCAGCCGGGCGCGCGCTGGTCGAGGAGCGGGCGATGACGTTCTCCGAGCTCGGGGAGCTGCTCGGCGAGCGGTGGCCCGACCGGAACACCGACGCGCTGGCGCAGGCGGTGCGCGCCTGGGTTCCGCTGGCGCAGGTGACGCCGCGCGGCATCTGGGGACGGAGCGGACAGGTGATGCATACGTCGCTCGAAGCCTGGGTGGGACGCGAGCTCGAGCCGGAGCCCTCGATCGACGACATGGTGCTCCGCTACCTCGCGGCCTACGGCCCCGCCTCGGTCAAGGATGTGCAGACATGGTCCGGACTGACGCGGCTGCGCGAGGTCCTCGAACGGCTGCGCTCCTGCCTCGTGATCTTCCGCGACGAGAAAGGGGTCGAGCTCTTCGATCTTCCCGATGCTCCCCGTCCCGACGCGGAGACTCCCGCGCCGCCACGGTTCCTGCCGGTGTACGACAATCTCTTCCTCTCCCACGCCGACCGGAGCCGGATCATGGACGATTCCCAACGGGAACATGTCTGGATGGAGAACGGCTACACCTGGACGTTCCTGCTGGACGGCTTCATCGCCGGCACCTGGAAGATCGAGCGTGAGCGGAAGTCCGCGATACTGCGGATCCGTTCGATCGGCAAGCTCGCCAGGCGGGATCGCGCCGCGCTTGCCGCGGAGGGAGAAGCGCTGCTCGGCTTCGTGGCCGGCGAGGCGACCACGCACGATATCCGCTTCCACGAGCCGGAGTAATCATCCGACGGGCAGCCGCGGTGAGATGCCGCCGTCACCTACTCCCGACGACGCGATCATCACGGCGTGGCCACGCGGATCTGTTCCGCTGAGATCACGGCTCTCCGGCAACGACGCCGACGAGCGCGGCAATGCTGTCGTCGTCGCCGTTGGCCAGCAGCTTGATCGCCTTGCCGAGCGTGTTGACCTTCGCCTCCTCGCCGCGGAAGGTGGTCTCGAAGGAGAACGGGAGCGATCCGGATTCCACGACGATCCAGCGGCCGCCGTTGGCGACGCGGATCGCCTCCCCGGCAACCGCGCCGAGCTTGATCACCGCCGACCAGTAGCCGACCTCATCTTCCTCCCTGCTTCCCGCCGCCGCGGCCAGCTCACGCTCGATCCGTTCGAGTCCATCGGACGTCAGCTCCACGCTATGCTCGGCCGCGGTGCGTCGCGCCAGGGCGGCGAAGGCCTCGCCGGCGATCTCCTCGAGCGGGCGTGCCCCTCCTTCATACGATACCGGCTCGCGGTCCAGGCCGAGCACGTGCGCACCGCCGGCGGCGCGCACCGCCTCGCGAAGAAACTCCGGGGGCTGATGGATCGAGCAGTAGACGACCGACGGCTCCGGCTCTCCCGGCTTGGCCGCGCGCTTCGGGTTCAGCATCCGGATCAGCGCGAAGATCGTCGACAGCTCGCGGTCCCGCTCGATCTCCCCGGCTTCCCGGTGGTCTACCTGCGTATACTCCTCGCGCCCATCCGCTTTCATCGCGACGATGTCGATGCTGCTCAGCGAACAATACATGCTTCTGGTGCTCCCTTCCCGTGTCGTTCAGTTGTTGCGTTGACGGCGTGGCCGCCACGTTCTAGTCGATCTCGAGTCCCATCGCGTGATGATCGTGCCAGATGCCGTCGATCAGCATGCCGCGGCTCATCGTTCCCTCGATCGCGAAGCCCTTCCTCAGATAGAGCGCGACGGCCCGCGCGTTATCGGCCCTGACGTGGAGATCGATCTTTCCGATGATGCCGGTGCCACGCGCCCAGCCGATGAGCGTATCGAGCATCAGTGCCCCGATGCCCCACCCCCAGTACGCCTCGCGCACCGACATGCCGAGCTCGCCGCGATGGCGCACCCGTCGCCGGCTCCCCGCGGAGAAGGTCAGCGCCGCCACGATCGCGCCGTCGACCAGGCCGATCAGGTAAAGCTGGTTGTCCGACTCCTGGTAGCCGCGGAGGATCGTTTCCTCCTGCACCTCGGTGACGAGGAACTCGTCGGGATCGAAGGTGAGGAAGGTCGATTCCCCGGCGACGGCGCGCAGGTACTCGATGAGCGGACCGGCATCGCCGGGGGCCGCCGGACGGATCACCAGCGTGGTGCCGTCGTGCAATGCGTGGCTCCGTGATTCCATGATTCCATGATGTTCCGTGACCGGTGTCGATCGATGGCATCGCTCCACCTCCTCGATCGACCCTCATGGGAGGGGACGCCGGAAGCCGAGCGATGTCACGGAGCGTACACGGCCATGGCCGCGAGGCGTTTCGCGGTCACGGCGGTCATCGACGCTCGGATGCGATCACGCTTCCTGGGAGGACTTTGCGTACTTCGGCTGGTAGAGCTGCACCTGGAAGCCGCCCGGCACGATGAAGTGGGTCACGAAGCCGTAGCCGTGATCCTGGACCGGTCCGGTGAACTCCACGCCGCGCCCGGTGAGCTCGGCCACGGTGCTCTCGATGTCGTCGCAGTAGAAGGAGATGTCGTGCGTGCCGGAGGGAGCGCCATGCTCCGGATCGGCCGGATGGCAGCCGAGGTCGGCTTCCGGCACATCGAAGATCAGCCAGCCTTCGCCGACATCGGTCGAGGAGAAGCCGAGCTTGTCGCGGAAGAAGGCGCGGAGCGCCGCCGCCTCCGACGAATAGAACATTGCGTGCATGCCACGGATCATGGGAGGAGAGGAGATTCGTGAATGAGGGATGTCGGGAAGATCGCCCGCCGCGCGACGCATCGGGGTGCGCGTGGCCGGGGATCGCGGCGGAAGTTACGCGGTTCTCCCGATTGCCGATCATCGGGCGCTCCTCCCCCCGCTCGCTTGTCGGCGCGCGCCACGAGAGCACCTGGCCGGCTCATGAACGGCGAGCGGGACGGCCCAGGAGTCGGCCGCCCCGCCATGCGCGCGTGTCGGGAACCGCCGCGTCGCGGCGCCGGTCAGAGCGCGGCGTCCGGCTCGGCGACGGCTCTCTGGCGCCGCTCGAAGCGGATCGGGAGCGTGGCCGGCCCATGCACGTGGAGCGCCTTGCGTGGCTGCCACGGCCCATCGGTCGCCAGCTCGAAGCTCTCGGTCCTGGCGAGCAGCTCAGTCAGGGCGATCCGCGCCTCCATGCGGGAGAGCGGGGCGCCGAGGCAGAAGTGGATGCCGTGGCCGAAGGCGATATGCGGGTTCGGATCGCGCGTGATGTCGAAGCGGGACGGATCGGCGAACACCTTCGGATCGCGATTGGCCGAGCCGATCACCGGAAGCACAACCGTGCCGGCGGGGATCGTCTGGCCGCCGAGCTCCACCTCGCGCGTGGTGGCGCGGAACATCCACTGTAGCGGGGAGCGATAGCGGAGCACCTCCTCGATCGCCGAGGGAAGCAGCTCCGGCGTGGCGCGGAGCCGGGCCAGCTCGCCCGGATTCTCCAGCAGGGAGACCACCGCGTTGTTGATCAGGTTCGTCGTCGTCTCGTGGCCGGCGATGAGCAGAAGCTGGCAGAAGGCGATGATCTCCTCATCGGTCAGCCGCTCGCCGTCGACCTCCGCCTCGGCGAGTCTGGAGAGGAGATCCTCCCGCGGCTCGCCGCGCCGGCTCTCGATCATCTCCGGCAGATAGGCATGCATCTCGGCGTTGACGGCATAGTATTCCTCGGCGGCGGCCTTGGAGGCCTCGCCGCCGGCGATGGTGTAGCTGAGCTTCAGGATCGAATCGCTCCAGGCGCAGAACCGCTCCCAGTCGTCGGCCGGAATGCCGAGCATGCCGGAGATCACCTTCATCGGCAGGGGAACCGAGAAGGAGGCCGCCAGATCGGTCTGGTCGTTCTCCAGCGCCGCATCCAGAAGCTCGCGCGTGAGCTCGCGGATGCGCGGCTCCAGTCCGGCGATCATCCTCGGCGTGAAGGCGCGCGAGATCAGCCCGCGGAGCTTTGTCTGGCGCGGCGGATCGAAGAAGATCATCCACTGCGGGTTTCCCTGCCCGGCGTAGGTCATGCTCGAGCTGAACGCCTCGTGATCGGTCAGCGCGCGCTTGACGCCGTCGTAGTCGAACACCATCCAGAAGTTGTAGCCGGGAACCTGGAGCACCGGAGAGGAGCTCCGCGCGTGGTCGTACATCTGGAACGGATTACGCCTGTTGTCTTCCGAGAAAAGGTCCATCGGGAATCGCCTCCGTCGCGTGAGAACGCGATGTCGCGTGAGAACGCGATGTCGCGTGAGACGCGATCGCGAACGAATGATGTTGAAGGGCGTGGGGGCTCGCCGGCCCACGTTCGTGCCGACACGGGAGAGGGAACGGAAGGCCGTTCCGAGCTCGGCGGATCACGATCGTGGCATCAAACCTCGGACCACGATCCACTTCCGGACCGTATGTTCATCCCCGGCCCCCATCTCCCCGATCATCCCGGAGCGTCCGGCGTGAACGCCGCGGAAAGGGATGCGCGCGTTCTCCACGGCACGCGTGTTTCGGGGGAATGCGTGGTAACGCCCCGGAGCGTCGGGGCTGAAAGGGGGCCGCTCGGCGCCGTGATGGATGTGGCGCCGGCATATCCGATCCGAATCGAACCGGACAGCATCATGGACAAGAAAGCACTCAAGGAACAGTACAAGAACACGCCGAAGCCGATCGGAATCTGGCGCGTGTACAACAAGGTGGACGACCTGTCGTTCATCGGAACCAGCGCCAACGTGGACGCGGCGATCAACGGCCAGATGGCGCGGCTGAAGTTCGGAGGGCATCCGAACACGCGGCTGCAGAGCGACTGGAACAGGCTCGGTCCCGACGCGTTCGCCTTCGAGGTGCTCGACACGATCGCGCCGCCGGAGCGTCCGGACTACGATCCGAAGGATGATCTCCGCGCCCTCGAGGAGCTCTGGCTGGAGAAGCTCTCCCCGTACGACGAGCGCGGCTACAACGTCCGGCCGAAGCGGTGACGATCCGAGGATGATCCCGCCGCGCGATCATCGGCATGCTCCGTGGTGCCTCAATGGCGGAGCGCGCCGATGATCGTGTTCGCGGCGCCGAGCCGGCGATACGATCACCGGCCGAACAGGAGCAGGCCCGGCACCTGGCCGGGAGCATGGTGGCGGAGGAAGTGATAGCCGACGCCGGAGGAGCCGATCATCAGCGACGGCGTGGCCCCTTTGGTAGTGATGCCGGAGGGCCATTCGCCGGAGGGAGCGTGGCGCTCTATCAGGCGGCGCGCGTAGTCGTCGGCGCTCCGGCGGAGGATCGGATCGTCCAGGAGGATGGCGGCGGTCAGAAGCACCTCGATCAGCCCGGCCGCGCCGTGGCAGAGGGAGGTATCGGCCGGAGGCCCGGAAAGGGCAAGCTCGATGGCGCCGATCGTGGTCGTGACCGCGAGGCGTCCGGAGGCCTCGTAGTGATCGCGATGCGCCGGATCGCCGGCCATGGCGCGCAGCCGCGCCAGCGCGATGCCCGGAGCGCCGTGGCACCAGGTGGTCTGGAAGGAGCCGGACATCATCCCTCCCTGCATCGCGTGGGGGAATCGGACGTCGAGCCAGTTGGCGTGATGCGGGCTGAAGAGGGTGTCCTCGTAGGCGATGGCGCCGCGCGCGGTGGCCAGATACCGCTCGTCGCCGGTGAGCTCGAAGATGTCGAGCATCGCCACGGCCATGCCGGAGGCGCCATGCGAAAGTCCGCTCCAGGGGGGCGTGGGCATCTGTCCGCCGCTGGCCACGATCGCGTCCCAGCTGCAGAGTCCGCCCGACCAGACGGCCGTTTCCAGAATCTCGGCGCCGCAGCGGAGCGCCAGCTCGCGGCAGCGCGCGAACCGGTCGTGACGCGCGATCGCCATCAGCGGCGCGATGGCCCCGGCGCTCCCTCCCATCAGATCGAGCGGATGCGATTCGGACAACGCCCGCTCCACGCCATCGATCGCGCGCTCGATCGAGGCATCGAATTCATCGTCCCCCGATACTTCCTCGAGCCGCGAGGCGGCATAGGCAACGCCGAGCTCCCCGGACCAGAAGGAGATCCGTGAAGTGTGCGGACGCGCGACGGCCGCCGCGTTGCCGAAGGAGCGGCGAATCGCTCCCCTGGCGGTCCGGAGCAGCTCCGGATCGCGCGTGATCGCGAAGAGCTCGATCAGAAAGAGCGCCACCCCCGCGCTGCCGGCATAGATGCTGGCCACGAGCGCTCCCGAGGCGATCGTGGACGGGCCTTCCTCCAGCTCCGCCCGCCCCATCCAGTTGCACGCGCTCCCCTGCTCGTCCCAGTACGTTCCCGCGAGGATCTCGCGGCCGATCTTCTCGGCGTTGTCGATGAAGGTCCTGGTCGTGATCTCGACGTCGATATCGCTGGCGATCATGAATCTTCTCTCCTCGGTCGTGGCTCAGTTGCGGTTGGTTCTGCGGTTGCGTCGCGTGGCGCGCGTGCCACGCGTGGTCCATCCATGGCGGCCGTGGGGCTCCGGGATGCTCACGGCGAGATCGTAGAGATCCTCGGAGCCGGGCGTCAGATGCGGCCGCGTCGGATCGATCCCCTCTTCCCGGAACAGCTCCGCGGCAACGGCAAGGCGCTCCTCCGGAGCGATGATCCCCCGCTCGTGGCAGGCCCAGAGCGCGCGGGCGATCACGTTGCTCCGCGACTGTCCGAAGCTGAGGCCGTTCCCCGGATCCTCGGCCACGCCGACCCCCTCGGCCAGGCGTCGCGAGAACATCGGGACCGACGATCGGAGCCCGGCGCCGAGCGCGCGATGGATATCGACGATGAGGCGGCGCGACCGGGGGAAGTATCGCCGCTCCAGATAGAGCACGCCGGCATCGGCCCGCAGATAGCTCCCCGGCTCGGCGATCACCTTGGTCCGGAACGGAATCCTCGCCGCGTTGAACGCGCCGGTCGCCAGCGCCATGTACTGCACCGCGGCGTCCGCCTTCAGATGCCAGTAGATCCTGACGAGCGGATCGGTGGTGTCGCGCGAGGAGGTGCCGTCACCGTCGCCGATCGCGTAGTAGAAGCCGGGGACGAGCAGCCGGAGCTCCTTCATCACCCAGACCCTGCAGAAGTCGCCGGGAACGGCCTGTCCGGTGCGGGTCATCACGCCGGCCGGCTGCGCCCAGAATGTGACGCGGTCGCGCGTGACGGCGATGCGTCCATCATCGTCGATCGATTCGATTTTCCATCCCGCCTCCCAGCTCCCCTTTCCGTTGTTGGCCGCCGAGAGGGTGGCGGTGAACTGGCGCTGCGCCAGGTAATCGGGGGGCGCGTCGACCGGCGAGGATGGACGGACGTAGAGAAGCGCGTAGAGATCCCGCTCCAGATAGTCGAGCAGCGGCGGACGTCCGGCCGACGGCGCCATCGGCATGGCGCTGAAATCCCGGTACTGTCCGGCGATCGTGTAGCGGTCGTGGGCGTGGATCTCCACGGCCCCCATCATCTCGGCGATATCGTCGTGCGGACGTTGTTCGATGGTCGTGGCGTTCATACGCTCACCTCCTGAAAGAGACCGTAGAGGCGGACCTGGCTGGTTTCCGGGTCGGCCAGAAGATTCGCGCTGATCTGGAGCAGAAGCACCGAGGAGACCGGAAGCGTGGTCGACATCTGCGCCGCCTCGTAGGCGGTCTGCAGCAGCCGGGCGGCCGAGAAGAGCACGCTCCGGAGGATCAGCTCCTCGGCCTCGGCCGCGTCGATGTCGGCGGCGGCGCGGTAGGCGCGCCAGAAGACCCGCAGCGCCGACTGGATCACCGGAAGCGGATGGCGCGCCGTGGCGGACATCTCCTCGGCGGTCGGCATCATCGTGGACATCGAGTTCACCCAGAAGATCACCATGTCCTGCAGCACGCCGGCGATATCCCAGGCCGGGTCGCCGATCTGCACCAGCTCCCAGTCGACGATCACGACGCGCTCCTCTTCCCCCTGGCCGTCGCGGATCAGAATGTTGTCCGACTTGATGTCGTTGTGGATCACCGTCTCCGGGCGCCATTTCCGGCGGAGGTCGTCGAGGCTGGCGCTGAGCCCGTCCTGCGTCTGCAGGATCTTGAGCGTCTCGTAATTGGCCGGGCTGATCGTGGCCAGCAGCTCGGGGCCCGGCTTGTGGACCTGCATCACCCAGGGGACGGAGCGTCGGAGCCAGGCCAGTCTGGGATCCTCGGCCGCTCCCGGCAGGCGGAAGGTGCGATGGAAGGTGCCGAGCGCGCTCCCGATGCGCCCATGGACGCCGGTCGGGAGCTGTCCCGGCGGAAAGGTGGCCAGATGCTCCCAGAGCGGTTTGGCGCGCTCGACGAGCTCCAGCATCACGAGCGCCCGCTCCGGATCGAACCAGACCATGCGTGGCATGATCTCGAGCATCGCGGCGACCGACGGCTCCTTCTGGCAGAAGTCGTAGAAGGCCGCCTCGCAGCGGAGCGTCTGGTCGCCGCCGGTGGCGAGGTCCGGCTGCTTGATCAGGTATCCCGGCCGCTCGCGCCGGGTAACGCGGAGGTTCAGGTTGCGTCGCGCGGCGCTGGCGATCGTCAGATCCTCCTCCAGGATCGATCGGACGTCGATGAGCTTCCGGTCGAGCAGATAGTGCGTGGCGTTGTCGACGTTGAGCATGAAGGCTGAAGGATGAAATGTCGCGGAGGGGCGGGGACCTCCCGTCCCTCCGCGAACGATGAATGAAGAGCAATGGCGATCAACCGCGGTCGGCGATCGATCGCGACCGGCCGATCAACCGCAGTTGGTCGGGTTGGCGGTATACACCGTCGGGCAGACCTTCGGACCGCAGTCGGTCGGGTTGGCGGTCACCACCGTCAGGCAGATCGGTCCGCAGTCGGTCGGGTTGGCCGTGACCACCGTCAGGCAGATCGGGCCGTGTCCCTCGCATCCGGTCGGGTTTGCCGTGTAGACGGTCGGGCAGACAGGCACGGCGGCCGCGGCCTGTCCCGGCTCGCATCCGGTCGGGTTTGCCGTGTAGATGGTCGGGCAGATCTTCGGCGGGCACCAGGTCGGCGCGTGCGTGTGGACGGTGATGCACATCGGGGCGGGTTGAGCACGCGCTTGTGGGGCGGCTGCGCCCAGGGCGGCCTGTGGCGCTCCGGGTTGCGCTCCGGCCGGGCAGGCGCAGGTATGCCACCCGGTCGGTCCGAGGAGCGTGATCTGGCCGGGGTGACATGGCTGCGGGCAGGCGCAGGTGTGCCATCCGGTCGGTCCGATCATCGTCGGGGTTCCCGGCGCGCAGACCGGGCCGGGTCCGCAGACGCAGGTCAGGTAGGCGGTCGGTCCGATCAGCGAGGGATGCTGTCCCGGGATGCAGGCCGGGCCGGGTCCGCAGGTCAGATACGCGGTGGGCCCGAGGAGCGTCGGATGCTGTCCCGGCTGACAGGCCATGTTGGCCGCTCCGAGTGCCTGGGGCTGTGCTCCCTGCGGCTGGCCGCAGGTGTACCATCCGGTCGGCCCGATCAGCGTCGGCGTGCCGGGGGCGCAGGCCGGGCCGGGTCCGCAGACGCAGGTCAGGTAGGCGGTCGGTCCGAGCATCGTCGGCGTGCCGGGGGCGCAGGCCGGGCCAGGTCCGCAGATGCAGGTCAGGTAGGCGGTGGGACCAAGCAGCGACGGATGCTGTCCCGGCTGGCAGGCGGCCGCTCCCGGCGCCGCGCCGAGTGCTCCTCCCTGGGCCTGATCCGGGCAGGCGCAGGTATGCCATCCGGTCGGCCCGATCACCGTCGGCGTGCCGACCTGGCAGGGGCTGACCGTGCAGGTATACCAGCCGGTGGGGCCCACGTTCGCGTTGGCCGCGCCGGCGTAGGCGGCGTCGGCCACCGAGGTGGTGCAGCAGACGGTGTGGTTCGGCCCCATGCTCGTGGCCAGGGTGTTGATGCAGGTATGCACCGGCCCCATGCTGTTGACGAGCGTGTTGACGCACGGCTGTCCGCCCCCCTGTGCCTGCGGGCCGGTGCTGGTGGCGATGGTGTTGATGCAGGTGTGCACCGGGCCCATGCTGGTGACGAGGGTATTGATGCACGGATGCCCCGAGGCGCCCCCGAGATATCCGCTGGCGATCGCCCCCTGCAGATAGCCGGCCGCCACGCTCTGGCTCTGGACGGTCACCACCTCCACCGGCGTGGTGGCGTCGACGAACACGGTGGTCGGGCTGTTCGGATCATCGCCGGCCGCCGAGGTGCTCACCACGCCGCTCTTCGGGATCTCGTAGTAGCTCTTGAAGCCGAGGTCGAGATAGAGTCTGATCGAGTCCGGCTTCTTCGACGGGCCGATGTAGCCGACGAGGGAGACGAGGTTCCGGGTATCATCCGGATCGGTGTGAAGCTTGTCGACCAGCGGATGCGTGCCGAGGTTCGGCGGGGTCGGTGGCGCTTCCGCGGTTGTCGGCGGCTGCTCCGCCGTCGTCTCCGACTTCGGATCGCTCGGCAGTGGATTCTTTGCCATGATCTCTCCTTGTGAGGATTTGGATGGTATGTGTGCTCATGGCGCGCGTGGCCGAAGCCGGCGCGCGTCGATGATGATCGGTGATGGGATGATCGCGCACGGCATGGCAATTCCCCCCGTCATGGTTGACGGCATGTTTCGGGAATGCGATGGGGAGGAGAAGGAGTGCGCGATCGCGATGCTCCATCGAGATCGCCCGCGACGCGAACATCCGCGCGCGCGCGACCACCGGGACCGTGATGGCGGCCGGTCACCGGCACATGGAGAGTGGCTCTGCTATGGAAAAAAAATGATGCGAGAAATCGGGATCGTCCGTCGGCGCGCACCGGTGACGCTCCGGAGCATTGTCGTCGGGAAATCCCGGTTGTCGAAAACACCGGGCGGATGTTATGTCATGATTGCATGTCGACGCATGGATGCGCGCGACATCCTCGGCGCGTGCCGCCGCGACCGATCCGGCCGGAAGCTCCGGCATATACGATCGAGACGTGCGTGCATGCGCCATTCAGCCCGCGATGGGGCCGATCCGCGATAACGATATCGGAAATGATGAGAACGACGGAATCGATGGGGGGACCTCTGTGACGAGCGCGCCGGAAGTTCGGCTGGTGTGAAGCACGCTCATCGTGACCGCCGCAAATGTACGACGCGGCGATAAAATGTCAAGCTGTCGTGCGGAAGATTCCCGATTCTTTGTGCCGGAGGTGATGAGTGCGTGCCACGGAATTCCGATGATACATGGTTCGTGCGGTTCACCGGAAGCATCACGCGCGCCGATACGCGCGCCTCGCTACGGCCGATGATCCGGCGGCGACGCCGGGAGGTGATGGCCGCGCCGCGGACAAGGCGCGGGGGAGCATGATGGCCATGCACGCTCCCCCGCCGGCGCCGGCGGATTCACGGATGGAACGTACACCTTCCGCGGCCGCCGCGTTCGCTGCCTCGTCAGGAATTGACGACGGTGTACTCGATCGCGAGCTGATGAGAAGAAACCCGCCCGCAGAATGCCGTCCACTCCGATTTCGATATCAAGGGCGGGTTCGAGGAGGAATCGGGGGGCTGAGTCTCCTTGTCGGCGATCAGCACGCGCCCTTTCGTCATTTCATCGAGTCGCCCTTTGAGCGGCGGGAACGGCATCTTCCACCGCTTCCTTCCGGCCATGTCGAGATCGACGGGAATCATCGCGACGAGATCGCGGTGGGTCATCATCTCCAGCCCTTTTTCGCGCAGCGTGGCATTGTGGCTGCCGTGGTGCCCCACCTTGTAGAGCACGGTGCGCGCCAGCAGATCGGCCGCGGTGACCGTGACGGCATTTCCACCGGCGTCGGTGATGCTCCAGGAGCGATCATGCCACGAGAGCCAGTTGCCCACCTGGGCGTCGGCCGCGAACAGAAGCACCTTTCCCGACTCCACGAGCTCGATGGCCAGCACCAGGCTCGTATTGTTGGTGTCGCTGTCGAGCGCCAGCGCCAGATCGGCCCCCGTCTGGAGCCAGTCGGTGTCGATGCGTCGCCAATCCACGGCGTTGTTCGCCGCGGTCCCGTAATAATGGCGACTGAAAAATGGATGATGCTCCGCCGCCTCCGGGGGAATACCAGCGGCCCGATCGAATGGCGTGCAGATCTCGTCGATGGCGAAAGGATCGTCAATCTCTTTTTCAATATTCAGCGCCGCGATGAAGCTTTCCTCCAGCGTGATGTCCAGTGCCATTTCGTAGACCTCCTTTCCCCGCTTGCTGGGGTTGCTGCGATGGAGAAGCTTCGCGTCCTCCGGGGGACCGAGGACATAGAATCGAACGCCGTCGAGCTCGGGAATATTTCGTGGCGGATCGGTCGGGCGACAGTAGACCGATGGAGCTCGTTCCTTGATCGAATCGAGCGCCTGTCTGGTTGTTCCGGTCGTCGCGGCTCCCGTTGCTTCCAGCTCGAAGAACCCGAGGATCGCGTCGATGCCATCGCGCAGCGCCGCCGATGCCTGATCGTCCAGGCCCTGCAACCTGGTGCTCGTCTCCTTCAGGGCTGCGATACGCGCCGATCGTTGCGCGCGGAGGGAATTGGCCAGCTCGTTGTCGGGATCCTCCGTCCATGCCAGCCACACTTCGCCGATGGAGAATTTCTTGAATTCCGATTTCGCCTGCAGAAAGCCGGACACGTGATCGGCATGCTCGTGCGTCACGACAACGACATCGAGCCGCGGCTGTTGGTGAGCTTTCTGCTTCGTGGCCTCGGCGATGTCTCTGACCACCTTGATCATATTCCCTTTCCCATCCTCGGTGCCGACGAGCACGCCGCAGTCGATCAGCATGGTGAACGGCGCGCCATGGCGCGTGAACGTCAGGAGGAAACAATCGCCGAGCCCGTGTCGGTACATTTTGACTTTTACATCGATGACCTTCGATGCTGATTTTTTAGCGGAGGATGTTCTGCTCATGGCGGTATTCTCCTCGATTAAAACATGCGGTGAAGGAGGGCGAACGGCTCCGGGTTCGTGCCGTCGGCGAGCGAGCCGAAGTAGGTGGCGCGGAGCGACTGGCCGAGCACGTTCTTTCGGAACGTGAGATTCCGCGCGAGGCGGTGGTCGTCCTTGATATCCTTGGTGATGGCGTAGCGGAGTGTCATCGTATCCAGGTCGATGATCAGCGTGCAGCCGCCACGATACATGAACGTCTCCTTCCCTTCCCTGTCGATGACGCAGTCGTTGTGCCGTACGATGCGCTGCTGCGTGATGCAGATGATGGCTTGATCGAGCCGGTCTCCATCGGGGCCGACGCGCCGCGCGCGACGCAGCGCATGTACCTCGAAATTGTGCCGGGTCTTGGATCTGTTCAGGGTTATTTCTCCGACGTATGTGGCGTTCTCTCTGGAGCTGGCACTCTCTCCGTCGCCATCGGCTTCGCCGATATATCGCTCGTCCTTGTCCAGAACGAGCGTGGTGATCTTCTCGATGCTCGGGATGCTCTGGATTTCCGAGTCGAGATATCGGTGGAAGCTCCTCCGAAGCTCGCGCTCCTTGTTGAAGAGATCCTCGCGACTGGTGGCGTACTCGAGCCCATGAAGCTCGTTGCGCAGCCAGTCGGCGATCTCCTTGAACTCGGATGCCTCCTCTCCCGGAATTTTTCCCCAGGCGAGGATATCCTCGGAGAGCGCCCGCACGTCGCGAGGGTAGATACCGCGACGACGGAACGCCTCGATGAAGGCGATGCGATAGCCGAGATCGTCATCCGGCACCAGATCGCGATCGGCGGTGATGATGGCGCGCAGATATTCGTCGAATCTGATGCCGACGGTCGGGCAGTAATCGAGCGCGCGGATGCACATGGTGAGAACATGATGCGCCGCCTTTGCCGCCTCCGACGCCAGACGATCCACCAGATCGGGATGAAGCGCTCCCTCGGGGAGCACGCCGGTGCCGCTCGTGGCGATGCGGAAGAGATCGGCAACACGCCCCTTGTAGATGGACAGGAACGCGTCGAACACGGCCGCCACCAGAATCGAGCCGCGCGCGTGCGGCTCCATCACCGTCGCGTAAAGGTCCGGGTCAGGCTCCTTCGGTCTCCAGGCGCCGGTCTCCGGATCGATCTCACCGATCGCGTCACGCAGCGCGCCGTAGTGGCCGATGGCGTTGCCGAACTGTTGAGCGAGCTGGCCGAGCAGATTCCGGCTGGCCAGCTCGCCACGCGTGGTCGCGATCTGATGGCGAAGCACATCCGAGAATGTAAAGTGCTGGAAGAGCGCGACCAGATCGGCGAACGCTTCATGAAACGCCAGCGTGTCCGGATGTGTCGGCTCGATGAACCTGCGGTGCATGCCGTCAAGGAGCGCGTGCGTGGTCTCGTGCGCTATGATGTCGTGCGAGAGGCAGGTGAAGACGATGCCGCCCGGGAAGTGGGATCGGTTCTCGTTGCGAACCGCGGGGAAATAGCCGAACAGCAGTGCCTTTTTGCTTGGACTGTAGTAGGCATTTGCCTCGCGCATCGCATGCGGGTAGATCCGGAGTCGCCTGACGAATGTTTCCGGTTGATTTTTGATGCCGCTCCAGTACGGGGACCAGAAGGCGAGCCGGCCGAGCGCCCGCTCGAAATGTCGGATGGTCGTCATGGCCACCGCGTAGACCATCTGCTGATGAAACTGCGGGTTCCCCTCCGAGGGGGGGAGACCGTTCTGCGCCAGGATCAACGGGTCGTTCAGGTCGACCGGCTCGTAGAAGACTCCGGACGCGGGGTCGTAGTCGATCACCTCGATATATTCCCCCACCGGCCCCGGCCCGAGCCCCGGAGCCGTTGCGGTATCGATGCTCTCGTCGGAGGCCATCCGATCTTCCCACATCACCTTGAAGACCGCCTTGTTGACCACGGCGGTATCGAGCTGCGTGGAGAGGCTCGGGTCGAAGGCATATCCCCGCAGGCAACGGAACGGAGGAGACGGGATCTGGCTGGCTGTCGATGTGCTCATATTCCCACCGGTCGGAATTGTACGTGAGGCCGCGTTGAAGGCGGAGTGTGCTCCGCCGCGACATGCTCGGGATGGCTCCGCCGCGATCGGCTCCGGATGGCGTCCATGGAGCCGGACCGGATGCCGAACCGGAGCTTGGTCCGATAGTTCGACGGTGGCAACATCGCGCGGATCGCTGGCGGCACCCCTACGTACGAATTGCGTAGTCCGCATTTCCATCGATGAGTGGATTGCCATGCGATGGCCGGTGGCGATGGCGAAGCGGATCCTTCGTCGCCGCGAGCGATGGGCGCCCGTCGAGCATATTCCGATCGGAGGATGGTGGCGTATTCGGCGGAGCTTCGTCAAATTGGGAGGCAGTTGTCGCGCGCCGGTCCTGGCGGCGCGGCGATCTCCCATCCTCCATCCATGCGGGAGCCATGAAGCACTCGGAATCCTTCGTCGCCTTCGAGGGCGTGCTCGAGCGGAGCGTCGGCCCGGTCGGCAACATCCACATCATCCGCTTCCCCCATTCCGTTCCGGAGATGTTCGGCACGCGGGGCCATGTGCGGGTAAAGGGGCGGCTCAACGGCGTGGAGATGGAGCGGTCGCTGATCCCCGCCGGGGATGGCACCCACTACCTGATCATCAATCAGGAGCTGCGGCGGCTGGCGCGCGCCGTCGAGGGGAGCATGCTCGAGGTGGAGCTGGAGAGGACCGAGCACCGGGATCTCGATCTGCCGGAGGAGCTGGAGGCGGTGCTCGAGCTGGACGAGGCGGCCCGGGACCGCTACTGGCGTCAGTCGGACGCGACGCGACGGGACATGATCATCTGGATCTCCCAGGCCAAGCGTCAGGAGACCCGCGAGCGCCGCGCCCTGGATCTCCTTTCGCGCCTCCAGTCGCCGGAACTGATCTTCGGCGGGAGGAAGGGAAAAGAGTGAGGGCGCCCCGCGATCGTCGCGAAGCGCCCTCCGGAGTCATCATTGCCGCGCACGCCGCGCGGCGCCATGCTCACCAGCGATAGCCGACGCCGGCGGAGATGCCGATCGCGGAGTTGTAGCCGGCGCCGACCACGAGGTGGGAATCTCCTCCCCACCAGAGGCCGAACCCCCAGGTGGCCACCGTCTCATCCTCCGACGGCTTCGACTGCGAGAGATGATACTCGGTCACCTGCGCTCCTCCCCGCGTAACGTTGGTAGCGTCGACCACGTCGAAGCTCCGCTTGGCCACGCCGGCGCTGAGGCTCACGGTGATCGACGGGGTGACCCCGTAGAATCCGTGAAGGCTGGCACCGATGGTCGAGCGGCGGAAGCTGTTGGTCGAGACGATGCTGGAGGCCGGGAGCGGATCGGAGAGATAGGCCGGCGTCAGATCCCGGTTGAGCTCTCCGCCGATGGCGCTGATGCCGATGAACTTCCACCTGACCCCCACTTCCCCACCGATGTAGTAATCCTCCGACGCGTTGAGCGCTCCCCAGACCATGAAGGTCGGCTCCTCGCCCGGAGCGACGTACGGTGCCGGCGTCTCCTGGCCGGATTCGCCGGCCGGGGGGGCCTCCGTGGAATCGGCCTCCACCGCGGGAGTATCGGTCGAGGTATCGACTTGAGCGTGGCCGAGCGCGGGCGTCAGGAGGAATGCCGCCGCGGCGATCGCGGAGAGAATCGTGTTGCGCATAGCTGGTTGCCCGGGAATCGTCGTTCCCCCGCCGTCGTCGGCGAGGTCGGAGCGGTGAATCGTCATGCCTCCGGCCACCGATGGGGCCGGCTCCGCGCGGACGTCCCCTGAAGGGGCGCCTCCGGGCGCGGAAGGAGTCCGAAAGTACGCTCCGCCGCCATTCCGCAAAAGCACCTCCCGGATCGGAATTCGAAATCGAAGCCGGCGGTCGGCCCGGGGAGATCCCGCGCGGTGGAAACGACGGAGGGCCGCCCGTGGGCGGCCCTCCCGGCCGGGTCGTGGATACGATCCGGCGCATCGACGGGGTACGTCATCGTTGCATCGTTGCTCAGCTTTTGCTGGCGCTCGCGGCCTGTCCTATCGTGGCCGTCTGGATGATCGGCGTGGCGGGGCTGAGCTCCCAGCGCTGGTTGTCGCCGCCGTTCCATCCCCAGGAGAGGATGGTGGCGCCGGGATCGCACGATCCTCCCTTCACATCCATCACCTCGTTGCGATCCCACCGGTTGATCGCGAAGAATCCGTCGCCCACGCTGTCCAGCCGCCAGACGAGCGTCTTGTCGCCGAAGGCGTAGGGGGCCATGCCGATCGGGCCGCCGTCGGACATGAACTTGGCCGCCAGCCCGGAGGCGGCGTTGATCAGCGAGTAGCCGGCCACGGCGTTGTTGCCATCCATGTACTGGTTGTACACGGTATTCCATTGCTGCGTCGGGTCCCCCTGCTTGAACTGAGCCTGGACGAGGTTGTTCCCGAGAATCGACAGAACGTAATCGTTCGCCGGACGGCACTGCTTGACGCGGATGGTGAACATTGTCGGTGATGTCATGACATGACCTCCAGATGAAGTGAGTATGTGAATGCCGACATGTCGGGGGGCGCGTGGGATGCCACGCGCGGAACATTAAATCTCCCGGCATGCCGGATGGACGTCACAACTCCGGTTCGTGGAAGATCGAGCCGGTACGTTCGGAACATTGGGCGGGCGGGCAACGTCGGGCGGGACCGTTGCGGGGTGGCGGGGATGGGAAGCGTGCCCGGTAGAGCGTCTCGGCGAGGACCGTTGCAATCGACGCGTGCTCGGGCTGGTGCCGCTGCTTCGGCGCCACGGTGGAAGCGCGGAAGCGGGTCTGGTGAATGCTCGCGGGAAGCGAGGGACGTGCCGCTCGTCTCCGGCGTGCGTGCCGGTGGCCGTCGTGTCCCGTGCCGATGGCGCGGGTCGGGCGGCGTGCGATTACGGGGAAGAGGCGTGTGTGCTGGCGCGGTTGCGCGCCTGAGTAGGACCGCCGCAAAGGTCGGCGTTATCGACATGGAATGCAAGAGGGAGATCGGCGGCGGCGCGGAAGAGGGGCGTGCGCGAGATCCGGCACACCCGGCTTCAGCCGGGTGTGCTCGGGGCGGGGTGCTCCATGGCACCCGGCTTCAGCCGGGTGTGCTCGGGGCGGGGTGCTCCGTGGCACCCGGCTTCAGCCGGGTGTGCTCGGGGCCGGGTGTCCTGTCGGGTGTGCTCGGGGCGGGCATGCGCAACCGACGGGCGTGTCCGGCATCTCGGTTCCGGACACGCCCCCGGCGCGGCTCAGGCCGCCATGCGATCGTTGCTCATCAGCATGCAGGGGGGATAGCTGTTGCT
>JBEHWX010000010.1:0-94982 GCA_048498995.1 Bacteroidota bacterium
CGGCCGCTCCGCCCCGGGCTTGAACATCACTGATGGTCGCCGGCGGGGGCACCATCGAGGAGCGCGGTCAGCTCCTTTTCCAGCTTCTCCTCATCCCCCTCCAGATAGCCGTCGTGCTTGGCGAAGAGGGTGCCATCGGCCTTGAAGATCAGCGTGAAGGGAACATCCGAGCCGTTGAGTGCCTGGAACAGATCCTTGTTCGGATCGAGCAGCACCGGGAAGGTGTATCCCTTCGAGGAGATATAGGGAGCCACCTTGGCCATCGTCTTCGTGTTGTCGATCGACACGGCGACGTACTCGAGCCCCTTCTCCTTCAGCTTATCGTAGAGCGGCTGCATCGCCTTCATCTCTTCCTTGCACGGCTTGCACCAGGTGGCCCAGAAGCTGACGACGGTGACCTTGCCCTTGCCGATCGTGGCGACGGAGGTCTGCTCCCCGGATGGGGTCGAAAGCTGGGTCGAGAGCGCGGGGAGCGTCTGCGCGCCGGCGACCGAGGTCAGCATGGCGCATCCGGCAAGCAGAGCGAACACGAACTGATAGCGTCTCATCAATGCTCCTTGAATCGAACAATTGGTATTAGTGCGCCTAATGTACATACAACCGCTCTGAATCGCGATGGCATTCGAGGTTTAAAAAGGGGATCGATCGGGGCTCCGGACGTGGGATCGATTGTTCGGAAAGCCATCACCGGATTCCCATCACAATGAACAAGCAATCCTTCGTCGGCGGAAGGATCCGACCGGATGCCGCGCGTGCCGGATGAGCTACGGGGAGGATGATCCGCGGCAATTGCATCGCCGCGCGAGGGGAAGGGATTCCGGGAGGAGAAGTGGCGGCGAGGCCATCGGGGCGTGCCCGTCCGGAATGGCGCCCGCCGGCGGTCGAGAGTCGATCCCGGCCGGACCGATCCGCCGCGGGATGACGCGAGGGGGCGGGATACAACGGAAGACGGGTGCGGACCTTCCCCTGGACGAAATCGGGAAGTGACCGCACCCGCTCCGAAACAGAACCTTGCAGCGCTGGACCTCGACTCTACAATCGGCGAAGAGCGCTCAGCGGCCGTCCTCGGCACGCGCCAGCCAGTTGCTCAGGTTAGGAGTCAGCATCAGTGCCGCGCGTTGCGAACATTCTCCTCGACGATCGCGTGGAATGGGTGGACTGCCCATTCCGGGGGACCTCGTTGAGTCGCGTTGCAAGGGATCCGGCTCCCTTGGTGGTTCGGGAGCAATCGTCGGCAGCGCATTCACTCCCCGCATCCCACCGTCGATGCGAGGCTGGACCGACCGATGATTCCGTCGACGCGCAAGGATCGCTCCCACGCGTCGGGACCTCGAAATCACCCGTCAATGACGCCTACTGCCCTGTTTGTCGGAAATCGCTTCTTTTCAGAAGCCGCTTCTCATCGGAAGCCGCTTCTCATCGGAAGCCGCTTCTCATCGGAAGCCGCTTCTCATCGGAAGCCGCCGTTTCACCAGAAGCAGAGAAGACGAGTCTGCGCGCGGCCGCCGCTCGACAGCTCGGAGACCGGCTGAACCATCGTGTGCGCGGACTTCGCCAGGGACATCGTGCCCGACTTCTCCTTCTTCGCCTGCTTGGTGCTCGTGCTCTGAGACTTCGCGGCGCTGTTGACGTTCTGCTTTGTCATGGTGAAGACTCCTCAGAAGTATTGTCTCTAATGCTCAAAGTTGATCGAATTCTCTCGGACCTCGCCTGAGTGGCGGCACGGGGTAGTATACACCTGGTGTACTAGGGACCTCCCGTGCCGCCACTTTCGCGTCAATGGGGACACAATCTCAATGAACGACGGCAACCATGCCGCCTCCGACGGCAGCGCCGCCGATTGTGATTCTGAAATAGTAGGTCCCGTCTCGGAGACCCGACACATCGACGCTGGTGGTGTGCGCACCCGCCGGTTGTGTCCCCGCGCTCAGGCGTGTTACCTCTCCCCCGCCCATATCGAACAATGACAGGGTGACCTCTCCTGAAACTTGCGTCGTGTAGTTGATCGCGGCGTAGCTGGTCGCGGGATTCGGATACGCGACCGCCGTTCCACGGCTGGAGCTGAACACTCCGCGGCCAACCGCCAGATTCGTCATTCCCGTTCCTTCCACCGTCTGCCACGTGCTTCCGCCGTCTCGGCTGACGAGCTGCCGCCCATCCTCGCACTGCAGCGTCAGGATCATGGGGCTGGCATTGGAACCAGAGCTCGCGGGCGGCTTCGTCGGCTCGGTCTGGGCGGCAGCGCGATTCGTCAGCGCGCCAAGCGCCAGAAGGCACGTGAGCGACATGGCCCGGATTATCCGGCTGTTCATAACTGACCTCACAACAGATATCGGTTTCAAAGTCTATGAGTTCGTCGTCGTATCGACATCGAGTCGGTACAGCCGTCACCGTGGAATCGGCCGATGCGGAACCGGCGGAGGCATTCCAGGGAAGCAGCCAACATCCGTCATTTCATGCCTCGGGCGGGAGCAGCCAGCCGGCCGGCTGGCCGCTCCTCCGAGAGCTCATTTCCCGATCTGTGAAGCCATAGCGGGTATCCCTCGAGTCTTGACCTCGGGCGCCCCTCCCATTCCCGTGAGAATTCCCGGCGGGAACTCCCATTGGGCATCCATGCGCCGTGGAGCGTGCGCATGCGAAGCATGCGCGTGCCACGGAAACATCTGGATCATATGAGCTGATGCCTGCCGCGGGAGCCGCCGCGCGATGGATGGGCGTTTTCGCGCCGCATGAATCGCCAGGCTGGCTTGGGAGCCACCGCGCCGCATCGGAGTTGCCACGCGCCGCGCTTGGCGGCCATGCGTTGCCAGGGGTGCCTAAGAGTCGAGCGGATGCGTCCGCCGGCGCTTCATTACGGGCAGGTAGGCTGGCACACCCCGTTCGCGTCGGGGCTGCACACCACATGGGTGCCCGTTACGATCTGCGTGATCTGCGGCGACGAGGGTCCACTCGGGCAGCAGTAGATGTAGGAGCGGGAGCAATAATCCAACGGCGAGCATGCCGTGAATGTCGTGTTCACGCCGCTTCCGAGCCGATGTACGCATGATTCCTGAACCACGTGTACGGTATCGCTCCCGGGGCAGCTCGGCAGGCATGGGGTATATCCTGAAAAAATCCCCTTGGCAACCACGCCCTTGCCGAACATGTCAAAAATCGAAATCGTCGAGAGACCGTTAATTATGCTGTCGTTGCCATAAAACCGAACCGATGCGAGATTGACAACGTAATCGATCGTGCTACCGCCAGTTTTGACGTCGAAGATCCAAAACTCCGCGGCCCCCTTCGTTTCGTAATTCGGGTCTCCCGTCTGGAGACCGATCGTAACCTGTGTTGAACCCAGAAACACCGCGTTTGGGTTCGTCGGATGAGTCGGCGCAACCTGTGCGCGTAACGGAACGTGCAAACAAAAAAGTAGAGACAGCGCAAATGCGCAGATCAACTCTTTCATTTAATCTCCCGGCTAGAGTTATGAAAGGTGTAATTGCGTTGAGCTGGTGCAAAATTGCGCAAGTTTGGCGCCGTGCCACAATTACATGTTCATGTATATCTGCGGCGCCACCGGCGAGGGGAATTGCTCGGCGTGATCGGTTTAGAAGGTCAGGGAGGGGGTGAAGTACTTCGCGAACAGCTCGGTGTAGCTGTGGGTGCCGGTCTTCCGGTAAATGGATGTTACGTACTTGCGGACGGTGTCGATCGACACGTACAGACGCTCGGCGATCTGATCGTAGGTGTGGCCGAAGAGCTGGAGGATCACCACCTGCCGCTCCCGCTCGGTCAGCCCGGCCTCCTCGAGCATGAACGCTAGCGCCTCGTTGAACGCCACGTCCACCGTGAACGAATACTTGTGGCGGGCCACGACGTCCGACATGATGAAGATCAGGAAGGGCTTCATCGCCTCGATCGTGTTGACCGTGCGCGCCGAGATCGGCGGATGCACGCGCTCGCGCCAGAGGAATATAGCCCCGAGGAAGGCGTTCTTGACCAGGTAGAACTCGAAAATTGTCGGGCGGTAGTAGGTCTCGAACGGAAAGTTCTGGTGACGAAGGCTGTCGAGCAGCTCTTCGACCGGCGACTCCCCTGGCTTCCGCTCCGCCACGACGATCGTGTTCCCCCGCAGCGGGCCATTCTGCCGAACCTGCGTCACCGAAATATCCCGACGATACGTCTCCGGGTTCCGGAGATCGCAGTCGATGTTGACCACGATCGATATCCTGTCGACATCTCCGAGAAAGGTCTGCAGGCTCTGCTTGAACCCGGGAATCCAGTCCTTCACCTCGTGGGTGGTGGGAATCGTGTTCAGAAAGCGGATCACGAACTCCGGAATCAGCAGCTCCTCATCCCCCGCGGGCATCCCCGGCTCCCGATCCTCGCCGACATGTCCGCTTCCGGCGCCCGGCATGCTCACCGGTTTTCCTCCCGACATCCCGCCAGGAATCCCCACCGACATCCCACCCGGCAACGCGCCGGACTGCGCGCCGTTGAGCTGCGCGCCGTGATGATGGCCGCCCGCGGCCTGCGCTCCGTTCCGTGTCCCGTTCTGCGTCGCGCCGTTGAGAGGCACGGCCGCTCCGTTTGCCATCTCTCCATGCGCCACGGAATCCCCCGTCGGCGCGGCGGCGGGCCTGCCGTGCGGTTCCGGCTCCTCGACCGGATTGTGCGCGCCGCCACGCTCCATGCCGACCTTCGCCCTGAGAAGGTACTGAACGCCGGCGCGGCTGTATTCCACCCCGTAGCGCTCCCTCAGCCACGCCTGCAGCGTCCGGATATCCCGCACGCCCTCGCGCAGCACTTTCCTCCGGAGCGCCTCCACCCCCTCATCGCTCAGCCTCGCCGGCTTCCGTCCGCCGCTCTTCCGAACATCGACCGCGCCACCGACGCCGCCCAGCTTGTAGGCGCGCCACCAGCGCTGCACCGTCGGCTCCGAGCGGCCGAGAACTTTCGCCGCCTCGGCGTGCGTATATCCGGGGTTCTCCTTCAGGATGCGGAGGAACGTGATCCGCTCGGCCTCCGGCTTGCCGCCATATTCGGCCTCGAGCTTCTTCAACTCCTCGAGCGTTTCGGAGATATGTTCGGTACGCTTGCGTGGCATGCTTCCAGAGTCGGGTTCAGGTGCCGGCCAATATCGGAAATGTTTCCATCATAATTAACTAACAAAGCAGGTTGATTATGATCGGAATCTGCTCCAACCCGCGTCGGAGCACGTCTCGTTACGATCCTCCGCCGCATTTCAGGCGCTTCGGACTCCCGTGATCGCCGCCGCGATGCCGCCCGGAAGGGCGATCGACCGTCGTTCCCGGCCCGCCCTTGCAACTCGTCACAACCGCGCTCGCCATTATGCCACCGTCGAGCGGGTGATGACCCGATCAACGGCCTTCCAACAGCGGTCCGGCCTGGTGGGGCACCGGTCCGGATCACTCGCGCGCGAGACTCAGAACGTGACGCTGACGCCGATGGTCGGCAGAATCGGAAGCATGTTCACCTCCCGCTCCTTCAGCGTCACGGTATCGTGGTCCACCGTGTAGCTCCGCGACAGCACGTTCTTGTGGTTGTAGACATTGATGATGTCCAGATAGAGCGACCACTTGAGATCCCACCAGTCGGCGTAGAACGTGCCGCGCACATCGAGGCGATGATAGGCCGGAAGCCGCGCGGAGTTGATATTCTCCACACCCCCCCGATCGATGCTGAAGAGCGTTTCGCCGAACACGTTCGTCGCGATCCTCGGCTTGGTGACGCCGCCGGCATCGGTGGTCGCGACCACCACCGGACCGAATCCGAGCGGTGGCGTATAGGGGAAACCGCTCCCGAACTGGAAGTTCGCGCCGAGCTCCAGCCAGCTCGTCGCGCGATAATTGGCCACCAGATTGATCGTGTGGCGCTGATCGAAATTGAAGGGGAACGTGACCCCGTCGCGATACCGGTTGGCCCAGGCCAGGGAGTAGCCGAGCCATCCGCTGAAGCGATCCTCCGGCGAGGTGGCGAGCTTCGTCAGCAGGAACTCCAGTCCGTAGGCCGCGCCGGTGGCGCCGTTGACCGGAATCGCCGTGAGCGAATCCCCCACCACTTCCTCGGGCGTCGTCCATCCGAACGGATATTTCGGATCGTAGCCGTCGCGCCGCTGGCTCTGGTAGCGTCGACCGGTGAGCTTCTGCTGCACGATCAGATCGGCGAAGCTCTTGTAATACCCCTCCAGCTTCACCTGCCACTCCGGCGTCAGCATCCGCTCCAGGCCGAGCACGTAATGCGTGGCCCGCTCGGCGCGCAGGTTCGCGATCTCCGGCGACGTCAGGTCGAAGAACGCGTTGCCGTCCAGGAGCTTCTCGTAGCCGGGCGACTGGTAATAGACGCCGTACGCGGCGCGCAGCGTCGTGATCGGATCGATCGCGTAGGAGGCACTGATTCGCGGGGAGAAGTATGCTCTGTCGATGATCTTGTAGTAATCGAACCGCCCGCCGGCCTGGAGAAAGAAGCGGTCGCCGAAGGAGATCCGATCCTGCGCGAAGGCGTTCGCGCGGAAATAGTCGATCACCGAGGCCACGCTGTCCAGAATCGTCGAGCGTCCCTGCGCGCGCCGGATGGCCCGGAGCAGCGAGTCCGGCTTGGCGGAGAACTCGACCGTGGTTCTGATCAGGTCCACGCCGGCGCCGGCCTCCAGCAGGTGCGCGCCGAGCTGCGCGCTCGTCTCGTTCCGGAGCGTGTACTTCCGGAAATTGAAGGCCGCGTTCCCGTCATTGATGCCGAGCGCGGGGGGATTATCGGGGTCGATACCGCGCGCGCGGAGCGAATCCTGGATATCCGAGGGGAGCCCCTTCAACCGCTTGATCACGCTGTCGCGCGACAGATCTCCGTAGAGGAGCGATCCGCCCCCCTCGCCGCCGAACTGCGTCTCCCCACGGTTCTCGTACCAGCTCAGAATGGTCTTGGAGAGAACGCTCGGCGTCGGGGTGAACCGCCAGGCGAGGCCCGCCAGGGAGTTGTAGGATCGGTCGGTGACGCTGATCGAGTCGATGCGCTCGCGATCGGCCGCCGACACGATCTGCGTCCCGTCGCGGCTGGTGAGGGCGTTGATCACGAAGCTGTGGTTCTCCCACGGGCGGATGATCGCCTTGAACTGGAGATCGCGGAAGTTGGGGAGCGCCACGTCGCCGTCGAGCAGCTTCGCGGACTTGGCGATCGGGCCGAGGATCAGGTCGTAGTAGGTGCGGCGTCCGGAGAGGAGCCAGCCGCCATTGAGCGCATCAGGCAGGCGCCCTTCCAGCACCAGGTTGGCGTTGGAGAGGGAGAGGTTCAGCTTCCCCTCGATCGGGCTGCGCGCTGTTCCTTCCCTGTTGGTCACGTCGAGCACCGCCGAGAGACGGTCGCCGTACTTGGCCGGGAATCCGCCGGTCATCAGGGTGATGTCGCTGATGGTCTCGGGGTTGAACATCGAGACGAATCCGTAGAGGCGGTAGGGATTGAACACCTCGATGTCGTCCAGGACGATCAGGTTCTGATCGGGGCCGGACCCGCGCACCACGAGCTGCGCGGTGAAATCGTTCGGCGCCACCACGCCCGGCATCGAGCGGAGCGAGCGCATCACATCCTCGGCGGCGCCCGGCAGATACTTCGCCTCGCGCGGGTCGATCTTGGTGATGCTGGTGCGGGTGTCGCTGGCCTCGCGCCGCTTGCCGTCGGCCTTCACGGTTACCCCCTCCAGCTCGATCGAGGATTCGCGGAGGGTGATCTCGACGTGCGCGCGCTTGCCGTCACCGACCTCCACGTCCCCTTTCCATCCCTCGTAGCCGAGGAGACGACCGAGCACGGTACGCCGTCCGGCGGGAACGCCGCGCACCACGAAGGTGCCATCGGCGCGGGTGAGCGCGCCGAGCTTGGTTCCCTCCACGGTCACCGTGGCGCTCTGCAGCGGATGCCCCGAGGCATCCCGCACGCGCCCCTCGATCTCTCCCGTCTGCGCCTGAAGCCGCGCGCCGGCAAGGAACAACAGGGGGAGCAACACCCATCGGATCGATCGCACACTCATATCCGGTTCGTTCTCGATACTCGTGAATATCTGGCCGTCGACGCTGCGGTGACGAACGATGGCCGTCCTCATTTCCCGCTCGCGTCGCGCTCCGTCTCTAACAGTCGACACGTCGAAGAAGTTGCACGATACGGCATTCCGTTACCGATGGAAATGACGACGGGCGGCACCTCGCGGCGGCCGCCCGTCGTTCCCTGCAATCGATTGCTCGCCTCGATCAGTCGGCGAGGATGACCCGTCCGTCGCGCAGAACGCCGCCGGTCGGATCGATGACGCGGATCATGTAGAGCCCGGGCGCGAGCGCCGGCAGATCCAGCCCCAGCCCCTCGCGCTCCTCGGCGGCGCGGAACACCTCCGTGGCGTTGCCGCGCACGTCGGTGAGCATCACCCGCGCTCCGGCGGGAATGGCCTCGGAGATCGTGAGACGCTGGCCGACGCGGAGCGGGTTCGGCCAAAGGCGAAGCCCGGCGCGCGAGCCACGATCGGCGAGCTCGGTCGGAACCGCCGCAAGGTCGAGGTTGATGTAGACCACCATGCGGAAGAGCACCAGACCGTCGTTGTTGACCAGCACCTGTCCGCCATCCTTGGTGAACGTATGGTTCAGCAGGAGTCCGTTGGTGACCACGTCGGTGATGTTCACCGAGTCGATATAGCGGCTGAGATTCCTGATGAACTCGAGGTAGAGGAACCGGCCGTCGGCGCCGTTGCGGAACACCTCGAACACATAATTCATGGTGAACCGGCGGACGGTGCCGTTGCCGACGGAATCGGGAACGCCGCGGAAATCGGCGTTGAGATACATCGAGGAATCCCCTCCCTGCTCCGGCGGAGTCTGTCGCTGATAGCGGAACGCGCCATAGAACGAGGGAGGAATCGCGGGGATCTCGAACTCCGGTCCCTTGTAGTCGATGCCGTCGGTATAGGCGGTATCGAGTCCGAACCGGAGCCGGAGCGGAGGATCGGTATTGACCTCCGTGCGCGCATAGAGCGTGTCCATCACTCGCAGCGCCAGCTGCGCCGAGGAGACCGACGCCATGATCACCATGAGCAGCGCGGTAGACAAGATCAATCGTTTCATTGGTTCCCTGGTAGAAGTTGATGTCGGGCAGCCATGCCAATCGGCCGTTGCCGGTCATCGGATGCGATCATACAACAATGGGCGAGCCCTTCCTCAGAGCCCGCCCATTGCACGTTGACGTTACGGGGTCGCCGCCTTACGGCGTCGTCCGCCGTCTCATCCGCTTAGCGCGTAACCACGAGCTGACGCATCTCGGAGTATCCGTTCGACGTCGTCATCTTGTAGTAGTACACACCAGCCGGGAGCTCCTCGGTCTTCACGTTGACCGACTGCACACCGGCGGCCGAGCCGTTGAAGAGCGTCGCGACCTTCGTGCCGATGGCGTTGAAGAGAGCGACCTCGACATGCTGCTCACCGGCGACCGCGAAGTCGATCGAGGTCGACGTGGCGGCCGGGTTCGGATGAGCGGCGCCAAGCGTGGTCTCGCTCGTGGCCAGGGCCGAGAGCTTGACCGACTTGGTCAGCGGGTTCGTGATGCGGATCGCACCGGACTGGCCGTGCGTCAGGGTGCCGAGGATGGCGCCCGTCTGCGCGTCGGTCACGATGTAGTCGGCGTCGGCCTTGTCGACCGAGAGGACGACCGGGTAGGTGGCGCCGTTGATACGGACCACGCGATCGGCGCCCGACTCAGCGGCGGCGCTGACGAAGCCGTTGTTGTCGAAGCGGACGTCGAACATGTCGACGGCCGGGACCGGCGGGAGCTCGAAGTGAGCGTTGTCGACCGACGAGCTCTGACCGAAGTAGAGCGTGCCGATCTTCTGCGCGTTGTCGGCCACGTAGAGGTGGTTGAGCACCTCGTACTGATGGTTGACGCGATCGGCCAGGCCGATCACCGACGACTTGGTACGCGGAGCGAACAGACGGTAGTAGCCATCACCGTTGACCTTGATCCAGTAGCCGTAGCCCGGCGAGATGATCGAGGTCTGCTCGTAGCCGCGATCGGTGTTGTAGCGGTAGATCTCGCCGACGAGCGACGGGATCGGCTGCGACGTGTTGATCGGGCCGAAGGTGATGTTGCCGACCGGAGCCGGGGCCGAGACGCCACCGACCGTGTTCCAACCCTGGTAGACGCGCACCGTGAAGAACGGCGGCTTGGTCTCGTTGATCTCGTAGAACGGCGTGCCGGCAACCGTCAGGTCGAGGATGCGGCCGTACTTGACGAAGTAACCGACACCGACGGCGACGGTATCCTCGGACATGTACTGGTTCTGCGTGAAGCGGATCGGCTTGCCCGAAGCGATGTTCGGGAACACCACGCCGGCGCGGTTGTCCGACGGGTTGACCGGCAGCGAGACGAAGTTCCAGCCCTGACGGATCTCCGGGAACTGGACCACCGACGGGATCGTGTACTCGATGCAGAATCCGGTGACGTTCGGGTCACGGATGAAGAACGCGTAGCGGGTGCCGCCGAGCGGCGTCGCCTTGCGCAGATCGCTCGAGAACAGGTTGCCGTTGACGTTGTCACGGATGAACAACTGAGCGCCCACGGGGAAGTCAGCCGTGTTGTACTCGATGATCACCGGGTAGTTCTGCGGGCTACCGGCGCTGAACTGGACGCAGTAGGTCAGCGTCGTGTTCGTCTTGTAGTCACGGATGTCAATGCTGTTCTCTCCGTTGGTCGCGCGCGGGGCAACACCACGCCAGTCGATCAGACCGTTGAAGTTGCTGCCGAGCGACGGCGGATAGAAGCGGGCGAAGAACGTGGCCGGGCTGGCCGGAGCCGGAGCCTGGGCCTCGCCGAAGAGCGAATCGACGCTGTCACGGGCGCCGACGCCCGTGCCGAAGGTCAGGTACGTCGTATCCGGGTTGGAAGCCGAGTTGCGGAACATCAGACGCATACCGCGGGTCGGAATCGGCTCCGGCGGCGTGGTCTGGGTGTTCTGCGGGAGCACCGGCTCCAGCGGGTTACGGAAGACGATCAGCGGAATGCGCACACGGACGGCGCTGTTGCGAGCGTCGTTCGAGCGGATCGTGATCGTGCCGATGTAGATACCCGGCGTCGGGTAGCCCTGCGGATCGGTCGACGGGAGGAAGGCCGGGTTGGCCACCACGTTGAAGAGCTCCTGGGGGCCCACCTTGCGGATGAAGGCACCACGCTCCGGCGGATTGCCGCCCGGACCGCCGTTCAGGTTCGTCACGTCGACACGGAGCCACGGCTGATCGGTCTCGATCGTCACGTTGCGGAGCGTCGTGGCGGCGATACCGTTGACCAGCAGGAGCTGACGGTAGATGAAGTTCGGATTGCCGTAGGTCGTCGTCAGCGGACGGACCAGCTCGTACTGCGAGCGATCCGGATCGACCGCCACGACCTGGGTCGGCGGCAGCAGATCGACGCGCGGACGCTGCGTGATCTGCACGTCGATCGCGCCGTAGTTGTTCGGGTAGGTGATCGGGAGCACCGGCGACGGAGCCACACCAGCCTGGTACGGATCGAAGCAGCGGTCGAGCATCGCCTGCGTCACCTGCGCCGGAGCATAGTTGTTCCACATCACCGAGTCACGCGTCAGGATGATCTGATCGCGGTTGGCGCCCGAGCTTCCGCCCTGCGACGTTCCGACGACCTCGAAGAGGACGTACAGGAGCACCGCGGTGTCGCGGAACTGGCAGCTGTTGTTCGGCGCGTTCGGCACCGCCGGAAGCGGAAGCGGAAGCGACGAACTGCCGGAGATCATGATGCGCTCGCCGTTAGCCGAGGCAGCACCGACCGTGGAGGTCTTGTAGCTGGCGTCCTGGTCGACGTCCCAGCTGAGATTGAAGTTCTTCGCAGCGACGGCCGTGTCGACCGGCAGCGGACCGCGCTTCTGAACGCCGACGGCGCGCAGGAGCGTGCGGTTGTACTGGATCTTGAACCGGAAGCTGTAGAGCGGCTCCCCAGAGAGACCCGTCACCGGGTTGGTGATCGAATCCAGGCAGTTCTTGACGTAGACCGGCAGGAGGAAGTAGCGCTTCTCTCCCGAGCCCGGCTCGGCAACTAACTGAATGGGGTCCGAGAGCACGTCGGTAGCCGGGTTTCCCTGCGTCTTGATCAGCGTCAAGGTCGGGAGAAACTTACGGTTGATACCGAGGCAGCCGGACTGAGCATAGCTGCTGACTGCGCCGAGCAGTACAGCCGCCAGGATCAGGCCAAGTCGCAGCCCCCCTAACCAATACCGTTTACTCATGGATCGTATCTCCTTTGAGAGATGTTACTTTATAAAAGTGAACTGCTTGTATACTAAGTCATTGCCGCTGCGGATCACCAGGAAGTAGACCCCACTCGTGAGTCCACCATCCAGGTCGATCGTCAAAGAACGGCTGCCGGCCTCGCCGGCCGAATGAGTTGCCACTACCCTCCCCACGCGATCGACGACTATCACGTCGTCGATCCGGAATCCCTCGGCACCGATCACCAGCGCCCGATCCGTCACCGACAGCAGCCGGATCTTCTCTCCGGCCTCATCACCCTTCAGGTCCACGACTCTCGTCGTTGCCGTGTCGATGATCCTCTCGGCGGTCACCCTCGCCCCCGTCGCCGTCAGTTTCCCGAGGCAGGAGAGCGGATTGACCTGGAACGTCTCGATCGCCAGAGGCCGATCGAAGGAGCTGTCGGTGGCCCGCTTGAGCACCACCTTCAACAGCGTCCCCTGCGCGGAGATCGCCGCCGGGGAGACATATCGCAACCCGATGCTGTCGGGCCCGATATCGATCGACTTCACCGACCACGATACGGACTCGGAGAGAGTACCCGTCTCGTCAACACCGACGAACTTGTAGTAGTTCGCGTCGCCTCTCACCGTGACGTTGATCTCGCTGACGCGTCGATCGCGTACGTTCTGCACCATCAGCGAGACCGTATCGAGGTCGTGAATGCCGAATCTCCCCGAGTCGATCGTCGCGCGCCCCGTGTACGCCTCCGTCGTGTCCTGGCGGACGTGGACGAACCCGGCGCGATAGGTAATCGGCTCGAAGTTCGTCAGCCCCTCGGCACGGAAGGAGAACGGCTCGATCCATCCGTTGAGCCACCCCACCGTGTCGGGCGCCTTCACTCTGCCGGTGAGGTAGAGGAGCGGCTTGCCCGATCCGACGATGATGGTTCCGTCGATATTCCCGGCGATGATCACCGCCGAGGTACCTTCCGGATCGATCTGGGCCGGCGCCCGATCCTTCGCCTGCGAGGCGAGGGTGTTCGAGCTGGCCACGTAATACGGGAATTCAAGATCGATATGCGCCTTGTCCCAGCGCACCGCCAACTGGAATCCCTGCACGCTGTCGGAGGCCTTCAGATCTCCGATCCATACCGGGATCGTGAAGGTCGCACCGTCGCACAGGCCCTTGGTCAGCGTATCGACCCAGACCGTGATCGGTCGCGGCGACTGAGCCGAGGAAACCGGAGAGCATAGGCAACAGCAGGCTGCTGCTATCACGAAGACAATGAAATTTCGCGCTTTCATCTATGCTCCCCGGCTCCACTCGACATCAGACTCATTCGAATTCAAAGGACGATCGTTCCGACCGCGAGCAGGTTACTTCTGAACCTGCATCGAGATCGTACGGCTCTTACCGGCGGCGTCGATGCGGCAGTAGTAGACACCAGCCTGCACCGGAGCTCCGGTAACGTCGAGACCGTTCCACTCCGCAGCGTACGTTCCGGCGGCGCGGACACCGTCGACCAGCGTGGCGACCTCGCGGCCGAGCACGTCATAGACACGAACGGTGACCTTACCGTCGGCCGGCACGGCATAGCCGATGACGGTCGAGGTGCCGGCAGTAAACGGATTCGGAGTGTTCTGCGACAGATCGGCGCCGGCGCCGAAGGCGTTGAACTTCTTCAGCCCCTTCTGAGCATCGCCCACCATCACGTTGTCAAACGAGACGTCTCCGTTCGGAGCGGCCTCGACGACCATCGTGGCGATCACGTCGCCGACGTTGAAGTTGCCGGCGGCGGCAAGCGCCACGCGGTCACCATTGTCGGAGACATTGGCCAGAACCCAGGCGTCCTCGGTCTTGGCCATCGGCTTGACCTCGACGATGCGGGTGCCGTTGACGGCATTCATCGCAACGCCCATCGCGCCGTTGACCGATCCGTTGAAGCGGACCGGGATCTCGACACGATTGCCCACGGTCTTGATCCCCTTCGAGATCTCGATGTCGTTGGCATTGCCAGCCACGACCTTGCCCGTGAAGTGCGGGAGCGTGTCCGGCAGCCACGGCAGAACCGGGAGCTTGGCGGCGAGGTAGAGCATGATCAGGGCCGCGTCCTGCTGATCGGCGTCGAACAGGAAGCCGGTGAACGAGTTGTCACCCGGGAACGGCGTCTGATAGTTCGTGCTCTTGACCGGATAGAGAACCTTGTAGCGGACGATATTCTGGAACTGGTCGAGCGAGTCGGCCGTGTTGTCGAAGTTGCGGGTCGAATAGTAGAAGCGACCGTTGTGATTGACGTCGCCGTGGAAGCCGTGGCGTCCGTAGGTCGAGTCGAACTCGACGTTCTTGCTCGCCGTGTGGCGCAGGATGCGCATCACGTCGAGGAACGTCACGAAACGGCGCTGGTCGTCGCGGATGAACTGCGGCAGCGTCTGGTCGAGCTGGGTAAGATCGGCATCGCCGTCACCCCAGTTGGCAAGACGAAGAACGCGGTTGCCCGAGAAGAGGAACACCTGACCCGGGAAGCCTGTCGGAGGCCACACCGAGGTGAGGCGACGGCTGAGGGTGGCGCTGTCGAGGTTGCCACCGCTCTCGCGGAAGGCGACGGCGTTGATGAACGACGTCTGGCCGCCCGGGATCGGGGGCTCGTCCTCGATGCCGACCGAGGCGCCACTGACCTTGACGATGCCGGAGGCACCGACCGGGCCGTAGTGGAACTCGATGTCACCCTGTTGCGACGGGCTGCCGGTCGGGGCCTGATAGAGCCACGCCTGGAAGGTGCCGACCGAGGTGGCCTGCGGCTTCACGTTGGCGATCGGCGCAAACGGATTGTCCGGCTGCGTCGGATCGAACATGTAGTTGATATTCAGATCAGACCACTCGATGACGAACGCGGCCGGCGTGTTCTGGGTCGCGGCCTTGCTGACGACACGGATCGTGCTCGGGATGTATGCACGTCCCTGCGGATCGGTGTTGTCGAAGCCCGGCGTGCGGAGATAGTGATCTCCGAAGAACGGCGCGACCGTGAGGTTCGGCGGCGTGGCGTCAAAGAGCGAGTAAGGATTATCGGTCAGGAACGCCGACGGCGCGCGGAAGCTGATCCAGCCGTTGACGCAGACATAGATCTGCGTGTAGACCTGGTTGTTGTACTCGAACGGGAACGGCAGGTTGATAGGGCCTGCAACTCCATTGTCCGGGTCAACCGTCGTCGGCGCGAAGAGGTTACGGAACTGACTGCGCTGGAGCACGACTCCCTGTGCCGTCTGCGGCTGGTATGGCCGAGCAGCAATGGAGATCGTGAACTCGTTCGATATCTGCGCAATCGCTCCTGGAGTCGCAGCCGAGGAGAGTAACGCCGCCCCGGCCAAGGCTCCGAAGATTGTTCGACGCAGGTTCATACTGTGTCTCCTGGTTGATGTATCTCGTCAAAAAAATTTCAATCGTAAGTCTAGTCTTCCCTTTCCTGTCCTCTCCATCCCCTCCCCCGATGCCATCGCTGACATCGGGGGAGGCAGGAGAAAACGACACGGGTATGAGCCTGGGTTACTTCATCAGGATCATGGTCCTGGTGAGAACCGTCTCGCCGGCGGTCAGACGGTAGGTGTAGGTGCCGCTCGGGACGTTCCTTCCACCGTTGTCGACACCGTTCCACTCGAGCTGGCGGAAACCAGCCTCGACCGAACCGTCGACGAGCGTCTTGACCAGGTTGCCGTGGATGTCGAAGATCTCGAGCTTCACGGCGCCCTTCTTCGGAGCGTAGAACGCGATCTGCGTCGACGTCGCGAACGGATTCGGGACGTTCGGCGAGAGCGAGTAGCTACCCGTCTCGGCGATGCCCGGCGTGGCCTCGACAGCGCTGAGGGCCGGATCCCAGATGATCTTGAAGCCGTTCAGGTTCGTCGAGACACCGATCTGAACCTCGGCGTTGTCGCCGTTGACCGTCACGGTGATGCCACCACCAGCCTTGTACTGGCCGTTCTTCATGTTGACGCGGAAGAGCGACTCGGTCGGATCGGTCAGATACAGATCCTTCGTCACCGACTTCTGAGCGTCGGAGAGCTTCCACGAGATGACGACCGGGTAGTTGGCGCCCGAACCGGAGAGGTTGCCCGGCTGGAACGAGCCCTTCCACACGAGGCGGGTCGGCTGCGTAGTCGGGGTCTCCGGGAAGATGTCGCGGAGCGTTCCGGCGTTGCCGGAGATCACCCAGCGGGCATCGAACACGTCGACCGGCGGCTGCGGCGGGAGCTCGTACTCGCAGAAGTCTGCGTCGAGCTGACCGATGGCACCGGCTTCCTCGCCCGTCGTTGCGTTACGAGCGTATCCGAAGGTCAGACGCTGGAAGGCGAAGCCCTGCTGCTCCGACTGCGGATAGGTGTTCCGGACCTCGAGCGGCATGCTGAAGATCGTCGGGGCGCTCACCGAGATCTGATAGGACAGATCCGAGAAGTTGCCGGCGATATCCGTCGCGCGGATCGTGATCGTCACCTTGCCCGTGTCCGGGATGCTGTTGGCGGTCACGAAGATCGGCACGCACGTGTCGGCCGAGAGGCTGCCGTTCTTGATCTGGTTCGGCGTCACCTGGAAGACACCCGTCGGGTCGTTGAGCACCGTGAGGGTGACCGTCTCGCTGTTCGGAGCCAGGCGGCCCAGATCGCGATCCGAGACGCAGAGGCTGTCGCGGTACGGCTGGCTGGCGTCCACGCAGACGATCGGCGGACGTCCACGCAGGATCGGACGATGCTGCGTCGAGTCGACGGTGATCGTGTAGGTGCGGACGTCGGTCAGACCGAACTCGTCCTCGGCGACGACCGTGATGGTCTCGTTCTTCGGAGCGTCGTTCAGACCCGGCGTGCCGTAGAGCATACCCGAGACCGGGTTGATCTTCAGCCACGACGGGGTGGTCTTCGGAGCCTGGAAGAGGCCGGCCTCGGTGTAGCAGCCGTCGCGACGGACGAACGCCGTCGTGGCGGTGTTGACCACCTGAACGCCATTCTCATCCGTGTTCGAGAAGCCGGTCGCGAAGCGCGGATCGTTGTCGGCGTCGTTGGCGTACACGAGGTAGAACCGGACGCGCTGGTTGAAGTTCAGATCCGTCACCGGAATACGGCGGGTCGAGTCGAGCATCGCCGGATTGTAGTCGAAGTCCTCCTTCGCGTTCGGGAGCGTGAAGCCGCCAACCATCGGCTGGAGCTGCGGGGCCACGTTGACGAGGACACGCATGTCACGCTTGCTCTGACCGGTGTGGCCATCGTTGACGACAATGGTGAAGACCGAGTCGAGGTTGAACGCGTTGTTGAACTGCGCCGGGTTCTTCAGCATCTGGATGGCCGAAGCCGAGTCGATGCGGATGACGATGTTGCCGTTGCTCATGAACGTGGCGCCCTGATCCTTGACGCGGTTGGCGTCCATCAGCAGGGTGTCGTTCATCCAGGTCGGACGGATGTCCTTCACGTCGTCGGTCTCGCGACCGGCGCTGTTGTAGCTGCGGTCGGTGAAGACGAAGCCGTAGGTCGTGCGACCGTAGCGGAAGTCCCAGCCCTCGGCCGTGGCGATGGCGTTGTCCTCAGCCTCGTCGTCCGTGTTGACGTCGAAGTCGAAACGGAGCTTGTTGGTGAGGTTGGCCACCACCGTGTTGGCCGGCAGGTTCGGGAACGAGCACGGAGTAGCGTCGGCCTGGAAGACCGGGGTGCTATCCTGCACGAAGATCCGGAAGCGGTAGGTCGACGTCGTCGCGCCACCCACGTCGACCGTATCCTGCTGGAGGTAACGGGCGACCGTCGGATCGTAGGTCTGGCAGTTGAAGTACGGCGGGTACAGATAGATGTACTTCGCGATCGTATCGATGCCGAGCAGACCACGGAGCGAGTCGATCGTGCGAACACCCGGCGGGTAGTTCGAGACCTTCAGCTCCAGGAGCTCGCCGCCCGGAACGACGTCCGGATTGTGCGGCTGACCGTAGAAGCGGAGGAATCCGCGGCGCTGAGCCGAGTCACGAACGCTGACGTTGTTGGCCGGGAAGACCGTGTCGGCCTTCAGCCACGAGGCCAGACGGACCTGCTTCGGATCGCGGGTCGGGATCGTCGTGCCGTTGGTCAGCTCCTGAACCGGCGTCCACTCGTAGCGCAGACCGGTGTAGCTGTTCGGGAAGTAGATCGAACGCGGATCGAAGAATCCGTTCGGATCGCTCGCGGTCACCTCGAAGATCTTCGACTCGGCACGGCCGGTCGGGTCCGACGGGTAGTTCACATCCTCGGTGAGGAAGCGGGTATTACGAAGCTCGGCCGGGGTCTTGTTCTCGAGCAGGGCGCGCTGGCCATAGATGACCGGGGCGGCCACGCTGTTGCCGATCGTGTCGATCGTGAACTGCAGACCGGTGAAACGAGCATTGTTGAGGACCGTGTTCAGCGAATCGGTCGTGTTCCAGAGCATCGTGCGCGAGATCACCCAGACGCGGTCGCCAGTCTTCACCGGCAGAGCGTGGTAGCGCTCACCAGCGTAGATGTCGGCGAAGGTCGGGGAGTTCGGACGATTGATGTAGGTAAAGCCCGGGCCGCCGAGGATGTTGACGGCGCCACCGTAGCGACGGCCGGCAACGGCGATGGAATCCTCGTAACGGGCCGCCAGGAAGCGGGCCGCCTTGAGGCTGTCCAGACGCGTCATCAGCGACGGAAGCTGTCCCGGCGTCTCCATGTAGAAGCGCGGGCTCAGGCGATAGAGCTCGCCGATCGAGAAGGCGGCGCGACCCTCGCGACCACGGCGCTCGGCCGGATCACGGTTGATCGAGTCGGCAACGAACTCGACGCGCGACAGGAAGAGGTTGCTTCCCTCGGTCACCTGCTTCATGTCCGTGCGGATCATCTCACCCGTCTCCACGTTGATCACGAAGAACACCGTGTAGTTGAGCGAGTACTGATCGTTGTTGCTCGTGTCGGCCATGCCGGCGTAGTTGGCCCGCGACTCGAGGAAGAGCGGGTAACCGATCGGATGGTTGCCCACGAACTCGCGCTGCAGCGAACCGACGACCGGATCGACGGCGGCCACCAGCGGATCGCGGGTGAGACGGCGGACGACCTTGCCGGCGTTGACGCCGGTGCCGAAGGTGCTCAGGCGCTTCGGAATGCCGACCGAGAAGTCCTCGATCGGAGCCATGCGCGGGAACGAGTAGTCGGCCGACTTGATGTCGCGGCCCTTGTCGAAGATGTCATAGATACGGCCCTCCATCAGGAGCGTATCCGGGATCACGCCGATCGGAACCGGGGTGTAGGTGTAGAGCACGTTCGCCGGATCGCCAAGCTGGCGCTCGGACTCGAACGGTCCCTGCTCGTTGACATTCGACGGGTTCTTCAGCGGCAGCGTGCAGCCGAGGCCCTGGACATAGAACGTGTGCTGAATCTGGCCCGACGGAAGAATCGTCGTGACCGGAGCCTGGGTCTCGCCCCAGAAGTTGCCGCGGAGCGTGTCGACGCCCGAGGCGCCCGTGCCGAAGCCGCCCTGCGGCGCGTCCGGCAGGCGGACGAGGAAGCGAGCCGTGTTGTCGTAGATCGCGTTGGCGTTGACGCCGAACGAGGTCGACGGCACCGGACCCTCGACGTCGGCGTAGAAGAGCGCGCTGGCGGTCAGCGACGCGGCCGGCGAGGCGAGGTTGGTAACCACATCGACACCCACGCCCTCCTGCGAGCGAGCAACGTTGCCCGTCACGAGCGACTTGTTCATCACGAAGCGGAGGTCGTAGTTGTCCGAGTAGACCGCCGCACCCGTGTACGCCTCGTTCTGCTCGATGCGGACGCGGTGAGCGACCACCGAGTCGGTGCGCGGAGCGCCCGGCGTCGGGTTGGTCGGCTGGAGGTCATTGATATAGATGGCGCCGCCGAGGCCGGTACCATTACGTCCCGGATCGAGCGGACCGGTGGTTCCCTGAGCCGGACGCGGGTTCGAGTTGAACAGGCCGTTCGAGGAATCCTTGATCGCGCGGTTGCGGATGAAACGGGTCATCTCGCGCTGGTCGACCGGCTCCGGGCCGGAGACGAACGCGCCCGGCGAGTTCAGCGTGAAGTTGAACGCCTCATCGCCAGCCGAGAGGAAGTAGCGGTTGTTGGTGATCGGAACCACCATCGCGATGGCGCCACCGTTACCGGCGTAGGCCGTGTTCTCGAAGAACTCGACCGAACGATACCAGTTGGTGTTGCCGCGGAACGAGTAGATGGCGCCGCCACCGAGAGCCTCGCCGTGGAGCGACGGAACCAGGCGGAACGAATCTGCCACCGTCGTCGTGCCGAACTGCGCACCCGGACGGAACGGATTGACCGCCGGATTGTAGAGCATGATCAGGCGGTTGTCGTTCAGACGCGAGGAATCGCCGACGATGTTGCGCGCGAAGCGGACACGCTCGATGCGAGCGCTGCTGTTGGTCGAGTTGACCTGATTGTCGATCACGATCGCGCCACCGGAGAGACCGGCAGCGTTGCTGTCCATCTGAATGCGACGATCGATCGTCGGCGTGCCCGGGGAGTTGAGGTCCACCGAGGTGAGCAGCGGCGAAAGGATCTGCATGTTCCGCTGCGTGTAGATCGCGCCACCGTCGTACTCGGCCTTGTTGCCGACGAAACGAACGCTGTCGCCGACCAGGTCGGGCGAGAGGAACTGATCAGTGGTCGGGACGGCGATGGCCGACACGTAGATGGCGCCACCCTGGCCCGACTTGTTGTTGCGGAACTCGACGTTGCTCTCCATCCGGATCGTCGGCGAGGTGCGCGACATATAGATGCCACCACCCTGCGAGAGCTGGCTGCGGACGGCGTAGGTCGCCTCGGTCACGTTCGGGACAGCCGTGAAGTTGTCCGTGAAGCGGGCCAGGCGGAAGACCATCGACGTGGAGTCGCCGACGAAGAAGGCACCACCCTTGGCGCCGTTGGTTCCCGTGGCGTTCTGATAGTTGACGGCGTGGTTACGCTCGGCGACGATCGTGTCGGTCGGATCGTTGAGGGCGCGACCGAAGAAGACGGTGATACCGCGGCGGCCGCTGATGTAGACGGCGCCACCGTACGCCTCGTTCTTGCGGATCGTGCCCGGCACGGTCGGATACAGACCGGGGACGGTCGTCGTGTCGCGGTAGCCGGCGTTGTCGTCGCGCACGTCGCTGACGACGGCACGGTTATCGCGGAAATAGATACGGCGGACGCGGCCGGCGTTGATCGCGGCGCGACCGTCGTCGTAGGTCTGACGGAACTGCGAGACCGACGGGTTCGACGGCGCGGTGGTCGTCAGGCCCGGCAGGTTGCCGAACGGCGTGACGATCATGTCGCCGGCGTTCGAGCCACCGTAGAGGTCGTAGGTCTCGGGGTTGAACGGCGGATAGGCCGTGGCGCTGACCGGCAGGCCCGGGCCCGGGAAGTAGAACTGACCGGCGGCCTCGAACGGCGCCTGCAGGAACTGAACGGCACCGCCGTGGAAGCGGGCGAAGTTGCTGTCGAAGCGGCAGTTCAGGATCCAGGTCTTCGACGAGAAGACGGTGATGGCGCCACCGCCACCGCTGGTGACCTCGCGCATGACGCGGTTGAGGGCATTGCCGGCGGCGACCTGCGCGGCGTTGTAGCCGGCGGCGTTGTTCGGCGCGTAGAAATCGGTGCTCTGGACGACCGAGGTGTCCTTCCGGAAGTTGACGAACTGGCAGTTACGGAAGATCACCGAGTCGGCGCCCGGGAGAATAACGATGTGACCCCACTCGCGGGAGTACTGGGTGGCCGGACGGCCGCGGAAAACGATCGGAGCCCGCGTCACGTTACGGCGATACGGCCGGTTGCGCAGGTTCACGTCGGTGGCGCAACGGGAGAGGCCGTTGGCATGATAGAAAAGGAGATACGGAACGAAATCGGTCCAGTTCGGACTCGGTGCCGTGATCTCCGGCCGACCGCCAATGGTCACGTTCGCGCGGATGAACGCGGGATCGCAAAAGCCATTGGAGAATGAACCGGCGCTGGTATTTCCGTTCCAGGTCGCCTGAAGCTCGCCGTCGGCAATGATCCTGCCGCCGACCGAGTCAATCATGCGTCCGTTCGGGAGAAACTCGACCGTGGTTCCGGGCTCGATGACGAGCATGCCGGAGATCGTGTACTGGCCAACGATCTGGTAGAGCGTATCCCTGGAAAATACTCGGAGCGCCCCCTGTGGTAGACGTCCACTTACCTGCACGGGCTGGCCAACCTGCGCGAGCGCAGCCTGACCGACCCCAAAGAACGTCACCATCAGGAGTAATGCCTTCATCAAACGATGCATAATTCCTCCTGCGATGAGAGAATCAGTGAAATGACGATGTATGTCGTGTTGAGAATCGTCGAGAGAAACGATGGAAGGACCGCTGGGAGGCGGTCCGGAGGGAGTATCAATCTTCATACGTTGGCCAGGATAATTCCCAGGGAAGCGTTACGCACAACCACGTATTCCATATAGACATCGGCGGTCGCCTCGCTCTCGTCCGCCGATCGGCGGCCGGGAGAGGGAGCGCCCGCCGCGCCCTTACAGCTCGACGCCGAGTCGAGCCAGAGCCAGACGTGCTTCCGTGTTCGCCTGCGAGTCCGAGAACCGCGTGGCGACCGTGCGGTAATTCTTGACGGCCTCGTCCTTGTTGCCGGCCTTCTCGAAGTTGCGGGCGGCGGCGACGAGATACTCGGGAGTGTTCAGTTCGACGCGATCCTCCGAGGCAGCCTTGGCGAATTCCTCGGCCGCCTCCTGGAACTTGTTCTCCGATTCGGCCACCGCGGCCAGGCCGGCGTGGGCCGCCGACTTCACCAGCGGGGCATCAGCCTCGGCGGCCTCCTCGAACGGCTCGCGTGCCTGCGACGCCTTGCCGGTGGCCAGATAGCTGTTGCCGAGATAGAGCGCCGCGATCTTGCCCGACGGGGTCGACTTCCACTCGGAGACGAGCGAGGCCAACCCCTTTACCGGCTCCCCGGCGATCTTCTTGTTCGGATCGCCATTGATCGCCAGCGCATACTCTCCACGGTCGTAGTACGGACGGATCCGGCCCAGCTCAACCTGGGCCTGGGCGTTCGACTTCGCGCGGGAGTAGTTGAAGACCCAGAAAGCGCCGACGATCAGCAGCAGCACCACTCCGATGATGCCGAGCAGACGGGGGTTGGCGAGGAATCCTCCCCGGCCCTCACCTTCATTCGACTCCACCATTTCCGGCGCTTCGATGTTCGTGGACTTGTTCGCCATTCGCCTAGCCTTGCGAGAATGAGATTGTATGACTGAGATCGCGTCGACCGTCTGTTATGCGTGAACGTCGATATAACGAGCGAATCTTACGGTGGGATAGAAAGCGCGCCCGGAGGGACTCGAACCCCCAACCCTCAGAACCGGAATCTGATGCTCTATCCATTGAGCCACGGGCGCGTATGTAGGACATTCTCACCTGCTCTTCATCCCTCGCCTCGATTGCCTCCGCTCACCTCCCCCGACCTCTACTTCAGGAGGCGCCAAATATATCCTCTCGGAACGTTCTACGCAATCGTTGCAAAGCGCCGAACGTTGAGCCTAAGTGATGAAAGAGTCGCCAGTTTCTGTCGCCGTTCCAAAGAACTACTTGAAGTGTGGCCGGAGGGGCCGGCCGCCGTTTGAGAGCGTTTTGTAGGAGGGCCTCGCTGCAACGGTGGTGCCACCGTGCCAACCCCTGGAATTCTCAAGAATTCCGACCCGTCATTGTCGTGACCGTGAAGCCGATTCACTCACCGTGACGATCCGTCACGGTGCATTTCCCCTACCGGATCACACCCGGAAACCCCTGGTCCAAAAACGAAACCCTCCCCGGTGCGTGCCGGAAAGGGTCCGTGGAAGATGAAAAAATTGTAACGCGAGGTACTCGCCCGGTTCCGACGTCGGAGCGGACCGGCGGCCGTCCCCGAAGGAACTCCTTCCCCTCTCCCCGACGCCGCTGCCGATACTCTCTCCCCGGTCGACCTTTCTCAGTCGACCTTCGCCGCGATCGGCCCGCGGGTTCCCTCGTACTTCACCAGCTCGCCGTCGATCGATCCGATCAGCACCTTGGTGCTCACTTTCACCGGGATCTTCCGGTCGTCATCGGTCATGTAGATCACGATCCGCCCCTCGTTCTTGAACAGCCCTCCCTCGACCACCAGCGGCTCGACCACGATGCAGTCGAACGTGCCGGCCTCCACCTCCACCCGCTCCCGTCCGAGAATCCGGACCCGGAGGTCGTGCGCGTCCTTGCCGTAGAAGTTCTGGAGCATGAAGGTCTGTCCCTTCTTGGCCCCCTTCAGGTTCAATGCCCGGACGTAGTAGAACGCGCTCAGGATGTCGTGGACATACGCCGGGGTCTTGAACGATCCCTCGGTCGTCTTGGCCACGTGCGCCCGCTGGTCGATGTTGGCCGAGAAGTCGCGCGAGTAGTTCCCCTCGCGCACCGTCTGCTCGAAGCGCCACGGGAAGATCCCATCCACGTCGATATAGGACTGGTAGCGGTCCCGGACCTTGAACACCTTGTCGAAGGTGGAGGTTGTCTTCACGTCGAAGCGGACGTCGTAGCAGGGCCTGCCGCTGACGGTCGTGGCCTGCGGGCCGATCTGCATCACCGCCTGGCCTGCCGTGATGAATTTGTAGCCGACGTTGTAGGTGAGCTTCTCGCCGTAGCCGAAGGCCACGTTCGGCACGTAGCGGAGCGCGCCGTTGGCCTGCGCCTGCAGGGCCGGCGAGGTCTCCGGACCCGCCGACATCAATCCCACTATCATCAGAGCCGTGCCGGCGGATACCCCGAGGAATGCCGCCGCCCGCGATCTCAACAGTTTCGTTATCCCCGATTTCATCGTATTCCCTCGTGCTTGATGAACGTATTCGCCTGGAACACCTGATTTCCGATCATTGTTGAGAGCTACGACGCCGGAGCCGGGCGAGAGGTTTTATCGCGCCCGCCCGGGCGATGTCACGAAATGTAGTCGGTCGGCTCGTCGGTGCCGACGAGCATCCCACGGCAGGCCTCGATCACCCGCGCCACCGAGATCCTCCCCACGCAGTTCTCCGGCTCGTGCCGGTCGCATTCCGGGCAGAACGGCTCCTCGGGCGCCGGCACCAGCGTCGTCACCTTCCGGCCGAGCGGACGCCAGCGCGCCGGCCAGGTCGGCGGCAGCCCTGGATAGAGCCCGACCACCGGCGCGCCGACCAGCGCCGCCAGATGCGCCGGCCCGGACGAGCTTCCGAGAAAGCCCGCGGCCATGCGAAGCAGCTCGCTCAGCCCGTCGAGCGAGAGATCCTCGACCACGCGGACCCGGCCGGACCCCGGAAGGTCGCCGGCCACCCGCCGCGCCAGCTCCTCCTCCCCCGGCCCGGCGGTGATCGCCACCGAGAGATCGGGAAATTCCTCGATCATCCTCCGTGCCACCTCCTGGTACCGCTCGGGAGGGTACTGCCCGGCCGAGCCCCTGCTCCCCGGATGGATCACCATCAGCTCCCCGCCGATCCCCACCTCCTCGAGCCTGTGACGCGCCTCGGCCGCCCCCGCTTCGGACAGCTCCAGCCTCGGCATCCTGACCTGGAGCTCCTCCGGAAAGAGCGGCCCCAGCAGGTTGACCCCGTAGCGCGCCTCGTGCTTGGCCCCCATCTTCCGATGCTCGTAGACCCAGCGGGTGAACAGCCCCGAGTAGAGACGGTAGCCGGTCCCGATCCGGACGTCGATCCGCGCCAGCAGCGCGTCCAGCGCCAGCCGGAATTCCGGCCGCGCGAAGACGATGGCGTCGGGACGGTAGGAGCGGAGCGTCGTCAGCGCGCGGCCCCGCTCGTCCGGCGTGAACACCCGGTCGATCTCGGCGATCCGCCTGACGATCGGCGCGGTGTATCGCGAGACGAGGTAGGCAACCTCGACTCCCGGCAATCGCTCCTTCAGAGCGACCGCGATCGGCAGCGTGACGATCACGTCCCCGAGCCCGTCGGTTCGCGAGACCATGATCGATCGGAGCTCATCGGTCGGCGTGAGTATCGGCATGGATCGAAGTTACAGAATGCCCCCCGGCCGAGCCACCCGCCCGGCGCTCAGCGCCCGGCGCTCAGCGTCGAGCGCTCATTGCTCCCCGCTGAGCGCTTTCGTACTTTCGCCGCTCCTTGACGCCCGCGCGTCGATGCCCACGCCCCAGGCCCACCATGACCGGCGAAGACCGGTTCCTCATATCCAGCATCCACGACTCGCACACTCATGACGCATTCCGGTGCGCCACGACCATGCCGCGGGTCGCCGGACGCGTCGGCCGGGCATTCCTCGACAGGGATACCATCCGTTCTGCTCCCACGCGAACGCACCGGAGCATCTGCCACTCAAACAGGAGACTCGACCATGGGGAATCCATTCCTCGGCTCCATCAGGATCTTCGCCTTCAACTTCGCACCGGAAGGATGGGCGCCCTGCAATGGACAGCTCATGTCCGTGGCGCAGCACACGGCGCTCTTCTCGCTGCTCGGCACCCGCTATGGCGGCGACGGCAAAACCACCTTCGCGCTTCCGGATCTCCAGTGCCGTGTTCCGATCCATGCCGGACAGGGAGCCGGCCTGAGCAGCTACGATGTCGGAAGCAAGGGGGGCGCGACGACCGTGACGCTGAGCGAGGCCGAAATGCCCGCGCACCTGCATGAAGTGCGCTCCACTTCCGCCGTCGGCAACAACGAGAACCCGACGAACGCGGTCTGGGCCCCCATCGCCGACGTGGCCGTCTATGCCAACACCGGATCGCTCGCGCCGATGCATCCGGAATCGTTGAAGCCGTCGGGCTCCTCCAGGCCGCACGACAACATCATGCCCGGCCTCGGTCTCGGCTTTTACATCTGCCTGCACGGCAGGTATCCCTTCAGGCCGTGAGCCATCGCTCGCGGCCGCCACGCGGCCCGAGGCGTTCTCCACCGGCCGGGCCCAGGCCCGCAGACACGCAACTCAACAGACACCGATAAGGAGCAATCATCCATGTCAGAACTCTTCCTCGGCGAGATCATGATGTTCGCCGGCGACTTTGCCCCGGAGGGGTGGGCTCTCTGCAACGGACAGCCGCTACCGATAGCCCAGAACGATGCGCTGTTCAAGCTGATCGGAACCACCTTCGGTGGGGACGGCACGACGACCTTCAACCTCCCCGATATCCGGAGCCGCGTTCCCATCCATGCCGGACATGGCAAGGGCTTGAGCTCGTACGGCCTTGGAGATACGGGGGGAGCCGAGCAGGTATCCCTGACGGTCGCGCAGATGCCGACGCACACACATCTGGCGATGGCCGCGGCCGATGCCACGGGCCAGGTGCCGACGCCGGCCGGGGGCTTCTGGTCGAATCCTCCGGCAAAGGATTTCGCCATCTACCACAACCTGGACTATGTGACCCCGATGAATCCGCTTCCCCCCCTGGAGCCGATGGCCCCGACCATCGTGGAGCCGACCGGAGGAAGCCGACCGCACGAGAACAGGCAACCCTACCTGGCATTCAGCTTCTGCATCGCGCTCTTTGGCGACTTTCCGCGGCAGAGCTGATTCGGGCCACGGAATGCCAGGCGTGGAGTCAACCCGATGCCCGCGCCCGGCCACGGATCCCGATGCCCCTACCTTCGTCCGTCAATCATTCAACCGGAGTATACACCATGTCAATACCGGCACTCGGCGAGATCAAGATCGTATCGTTCAACTTCCCTCCGAAAGGATGGGCGTTCTGCAACGGCCAGCTCCTTCCGATCAGTCAGAACCCGGCGCTGTTCCACCTTCTGGGCACCACCTATGGCGGAGACGGCACAACCACCTTCGCCCTGCCCGATCTTCGCGGACGCGCCCCGATCCACACGGGATCGTGGGTCACCCCCGGACAAGCCGTCGGCACCGAGACGGTGACGTTGCTGAGGCACGAGATGCCGATACATACCCATCAGATGAGGGCAACCGGAAATCCGGCGAACAGCGGCAGTCCCGCCGGGAACATCGGAGGCGCCATCACCGATCTGGCACGCCCCATCTACGCGCCGGCATCCAATACCACCCTGGCACAGCAGAGCATCGCGTCGGCCGGCGGGAGCCAGCCGCACGAGAACCGCCAGCCGTTCATCGCCCTGAACTACATTATCGCCGTGGAGGGATTCTACCCGAACGCGGGGTGAACCGGGAGCTCCGGCGGAGAGCCGCTCCGGCATCCCCGCCGCGGAGAGCCGCTCGACGCTCCGCTCGATCGCGCCACCGGCCGCTCGCCTTCCGTCCGAATCATCGGGTGAGAAAGGCTCCGGAGATGGCGAAACGCTCCGGAGGTAACGAAGGGCCCTGCGGCGGATGTCACCTCCCGCCGGCATCCCCGAAGCGGGACCGATCCGGCGGCTCCGAGAATTCCCGCGGGATGCCGTTCGGCGGGACTCCCTATCTTCGCGCTCCTATGGACACGACATCAGCATCAACGCTTCAGGTGGCGCTCGTCGGGCACGGCTCGATGGGAAAGGAGATCGAGCGGCTGGCCCCGTCGGAGGGATGCCGGATCGCCGCGATCTTCGACAGCCACGCGCCGCTGGCCGCGCCGCTCGGCCAGGCCGAGGTCGCCATCGATTTCACGCGCCCGGACGCGCTCATTCCCAATGCCGAGATCGTGCTCGGCGCCGGACTCCCGATGGTGATCGGCACCACCGGCTGGCTCGACCGGATCGACGAGCTCCGCGCGATCGTGGAGCGGACCGGCGGGCGCGCCATCTACGGGAGCAACTTCTCCGTCGGCGTGAACATCCTGTTCCGACTGGTCGCCGAGGCGGCGCGGCTCTTCGACGAGCGGACGATGTACGACGTGGCCGTTCACGAGATCCATCACACCCGGAAGGCGGATGCCCCCAGCGGCACCGCGCTCACGCTCGCCCGGCTCCTGCTGGAGCGGATCGAGCGGAAGCGGAGCATCCTGAGCTCGCCGCCGGAGGGGCGCATTCCGCCGGAGGCGCTCGAGGTGACCAGCCAGCGCCTCGGCTCGACGATCGGCACCCACACGGTGAGCTTCGATTCCGAGGCCGACACGCTCGAGCTGATCCATCGCGCCAAGAACCGGAGCGGATTCGCCCTCGGCGCGCTCCTTGCTGCGCGTTGGATCACGCGCCCGGATGTCGGCCCGGGACTGCATCGATTCGAGGATATGTTCTGATCTCTCCCGGCGACCGCCCTCGCGTTGAGCGCGGCCGGGGAGATCGCGTCACAGCATCATTCAGAGGAAGACCATGAAGAGCCTTTTCCGCGGCACCGGAACCGCACTGTCGACGCCGTTCCATCCCGACGGCGCGATCGACTTTCCCTCGCTCGGCAGACTGATCGACACGCAGCTCGACGCCGGGATCGAGGCGCTCGTCCCCTGCGGCTCCACCGGCGAGAGCGCCACGATGACCCACGACGAGAAGCTGGAGGTGATCCGCTTCACCATCGAGCGCGCCCGCGGGCGCGGCGCCGCGGCTCCGCTGATCATCGCCGGCACCGGCTCGAACGTCACCGCCGACACGGTGAAGCTGACGCGCGAGGCTGCCGAGCTCGGCGCCGACGGCGCGCTCCTGGTCTCCCCGTACTACAACAAGCCGAGCCAGCGCGGGCTCATCGAGCACTTCTCCCGGATCGCCGAGGGAGCGCCGGAGCTTCCGCTGGTGCTCTATAACGTTCCGGCCCGCACCGGCAGCAACATGACCGCCGAGACCACCGTGGAGCTGGCCCGCCGGTTCCCGAACGTGCTGGCGATCAAGGAAGCCTCCGGCGATCTCGATCAGTGCTCGGCGATCCTGCGCGACGCCCCGGAGCATTTCATGCTCTACAGCGGCGAGGACAGCCTGACGCTTCCTCTTCTGTCGATGGGAGCCCAGGGAGTGATCGCGGTGGTCAGCAACGAGATGCCGAAGGAGTTCGGCGACATGGTCCGTCTGGCGCTCGCGGGTAATTTCGAGGAGGCGCGCCGGCTCCACCTGCGCCTGTTCCGGCTGATGCGGCTGAACTTCATCGAGGCCAACCCGGTGCCGGTGAAGGAAGCGCTGGCGATGATGGGGATCTTCCCCTCGGCAACCTTCCGCGCTCCGCTGGTCGACCTGGCCGAGGCGAACCGGGAGACGCTCCGCGCGGAGCTGGTCGCGCTCGGTCTGGTGTGAAGAGTGCCCACGGGCGCGTGCCCACGGGCAGTGCCCACGGCGCCTGCCGCGGGGCGGGTGCCCCGGGGCTGGTGCCCCGGCATCCGGCGCCCACGAGCACATTCATCTTTCCTTCAATCTCAATCCGGTCTCATTTCTTGGACGCTGTTGAATTCTGGTCGGTCTGCTCGGTGAACGGCATCATTCTGTCGCAGGAACAGATGGCGCACTTCGAGCGCTATGTGCAGGATCTTCTCTACTGGAACGATCGGGTGAATCTCATCTCCCGCCGCGACACCGAGCAGGTCTGGCTGCATCACATCCTTCACTCGGTTTCGATCGCCTTCACCGGCGAGCTCCCGAAATCGGGCCGGATCCTCGACATCGGCACCGGCGGCGGGCTGCCGGGCATCCCGCTGAAGATCATCAATCCGAAGCTGGACGTCACCCTCCTGGATTCGATCGCCAAGAAGGTGCAGACCGCGTCGATGCTCGCCTCGCACATCACCAAGCACGGGCTGCGCGCGGTCAGGAACCGGGCCGAGGAGCTGCCGAACGACGCGACGGCGCGCGGGCCGTACGAGGCGGTGGTCTCCCGCGCCACCGCGCCGCTGGTGGATCTGATGAAGTGGGCGCAGCCGGTGCTCAAGCCGGGTGGCAAGATCCTCACCCTGAAAGGGGGCGATCTGACCGAGGAGATCCGTCAGGCGCAGCGGAAGTTCCCGGAGGCGGAGATCACGATCATCCCGCTCGATGTCCGCGGCGCCGACTGGTTCGCGCGCGAGGAGAAGCGCCTGGTCCGCGTCCGCTGGCCGCACGGCTCCGCGAGCGCCACGACCGACCAGGAGGCCGCGGCCACGCAGCCCGAGGCCGAGCGGCCTGAAGGGACTCAGCCGGACGTCGTCATGTCCGGAGCTCCCGCGATCACCCCGCCGGAGCTCGACCCGCCGGCGATCACGCCGCCGGTGATCGTTCCGCCGACGATCGATCCTCCCGAGATCACCCCGTCGGTGATCACGCCACCGGTAATCAACCCGCCGACGATCGACCCGCCGACGATCGACCCTCCGGAGATCGATCCGTCTCCGACGGGAGACGCGGCGACGGATGTCATGGGAGAAGAGGCGTGAGCAGGGCGTTCGTCGACGACGACGCGGATGTACCGGAGGGACTGCCGGAGATTCCGCAGTCCCCTCACCCCGGCTATATCACGCCGAGGGGACTGGCCGCGCTGGAGTCGGAGCTCGAGCGGCTGGAGAACGTAGAGCGCCCTCCCCGGCTCGCGCAGATCGAGGCGGGGGAGAGCAACGCGGCGCGCGCCGAGATCGAGCTGGCGCGGATCGATCAGCGGATCAATTACCTCCGAGGCCGGATAGCGCGCGCCATCGTGGTGCATCCGCAGTCGGCCTCCCACGAGCGCGTTCACTTCGGCGCGGTCGTCACCGCGCGCGACGACAAGGGGGAGCTGATGCGGGTGACGATCGTCGGCGAGGACGAGACCGATCCCGGCTCCGGACGCGTGAGCTGGATCTCCCCGATCGCCCGCGCACTGATGACCAGAACGGTCGGCGAGACCGTGGTATGGAAGCGTCCCATCGGCGACATGACGCTGACGATTCTCTCGATCGACGGGGAGGAGCCGGACTGAGCGCCCGCTTCTCCCCGGCTCGGATTCCACCATCTTCCCCGCTTCCGCTCTCCTTTGCCTCCGCCACAAGCCCCGCACGAATCCGCCACGTATTCACCAGTTCGAGGAAGCTTCCGACGTCGGAACATGAATTGGCTCTAGGATAATTCGGCCAAACGAGTATCTTCCGCGACCCGTATCACCGCCCGAGCTCTCCCGGGTTGAATTATTTCGTGCATGTATCCATTCTAGGGTAACTCCGTGGGAATCGACAATCTTCTCTCGCGCCGAGAATTCTTCGAGCGGCTCTTCTCCGCGACGGTCTTCGCCGCCGCGGCTCCATCGATCGTGCTGGGCGAGTGTATTCCGAAGATCAGCCTCAAACGGAACGAGCTGGTCGGCACCTATGTGCTGAAGCTGGCTGATTATCCCGCGCTCGCGCAGACCTACAAATCGGTGCGCATCAAGGTGAACGGGATGCCGACCTCGTTCGGCAAGATCCTGGTGACGCGTCTGGACAACGATGTCTTCGCCGCGGTCAACGAGCGCTGCCCGCACGAGGGGGCGGCCGTGCGTGACCTGAGCACGTCGACGCACCTGTACGTCTGCCCGCTCCACACCTCCCGCTTCGAGGCCGACGGCACCTACGTCGACGGCCCGGCCGGACGCGATCTGACCAAGTACGACACGCAGTACAACGGCAGCGACGCGATCTCGATCGAGATACCGGGGCTTGTGGCCGCCGTGCCGTCGGAGCTCCACGCCATCTCCTTCCTCGTGCACAACGCGCCGGTCTCCGGAACGGTCGCCACCGCGTCGTTCGGGATCGTCTCGGCGGCCGACGTGCTGCTGCTGATCTACGATGCCAACGGCCGCGAGGTGATGCGTCTTACCGACGGATTCCGGGAGGCCGGGAGCTATCGCGTTCCGTACGATCTCGGCGCGCTGCCGAGCGGCATCTACTTCTACCGGCTGGAGACCTCCACCGGCGAGATCCGGACCGAAAAGTTCATGGTCGCGCGATGATCGCTTCCCCTCCGGCAAGCCGTAGATTGCCGGAACGGAGCCGACACAGCAGATATCGACGCGGGGGCGCCGTCAGGGCACTCCCGCGTCGTCGTTTCAGCCCGGCTCGAGAACGTACAAGCGTAGATCACACGATGATGACGATGACCAAGACCGTTCCGGGACCGAAGAGGCGTCCCGTCATCGGCTATCTGCCGGAGCTCCGGAAGCAGCCGATGCATTTTCTCCACGGCCTGGCCCGGCAGTACGGGCCGGTTGTCCGCTTCAATGTCGGCAGCTTCGACTTCTATCTGGTCGATGAGCCGGACTATATCCGCGAGGTGCTGGTGACCAGCAACCGGAGCTTCGTCAAGGGGCGGGCGCTCGAGTACGCCAAGCGGGTGCTCGGCAATGGCCTGCTCACCAGCGAGGGGGAGTTCCACAAGCGTCAGCGCCGCCTGGCGCAGCCGGCGTTCCACAAGCAGCGGATCAACTCCTACGGCGACGTGATGGCCGACTACGCGGCGCGGATGCGCTCGCGCTGGAGCCCGGGGGCGACCCTCGACATGCACGAGGAGATGATGCACCTGACGCTGGCGATCGTGGCCAAGACCCTCTTCGACGCCGACGTGGAATCCGAGGCCAGCCAGATCGGCGAGGCGCTCGACACCGCCATGGTGATGTTCCGCCGCGTGACGCTTCCGTTCGCCGAGCACCTGGACCGGCTTCCGCTGCCGAGCAACCGACGCTTCCAGCGCGCCCGCAAGCGCCTGGACGAGACGATCTACCGGATCATCGCCGAGCGCCGCGCCGGCGGCGTCGACAGGGGCGATCTGCTCTCGATGCTCCTGATGGCGCAGGACGTGGAGGGGGACGGCGGAAGCATGACCGACGAGCAGCTCCGCGACGAGGCGATGACGCTGTTCCTGGCCGGTCACGAGACCACCGCCAACGCCCTCACCTGGACCTGGTATCTCCTGTCGCGGCATCCGGAGGTGGAGCGGAAGCTCCACGAGGAGATCGACGCGGTGCTTCAGGGACGGCTGCCGACGGTGGAGGATCTCTCCCGGCTCGAATACACCGAGATGGTGCTCACCGAATCGATGCGCGTCTTTCCGCCGGCGTGGACCGTTTCGCGCCGCGCCATCGAGCCGGTGATGCTCGGCGAGTACGAGATCCCGGCCGACGCGACGGTGATGCTCTCGCAGTACGTGACGCATCACAACCCCCGATTCTACGAGGATCCGTTCCGCTTCGACCCGGAGCGCTGGCGTCCGGAGGCGCGGAGCGCGCGCCCGAAGTTCGCCTACTTCCCGTTCGGCGGCGGCCCGCGCATCTGCATCGGCGAGGCGTTCGCCTGGATGGAGGGGGTGCTGCTGATCGCCACGCTGGCGCAGCAGTGGAAGATGCGGATGGTGCCGGGGCATCCGGTCGAGACGCAGCCGTTGATCACCCTCCGCCCCAAGCACGGCATGAGGATGACCGTCGAGCGCCGCTGAGGCCACCCACATCCGGTTCCGACATGACAACGGGGAGAGAGCCAGGGCTCTCCCCCCGTTGTCGTTTCACCCCATCGATCGGGCATCGCTCACGCAACGCACCGCATCGCGCCACGATACACCGGATTTCTCCGGAGACGCTCCGGCGGGCACGGGGATACGGATGTACAGTCGGTTCCGGTGGCTCAAGCGGAGCGCGCGGGCCACGGTCTATCGAGGATATTCGTACGGGTGGCCCTCCGTGGCCGTTCCTCCAGCGGGACATAGACGCACGCTGAAGACGTGCGCCTACCTGCTCTTCGGGCGCTCCCGTGGCCGCCCTTCCGGCAATGAAGACGCACGCTGAAGACGTGCGCCTACCTGCATGCGACTACCGGCTCTTCGGATGCTCCCGTGGCCGCCCTTCCGGCAATGAGGACGCACGCTAAAGACGTGCGCCTACCTGCGTGCGCCTACCTGCATGCGCATGACGACGTTGCCGGCATAAACGGCGCGAGGCCGGCTGGTGCCGGCCTCGCGGGTATCGAAGCGTATAGGTATCGAGGGGCGCGCGGATCAGGAGCAGCCGCTCGTGGTGCCGCAATCCTCGCAGACATGGCAGGCGCCGTTCTGCTTCACGCGCATCGAGCCGCAGTTGCCGCACTGGTCGCCGGTATATCCCTGCGCCTTGGCCGTGAGCACCTTCTTCTGGTTCTCGCCGATCGGTTTCACCGGCGGGGCCATCGTGCTGTCGATCGTCGGCGAGGTCTGACGCGCGTAGAGCTCCTGTCCCGGCGAGAGCTTGGCCTTGCCGTTGATGGCGCCGTTCTCACGCTCCTTCACCGGCATCTCGCCCCCGAAGCCGGGCTCGTCGACCGCCTTCACGTGCACGAAGTCCTCGCGACCCAGGTACTCGTAACCGATGGCGCGGAACACGTAGTCGATGATCGACGTGGCGTGCTTGATCGCCTCGTGGCCGAAGACCGGACCGGAGGGCTCGAAGCGGGTGAAGGTGAACGTATCCACCATCTTCTCCAGCGGCATGCCGTACTGAAGCGCCTTCGAGGCGAGCACCGCGAAGCAGTTCATCAGCCCCTTGAAGCTCGCTCCCTCCTTGTACATGTCGATGAAGATCTCGCCGATCGTCCCGTCCTCGTACTCGCCGGTGCGGAGGAACACCTTGTGCCCGCCGATGGTCGCCTCGCGGACGAAGCCGTGACGGCGCTTCGGCAGACGACGGCGCTCGGCGCGATGGTACACCTTCTCGACGATCCGCTCGTGGATCTGCGCGGCGCCGACCGTCTCGTTGAAGTCGTGCTCGGCGCCGATCATGTCGCTGAGCGTCACCTCGTCGACCAGCCCGCCGTCGGCGACGGTGTTGAGCGGCTGCGAGAGCTTCGATCCGTCGCGATAGAGGGCGATCGCCTTGATCATCAGGCGCCAGGACTCCTCGTAGACATGGGCGACCTCGGCCACGGTGGCGTGCGCCGGCATGTTGATCGTCTTGGAGATCGCGCCGGAGATGAACGGCTGGGCGGCGGCCATCATCCTGACATGTCCCATGTAGTCGATGTAGCGCTCGCCGTACTTGCCGCACTTGTTGGCGCAGTCGAACACCGGCAGATGCTCGGAGCGGAGGCCCGGGGCTCCCTCGATCGTCATCGTGCCGCAGACGTACTTGTTGGCTTCCTCGATCTGCGCCGGGGTGAAGCCGAGGCCGGCCAGCACGTCGAGCGAGGGATCATTGATCTGATCGTCGACGAAGCCGAGCGTGCGGAGGAACTCCTCGCCGAGCGACCACTTGTTGAAGGCGAACTTCACGTCGAAGACACCGTCGAGCTGCTTCTCGATCGCGGCCAGCTTCTCCTCGGTGAAGCCGAGCTCCTTCAGGCTTGCGCGGTTGATGTGCGGGCAGCCGGAGAGGGTGCCGTGTCCCTTGATGTAGCGCTCGATCTCGGCGATCTCGGCATCGGTGTAGCCGAGGGCCTTGAGTGCCTTGGGGACCGACTGGTTGACGATCTTGAAGTATCCGCCGCCGGCGAGCTTCTTGAACTTCACGAGCGCGAAGTCGGGCTCGATGCCGGTGGTGTCGCAATCCATCACCAGGCCGATCGTGCCGGTCGGGGCGATCACGGTCACCTGCGCGTTGCGGAAGCCGTGCTCCTGGCCGAGCTCGAGGGCGCGATCCCAGCACTCCTTGGCGGCGGCCGAGATGTTGGCTGGGCAGAGCTCGTGGTCGATCGCCATCGGCAGGGTGTTGAGCCCCTCGTACTCGCTGGCCGGTGCGTTGTGCGCGGCGCGGCGGTGATTGCGGATCACGCGGAGCATGTCCTCGGCGTTCCGCTTGTAGCCGGGGAAGGGACCGAGATCGCGCGAGATCTCGGCGGAGGTTGCGTAGGCTTCGCCGCACATGATCGCGGTGAGGGCGCCGGCCCAGACGCGTCCCTTCTCGGAGTCGTACGGGATGCCGGCGGTCATCAGCACGGTGCCGAGATTGGCGTAGCCGAGCCCGAGCGTGCGGAAGTCGTAGCTGAGCTGCGCGATCGCCTTGGAGGGGAACTGCGCCATCAGCACCGAGACCTCCAGGACCACCGTCCAGATGCGGGAGGCATGCTTGAAGCCCTCCACGTCGAAGCGGCCGGTCTCCGGATCGTAGAAATGCGCCAGGTTGATCGAGGCCAGGTTGCAGGCCGTGTCATCGAGGAACATGTACTCGCTGCACGGGTTGCTGGCGTTGATCTCGCCATCCTTCGGGCAGGTGTGCCACTCGTTGATCGTCGTGTGATACTGGATGCCGGGGTCGGCGCAGCTCCAGGCGGCAAAGTTGATCTTCTGCCAGAGGTCGCGCGCCTTCAGCGTCTTGGTGACCTTGCCGTCGGTGCGGCGCACGAGCCTCCAGTCGCTGTCGGCCTCGACCGCGCGCATGAAGCCGTTGTCGACGCGGACGGAGTTGTTGGAGTTCTGGCCGGAGACGGTCAGGTACGCTTCCCCCTCGTAGTGGGTATCGTACTCGTCGAACTCGATGCCGGTGTAGCCTTCCTTGACCAGATCGATCACGCGGACGATGTAGCTGACCGGCACGCCGCGGTTGAGCGCGCGCTGCACCAGGTCGTGCAGCGGCGTGCCCGGCGTGGTGTAATCGTAGCCCTCGCGGGAGGCCACGTGCATGATCTCGTTCAGGAAGAGGTTGTTGATCTTGGAGCCGGTCACCAGCGCGGCCACCTTCTGCTCCTCGAGCATCTTCCAGTCGACGAAGGTCTCGATATCCGGATGGTCGACGTTGAGGATCACCATCTTGGCGGCGCGGCGGGTGGTTCCGCCGGACTTGACGGCGCCGGCGGCGCGATCGTTCACCTTGAGGAACGACATCAGGCCGGAGGAGACGCCGCCGCCGGAAAGGGGCTCACCCTCGGCGCGGATCTGCGAGAAGTTCGATCCGGTGCCGCTGCCGTACTTGAAGATGCGGGCCTCGCGCGTGACCAGGTCGAAGATGCCCCCCTCGTTGACCAGATCGTCCTTCACCGACTGGATGAAGCAGGCGTGCGGCTGCGGATGGGTGTAGGCGTCCTTCGACTTGGTGAGCTTGCCGGTCTTCGGGTCGACGAAGTAATGTCCCTGGGCCGGGCCGGTGATGCCGTAGGCATGGGCCAGGCCGGTGTTGAACCACTGCGGCGAGTTCGGCGCGGCCATCTGCTTCAGGAGCATGTAGGCGGTCTCGTCATAGAAGGCCTGCGCGTCCTCGGTCGAATCGAAGTAGCCGTGCTCCTCTCCCCAGCTGCGCCAGCATCCGGCCAGACGGTGCGCCACCTGACGCGCGCTCCGCTCCGGTCCGAACACCGGCTCCCCCTTCTCGTCCACGATCGGCTTGCCGTTCGGATCGACCTGCGGCACGCCGGCCTTGCGGAAATACTTCTGCGCCAGGATATCGGTGGCCACCTGCGACCACGCCTTCGGCACCTCGATGTCGTGCATCTCGAAGACCACCGATCCATCGGGGTTGCGAAGCACCGAGGAGCGATGCGTGTACTCGAACTGCGCGTAGACATCCTGTCCTGGCTGCGTGAAACGTCGGGTAATCTTCATGGGAATAACACCTCAAAGCTTGTTCGTTCGACCGCCCCGCCAAGCCCCGGAGCCCGCTGACGCGCTGGCTCCCCGGCTCGGCGATTCCGGCTTGTATATAGACGTGGAACCACGACTCTTAGGGGAACGACGTCACCCCGAGCCGACATGGCTTCCATGCCTCAGAGACCGCTGTGTTGAATGATTCGGAGGGAAGAGCAACGGCCGTCACCGGCCGCGCGGAGGCGAAGTCGACCACCATGTCCCGTGCCTCTGCATCCGAATCCGTGCATCGTTCATCATATCGGGACCCATCTTCATCGTTCGTGTTCGTGACCTGCTCGTTCGAAAGGCGGCACAATATACGCGGGTGTTCAGGGGACGAAATCCACTACCTTTCCACAGGAATAACGGCGATAAAAATGCGTGGAAATTTCCACGAATTCGGCCGGCAATCTCTCCGGCGGGCCCCGGCCACCCCCTCCGCCGGCCTCCGGGAGGCCCCCGGGATGGCACTCATCCCCCGTCGCGGAAGGTCGAGCCCCTTCTTCCCGACTCCCCAGCCTCCCCCCCCGCCGACCTGGGGGACAAATACGTAAGTTCACGGCGCGGCACGTCCGGCGGCCGGATCATCGGACCAGGTCCCCGCATCCCCCCCTTTCCCGGCCGCCCCGGCGCTCCCTCCGGAGCCGGCCGGCGTCCTCCGACATCTTCCGTTCCCCGTCTCGGCACCCGATCCACCCTCCGATCGGACGGCGCGCGCGACCGCGTGGCCGCCGCCGGGCCCCTCGACGACACGACAACGACGGACACCCATGACGACGATCGCAACACTCCCCGCGCCCCGCTCCTCGTTCCGCTCCGGACTCGGTTCCGCGCTCGCCTCGGCGCTTTTGCTCGTGACGCTCACGCTCCTCACCCTCTTCCGCGCGGAGGCCGCCCCGCGGCTGATCGCGCCGAACGGCGGCGAGCGGTTCCGGGTGGGCTCGACCACCACCATACGCTGGGAAGGGACCGCCCCGACCGACACCGTCCGGCTCGAATACAGCACCGATAGGGGCGCCACCTGGAGGCTGATCACCGATGGCGCCACCGGATCGGACTACGTGTGGCGCAACATCCCGCGAACGCCGAGCGATCTCTGCCTGATGCGCATCGCCACGCGCGCCAGTATCGGCGACAGCGTCCTCTGGCTGAAGCGGATCGTGGAGGGACACAGCCTTGCCGAGGCGGTGCACTTCGCCGAGTTCAGTCCCGACGGCACGCGGGTGCTCGGCGGCGAGGCCGAAGGGAGCGTGACGATCTGGGATTCGTATACCGGCGCGATCATCCTGACCGTGCCGGTGGAATCGCGCGCCAACATCCCCTCCCCGCCCGGCATCACCCTCATCTCCAGCGCCCGCTACAGCCCGGACGGCCGCGTCTTCGCCACCATCAGCCCGCTGCCGAACAGCGCCGGCTCGATGGTCCGGATCTTCGACGCGACCAGCGGCGCGAAGCTCCGGGAATGGTCCAAGCCGGAGCCGAGCAGAAGCTCCACCTCCGCCTCCTGCGTCTTCAGCCCGGACGGATCGAAGCTCCTGGTCACCGGCCTCGGCGGCGGCTCGGTCTACAACGTCGTCGACGGATTGGTCGCGGCACAGATCACCGGTTATACCTCCACCTCCCCCTCGGTGATCAGCTCCATGCTCGAGGCGGACTGGCGGCGTGACGGCGGCGCGATCATCGGCGCCGCGTTCGCCACGCCGGGGGCCATCCCAGCGTTCACCCTCTCCGATCCGGTCACCGGCGGCGTGCTCCGGACCTACGATTTCTCGCCGACCAGCATCATCTCCTGCGTGCGCTTCACCCCCGACGGCACCCGTTTCATCTCCACCTCCAACGACGGGCTGGCGCGGGTGTGGGACGTGGCCACCGCCACCAGTCCCTACAGCGTGAGCGGGTTCGATCAATATCCCAACTGGGTGGCGATCACGCACGACGGCACCGCGTTCGCCCTCGCCGGACAGGAGAACACGCGGCCGAACTGGAAACTGAAGCTCTACAACACCTCCGACGGCACGTTCATCAGAACCATCGCCGCGATCGGCAACGGCATGCGGAACGCCGAGTTCTCGCCGGACGACGCGCGGATCCTGGTCTCCTGCATCGACGGCGTGCGGATCTTCCACACGCGGGACACCACGCCCCCGACCGCCGATACCTCCGATGCGCTCTGGTCGATCTACATCTCCGACGGCGCTACCGTGACGGTTGCCGCGCCACGCATCGCCGCGCGCCAGGGGGAAACGGTCGCCGTGCCGATCACCATCGACGCGCCGGAGGAGGCGGTCGGCGCCGGCGCGACGCGGATCGACCTGTCGCTGAGCTTCGACGCCACGCTCCTCGAACCGATCGGCGACACGCCGCGCGGCGCCATCACCGGCGGCACGCGGACCATTCCCCTCTCTTTCCCCTTGGATGCGCCGGCCGACACGATCCTCGGCACGCTCCTCTTCCGCGCGGCGCTCGGCGACGATTCCCTCACGACGCTGGGGATCCTCTCCCCGACGACCGATGTGGCGACCGTCACCGTTCTGAAGCGGGATGGCTCCTTCACGATGCTCGACCTCTGCGTGCAGGGAGGGGTAAGGCTCGTCGATCCGAACGGGAAGGCGGTCGTGAAGATCATCGCCGCCCCTCCCGCGGCGGACTACGTCGACGTGGAGGTGAGGACCATCGAGCGGGGAGCAACCACGCTCACGCTCGTCGGCATCGACGGACGCGCCATCCGGGACTATCTCCGGAGCGATTCGCCGCCGGAGGTCTGGCGCGAGCGGATCGGCCTGGCCGACGTCGCGACGGGGCGCTATCTGCTGGTGCTCCGCACGCCGACGATCGTCACCTCGACGAGGCTGGAGGTGACGCGATGATCGGGATGCTCAGCCCCCTGATGCCCCGCCGGCGCGCGCTCCGACGTCGGCTCGCCGTCGCGCTCCTCCCCCTGGGCTTTCTCGCGGCCGGCGCGCGGCTGGCGGCGCAGGAGCCGATCCGCCCGCGCTACGGCCTGTTCGGCGGCTACGCGATCAACCGTCACGACGCCGACTTCCTGGCGCTCCCCGGCGTGCCGAGCTGCTCTCCGGGATTCACCGATGGGAGCGGCGGCGGACCGATCCTCGGCGCGCTCTACGAGCTCCCCCTCTCCGAGCGGCTCCTCCTCGGGCTGCGCGCCGGCTATGCCGGACACGACGCGACGCTGACGGCGCGGGAGCCGGTGTATCTGATCGTGGACGGCACCGGCCGCCCCGGAGCGATCGAGCACAGGCTGCGGGGAACGCTCGGCACCATCGGCCTTGAACCGTCGATCCAGGCACGGCCGTTCGGAGGCGTCCTCGGAGGCTTCTTCGTGGCGCTCGGCGCGCGTGCCGGCGCATATATCGCGCGGCGATACGATCAGGCGGAACAGATCGTCGATCCGGTCGACGCCGGAACGTTCCTCGACGCGGCCGGCAACGACAGCCGGAGCCGCGTCAGAAACCAGAGCTCGGGAGATATTCCGGGAGGCTCGTCGCTGCTGCTCGAGGGAACGATCGGGCTCGGCATCGACCTGCCGATGAACGCGCGGGGCACGGTGCTCCTCGCGCCGGAGATCTCCTACGCATATGCCTTCACCGATGTCGCCAGCGGCGTGAACTGGAAGCCGAACGGCGCGCGCGCCACGATCGCCGTCAAATACTCCCCGGCCCCCGAGCCTCCGAAGCCGACCGGCCGCGACACGGTGTTCCTGCGGGACACGACATCGCGTAGCTCCGCGTCGATCGCGACGGCGACGCTCACGCTGCAGCATCGGGCCGAAACGCACGAAACGATCGAGCTTCCCGACAGCATCATCGAACGGACGACGATCCGGGAGAGTTATCTCCGGGAGCTGCCGGTCCCTCCCCCGCCGGTCTGCTCCATTGCGGTCAGCGGCGTCGATGCCGACGGGAACGAGGAGCCGATGGCCACGCTCAGGATCGAGGAGTTCATGTCCACGGTGGCGCATCCGCTGCTCAACTACGTCTTCTTCGAGCCGGGATCGTCGACGATTCCCGACCGCTACACCAGGCTCGCCGCCGCGCAGGCCGACACGTTCCGGATCGAGAGCCTGTTCGGCGCCGGGACCATGGAGGTCTATCACACGATGCTCAACGTGATCGGCCAGCGCCTGAGGAAGTATCCACGCGCGATGCTGACGCTCACCGGCTGCAACATGGACGCGAGGGAGGAGAAGGGGAATCTCGATCTGTCCCGCTCCCGGGCCGATGAGGTGCGGCGCTATCTGACCGGCGTCTGGGGGATCGACGAGGGGAGGATCAGGATCGAGGCGACGAACCTGCCGGCCAAGCGCTCCAACCCGCTCACGCCGGACGGGCAGGCGGAGGATCGGCGCGTGGAGATCTCCTCGGATACGCCGGAGATCCTCGACGTGCTCCTCAGCGGCGACACCGCGCGCACGAGCGCTCCTCCCACGGTACGGCTGCGTCCGAGCCTGAGCGCGGCACAGGGAGCCGGCGCGTGGCGCGTGCGGATCATGCAGCACGGCGCGCTCCTCAAGGAGCTCTCCGGCACCGGCGCGCCGCCGGCCGCGCTCGACTGGGATCCGCTTGCCGACCGCGCCAACCCGCCCCGCTTCGACGATTCGATCTCGATCGAGATGGAGGCCACCGATGCCGCCGGCCAGCCGACCCGCTGCGGCGCGATGCTGGCGACCCGCGTGGTGACGCTCCGCGAGAAGCGCCAGCAGCAGGTGGGGGATTTCTCGATCGACCGCTACAACCTGATCCTCTTCAACGTCGGCGAGGCGGGGATCACGCCGACCAATCAGCGGATCATCGACATGGTCTCCTCCCGCCTGCGGCCGACATCGGAGCTGACGGTGGAGGGATTCGCCGACCGGACCGGATCGGCCGAATCGAACCAGCGGCTTTCGGCGCAGCGCGCCAGCGCCACGGCACAGGCCCTGGCGCGTCCGGAGGCGACCACGCGGGGCGTCGGGGAGGCGCGACTGCTCTACCCGAACGACACGCCCGAGGGGCGCTTCTACTGCCGCACGGTGCAGATCACGGTGAAAACGCCCCTGCCGCGGTGAGGCCGATCCGGCTCTATCCCCCGCTCCCGGCGGTTTCCTATCTTTGTGCTTTTGCAGGCATTCCAACTCAGTACCGATATATCCGATGGCAAAGAACAGATCCAAGAACGCCAGGCGGAACGGCGGCGCTACCGCGACGGCTCCCGCTCCGGCCGTGAAGCCGGCCGCCGCTCCCGCCGCCGCCCAGGCATCCCCGACGGCCCCGGCATCCACGGCCGCTCCGGCAACCACGGCCGCTCCGGCAACCGTGACCGCCCCGGCCATGACGGCTCCCGCCGCCGACTCCACGACGGTCTCGGCGACGGCTCCCGTCAACGGCAACGGTAACGGCGTTCATTCCCCCCTTCCCCAGGTCGACTGGCACCGCGTGGCCCGGCTGATGCTCGTCTCCCGCGCGCTCGATCGCGTCGAGGAGGAGCGTCTGGTGCCGCAGGGGCTGGTGACCTACCAGTTCTCCTCGCGCGGCCACGACCTTGCGCAGATCCTTCTCGGACTCCAGATCCAGCATCCGCACGACGCGGCCACGCTCTACTACCGCTCCCGTCCGTTCGTTCTGACCGCCGGGCTCACCCCGGAGGAGGCGATCAGGAGCACCACCGGCCTGGCCGGCGGCATCTCCGAGGGACGCGATATCGGCGTGGTCCACAACCTTCCCTCGCGCGGCGGCGCCACCGTGCTGCCGACCAGCGGCGACGTCGGCGCGCAGTATTCACCGGCGACCGGCTGGGCGCAGGCCATCCGATTCCGCGCCGAGACCCTCGGCGACAAAAGCTGGGAGAGGGCGATCTCGGTCGCGCTCGGCGGCGACGGATCGTGCGCCACCAACGGATTCTGGGCGGCGCTCAACGTGGTCACCACGCAGCGCCTCCCCTACCTCTTCTTCATCGAGGACAACGGCTACGGCATCTCCGTGCCGGGCACCTTCCAGACGCCGGGGGCGAACATCGCCGAGAACCTCGCGTCGTTCAAGGACCTGCGGGTGATCAGCGGCAGCGGCACCGATCCGGTGGCCACCGCCACGCTGATCGCCGAGGCCGTGGAGCACGTCCGCTCCGGCGCCGGCCCCGTCCTGCTCCGGCTGGTGGTGCCCCGCCTCTGCGGGCACTCCTTCGTCGACACGCAGGCCTACAAGCCGGCCGAGCTCGTCGAGTGCGAGCGCGCCGACGATCCGCTGCCGAAGCTCAGGGAATTCCTGGCCGCGCGGGGAATCATCGGCCAGGAGGAGTGGAGCCGGATGGAGGCCGAGGCGGAGAAGGAGGTGACCGAGGCGGTCGAGCGGGCCATCGCCGCCGGCGATCCCGATCCGGCCGGCGCGCTCGATGACGTCTTCTACCAGCAGGGACGCCCGCAGGTGATGGGCGGCATGCTGCCGGAGCTCGGCGAGGAGCGGTTCGCTCAGGCCGCGGCCGGCGTGGCCGAGCCCGCCCCCTCCGGTCCCCGCATGAACCTCATCGACGCGGTGCGCCGCACGCTGGCGCAGGAGCTCGAGAAGAACGACCGGCTCCTCCTCTTCGGCGAGGATGTCGGGATGAAGGGAGGCGTGCATGGCGCCACCATCGACCTGCAGAAGCGCTTCGGCGAGGCGCGCGTGTTCGATACCTCCCTGAACGAGGAGGGAATCATCGGGCGCGCCGTCGGCATGGCCGCCGCCGGCCTGATGCCGGTGCCGGAGATCCAGTTCCGCAAATACGCCGATCCGGCCCACGAGCAGATCACCGACTGCGGCACGATGCGCTGGCGCACCGCCGGCAAGTTCGCCGCGCCGATGGTGGTCCGCATCCCGGTCGGATTCGGCAAGAAGACCGGCGATCCCTGGCACTCGGTCTCCGGCGAGGCGATCTACGCCCACCTGGTCGGCTGGCGCGTGGCCTACCCCTCGAACGCCGAGGATGCCGTCGGCCTGCTCCGCTCGGCCCTGCGCGGCAACGATCCCACCTTCTTCTTCGAGCACCGCGCCCTGCTCGATACCAAGGAGGGACGCCGCCCCTACCCCGGCGATGACTTCGTGGTCCCCTTCGGCAAGGCCTCCCGCCCGGTCGAGGGGAGCGATCTGACGATCGTGACCTGGGGGGAGATGGTGCACCGCTCGACCGAGGCCGCCGCGGCGTTCCAGGGAAAGGTCGAGATCCTCGACCTCCGGACGATCATCCCCTGGGACCGCGAGGCGGTGCTCGCCTCGGTGAGGAAGACCGGACGCTGCCTGATCGTGCACGAGGACAACTGGACCTGCGGGTTCGGCGGCGAGATCGCCGCGACGGTGGCGCAGGAGGCCTTCCGCTGGCTCGACGCCCCGGTGGAGCGCCTGGCCACGGCCGACTGCCCCATCCCCTACAACCCGCGCCTGATGGACGCCACGGTGCCGACCGTCGAGAAGATCGCCGCGGCGATCGGACGTCTGCTCGCGTTCTAATCCCGGGCTCGCATCGATGACCATCCAGGAGGGGAGCCGGCCCACGCGCCGGCTTCCCTCCGTCGTTTCCGGCCCGCCATATGCTCCCCCGGCTCCCGACGCGCGCATCCGACGTCAATCCCTATCTTCGACGACTTATCCGGAGGGCTCGATGATCAAGGCGGTGGTGTTCGATCTGGACAATACGCTCGTGGACTTCATGGCGATGAAGAAGCAGGCGATCGATGCCGCCGTCGGGGCGATGATCGACGCCGGACTCGATATGTCGACCAGGGACGTGCGCGGGCATATCGACAGGATCTACTCCGAACAGGGGATCGAATACCAGCGCGTGTTCGACGAGCTGCTGACCAGTGTCCTCGGACGGATCGACTTCAAGGTCCTCTCGGCCGGCATCGTCGCCTACCGTCGCGCCCGGGAGGCGGCGCTGAAGCCCTATCCGCACGTCTCGGCCACGCTCATGGAGCTGGTGAAGCACGGCGTGAAGCTGGCCATCCTCTCCGACGCCCCGACCCGCGAGGCGTGGCTCCGGCTCTGCTACGTCAACTTCCACCACATCTTCGACTTCGTGGTCACCTACGACGACACCGGCAAGCGGAAGCCGGACCCGCTCCCCTTCCGCCACGTGCTCGGCCTGCTGGAGGTGGCGCCGGAGGAGGCGATCATGGTGGGAGACTGGGCCGAGCGGGACATGGTCGGCGCGCGCGCCGTCGGCATGCGGACCGCCTTCGCCAGCTATGGCGACGCCTTCGGCAACCAGACAGTCCAGGCCGATTACACGCTCCAGGATATCAAGGACCTGCTGAGGATCGTGCTCGACCGGGAGGAGCAAGACGAGATCGAGCGACGGGAGGAGAAGCGGGAGGACAACGAGGAGCGGGCGGAATGATCGTCGGGACCGGCGTGGACATCGTGGAGGTGAGCCGCGTGGCCGAGGCAATCGAGCGTCACGGCGAGCGGATAGAGCGGCGCGTCTTCACCGACGAGGAGATCGCCTACTGTCGCGGACGCGGAGCGCGGATGGCCGAGTGCTACGCGGCGCGCTTCGCGGCGAAGGAGGCGTTCACCAAGGCGCTCGGCACCGGGGTGGCCGGCGGAATCTCCTGGAACGAGATCGGCGTGACGCGCGCATCCTCCGGGAAGCCGGCTCTGACGTTGACCGGGGTCGCCGCCGAGCGCGCCGAGGGTCTTCTCGTGCATCTCTCCCTTTCGCATACCGCCAGCGCCGCCATCGCCATGGTGGTGATAGAGCGCATCGAATAATCGCCTTCCTCGGCGCCCGGCTTGCCTCGGCGCCCGGCTCGTCTCCGTGTCGGGCATGCATCACGGATGATATTCCCACGATCGCCACGCGGCCCGCGCTATCCACCCGTACACATCCATCGCGGAGCCGGCCGTGGACGATCCTTCACGCAGCGTGGGATTCCGTCACGCACGGCCACGTTCGCACCACCGTTCCCGGAATAAATCACCTGATTTTTCGCGTGGCACTTCCTTTGGCCTTGCCTCCGGCCGGCGCATGGCCATGCGATCACGTCGGGCGTTCACACTCTCTCTCCGCCCATGAGCTCGCCCGGCCACACATCCCGGGGATCGGGGGATTTCGCCACGGCGCGGAATCTTCATCGGGCCGAGACAATCGCCCATCCCGGAAGGTTGACGGAGAACGGACCGATCAGCACGCGCCGGCTCATCGATGCCTACCGACACGCATCCGCGACGATACACCGTGTCGCCGAGGCCTGTTCGGGTACGCTCTCGTTTCCACGGAGACGGGCGGCGTCAGCAATCGAACCGACGCCTGGTATGGGGCCATATCCCACGGCCCCGATCCTACATCCCAACCCGGCATGACCATGGCCGCATCTCTACCCCCACGCTCCGCATTCGGCATCCGGTTCGCGCTTCTGTTGCTCATGCTGTTCGGCGGCATCGCCGTCGCGCGCGCGCAGCAGATCGATCCGGCCACCGCCGGACGACTCTATGTCTTCGCCTTCCCCGACACGACGGCCGACCTCGATCTCAAGGGAGCCAGCGCGCAGCGGAATCCGAAGCAGGACACCTTCGCCGTCGCGATCTACTCGGCCACCAGAAACAGCGTGACGATCACCGGCAACTTCGGCTACAGCAAGGTGGTAACGATCGCCGCCGGGACGACGGAGGTGATCTACCTCAACGGCAACCCGCGCGCGGCGACGCCGATCGCGACCGAATCGGGAACCATCTCGACCAAGACCTTCCGGCTCGAGGCCGAGCAGCCGGTGGTGCTCTACTGTTTCATGATCACGAAGTTCGGCACCGAGGCCTTCACGCCGATCCCGGTCGAGCGGTGGGGAACCACCTACTTCACGGCCGCGATCCCGGGCGAGGTCCTGCTGGACATGGTCGGCCAGACCTGGGTGCCGAGCGCCGCCCCCGCGGAGATCCTGGTGATCGCCGCCTATGACCGCACCGCGGTCACCATCACGCCGAACGCCCGACTCGACAAGAATGCGCCGACGACCGTGGTGTTGAACAAGGGAGAGTGCTATCAGGTGCAGAGCTATGTCGACACGAGCTCGGTCAACCTGGGGACGCCGCAGCCGGATCTCGGCGGCAGCCGCATCACCGCCAACAAGCCGATCGGCATGATCTCCGGCAACACCCGCGCGCAGGGAATCGACATGATGAGCGGCCGCGTGAACGAAGCCAAGGGGATGATGATCGAATGGATTGCCCCCGCCGACGAGCACGGCACCGAGTTCGTCTACCTGCCCACCTGGGACAGTCAGCGTCCGACCGGCGCGCCGGGAGAGAACCCCAGCGAAAAACGACGGATGGAGACCGTCCGCGTCTACGGCACGAGCACCGATACGGGAAGCGTCCCGGTCGAGGGGTCGGTGATCGAGGGATACACCGGCACGATCTACAAAACATTCCAGACCACGACGACGAAATTCTTCGAGCTTCAGGTCGACTCGCCAACCCCACAGATCATCGAAGCGCGGAAGCCGGTTCAGGCGTTCATGAGCTCCACCGGCGTCGTCCGGCTCATCAGCGAGGGCACCGGGATCTCCACCTACGACGCATGGGCGCCGTACATGGTGGAGCTGACGCCGCGCGAGCAGTGGCCGAGCGCCGCGCCCTACTACGTGCCGAAATCGCTCGGCACGAGCGAGCACTTCCTGAACATCGTCACCGACGCGGCCTCTCGGAACAGGATCACGATCAACGGGAAGGGGATCAGCTTCAACCGGCAGATCGTGGGGAGCCAGCTCTACTGGACTACCCTGACGCTTACCGCGGGGGAGATGGGAGTGATTGCCGGCGCCGATACCGACGCGCGCTTCTATGCGTTCGTCTACGGGGGCACGGCCGGCTTCCAGGACATCCGATCCGGCGTCTACGCCCAGAGCATCGGGCACATGTATGGCTATCCGCTGGCCCCACGCCGCCGCGTGCTCCTGCCGGCCGACTCGCTGAAGATCGATTCGACCTACGACTGCTCCGAGCTCACCGTGAAGGTCCGCGCCCTGAACGCGAATCCCGCCGGCCTCCTCTCGATCACGCTCGACTCGGCGGTCAACGCCTACATCAGGTACATCGACCCCGCCCCCCCCGATCCGGTGTCCGGCAGATCGCGGGCCGAGGTCGTGGTTGTCCCGATCGGTGCATACGACAGTGCTTCGGGCGTCGTTCACATTCAGGATCGCACCGGCAGAAGCTGGACGGTCGATTACCGCTGGGGCGGTAACGCCTTGAAGCCGGTCTCTCAGCTCGTCGACTTCGGAGATGTACCCGTCAATGTGAAGCAGACGAAGACCGTCGCCGTGGTCAATAGGAGCGCGGCGGCGATACCGATCGACTCGCTCTGGCTGGCCTTCGGCGGCGTGGGCTTCTCGGTCCTGTCGACAAAGCCCGCGGTCTCGCACGATCCGAATAACCGGACGATGCTCAAGTCGGGGGACACGCTCGTGGTGACGATCGAGCTCGTTCCGACCATCGGGAACAACGCATACGTCGATTCGCTGACGGTGACGAGCGGGTGCACGTTGCTGGGGGTGCTGCTGCGGGCGCAGACGGTCCAGCCGTGCCTCCACGTCGACGACCTCGACTTCGGCGTGCTCGCCTCGGGCCAGCAGAAGAGCCTGCCGCTCGAGATCTGCAACAAGGGAACCGGCGAAGTCACCTTCACCGATCCCTGGCTGACCTGGCTTCGGACGGAGTTCTCCGTCTCCCAGGCGGACATCGACAAGCTGAAGACGGTGGTGCTGACAGCGAACGACTGTGTCAGTATCACGGTCACCTTCAAGGCCGGCGGCAAGGGGAGCATTCACGAGGTGGCTCAACTGTGGGCGAACACCCGCACCTGTCGCGACACATCGGTCTGGACCGCCGTCGTCACGCAGCCGGGACCGCAGATCACCGGGTACGATTGGGGCCTGGTACAGGTCACGAGGGGGAACTCCTGCACCAAGAGCACGATCGAGAACTACAAGCAGGATCTTCTGCTCACCAACGACGGCGACCGGCCACTTACCGTCGCGAAGATCGAGCTTCTCGGACCGGATGCCGATCTGGGCTTCTTCAAGCTCGACAGCTCGGCCATCGGCACCACCGTCAACGTTGGCGACGTTATCAATCCCGGCGACGCCGGACGTACGCAGCGAGTCGTCTTTACCCCGACGGAGGAGCGGGAATACAGTTGTATCGCCAGCGTGACCACCGGAGGCGCGACCCCGTTGACCTCCGAGAATACCCTCCGCGCCTTCGCCATGGACGCGCACGTGACGGTGAACAATCACGACTTCGGGCTCTACCAGTTCGTCGCCCCGAACAATCCCACCATGAACGGCAGGACCACGATCGTCGCGCGCGGATATTTCCCGATGAGGCTCACTTCGGTCAGGGTCAACGACGGCCTCGACTTCTCCATCACCGGCATCAGCAAGTCGGACGGCTCTTCGGCCGCGTTTCCGATCACGCTCTCCAGAGGGGAGATGCTCAACGTCGACGTGGCGTTCCATCCGCAGACCGCCGATCCGATGGTCAAGACGGCGGAGCTGGTGGTCGAGGGAACTTTCGCCCACTGCGACGACTCGACCGGCCTGCTCAGAGCCGGCGTCACGCCCGCCGGCGTGGCGGTAACCGGCGATGACCGCGCCGGCGCCCTGGCGATCCGCATCGAGCCGAACCCGGTCAGGAGCGAGGCGGCCATCGCGCTGCTGCTGCCGGCGCGCGCGCATACGACCGCCGAGATCTTCAATGCCGCGGGAGTCCGCATGGCCACGCTGGTCGACGGCACCCTCGATGCCGGCGAGCAGGTGCTGCGATGGAACACCGCCGGGGCTCCCTCGGGGCTCTACTACTGCCGGATCACCTCGGGAGTCCGGAGCCTGGTCCGGCCGATCGTCGTGATGCGATGACTCATCGATGATGACCTCATCACCTCCCTCTCCGCCGCCGCGCGGAGGGGGAGGTGACCACGAGTGAAGAAGAACGAAATATCATGCTGCGGTGCCCGAGACCGGAAGCACGTATGTGTACACCCATAGCAGAGAATGCCATGACCACAACAGTACGTTCGGCACGTTCACTTCCCCTGCAAGCCGTATCGGCCTTGATCATCCTGCTCTGTCTGGCCGTGAGCGCGGAGGCACGCACCGTCATCCCGGCGGCGCCTGCTCGGGCCGCCGCCGCGGGAGATTCGCTCCGGATCGATACGAGCTACGACTGCTCCGTCCTCACGGTCGACATCACGACCGTGAGCTCCAATCCGGCGGGACTCGGCTCGATCAGACTCGACTCGGCCATCAACGCCTACCTGATGATCCTGGACCCGGAGCCGCCGGAGGGAGTGACCGGCAAGACCCGGGCAAAAGTCGTCGTGCAGCCGGTCGATCTGACGAAGAGTGCCTCCGGCATCGTGGTCATCGAGGACCGCACCGGTAAGCGCTGGAGCGTCAGGTACGCCTGGAGCAGCCCCGGACTGACGACGATCCCACGCTACACGCTCGATCTCGGCGACGTCAGCCTCAATGTGAAGCAGCGAAGGACGGTCGCCGTGGTCAATACGGGCTCGACGCCGGTCCCGATCGATACGCTGTTGCTGTCGTATTCCACCCAGGTATTCTCGATCGTGTCGACCACGCCGGCCGTATCGCACGATCCGAACAATCGGACGCTCCTCAAGCCGGGAGACACGTTGACACTGACCATCGAGGTCAACCCGACCATCCCGGACATGTCCTACATCGACACATTGACGGTGACGAGCGATTGCCTGAGGCTGACGCTGGCACTACTGGCGCAGACGGTCCAGCCGTGCATCTACGTCGATAACCTCGACTTCGGCCAACTTGCTCCTGGCCAGCAGAAGAGTCTGCCGCTCAACATCTGCAACAAGGGACAAGGAGAGCTCCTCTTCCGGGATCCATGGCTGACCTGGCTCCAGAAGGAGTTCACCGTCTCGCAGGCGGATATCGACAAGCTCAAGACCGCCGTGCTGAAGGAGAACGACTGCATCCAGATCACGGTCACCTTCAAGGCCGGCCAGGAGGGGGAGTACAGGGAGGTTGCCCATTTCCAGGCCAATGCCATCGGCTGCCGCGACACCTCCATCTGGAAGGCACTGGTGTGGAAGTCGGGCCCGCATCTCACCGGCTACGACTGGGGGCAGGTACGGGTCACGAAGAAGAATCCCTGCACAAAAAACACCGTCGAGAGCTACAAGCAGGACGCGCTGCTCACCAATGATGGCAACAGCCCAATTACCGTGGTGAAGGTCGAGCTGCTCGGTCCGGATGCCGACCAGGGTTTCTTCAAACTCGACAGCGCGACCGTGCCGCCGATCGGGGTGGGGGAAGTCCTCTCCCCCGGCCTGGCCGGACGCGCGCAGCGCATCATCTTCACGCCCGCCGAGGAACGGCAATACAGTTGTACCATTCGCGTGATCGTTGTCGGAACGAAGCAGGATACGGTCGAGGCGGTTCTTCGCGGCCTTGCCGTTGACGCGCACCTGCGGGTGGTCGATCACGACTTCGGGCTCTACCAGTTCAACGCCCCGAACGATCCGACCCTCCCCGGAACGACCACCATCATCGCCACCGGTGGCTATCCCCTCACCCTCACCTCGGTCAGGGTCGACGACGGACTCGACTTCTCCGTCAGCGGTATGCGTCGCTCAAACGGCTCGCCGGCCACGCTCCCGATCACCCTCGCTCCCGGCGATGTTCTCAACGTCGATCTGCTCTTCCATCCGCAGGCGGCCGCGCCGGAGATCAAATCGGCCGAGCTGACCGTTGAGGGAGATTTCTCCCGATGCGATGATTCCACCGGCCTGCTCAGAGCCGGCGTCACGCCCGCCGGCGTGGCGGTAACCGGCGATGACCGCGGCGGCGCCCTGGCCGTCCGCATCGAGCCGAACCCGGTCAGGAGCGAGGCGGCCATCGCGCTGCTGCTGCCGGCGCGCGCGCATACGACCGCGGAGATCTTCAATGCCGCGGGAGTCCGCATGGCCACGCTGGTCGACGGCGTGCTCGATGCCGGCGAGCAGGTGCTGCGATGGAACACCGCCGGGGCTCCCTCCGGGCTCTACTACTGCCGGATCACCTCGGGAGTCCGGAGCCTGGTCCGGCCGATCGTCGTGATGCGATGACTCATCGATGATGACGGGATCACGTCCCTCTTCGCCACCACGCGGAGGGGGACGTGATTCCACGATATGGGGTGGATCGATCAGTTGCCCCGCCACACCCGCCCTCTCATCCGTTCCGACCACCGCGCGCCGCGCCGACATCGGCCATATCCCCGACACCTCCCTATATCCCCGACACCTCCCTCGGTTCCCACATTCGCTCGATCATCTCGCGCCCGGGGATGAACGGGCGCAACTAACAATCCTCCACCGGACGGTGTTTATCCGTTCAGATCGTGAGCCTTCAGATCAACCCGATGCGCGGTTCCGGCGCACGGCTCCCCTCCTTTCATTCGAGGGCGACCGGACGAAAAAAATTTCGCGAGGATCGTCACAATCGCCCCCGGATTCGGGTCTGTAGTGGTTACAACAGCAATGAACTGTCCCGACAGGCGGGAGTGTCGACCGTGCTCCGCCGCGGCATTCCGTTGCAACCTACGTACGCGGACGCACGACCTGCCCGGTAGCGCCGACACGATGAGAAGGCGCGACACGATCGAAGCACGGTGAATGGATCGGATATACGGATGGAGACACCCAACATGAAACCTGGACCCCACATGCGCGGCGCGGCCATTGCCCTGGCCATGCTGCTTCTGTTGCTCGGAGCCGCCTGGGCTCCGGCGCAGCAGCTCGACCCGACAACCGCCGGGAAGAGCTACGTCATCGCCTTCCCGGACACAACACAGAACACGAGCGACTTCCGCACCGCCGCCATGCGGGTCCCGCAGCACGACTCGCTACTGGTGGCGATCTACAGTCCGACCGCCAACACCGTTACCATCGCCGGCAACAGCCGGAGCCGACAGCTCCAGATGAGGGCCGGCACGTTCGAAGTGGTCCTGCTCAATGACAGCGCGGCGCCGCTGGCGTCGGTGGCAAGCGAATCGTTTGCCAAGTCGAACAAGACGTTCCAGGTCGATGCCCAGCAACCGATCGTCGTGTACTGTTTCATCAGCACCGGCTACGGCACCGAGGCCTTCACGCCGATCCCGGTCGACAGGTGGGGGATGGAATATTACGCCGCCGCGATGCCGGGTGAAGTCATGTACAACGAGTCCGTTGGGGGCGCCACCACGTACGGCAAGGTGCCGAAGGGGGCCCCCGCGGAGATTCTGGTGATCGCGGCCTTCGACGGCACCATCGTCACGATCACACCGAACGGCCGCCTGAACCAGTCCGTACCGGCCGCGGTTACTCTGAAGAAGGGTGAGTGCTATCAGGTACAGAGCTACGTCGACACGAGCTCGTTCAATCTGGGGACGCCGCAGCCGGATCTCGGTGGCAGCTACATCAGCTCCAACAAGCCGATCGGCGTCATCTCCGGCAACACCCGTTCGCAGGTCATCGACGCCGGCGGCCTTGCCAAGAACTCGTTCAAGAATCTGATGATCGAGTGGCTAGCCCCGGTCGAGCAGCATGGTCGCGAGTTCGTCTATCTGCCGACCTACGATCAGCTACGCCCGACCGGTGCTCCGGGAGAGAAGGCGGAAGACAAGCGCTCCGGTGAAGTGATCCGCGTCTACGGCACCGCCGGCGATGCCAACGAGACCACGCCGACGGTCACCAGCGGCCAGGTTATCGAGGGCACCAGCGGCACCATCATCCAGACGCTCCAGATTCAGCGCACGAAGTTCTTCGAGACGCTGATCGGCGTCCCGGTGGCGCATGTGTTCCAGACCGACAAGCCGGCGCAGGCGTTCATGAACACCACCGCCGTGGTGAAGTACAACGGCACTGTCGGAGGAGGCTCGGCCTACGACTCCTGGGCCACCTACATGGTCGAGATGACCCCGCGCGAACAGTGGCCGAGCGTGGCCCCGTACTACGTGCCGCAGATCCTGAACACGACCGAGCATTACCTGAACATCGTGACCGACTCCGCCTCGCGCAACCGGATCACGATCAACGGCAAGCAGCTGGCGATCACCCGCGCGATCGTCGGAACTCCCTACTACTGGATATCACAGAAGCTGACGCAGGGAGATCGCGGCGTGATCGCCGGGGCCGATTCCAGCGCCCGCTTCTACGCGTTCATCTACGGCAACGTGATGGGTACCGAGGCGTTCACCGTCGGGACGTCCAACCTTAACCCGGGTCTCTACACCGAGAGCATCGGCCATATGTACGGATATCCGCTGGCACCACGCCGGCGCGTGCTCCGTCCGGCCGACTCGCTGCTGATCGACACCTCGTCCGACTGTGGCAGGCTCACCATCAAGATCAGGACGCTGAACCAGAAGCCGTCCGGGCTCAGCTCCATCCGGCTCGACTCGGCCAACAATGCCGAGGTGATCTTCACCGATCCGACTTCCCCGGAAACGGTGATCGGACTGACGAAGGCCGAGCTCACCGTGCGACAGATCGATCCGACCAAGGGCGCATCGGGATCTCTCGTGATCGAGGACCGCACCGGAGCGATCCACAGGATTCCATACTCAGCGCCTCCTCTTTACCGACTCTCGGTGCCGGCAACCGGCCTCGACTTCGGCGTGGTGCCGGTCAACGCCAAGCAGAGCCTGGTGGTGGCGATCGTGAATCCGCTCACCACGCCGGTCCAGATCGACACGCTGCGGCTGGCGATCAACACCCAGAGCTTCTCGATCGTCTCGACGAAGCCGACGATCTCGCACGATCCGGGGAATCGCACGCAAATCCTCCCCGGCGATTCGCTGCTGGTAACGATCCAGACCGCTCCGACTATCGCGAACCAGATCTATGGTGATACGCTGATCGTGAAGTTCGGCTGCGCGCTCGTCGCGATCCCGTTGCGCGCGGAGACTGCTCAACCCTGCATCATGATGTCGAACCTCGATTTCGGCACGCTCGCGCCCGGGCAGTCGAAGAGCCTCCCGCTGACGATCTGCAATCGGGGAGGTGGCCGGATCACCTTCCAGGATCCGTGGCTGACCTGGCTCCAGAAGGAGTTCGTCGTCTCGGCCTCCGAGCTCGACAGGCTCAAGAACGCCAAGCTCGGTCGCGACACCTGCATCACGATCACGGTCACCTTCGTGGCCGGCGGGAAGGGTGCCTATCGCAGCGTGGCGCGGTTCTGGGCGAACACGCGCGATTGCCGCGACACGTCGATCTGGACCGCGAACGTCGCGCAGCCCGGGCTGGAGATCAGCGGCCAGGATTGGGGCGGCGTCAGGGTCACAAGGAATAATCCCTGCACCAAGAACACGCAGGAATATTTCTTCCGCGACATCATCGTGACCAACTCCGCGAACCAGCAGGCCGTCGTCGGAAAGATCGAGCTCGTCGGAGGCGACGCCGACCGAGGCTTCTTCAAGCTCGACAGCACGAGCCCGGCGACCACGATCCAGGTGGGGGACGTGATCAAGCCGGGTGAGACTCAGCACGTGCAGCGGATTGCGCTGTCGGCTTCCGAGGAGCGCGAATACAGTTGTACCGTGCGCGTGATCTCCGAGGGCCCGCAGCCGGACACGGTGGAGGCCATCATACGCGCGACCGCCGGAGACCCGCACGTTCGGGTGACCGATTACGACTTCGGTCTCTATCAGTTCGTCGCCCCGGGCGATCCACTACTGACCGGCCGCGCCCTGATCATCTCTCGCGGTCCCGTGCCGGTCTCGATCAGCGCCGTCACGCTCGCCAGCGTGCCCGACTTCTCGCTGAACAGCGTCCGCCGGACCGACGGCACGCCGGCGTCGTTCCCGGAGACGCTCAACCCCGGCGACAGCCTCTACGTCTATCTCCGCTTCCATCCCCAGACGGCCGATCCGGTCGTCAAGACGGCGGAGCTGGTGGTGGAGGGAGATTTCTCGCGATGCGATGATTCCAGCGGATCGGTGCGCGCCGGCCTTCCGCCGGCGGGGGTGGCTGTGACCGGCAACAGCCGCTCCGGCGTGCTGGCGATGCGGATCGAGCCGAACCCGGTCACCAACGAGGCGGCCATCGCCGTCGTGCTCCCGGCGCGGGCACGCACCACCGCCGAGATCTTCGACGCCTCGGGTGCGCGCGTGGCCACGCTGATCGACGGCATGCTCGACGCCGGGCAGCAGGTGCTTCGCTGGAATACCGCCGGCGCTCCCTCCGGAGTCTACTTCTGCCGCGTCACCTCCGGCGCGCTGGCCACATCACGCTCGATCGTGGTAACGCGCTGATCGCTCGACAACCGATCGGCATCATGGACAACGGCCCCTTCGCGGATGCGAGGGGGCCGTCGTCGTTTCGAGCATCCCCACCTCGCGAGCCACTGGCGCGCCGGTCCGACGGGGGAGATCGTTTCCGGCGCTTCTCCCCTTTTGCCGCCGGCTCACGCATGGGATGGAGCATCTGCCGCTAACAATTCCTCCCCGCCTCGTGTTAGCGATGAGCCGAACGACGTTGGAGGCGATCGGAATCCGGGATCGGAACCTCGAATCCTCCAATCCATCTCCGGCACACCCTCATCGCACCGTGCTCGTCGCGAGCGATGGCCGGCTCCGATGCTCATCCCGTTATCGGATGCGGCTCAGGGCGTTGAGCCCGGCCGCGCCGCGGGATTTCGCGGGCGCCGTCCCGGCTCCGGAGTGGCGAAGCATCGGATGATTCATGTCGTGTTCCGAGATAATGATCAAATCTCCCCACATGCACCTCCCCGAATCTCTCGTGATCCGCGTGTTGATGATTCTACTGTCGTGCGCCGCGGCGGCGCAGGCGCGGACGTATCCCACGGCGCTCTCCGGCGATGTGGCGCTCTCCGGCGATGTGGCGCGGAACGATCTTTTCCGCGCGCGAAGCTTCGTCGACGGCATCCAGGGCGGGGACGTCGGCACCATATATGACCTCCCGTCGGCGCGGCGCGGCACGATGGCTCACGCTTCGGACACGTTGAACATCGACTCGACCTACGATTGTTCGACTCTCACCGTCGATATCGGCATCGTGAACGGGAGCCCCGCTGGATTCCGCTCGATCAGGCTCGATTCCTCCGACAATGCCTGGATGACACCGCTCACGCCGGATCAGGTAACCGGGCAGACGCGGGTAAAGGTGGAAGTGCGCCCGCTCGATCTCCGCGTGCGCGCCTCCGGCATCGTGAGAATCGAGGATCAGACGGGAAAGGTGTGGAAGGTCTACTATCGCTGGAATGGCCCGGCTCTGATGATGGTCCCCGGCACCGTTCTCGACTTCGGCAAGGTCGTCGTGAAGCTGAAGTCCCGGCGCATCATATCGATCCTCAACCGGCTGTCGACGCCTGTCGCGATCGACACCGTGATGCTCGCCGCCGGCGATCAAGACTTTTCGATTATCGAGACAAGGCCGCCCCTGTCGCATGATCCGGAGCATCGGACGATGCTCGCGCCCGGGGACACGCTCGCGGTGGCCGTGACGATCGATGCCCGGGAACAGAACAGAGTCTACCGGGATACGCTCGTGGCGCGCGCCGGCTGCACCAGTATCACACTGCCGCTACGCGCCAGCACGATGAGCGAATGTATCACGATGTCGGATCTGGACTTCGGCGTGGTGGCTCCAGGCGAATCCAAGAGCCTCCCGCTCGTGATCTGCAACGACGGACGTGGGACGATCACCTTTCAGGATCCGATCGTCACATGGCTCTCCTCGGAGTTTTCCCTCTCGGCCGCCGACATCCAGACGCTTGCGACGACCACGCTCGGCCCCGGCAATTGCATCACTATCACCGTCACGTTCAAGTCGGACCGGCAAGGAGCATTCCAGAGCGTGGCGCGGTTCTGGGCAAGTACCCGGGAGTGCCGCGACTCGTCGATCTGGAGGGGAGTGGTCTCCAAGCCGGGCCCGCAGATCTCCCGCACGGCCTTCGGAAAAATCTGGGTCTCCAGAAGCAACCCCTGCACCAAGAACCGGCAGATGGATACTACTCATGATGTCCTCGTGACCAACACCGGGGATCGCCCGATCACCGTCGCGAAGATCGAGCTGATCGGGACCGACGTCGACCAGGGCTTCTTCACAATGGACAGCACTTCCCCCGCGACCATGATCAAGGTTGGGGACCTGATCGGAGCCGGAGAGAAGCAGCATGTTCAGCGCGTGCGCCTCCGGGCACCGGAGGAGCGAAAGTACAGTTGCATCATCCGCGTGATCACCGCCGACGCCATACCGGACACGGTGGAGAACTTCATTCAGGCGACCGCCGCGGAGGCACATGTGCGGGTGTCGGACTACGACTTCGGTCCGTACCAGTTCCTCTCCCCCGGCTATCCGCCTCTCTGGGGCAAGGTATCGATCGAGAGCTACGGCAATTTCGACATCTTGATAACTGCCATACGGCTCACCAACAGCGCAGATTTCTCGGTCGGCGAGATACGGCGAAGCGATGGTGTCCCGCTCACACTTCCGGGCTTGCTCTCCCCCGGCGATGGGCTCACGGCCGAGGTAAACTTCCACCCGCAATCGGCGACGCCGGGGGTAAAGACCTGCGAGGTTCTCATCGTCGGCAGTTTCTCCCGCTGCGACGATTCGGTCAGCCTGCTCAGCGCCACCGGCATCCCGGCGGGGGTGGCGGTTGCCGGCTCAAGCCGCTCCGGCGTGCTGACGATGCGGATCGAGCCGAACCCGGTCACCAACGAGGCGGCCATCGCCGTCGTGCTCCCGGCGCGGGCACGCACCACCGCCGAGATCTTCGACGCCTCGGGTGCGCGCGTGGCCACGCTGATCGACGGCATGCTCGACGCCGGGCAGCAGGTGCTTCGCTGGAATACCGCCGGCGCTCCCTCCGGAGTCTACTTCTGCCGCGTCACCTCCGGCGCGTTGACCACCTCGCGCTCGATCGTGGTAACGCGCTGATCGCTCGACAACCGATCGGCATCATGGACGACGGCCCCTTCGCGGATGCGAGGGGGCCGTCGTCGTTTCGAGCATCCCCACCTCGCGAGCCACTCGCGCGCCGGTCCGACAGGGAAGATCACGTTTCGCCATGCATCGGATCGCGACATTGGAGTGGCGCGGGTGGGATGACAATTCCGATACTGTGGTGGTAGCTTACGGGTCGGACGATCGCCGGGAACAGGCTCAAGCGCCCGACCGGATGGTGATGCATGGCATCCCGGTTGTGGCCCGAAGCTCGTTCTCTCCCCATTTCCCCGATCGCGTTGCCACGGTTCCCTGACACAAACGGACCATCGCCCAGGTCTCTACGAATCGAGCCCGCTCCTGGATGTGCCCACGGGGATCGGACGGAATCCCTCCCCGAACCCTACCGGTTCCAGCGCTCCTCCATGCGAACGTCCGGAGGAGCCGCCGGGCCGGAGCATCGGCGATCTCGTTTCGGACAACCCGGTTATCTCCATGAAGACATCCGATATGCGTATCACGACTCTTGCACCCCGCGCCGGCCACGGCCTGTTTCTGACGCTACTGCTCCTGCTGATCGGAGCTGTCGGCGCCACGGCGCAGACACTCGACCCCAGCACTCCCGGAACCAGCTACATCCTGGCATTCCCCGACACGACCACGAACACGGCCGATCCCCGGGAGGCCCCCTTCCGGTGGCCGAGACACGACACGCTTCTGGTGGCGATCTACAGCGAGCAGGCCAACACCGTGACGATCACCGGTGACGGCGGACGGACGAAGCAGCTCACGCTGGCGGCAGGCGGATTCCAGACCGTGGCGCTCAACGACACGGCCCAGGGACTGGCCTCGGTGGCCGATGAGGTCGGAGCGCCGTCGAACAAGACCTTCAGGATCGACGCGGCTCAGCCGGTGGTGGTCTACTGCTTCATGCACACCGCGTTCGGCACCGAGGCGTTCACCCCGGCGCCGGTCTCGGCCTGGGGTAGGACGTACTACGCCGCGGCACATCCCGGAGAGGTTCTCTACGATCTGGTCCCCTCCAGCACCATCAGCTACGCCGAATATCCGAAGGCCGGCCCGGCGGAGATTCTGGTGATCGCCTCGGAGGACAATACCGTCGTCACGATCACCCCGAACGGCCGCCTGGAGGGAGCTCCCCCCACGAGCGTGACGCTTCAGCGCAACCAGTGCTACCAGATACAGAGCTGGGTCGATACCAACTCCAGCAACCTGGGAGCACCGCAGCCGGATCTCGGCGGCAGCTACATCACGGCCAGCAAGCCGATCGGCGTGATCTCCGGCAACACGCGCGCGCAGGTGCTCGACATCGGCGGCGGCCTGGCGAAAAATGTCTTCAAGAACATGACGATCGAGTGGCTCACCCCCACCGAGCAGCAGGGGACCGAGTTCGTCTACCTGCCGACCTGGGATTCGTTCCATCCGACGGGGCAGGCGGGAGAACATCCCGAGTATCTGCGCCAGGGGGAGGTGGTCCGCGTCTACGGCACCACCGGGTCCCCCGGCGAGGAGCTCCCCACGGTGACCGGCGTCACGGAAGTGGATGGACAGGGGACGACCAGCCAGCACGGCCAGGCCAGGCGATCCGGATTCTACGAGGAGCTTCTCGCGGCACCGGTCGCGCGGGTGTTCACGACCGACCGCCCCGCGCAGGCGTTCATGACCACCACCGCGACGATCCGTTTCATCGGCCTCACCGGTGGTGAATCCGCTCCCCGCATCGCGTTCGACGGCGTGGGCACCTACATGGTGGAGATGACGCCACGCGAGCAGTGGCCGAGCGTGGCCCCCTACTACGTGCCGGGCATGCTCGGCAGCACCGAGCACTATCTGAACATCGTCGCCGACTCCGCGACCCTGGCCGGCATCCGTGTCAACGGCCAGCTCCTGGCCGATCTCAGGCCGATCACCGGCACCGAATATTACTGGACCTCGAAGAAGCTGACGCCGGAGGATCGGGGCCTGATTGCCGGCGCCAGCGCCGACGCGCGGTTCTATGCCTTCATCTACGGCAACCACGTCGGCACCGAGAGCTTCGCCTCGGACTCCACGAGGAAGGACGCGGGACATTACCTGGAGTCGCTCGGACACATGTACGGCTATCCGCTGGCCCCGCGCCGGCTCGCGCTCCATCCGGCCGGAGTCGAGACGGGATCCGGGCCGGAGCACAACGGCCGGACGCTCACGATCGATCCGAACCCGCCGGCCGCCTCGGCCAGCATCCGATTCTACCTGGAGGCGCCGGGACGGACCACGGTACAGATTTTCAACGCGATGGGAACGAAGGTTACAACGCTCGCCGATGGCGTCCTTGGTGAAGGCCCGCACACGCTGCGCTGGGATACGGCCGGCATTCCCTCCGGCATGTATTACTGCCGGATTACCGCCGGCGCGCTCACAACCTCGCGCTCGATCGTGGTGGCGCGCTGATCGTTCATCAACCGATCGGCATCACATATGTGGCGGCTCCTTCGCGCATGCGACGGGGCCGTCGTCGTTGCGGCCGATCTGGTTCGGCGGGGAGCGCGCGATACACCAATCGTACACCACGCGTCACGGCCACATGTCACGGAATAATGCGCCGTGAGCACCATCCACGCATCACGATGGCGACACCGTATTGCGACCGGAAATCCGGATGCACGCGCTTTGGCCTTGCATTGGCGCATCCGTCGCGACGACCCCGCGAGCCGCGCCACCGCTAACAATTCCGCCCGCGACGGTGTTAGCATTCCGGCATTCGGAAGCATGTGAGATACCTGGATCGAGGTGATGCAAGGTGACGGATGCAATGGCATCGGCCCGGCGATCGCCGCGTTGAACGCTCCCGCGAAAACAATTTCGACGGGGCTGACACAAACGTGGACACGGGCAGGTCTATCTGTATCGAGCCCTGTTCAGCACTCGATCATTCGGAAATGCCGAGGGAAATCCTTCCGGGATCTCCCTCGATGTTCCGACATCGGCATCCCGATGAAAACTACCGGACGCGTGAGCGCAACGCTCTACCCAGCCGTGGCGGCTGGCTCCGTCGAGCCCGAACGATGGAGCGGCGGCCGAGGACTGCGGGGCTTCGAGATCGCCCTGACCGATGCCGGAACCGGCGTCATGCGCGATCATATATATATCGGCCTGCACTGATATACGAATGGAGACACCCATCATGGCCCACGCATCCTCTGTACAGAACCGCGCACGACGCGGCATTCGCGCACTGGCGGCGCTTCTGACGATCTTCGGAGCCTCCGTCGCCGGCTCCACCCTGGCCGGAGCTCAGACGCTCGATCCGAGCACGGCGGGAACCAGCTACATCATCGCGTTCCCCGATACCACGGCGAATCTCTCCGATCCGAGAGCGGCTTCCTACCGCGTACCGCTGCACGACACGCTCCTGGCGATGATCTACAGCCCGACGGCCAACACGGTGACGGTCACCGGAACTGCCGGCCGGAGCAAGCAGTTCACGATGGCCGCCGGCGGATTCCAGACCGTGCTTCTGAACGAGACGTCGCAGGAGCTGGCGCCGATCGTCGACGTATCCGGCATCGCGACGGACAAGACGTTCAGGATCGACGCGCAGCAGCCGGTGGTGGTCTACTGCTTCCTGCACACCGGGTTCGGCACCGAGGCGTTCACCCCCGCCCCGGTCTCGGCCTGGGGCACGAGCTACTATGCCGCCGCGCTCCCCGGCGAGGTGATGTACGATATGACACCGGAAACCTCGATAAGCTACCAGAAGATCCCGAAGGCGGCTCCAGCGGAGATCCTGGTGATCGCCTCCGAGGACGCCACGACGGTCACGATCACGCCGAACGGCAACCTGGACAAGAACCCGCCGAAGACGATCACGCTGAACAAAGGGCAGTGCTACCAGGTGCAGAGCTACGTCGACACGAACTCGTTCAACCTCGGCATTCCGCAGCCGGATCTCGGCGGCAGCTTCATCCGGGCCAACAAGCCGATCGGCGTCGTCTCCGGCAACACCCGCTCGCAGGTGCTCAACAACTCCGGCGGACTCGGCATGAACTCGTTCAAGAACATGATGATCGAGTGGATCTCTCCCACCGACCAGCATGGCACCCAGTTCGTCTATCTGCCGACCTTGGACGCATTTGCGCCAACCGGCCAGACGGGGGAAAAGCCCGAGGAGAAGCGCCCGGGAGAGGTGGTCCGCGTCTACGGCACCGCCGGAGATCCGGGCGAGGCCACGCCGACCGTCACCGAGATGACGGAGCAGGAGGGGCTGAGCGGCATGGTCCTGCGGACCGAACGGATTTTTCGCTCGCAGTTCGACGAGGCGCTGATCGGCGCTCCGGTGCCGCACGTCTTCAAGACCAGCATGCCGGCACAGGCGTTCATGAACACCACCGCCGTGGTGAAGTTCAACGGCACCACCGGCAGCGGGACCAAGATCGGCGCCTCCTACCTGGCCCAGGGAACCTACATGGTGGAGCTGACGCCGCGCGAGCAGTGGCCGAGCGCCGCTCCCTATTACGCGCCGGGTATTCTCTTCAGCTCGGAGCATTACCTGAACGTCGTCGCCGACTCGGTGACGATGACCGGCCTCCGGATCAACGGCCAGCCCTTCACCGATCTCCGGCACATCGTCGGCACCAAATACCTCTGGACCTCGAAGAAGCTTCTGCCGGAGGAGCGGGGCGTGATTGCCGGCGCCAACGACACATCCCGCTTCTTCGCCTTCGTCTACGGCAGCCATGGTGGCGAGGAGACCTTTACCCCTGACAGCTCCGGAAAGCAGCCGGCGCTCTATCTCGAGTCCATCGGCCACATGTACGGTTATCCGCTGGCCCCGCGCCGGCTGAAAACCACGACCGCCGGCGTCGGCACCGAGTCGATCGAGACCGGAGGAAGCCGGATCGACCGGATCGATCCGAATCCGGCGATCTCCGACGCGACGATTCAGTTCCATCTCGGCGCCTCCGGCCGGACCACGGCGGAGATCTTCGACGCGATGGGAATGAAGGTCACGACGCTTGCCGACGGCCTCCTCGGCGAGGGCCCGCACACGCTCCGCTGGAACGCGGCCGGCCTCCCCTCCGGCGTCTACTACTGCCGGATCGTCTCCGGAGCATGGAGCGTCACCCGGCCGCTGCTGCTGACCCGTTAAGTCGTCGACATTGCTCCGGCGGCCGGATCTGGACCCCGGCCGCCGGATGCCCCACAAGCAATCGAGACCGAACCGATATACGAACCGAGACACCCACGCATGAAGATCATGGCCACCCATATACACCCCGCGCGGCACCACGTGCGGCACCACGTGCGGCACCGCGTCAGGCTGCCACTACTCCTGCTGCTGCCACTGCTGCTTCTGTGCATCGCCACCCACGCCCGGGCACAGGGGCTGGACCCGCTGACGGCCGGACGCACCTACGTGATCGCGTTCCCCGACACGACCTCCAACCTCTACGATCAGCGGCAGGATAGCGACACCCGCTTCACCCCTCGCGAGCCGCGACAGGATTCGGTGTTCATCATGGTCTACACGGCCGCCGAGAACACCGTGGACATCACCGACAACTACGGCTACCGAAAGCACCTCGTGATGTCAGCCAACAGCAGCGAGACGGTGTTCCTCAACGGCAACCCGCGCGCTTCCCGCCCCATCGTCACGCAGTCCGGCGTGGTCACCAACGGCACGTTCCGGATTGAAGCCGAACAGCCGGTCGTGGTCTACTGCTTCATGGTCACCAAGTTCGGAAGCGAGGCATTCACGCCGCTTCCGGTCGAGTCGTGGGGAAAGGAGCATTACGCCGCGGCGCTCCCGGGAGAGGTCCTCTACGATGAGATACCCGGAGGGGAGAACAACTTCGGCAAGGTGCCGAAGGCCGCCCCCTCGGAGATCCTGGTAATCGCCGCCCACGACGATACCAGGGTCACGATCACTCCCAACGGCAGACTCGACGGCACCCCGCCGACCACCGTCACGCTGAAGAAAGGGGAGTGCTATCAGGTGCAGAGCTACGTCGACACGAACGCCTTCAACCTCGGGATTCCGCAGCCGGATCTCGGCGGCAGCTACATCAGCTCCAACAAACCGGTCGGCGTCATCTCCGGTAACACCCGCTCGCAGGTCATCGAGGCGGGCGGACTTGCCAAGAACTCCTTCAAGAACATGATGATCGAGTGGCTTACCCCGGTCGATCAGCACGGCACTCAGTTCGCCTATCTGCCGACCTGGGACGATCGCCGTCCGACCGGCGCTCCCAACGAGAAGCCGGAGGACATGCGCTCCGGCGAGGTGGTCCGTGTCTACGGCACCAAGGGGAACGCCAGAGACTCGATCCTCGAAGTCACCGAGGGGGCCGATATCGAGGGAACCAGCGGAAGCATCGTCCGCACGTTCAAGGCCCAGCGCACGAAATTCTATCAGACGTTCATCGGCACCCCGGAGACGCACTACTTCAAGACCAACAAGCCGGCCCAGGCGTACATGAACACCACCGCGGTGGTGAAGTTCAACGGCACGACCGGTGGCGGCAACTTCGTCGGCTCGACCTATGAGTCGTGGGCCACCTACATGGTGCAGCTCGTCCCACGCGAGCAGTGGAGCTGGAAGGCCCCCTACTATGCGCCGATCCACCCGCCGAAGATGAATCACTACATGAACATCGTCACCGACGAGAGGTCGAAGTCCAAAATCAAGGTCGGTGGCGCCCCGATGGTGTTCAACCGTCAGATCCCGGGCACCGACCTCTGGTGGGGCACCAAGGCCCTCGTCCGTGGCGACATGGGGCTGATCGAGGGGGCCGACTCCACCTGCAAGTTCTACGCGTTCGTCTACGGCTCGATGAAGGGCTTCGAGACCTACCGTCCGGGACGCACGAGGAAGGATGGCGACGGCTCCGGCCCGGCCGGCGCTCGCGACCGCCGGGCCGGTGGATCCGATCAGGTGCTCCATCCGTCTGAGTACGAAGAGAGCATCGGCTTCATGTACGGCTACCCGGTGGCCTATCGGCACGGCTCCCTCCGCGGAGGGGACCAGCTCCGGATCGACACGAGTCGCGAATGCTCCACCCTCCAGGTGAAGATCAAAGCCACCAACGCCGATCCCGTCGGCCTGGCCGACATCACGCTCGAGGAGGGGAACAACGCGAAGCTCGTCTTCGTCCATCCCGCCTCCGGATCGGATCTGGCCGGCGGCGACAGCGCCTATGTGAAGGTCGCGCCGATCGACGCGAGGAAGAACAGCTCGGGCACCCTGGTTATCACCGACCGCGCGGGGAAGACCTGGCGCATCACCTACACGGGAAGCCCCACGGTGATCGATCTCTCCTCGATGCCCCTGGACTTCGGCACCATCACCGCGGGACAGAAGGTCTCCCGCAGATTCGCGTTCACCAGTCCGATTGCCGGCAAGCTCGGCGTCACCGGAATCTCCCTCCGCTCCGGCGACAGGGTCTTTTCGCTGGACTCGGTGCGCCCACGTCCGCCGTTCGTTCTTCAGCAGGGGGATTCGCTGGTGCTGATGATCGGCGCCGACGCGCCGGCAACCGACGGCATCTACGCCGACACGCTGGTGATCGCCTGGGAGTGCGGATCGTTCATCATCCCGATCATCGCGAAGGTGGATGCCTCCCCATGCCTGTATGTGGACGACCTCAACTTCGGTCCGGTCGATCCCAACGGCGGGCACATGCTCCGTCTCCGGATCTGCAACAAGGGGGGCGGCGTCGTCAGTTTCGTCGATCCCTATCTGACGCATTTCCAGGACGACTTCGTCATCTCCGCCGACGAGCTCGCGAAGCTGAAAACGGCCGCCCTTGCCTCGGGCGACTGCATCTCGCTGAACGTGCTCTTCAACGGCCGCGACACCGGCTCGTATCTGGACAAGGTGCGCCTCTGGGCCAGCACCCGCGACTGCCGCGACACGGCCCTGCTGCTCGCGCTGGTCATCGGCGCCAGCGGCGTGAACGACGGGAACGGATCGGCCTCCGGCTCCGCGGCCGGCTACCGCTTCGGCGCCATCGAGCCGAATCCCTTCTCGTCGACCGCGACGATCAGCTTCGAACTCGGCGCGCGTGGCATGACCACCGTCGAGATCTTCGATGCCACCGGACGCCGCGCCGCCACGCTGGTCGAGGAGCCACTCGACCGCGGTGAGCATCGCATCGGCTTCGACGGCGGCACTCTTCCCTCCGGCATCTACTACTGCCGGATCGTCTCCGGAGCCTGGAGCATCACCCGACCGGTTCTGCTGGTCAGATGAGCTCGCACCGGGGTGTCCACCGGCGCCCCGGCCGTTTCCCGGCGTATGTGTCCACACGCTTCCCTCGCGCCCGCGGGCGCGGGGAAGCCGGACGCGCGCGAGGCGCCCCCGATCGACGGCGACCGATCGGCCAGGCGCTTCGACGCTCCGTTCCGCGTCCGCCTCCCTGCCCGGGAGCGCGGCCGCGGAATCTCGAAACGACACTCCATATCAATCCCATTCATCATGATGACGACAACATTCGACAGTCGCCGTTCGAAGATGGTCGGGCCGATGCTCTCGGCGCTGGCCATGATCGCCATGGGTCTGGCCGCCGTGCCGGCCATCGCGCAGGATCTGGTCCCCTCTCTGTTCCGTCCCTCCCCGGCCGACGCGCCGGAGAAGGCCCGGCTCACCGCCCGCGTCGACAGCCTCGGGGCCTGCGTGAGCGTCAGCGATCTGGATTTCGGGGGGCTGGGCAAGGGGGAAAAGAAGACCATGATCCTCAACATCTGCAACACGGGGCAGGGGGAAGTCCGCTTCCAGGCACCGTGGGTGACGTTCGTCCGACCGGAGTTCGCCATCGCGCAGAGCGAGATCGACAAGCTGAAGAACGCCGTGCTCGGCCCGAGCAACTGCGTGCAGATCGCCGTCACGTTTCAGTCGGCCACGGCCGGGAATTATCGGGACGTGGTCCGCATCTGGGCCTCGACGCGGACCTGCCGCGACACCTCCGTGCTCACGGCCAAGGTCACTCTCCCCGGCCCCGCCGTCGGGGCGTTCGACTGGGGAGGACGCTGGCTGACGACGCTCGACCCGTGCAGCAAGAGCGGCACCGGCGAGTATCCGACCGATGTACCGGTGTACAACACCGGCCAGCGCGCCTATCGCGTCACCAAGATCATGCTGACCGGACCGGATGCCGACGCCGGCTACTTCAAGCTGGACAGCAGCAACCAGGGAACGCTGGTGAAGGTCGGTGACGTGATCGAGGCGAACTCCTCGCAGACCGCGCACCGGCAGCGGGTGCTCTTCCGTCCGAAGGAGGTACGATCGTACAACGCCACGCTCGTGGTGATCACCGATTCGAATCCTCCCGACACGATCAAGAGCACGCTCTCCGGCCTCGGCACCGAGGGGCACGTCGCCGTGACCGGCCATGCCTTCGACACGCTGACGATCACCCCGTCGGTGCGGCCGACGGCCGACGCCACGCTGCAGCTCACCTCCCCCTCCTCGACCCGCACCGTGACGATCTCCGGCGTTACCCTGAGCGATCCGACCGACTTCTCGCTGCTCGGGATCAAGCGCGCCGACGGATCGGCGATCACCACGCCGTTCACGATGAGTCCGGGAGAGACGGTGACGCTGACGGTGCGCTTCGCGCCGCAGTCGGACAAGCCGACCGAGAAGAGCTCGAAGATTCTGATCTCGGGGGACTTCTCGAAGTGCGACGACTCCACCAACACGCTCGTCGGCTACGCGTTGGCCAACGCCAAGGTGGCCTGGGGGGCCGCCAGCGCCAAGGCGGCGCTCGGCACGCGGGTGGAGCCGAACCCGGTGACCGCCTCGACCACGATCTCCTTCCTGATGGAGGAGCGTGGGCACGCCACCGTGGAGCTCTTCGACGCCTCCGGCGCCCGACTGGCCACGCTGCTCGACGGAATGGCCGAGAGCGGGGAGCGGAGCGTGACCTGGAGCCCGGAGGGACTCCCCTCCGGCATCTACTACTGCCGGATCGGCACCGGAGCCTGGAGCGTGACCCGGCCGGTGGTGGTGGCCAGATGAGGATGCGTTACAGACGCGGGGAGCCTCCGCTCTCCGAGCGCCCATGAACGACAACGGGGGATGCGCACAGCGCATCCCCCGTTTGCATATCGAGCGTGGAGATCTCCGGACCGAAGCCGTGGAGCCCCGTCCCGAACCGGATCTCTCAGATCAGGATCTCTCAGATCAGGTGCTGGACCGCCTCATGCTCCTCGACGAGCTCCTTGACGGAGTTCATGAACTTCTCGCGGCCGAACTCGTTGTGCTCGACACCCTCGACCACCTGCCAGGAGCCGTCGGCGTTGGTGCGGACCGGGAAGCCGATGATCAGCCCCTCCGGCGTGTCGTACTCTCCCTTGGAGCAGACGGCGACCGAGTGCCAGTCTCCCTCCGGGGTCGGCGTGATCAGCGAGCGGACGGTATCGACCACGGCGTTGGCGGCCGAGGCGGCGGAGCTGGCGCCGCGGGCCTCGATGATGGCCGCGCCGCGCTTCTGCACGGTCGAGATGAAATCGGTCTTCAGCCAGTTGTGATCGTCGATCATCTCGGTGGCCGGGCGGCCGCCGATCTTCGCGTTGTAGAAGTCCGGGTACTGGGTCGAGGAATGGTTGCCCCAGATGGCGAGGTTGGAGACCTCGGCGACCGGGCGGCCCGACTTCTGGGCCAGCTGCGTCATGGCGCGGTTCTGATCCAGGCGGGTCATGGCGAAGAAGCGATCGTTCGGGATGTCGGTGGCCGTGTTCATCGCGATCAGCGCGTTGGTGTTGCACGGGTTGCCGACGACCAGCACGCGGACGTCGCTGGCGGCGTTATCGTTGATGGCCTTCCCCTGCTGGGTGAAGATGCCGCCGTTGATGCCGAGAAGATCGTTGCGCTCCATGCCGGCCTTGCGCGGCACCGAGCCGACCAGCAGCGCCCAGTTCACGTCGCGGAAGCCCTCATTGATGTCCGAGGTCTGAACGACCTCCTGGAGCAGGGGGAACGCGCAATCGTCGAGCTCCATGGCCACTCCCTTGAGCGCCTGCAGCGCCTGCGGAAGCTCGATCAGATTCAGCGAGACCTTCGTGTCCGGACCGAACATCTGGCCCGACGCGATGCGAAACAGAAGTGCATACCCGATCTGGCCGGCGGCCCCGGTCACTGCTACGCGGACGTGGTTGTTCATGAGGCTTCTATCAGTTTACGATGGAAGAATGGAGACTGCGCTCGTTACCCGTCATTCGACGCGAAGTGCTCAAAATACCGATCCGGCCGGTAACGGAATGTTGTGAGATGTGACGCTCCGTCGGCCTTCCCGCCTCCGACCGGGTCATTTCGGGGGAAGGGCGGCCACGTACTCCCGGGCCGCCTCGGCCAGGCCGTTCCAGCGCGAGAGGTGCCGCGCCGGAATCCGCACCCATTCCTTCATCGGCCGCCCCTTGCCGGAGGGATCCCAGAGCTCCGCCCCCTCCAGCGCCAGCGCCTCGCGATGCCGGTCGCCGGCGAGCTTGGCCGCCATGTCCCCCTGGAAGAAGGCGAGGAAGCCGTTGCCGTTGACCGTGACGCACTTCTTGCCGAACATCTTCGACCGCGCGCAGCCATCGCGCCCGGCCAGCCGGTCGGCGATCGTCTCGAATGTCTCTTCCGATTCGGTCATCTTCATCCCATCCGTCGTTGAACGTTGATCGCCCCGGCCACTCCGCGAGCCGTTCCGTGAACCATCCTTCGAGCCCTTCCGCCGGTCATCCCTTCACCGCTTCCAGATAGGCCATCGGCACCGTGAGCCGGAGCTCGCCCCGTTCGGCCGCCCAGGCGTTGAGATCCTCCTCCAGCCGGGTGAAGACCGCGACGCGGGCATCCTCCGGGACGATCTTCTTCCACGCATCGAGGAAGCCGAGGCGGATGAAGTGATGGCGCAGGAACGCGCTCCCGTCGGCATAGCGCATCGTCAGCGTCTCCTCGTGCGTCCGCTCCACCTCGAGTCCCATCCCGGCCAGCAGGGTTCGGAGGCCGGCGATCGTCCCGCGATGCTCCTCGTGCTCCTCGAGCGCCGGCAGCAGATCGCTCCGGTCCATGGCGGTCAGCGTGGCGCGGAAAACATCGTAGAGCTCCCGCCAGTGGCCGCGGAGATTGGTGGTCGCCGCCAGGCGCCCCCCAGGGCGGAGCAGCCGGTGGCACTCGGTGAGGACCAGGCGCGGATCGGCCAGGTTGTTCAGCACCAGGTTGGCGACGATCAGGTCGATCGAGCCCGACTCGAGCGGCACCTTCTCGGCTCCTCCCTCGATCACCTCGGCATTGGTGATGCCGTAGAAGGCGATCTTCCTGCGAAGGCGCTCGACCGCGTTGTGCCAGGGGTCCACGCCGTACACCGTGCATCCGGCGCCGAGCCGCTCGGCCAGCTCCAGCATCGGGAAGCCGGTGCCGCAGCCGATGTCGAGCACGGAGCGGAGCCCGCGCATGTCGACGCGGTCGAGAATCATCCGTCCGAACGGCGCCGACCAGTAGGGAACGTCGTCGAAGAGATCGGCCAGCTCGGGAGTATCGTCGAAGGTCTGGTTCAGATAGTCGGGCATGAGGTGCTCGGCTGAATGTCGTGGATGGGTGCCGCGCCGACGGAATCCCGTGGACGGAAGCCCGTGGACGGAAGCCCGCGCTCAGCTTCCCTCGATGATCCGCGCGTGCGCGCGGAGATAGGCATCGTGAACGCGGTCGTCGAAGCAGACCACGCGGACCAGCCCCGGAAGCGGCCCGGCGGCAAGCTCGCGGATGATCTCGGCAAGCGCGATCCCGGCGGCCTCCTCGACCGGATAGCGGTAGGCGCCGGTGGAGATGGAAGGGAAGGCGATGCTTGCCAGCCCATGCTCCCGGGCAATCGCGAAGACGCTCCGGTAGCAGCTGGCGAGCAGCTCCGGCTCGCCGCCGTTCCCCCCGCGCCAGACCGGACCGACCGTGTGGATCACGTGCCGCGCCGGCAGCAGATGCCCTCCGGTGATCTTCGCCTCGCCGGTCCGGCAGCCGCCGAGCGGACGGCACTCCTCCAGCAGCCCCGGCCCGGCCGTCCGATGGATGGCGCCGTCGACTCCGCCGCCGCCGAGCAGCGAGCTGTTGGCGGCGTTGACGATCGCGTCGACCCGCTGGGTCGTGATGTCGCCGATGATGATGTCGAGCCGTTCGAGCATGGGAAGAGTTATTGGAGCCGTCCCGTCACGGCGCGGGCCGCGGATCCGGCAAGTATAGGAAACCCCCGGCGAACGACGAGGCCCGTGCCTGCCGGCGCGCCGGGCCGGGCCGGAGCTCATCCACCGTCGGTCGCCGTCGTCGGCGCCGTGAGCATCGAGGCTCAGAGTCCCCAGGGATAGGTCTCCGGGGGCTCGTGCCCGGCGACGCGCTCGAGGTGAAGCGGGCTGAGCGCGTGGGTTTCGTCGATGTAGAGGAACGCGTCGTAACGGCGCGGGAGAACGGTCGGCACGTAATTGCCGAAGGCCTCGACGGTCGGATCGTAGACCACGCCGATGGCGCGATGTCCGCGGCGCTCCATGGCCTCGGGGGCATCGGCCAGACGGTCCATGAGTATCAGCTTGTCGTCGTCGCCGGCACGGGCCATTAGATCCTCCCAGGAATCGGGAGTGGCAATCGGCACCTCCATCCGGCGCATCGGCCGCTCCCATTCCTCGGCGGCGATCACGCCACCGTGGTTCGAGCCGAAGCCGACCAGCACCACACCCTCATCGCCATGCCCTTCCCTGACGAGCTGGCCGATATTGACCATGTCCGCCGCGGCCATGTCGGTGGCGGTGGCATCGCCGACGTGCGTGTTGTGCGCCCAGACGATCGCCCTGGCGTCGGGGCCATGATGCTCCACGAGGCGGTCGAGGGTCTCGACCATGTGCTCGTCGCGGACGTTCCAGGAGGTGGCGCGTCCCTGCACCATCATCCGGTAGTAGCGCTCGGCGTTGGCCATCACCAGGGCGTTCTGCTGCGCGTCGAAGGCGGCCTCGGGATCGGCGGCGAAGGTCGGCGCCTTGGCGCGGATCTCCCCGAGAAGATCGATCACTTCCTGCTCGCAGGAGCGGAGGAATCCTGCGGACCAGGCATACGACTGTACATCCTCGTCGTACGGCTCGAAGCAGCGGAAGGCGCGGCGCGCCACCGGCACGCTCTCCGGCGCGTTCCGCTCGAGGAAGCCGATGATCTGCTCCAGCGATTCCCAGAGGCTGTAGACGTCGAGACCGTAGAAACCGACCTTCTTCTCCAGGGAGGCGTTATGCTCGCGGAGCCACTCGGTGAAGGCCACCATCTCCCAGTTCGCCCACATCCAGGTGGGCCAGCGATTGAAGGCATGGAGGATATCGAACGCGCTCTCCCCGGCCCCGTCGTAGCCTTTCACGAAGCGGTTCACCCGGTAGCAGTCGGGCCAGTCCCCCTCGACGGCGATGAAGGAGAAGCCCTTCTCACGGATCAGCCGCTTGGTCAGTTGCGCGCGCCACATGTAGTACTCCGACGTGCCGTGCGAGGCCTCGCCGATCAGCACGTAGCGGGCATCGCCGATCCGCTCCATCAGCGGGTCGAGGTCGGCCGGCACGGCAAGCCGCGTGCGCGCCCGCCGAATCCGCTCCACGAGCCTGTCGGCGGCATCATCCCCCCGCTCCGGCTTCCGTTTCCCCAGCAGCATATCCACCTGTAGATCCTCCGACATCGATGATTGATCGTCTCCCCGCCCCCAAGCCGTCTTCCGAAACCATCGCATCGCGAGGTATCGGGGACGCGGCATCCTGTGCGGGTCGCTGATAGCCGCGTGCCCATTCATCCTCGATTCTTCCGGTCGATGGAGCCGGTAGCGGCGGGCCGGCCGGCGGCCGGCGCGGCGTTCCGCGAGCGGGCCAGAAGCTCCCGCACCTCCTCGTCGGTCGTCTGCCGGAAATCGTCGTACCAGAGCCCGACGCCCCGGAACGGCACCGGCGTCTCCAGACAGACCACGCGATCGACCTTTCCCCGAAGCTCGTCGCAGGTCTCCCGCGCGGCCACCGGCACGGCCACCACGATCGCGGTCGGGTCGAGCGTGGCCACGCCGGCGATCGCGGCCCGCATGCTGGCGCCGGTGGCCAGGCCGTCGTCGATCAGGATCACCGTCTTCCCCCGCAGATCGGGGTAGGGAGCATCGCCGCGAAAGACGCGCTCGCGTCGCTCCAGCTCCACGAGCTCCTCGCTCCGCGCCCTTTCGATCTGTTCATCGTCCACCTCCAGCGCTTCGATCACCTGGTCGTTGAGCACGATGATGCCGCCGGAGGCGATCGCCCCGATGGCCAGCTCCGGCTGTCCGGGAGCGCCGAGCTTTCGTACCAGGAGCACATCCAGCGGCGCGCCGAGCCGACGCGCCACCTCGTGGGCCACCGGCACGCCCCCGCGCGGCAGCGCCAGCACGATCAGATCGTCCCGCCCCGCGTAGTCGCGGAGCTCTCCAGCCAGACGCCGTCCGGCATCGGCTCTATCGGCAAAGAGAGGCTCGTTCATCGGTTCACTCCGGTTGACGACGTCGGCAATGGCCACCGGAAGATGCGGCATCGGCGTCGCGGCGCACTCTTCACCAGCAAATCAACGACCACCACCCGACACGGGCGCCGACGGCCGGCAGGGGGAAACCCGGGGCGATCCCACGCATGCCAGACGCGGATCGGCCGCCGATCGGCCCGCCCGATCGCGGTGGGCGATTGCAGCATGAACATGGTTGAAATCCCGTGAAGATCGGCATGGCCGATTCCGCGTGCATGGGACACGGGGGATGTCGGGAAGGTGGGGAATCAGGAAGGGACCGCGCCGCGGACGATCAGCCGCTGATGCGTCTTCGGTATCGCGATCAGTTGATGCGGCTGCACGAACATTCGGCAGGGACCGGGATCCGGAAGCGCGCGCAGGGTGATCTCCAGAGCCTGATCATCCTGGACCAGACGCTCAACCAGATCGGCGCAGGGAGAGCACCCGGAGCGAAGCCCCCAGAAACAGGCGATGATCGTCGTGGTCGAGAAATCGACGGGCGGAGGGGACGTGGTGTCGCGCTGGCCGGTCGAGAGCCGGCCGTACCAGTAGAGACGCCAGGTCGCCAGGTCCTGAATCAGATAGACGCCCGGCGTTCTGGCGAAGTAGGACTCGCAGCTCGGCAGGCTCGCGAACGGAACCGGCTCGGGATCGGCCGGCCCGAGGATGCCGCATCCGAGGAAACCGCATCCGAGGAAACCGCATCCGGCCAGAAACAGCGGGAGGGGAAGAAGCCGCGCCGGCATGGTCGACATCGCCTGAATGATCGGTTGGAGAGGATCATATTCCGTTGCGCCCAGCGCGTGGGGAAACGATCTGAAGACATCGTCACATCCAAATAGTGACACGTCCGTCACGGCGCCTCACGCGGCCGCGGCGTCGACCTTCCACCGATGGCCGCAGTCGTCGCAGATACGCTCCTCGGTCGGAGTCGGGGCGGCAAGGCCGAACAGCAGGATCGCTCCGGTCCAGAGCGCGCGGTACCACGGCTGGTGGATCGGGAGGTAGCGGGTGTGGCGTCCGCCGCAGTTCGGGCAGAGGAAGCTTTCGTCGAGCTCGACAAGCTCTCCCAGATCCTCCTCGACATCCTGCTCCAGCACCAGGCGCGCGGCCTCGAGATTGCGCGCGGCCACTTGAAGCTTCACCCCGCCGATGGCGTTGGAGTAGAGCCAGTTCATCCCGACCGTGTGCGCGTCGGCGATGTAGGCGGGGATGCCGCTCGATTCCAGGCGGGCATGCGCGAACTGCGCCTCGAACGGCCGGGAGTAGCTGGCGACGACCGCCAGGCTCGTTCCCCCGGCGGGATCATCCCCGTCGTTCAGGATCGGCAGCAGATCTGCCTCCCCCTCCGGCGCCATGGCCACCGTGAATCCCTCCGACGGCACCGCGTCCACCACGCGGCCGAACGCGGCAACCGTCCGGACCATCAGCAGCAGCTCCAGCGCGGCGCGCTCCTCCGGCGGAAGCGTTGCCGCCGCGCGCAGCATCGCGGCAAGCTCCGGCTGGTCCGGTCCCTCCACGCGGGGCATCGCCGGCTCGGCCGGGCTGGCCGTCACCGGCGGCTCGCTCCCCATCACGAAGCTCCCCTTCCACGCGCTCTCCGGCGCCCAGGTGAAGCAGATCCAGACGGCCCCGGCGGGAACGGCGGCCTCGAGCGCGGCCCCGTAGGCATCGGTCAGGCGCTCGAGGTAGCCGGTCAGGTCGACGGCGGCTACGCGATCGCGCAGCGCGAGCGCGGCCTCGGAGGTCGTCGAGGCGGCAACGCTGTTCTCGACGTCGTTCTCGAGCCCATCCCAGTCATGCGCGACGATCAGGGGACGGAAGGGTGTGAGAAGCTCTGCGATATCCATCTGCGGAGGTGATGCGGGAAGTGTGAAACGGACGAGGGGCAAGGCCCGGCTCGGGGAGATACGGGAAACGGGGGCTACTGGAAGGAGCGCCAGCCCTGAAGCTTCCGGATGTCGATCTCGACCACCGGATACTTGCGGGAGACCCGCTCCTCACGAACCCAGTCGGTGATCTGCTGGAGCGTGCACTCCTCGCGGCCGAGCCGGCCGATGGTGCAGTCGCTGGCGTCGATGTCGTAGCAGAAGTACCACCAGTGGCGCGGCGAGGAGGCCACCACGTGGATCACCGTGCCGAACTCGTGGAAGTGGGTGTAGAAGCGGTTGGAGATCGAGATGTAGCGATCGTCCTCTTCGGGATCGCGCTCGGTGATCACGGCGCCGAGCTCGACATAATTGATGTAGCAGTTGAGCACGTCGACCGAGACGCACTCCAGGAGCGTTCCCGGCGGCAGGATCTCGTCGACCAGAAGGCCGCTGTCGGCCTCGGTGACGCGACGGGAAAAGAGTCTGATCCGCTCGATGGGCAACGGCGCGGGGCCGGGAGCGGCACCCTTGGCTCCCGACTGGGGAGCGCCTGGGGTCGGTCGCGGACCGGGACGGTCGATCTCTATGTTGGTCGCTGTGCGCCGCATCGGGAAAGGTCACGTGCATCGTGCCGGCTCTCCTCCCTCCGGAGGAGATGGCTCGGAGAACTTACGACTAATGGTGGAGAATGCCAGCACCGGGAAACGCCCCCCGGGAGCTCCGGTTCCTCCCCCTCCGAACGTGACGCGGGGCGACCGCCATGCTCCGGCGACCGCCCCGCTCTGTTCTTCATCGATGTCGCTCCCGCTCACCCGTCGGAGCTCCGTCGCGACTCCGTCGGAGCCCGATCAGCTCACTTGATATCGAAGCTGTAGGTGATCACGTACGACTGCGGCACCTGCGGGAGCGCGTCCGGGATCGGCCGCGCGCGGGCACGCTTGAGCCCGTTGATCGCCGCGCGGACCAGCGCCTGATCGGCCTGCTTGACCGGGACGATGTTGGTGATATCCCCGTTCGGCTGCGCGGTGAACTTGAGAACGACCGCGCCGGTCGACTGCGCGCCGTCCGGGTACTTCGCCGTCGGCGCGACCAGCCAGCCGCGGTTGCCATAGCCGCCGACGTTGTAGCCGACGCCGGAGCCGCTGCCATGCCCGATCCCGGGGCCACCGGTGCCGCCGGCCGGCTTGTCGCCGGTGCCGAGCGGATGGTCCCCCTTCGCGCCGATCACCGAGGGGGTCGATGAGGAGGTATCCTTCCGCGGGGCCACGCCGGTGTTCGGCGGCTCGGGATCCCTGTCCACCACCCGCACCTTTGGCGGGTTTTTCACCGCGATCAGATCGTTCGTCGGCTTCTTGGTCTCCTTCGGCGCTTCCTTCGGAGGCTCGGCCTGCGGATGCCCCTTGATCGACTTCCCTTCCGGTGCCTTGGTCTCCAGGTTCCCCCCGCCTCCGCCCGGCTGATACTTCGTGTCGCCGAAGGATTCCAGGTGGATCGGCTGGGACATGCTGGTATCGACCATCCAGGTCAGATCGGCAAGGCGGGTGTCGACCGGCTTCTTCTCCGGATCGGCGGTCACGTTCAGAAAGAAGAGGACGCCGATATGCAGCGCGATCGAGACCGCCAGGGCGTTCCCGAGATCGCGATTGTATTCCCGCTTGAGCTCCGCGGCCCCATAGTCCGAATGTCCGAGTCCTGGCATATCACGTTCCTCTGAGATCTCATCATCGAATGCATCGCACCAACGGCCGGTAACGGCGCGCGAGGCGGCCGGTTCCCGGTGTCACTGACGGTCGTCCTCCGGAAAGGATTGATCCGATCTTCCTCGGCCGTCCCAGGCTTCCACCCGGAAGGCGTTGGACGTTACCCGGATCAGAAGGTTCCGCGGATACCGCCACGAATCTCGAATCCCGGAGCCTGATATCCCCACCAGCGCTCGTAGGAGCTGTTGAGCAGATTGGTCACCTCGGCGAAGGCCTCGAGGCTCGGAAGAATCCTGTAGGAGCCTCCCGCGCCGAGAAGGAAATCGGCCGGAAGATCCGGCAGAGCCGGAGTGGAGACCAGTGCGATCGAGCGCGCCGACTGGAACTCCACGGTGCCGAAGATAGTGAGCAACGGTGTGAGGAGGAAGTCCCCACGGCCTCGCAGATCGATCTGCGGCGTCATCGGCAGCTGCTGGCTCGAGCCGGTCTCCACCGCCGACTGCACCACCGCGTCGGCGGCGATCGCCAGCTCCGGGGTCGTCTGCCAGCGGAGGCTCGCGGCCAGGCCCACCGAGCGCGAATCGACGTGATCGTAGCGGAGCGATCCGGTGGCGCCGGAATCGGCCACCACCACCGGCGTGTTCTCGGCCGCGCGATAGAACACCCGGCCGTCGAGCGCGATGCCGTCGACCAGCAGATGCCCGCCGGCCGCCACCGACACCGGCACCTTCTCCGGACGGAGCAGGATCTCCCGGTTCACGTAGGGGGCGGCCATGATCCGGTCGCGGTACGACGGCGGACGCAGCTCCGGCGAGAGGGCCAGGCTGAGCGTGGCCGTCGGCGACAGGTCGTAGCGGAGCGAGGCCACCGGCATCACCAGGGTGGTCGATTCTCCGTCGGAGCTCTCGCCGCTGGCGTAGAGCAGCCCGCCGGTCAACAGCACCGACTCGCTCGGCCGCCACTCGGCGGTTGCCCGCGCGGCCAGCAGCGCCGGCGTCTGCGTCGGCACCGTGTAGAGGAGCGACGTGGTCTCGTATTCGGTCTGGAGCGCCACACGCACCGAATCGAAGCGGTAGCCGACCAGGAACCCGAGCCTCGGCGTGGTGGCCGTCGCCTCGGTGGCGCGGCCGGAATCCGCGTCGCGCACGCTGGCTTCCGAGAGGGCGAAGTGAAGATCGTAATCGACCACGCCCCCCTGCGTGCTGGCCAGCCGCGCGCCGATCGTGGTCAGCGTGCGGCCCCGCTCGATGAAGGAGGCATTGGCCGGACGGGCCAGGCCGTAAAGATTGTAGCTCTCGCCGATCCGCTCTCCCTCGGCCGACACGCGGGAGCGGCCGAGCACCGGATCGTCGCCGCCGAAGGAGACGCCGCCATGCGCCGCGATCAGCAGCGAGCTGGCCTCGGCTCCGTCGACGTGTCCGGCGGTGCCGCGATAATCGACCAGCCCGGCCACGTCGAACGAGCGGCGGATATACTCGGCGCGGACGAGGCCGCGCGGGGAGAGGAAGGAGCCGAGGCTCGCCTCGTAGGTCAGGTGCGCCGGCGGCTCGAACTCGGCATAGCCGGGGAGCGCCCCTCCCGAGCCGGCAAGGGTCGAGATACGCTCGCCGAACATCAGCGAGTCACCCGGCGGGAGCAGATAGAGGGAGGAGTCGGTCACCTCCCCCTTGCGCGCGGCCGGGAGCACCACCACGCGCTTGCCGATCACGGTCACATTCTCGATCTCGAGCGGCGGAGCGCTCCCCTGCCCCTGCGTCTGCGCCGCCGCGGCGACGGGCAGCGCCAGGAGAAGAAGGAAGGGAACGACGCCGTTTTTACGTTCTGCGTTCATCATGCTCGCTCCTGCTCAGCTCCTCTTCAGCTTTTTCAGTCGGGCCTGCGCGTCGGCCTTGAGCTTGGCGTCGCCGGTGGTGGCGATCAGGCGCTCGTAGACCTCGCGGGCGGCGGCCCAGTTGGTGAGCTGCTCGTAGACGCCGCCGAGCAGCATCATTCCGGGCTCGACATACTCGGGATAATCGGTGAAGTCGGTCGTCAGGCGGCGGAGCTCGGAGAGCGCGCCGGCCAGATCGTTGGTCGCCACCAGGAGCTCGCCGCGCAGCAGCAGCGCCTCGGCGGCGATATCGTCCATGCGGCGGGCGGCCACCGAGGCGAGCAGCTCGAGCGCGCCGGCGGCATCCTTGCGCGCGGCGAGGATCCGGGCCAGCCCCACGCGGCTCCGATCGCCGGAGATGTCGTCCTCGCTCGCGCCGGAGCTGGCGCTGGAGTCGAGCACGGCGCGGAACTGCGTCTCGGCCGTGGCCGTGTCGCCGAGGCGGAGGCTGGCCTGCGCCAGTCCGTAGCGCACCTCGCCGAGCCGCTCCGAGGTCTGGTAGCGCTCGATGAAGGTGCGATAGGCGTCGGCCGCTTCCCGTATCTGTCCGGCCTTGAACCGGAGCGCCGCCTCCTCGGCCAGCGCCTTCGGCGCCGCGGTCCCCTGCGGGAACCGGGTCACCACGTCGCTGTAGAAGGTGATGGCGGTATCGGGATGGCCGAGATACTGATGGGCATGCCCGACCTGGAAGAGCGCCTCGTCCACGAGCGGGCTCTCCGGCGTATCGTCGACGATCTTCCGGTAGACCGCGATGGCGGCCGGGTAATCTCCCTGATCGAAGAGGATGTTCCCCTTCCGGTAGAGAAGAGAATCGGCCGGCAGGCGGTTCGGGTTCCTGACCGTGAAGCTGTCGATCACCGCGATCGCCTCGCCGCCGCGGCCGAGCGCCTCCAGCGAGAAGCGGACCGCGTCGAGCGCCTCCGGCACCACCGTGCTGTTCGGATACTGATCGAGCACGCGGAGATAGTAGGCGTAGGAGCTGTCGAACTGCTGCAGGTTGTAGTAGGCATCGCCGATCGAGAAGACCGCCTGTGGCACGAACTGGCTCTCCGGATACTTCTCCACGAACTCCCCGAGCGCTCCGATCGCCAGCGAGTCCATCCCCTTTTCGCGATAGATGCTGCCGATGTTGAACGCGTAGACGTCGCGCCGCGGCGAGCTCGGATAGAGGCGGATAAGCTCGCGGAAGGTCTGCACGCTCCGCTCCACGTCTCCCATCTCGAAGAACGCGCCGGCCAGACGATAGCGGGCCTCCTCGGCGCGCGCGCCGCCGGCCGCCGCTCCGCCGACCGATTCGTAAGTGGAGATCGCCTTGTCGTACTGGCCGAGGAACCGGTAGGCGTCGGCCAGGCGGATCGAGGCCTCCACCAGATGCTCGGAGTTCGGGAAGGACTTGACGAAGTCGGCGAAGGTGCGGGAAGCTCCCTTGAAATCCTTCTGCTGGAAGCGGGCCCAGGCCAGGCCGTAGGTGGCCTCCTCGCGCCACCGGCTGGAGGCGTATTTGTCGACGACGGCCCCGTAGTAGCGCTCGGCCTCGTCGTAGGATCGGTCCTGATAGAGCGCCTCGCCGAGCCAGAAGGTGGCGTCGGCGATCTGCTCCCCTTTCGGGTGCTGCGAAACGTAGCTGCGGAGCCGGTCGATCGCGCTCTTGAAGCGGCCGACGCGATAGAGCATCACCCCCTCGCGGTAGAGCGAGCGCTCCAGCAGATCGCCGGTCGCGCCGGTCTGCTGCGCGCGCATGAAGGAGTTCTGCGCGTTGGCGTACTGATCCAGCGCCGCGTACGACTCGCCGAGCAGGTAGTAGGCCTCCGAGCGGAGCTCGCTCTCGGGATACTGGCGGGCGGTGATCAGCAGATAATGCCGCGCCGAATCGTACTGGGCGCGACGATAGAAGATCTTGCCGATCTGGAAGTAGGCGTTGTCGCTGAACGATTCGTAGGGGAGGCGGAAGATCACCGACTGGAAGGCGCGGAGCGCGTTGGCGGTATCGCCGCGGAGCATCTGCACGGCGCCGATCTGATACGAGGCGGCCGCCGCGATCGAGTCGAGGCCGTCCTCGAGCTGACGGAGCGTGGCGATCGCGTCGTCCCAGCGCTTGAGCCGGAGCTGCGACCAGCCGTAGCCGTAGCGGGCCGAGCGGTTGCGGATGCTCCGGGGGAAGCTCTGGAGGAACGCCCCGTAATGCCGGAGCGCGTCCTCGTCGCGGCCGAGCGCGGAGCTCACCTCGGCCTGATAGAAGAGCTGTTCCTCGCGCTGGCGCTCGGTGGCCGGCGTGAGGCTGTTGAGCAGCGTCAGGGCCGACTCGTTGAAGCCACGCCGCGCCTCGATCACGCCGAGCCGGAGCTGGGCGTCGAGCGCCAGATCGCTGCCGGGATAGTCGACGAGTATCGTCTTGTAGAGCGCCGCGGCCGAGTCGATCTGATCGCGTCCCTCCCGCACCCACGCGGCCAGGAAGAGCGCGTCGTCGCTCAGCTCGTGACGGCCGAACGCGCGGGAGCGATCGGCGAAGATGCCGGCGCTGTCCACCTTGTTCCGATCGGCCAGGATACGGCCGATCCAGTAGGTGGCCTGCGGCTCCTGCTCGGCGTGCGCCTCGGCAACGCGTCGGAACGCCGATTCGGCATCGGTCCGGTTGCCATCCTCATAGAGGGCGACGCCGCGATCGTAGAGCACCTCGAGGGCGGGCCGGTCGGCCGGAGCATATTCCAGGAAGCGTTGCGTGGAGACCAGCAGCCGCGCGTAGCGTCCGGAGGCCATGTCGGAGCGGACGAGCAGATGGAGCGCATCGGCGCGGTCATCGGCCGGAGCCGCGGAGTCGAGCGCCCCCTCGACCAGGGCCGAGGCCGCGCTGTAGCTCCCCTGCCGGTAGAGCACCTCGGCCTCGCGCAGCGCGCGAACGAGCGGGCGCTCCTCCTCGACGCGTGGCTGCGCGTGGAGGACGACCGAGCCGAGGATCGTGAGGATGAAGAAGGTCAGAAGCCTGTTCAAAGCGATCAGCCGTTGTTCTGGGAAGGGGCAAAGATAACCATTTCATCAGGGGGGCCGAGGCGGATTCGGCCGGTTGGAGAGGGGCGCCACGATTATATACGACTCTCCGCCGCATGCGGCGCAAGCCCGATTTCCGCATCCGACGGGGGAGTCCGCGACGGGTTGCATCGAAATGTCCGCATCCCGGCGCCGTCCCCGCCGTAAAGAGCCCTCGAATGTGGACGCCGCTCCCGGAATCCGGTTCCCGACATCGGTTCCCGACATCGGAGACCGATATCGATCGTCTGGAACGGCACGGGTTCGAACGGCCGTTCCGTACCTTCACGGATTGCGTCGCGCCGGAAGCGCCGCGAAAGCCGGAGCCGAGCGTGGCAAACCGGGCGGCATGCCCGCCAGATACCCAGAATCGAGGAGAAGCCCATGGAGAGAACCGGAGGAATCGTCCTGATGATCGCGGCCGTGCTGGCGCTGATCGCGGCCAACTCGCCGCTGGCCGGACTCTACCACGACCTGTTCCACGCGCCGGTCACCATCGGCGTGGGCCCCTGGGTGCTCGACCGCACGCTCCATTTCTGGATCAACGACGGGCTGATGTCGATCTTCTTCTTCGCGATCGGCCTGGAGATCAAGCGGGAGGTCCTGGTCGGCCAGCTTTCCTCGCTCCGGCGCTCGGCGTTGCCGCTGGCCGGCGCGCTCGGGGGGATGATCGTCCCGGCGCTGATCTTCTCGCTGCTGAACGCCGGCGGGACCGGCTCGAGCGGCTGGGGGATCCCGATGGCGACCGATATCGCCTTCGCGCTCGGCGTGCTCGCGCTGCTCGGCCGGCGCGTCCCCGGCTCGATCCATGTCTACCTGATGGCGCTGGCCGTGGCCGACGACCTTGGCGCGGTGCTCGTGATCGCGATCTTCTACAGCCAGCAGATCGTGCTGACGGCGCTGGCCGTCGCGGTGGCCGGGCTCGGCGCGGCATTCACGCTGAACGCCCTGAACGTGCGCCATCCCCTCTGGTACTCGCTGATCGGCATCGTGGTCTGGCTGGCGTTCCTCAAATCGGGGGTGCATCCGACGATCGCCGGCGTGCTCCTCGGCCTCACCATCCCGGTCCGCGCGCTCTACGACGGCCAGCGGTGGCTTCACCGCGTCGAGTCGCTGCTCCGGCGCTACCGGAATCTCGTGGCCGACGGCGAGCTGGACGAGCATGGCGAGATCGCGCTCCGGCAGTCGTACGTGCACAGGATCGAGAGCGCGTCCGAGGGAGCGCTTTCCCCGCTGACCCGGCTGGAGCACGCGCTCAGGCCATGGGTCGCGTTCGTGATCATGCCGGTCTTCGCCTTCGCCAACGCCGGCGTCGCGATCTCTCCGGAGGCGATCGGCGCCGCGGTGGCGAGCTCGGTCACCTGGGGTGCGTTTCTCGGACTTCTCGTCGGCAAGCAGGCGGGGGTATTCCTCTTCAGCTGGGGCGCGGTCAGGCTCCGGCTGGCGCAGCGTCCGGAGGGGGCATCCTGGCGCCAGCTCTACGGGGCGGCACTCCTGGCCGGGATCGGCTTCACGATGTCGCTCTTCATCACCGAGCTGGCGTTCCCCGGAAGCGGGGCGGAAGTCGACGCGGCGAAGGTCGGCATCCTGGCCGCCTCGCTGGCCGCGGGCATCGTCGGCTATCTCTGGCTGCGCCGGTTGCCCGATCCCTCGCGGGAGCCGGCCACGACATAGCCGCATCGCGGCTCGCCCGGCGGCTCGTCCGGCGGCCGCGGCTCCGAATCATGAACCATCTCCACTCGCGGGGGCGCTCGATCGGGCGCCCCCGCGTCGTTTTCATCCCCGATCGCCACGCGGCTTCGGCGCGCCATCTGTTCGAGCGGCACGTCCGAAAACGAAAGCTCCCGCGGGGACCGATCCCCGCGGGAGCTTCATCACGCGTCGTGGACGGCGCCCGGATCAGCTTCCGGGAACCACCTCGATCACGACAGTACGATTGTAGTAACGCTGCTCCGGCAGCACGTTGTTGAACGGAGCGCGGCGCTCATCCTCGCCGAAGCCGTAGGTGTCGAAGGTCACCGTCTTGCCGGCGTTGGTCAGCTCGCGGGTGAGGATCTTCTGTGCCTCCTCGGCGCGACGCTGCGAGAGCTTCGCGTTGTACTCGGGATCGCCGGTCACGTCGGTGTGGCCGTGGATGATCACCGAGGAGCCGCTCGGGATGTTCGGCGCCACGGTGCCGACCAGGAACTGCTCGTAGGTCTGCACGGTCTTCGAGTCGTCGAACTCGAAGAGGATCGAGTAGCGGTTGCCGGTCTGCTCCTCGCTGGCATCGGCGCGCACCAGGCGGAACTCCTTCTCCGGCGTTCCCTCCTTGGTTCCATCCTTCGTCGTGATCTCGACACGCGAGGTGAAGCGGCTGTCGCGACGGGCACCGAGCAGATCCTTGGAATCGATGCGGGCGATGCTCGTGTTCCGGAAGGGGCCGAACGAGCGGGTGGCGCCACCACGCTCGGTGATCTCCACGTTCCAGTAGGCGATATCCTCGCGCGCCGGGAGGGTGAAGACGATGTCGTTGTCGATCGGCTCCTCCTGCACGGAGACGATCTTCACCGGGGCCAGCAGATCCGGCGGCGTGGAGATCACCTCGACGCGATAGTTCTCGGCGTCGATCAGCTTCTTGTCCTCGCCGCGGGAGGAGGCGTCACCGGAGCGGTTGACCGGCATGGCGCGTCCCTCGGTGGAGATCCGGTTGCCGTCGATGCCGAAGGCGCTCACCAGGTACTTCTTCACGTTCTCGGCCATGGTCTTGCCGGTGGCGACGTCGCCGTTGGCCGAGCCGACGAGCTTGATCGAGGCGCCCGGGTTCTTCCGGAGTCGATCGCCGAAGACGTTCATGACCTGGTAGTAGACTTCCATCTGCTGGCGGGAGCGGACCGCCATGGCGTCGGAGGTGGAGCCGGGCTGCGGCGTCGGGGTCAGCAGCTGCTCCTCGCGGAAGCCGGCCGCCTCGGCCGGCGACAGGCGCTTGTAGCGGGCGGGGACATCGGTGGAGCCGGCATCGAAGAAGATGTAGTTCCGCACCGGGAAGGTCTCGTTCAGGCGGCGGCTCTCGGTAACCACCGCCGGCGGGCGCACGGTGTAGTCGGCGGTGGCCGGCGGGAGCTCTCCGGCCGGCGCGGCCGGGGTCGGGCGGCTGCCGAACTTGAGCTGGATGCCGCCACGGATGGAGTTGACGGTGAACTTGTTGCCGCTTCCATCGGGGGCGTCGAGCAGCCCCTGGCCGATATTGAACTGCGCGAACGGCGTCAGCAGGATCTGCGTGTTGGCGTCGGGTCCGGCCAGCGGGATATCGTAGCCGAGGCCGGCCTGCCCGCCGATGACCAGGCTGCGCGGATTGGCCAGCTCGCCGGTGCGGCTGACGCCGGCCACGCCGGTCGAATCGAAGGTGTAGGTATAGCCCTTGGCGACGTTGATGTCGAAGTTGGCGCCGAGGATCAGGTGGAAGAAGCGGTTACCGAGATTGATCCGCAGGTTCGGCTCCAGGGAGAAGTAGGCCAGCCCCGTGGTGAGCCCCTCGTTGGCGAAGCCGGAGATCGCGTTCGGTCCCGGCTTGGCGTCCATCTTCACCGACTTGTTGTCGTAGCCGATCATGACGTTGAAGCCGAGCAGGCCGCCGGGATTGTACTCGAGGATGCCGCCGAGGGCCGCCCCGATGCCGCTCCCCTTGTCGAAGCCGCCGGGCTGCGCCACCGACATCGAGGGGGTTGTCTGGTCCAGCGTCTGCACCGATCCGCTGAAGAGATTGTAGTTGACGCCTCCGTAGACTCCATACCACCAGCGGGCCCACTGATCGCCTCCGGGTTGCTGCGCGTGAAGGGTCGACGGTACGATCGATGCCAGACCGGCGAGGCCGAGCAGGCCAAGCCGTTTGGTGACTCCCGTTACTCTCATGTTGAACACCTCGTGTCTTGACGACTATTGTATGGTTGTGCGGAACTGGGTCTGCCGTTCGGTAGGGCGGAGAAGGCAACGCCCCTTCCCCGCGTCATCTGCATGTCATGCCGATCCACCATGCCGGCCGCCGGAGAGCATGCGGCCGGCGCGCAATAATGAAAAAATTTTCATGCGCCGGAAACATTTCAACCGTAAGAATCGGCAATCCCGATTCAGCCACGATGGATCATTGATCGGGTCCCGACCACCGGGAGCCGATCGATCCGGCTAATCGACATCCTGCCATCACGACGCTAACCTTCCGGCGTTTCGGCTCGTTATCGCCACAGTTCCCCCCTCGTTCCCTTCCGTTGTGGAAGCCGACGGCCCCCTATCCGATCCGCCGTTCCCCGGCTGACACGTTTAGGTCTACCGTTTGTTTCTGCTCAGGTCCGACGGAGGCAGAGGTCCAAGCAGGACCATCGGGTATACCGATGGTGTACATCGCGTTCGATCGACTCTCCTCCCAAAGAAACATCGTTGCTGTTCCCGTCACGGTCGGCCATGACCGGGTAAGGGCTCCCTTGTGCCCTCCCGATCCCGAGCCCGACGTGCCCCGCGTGCACGCCCCGCGAGCATGCGTCGACAGGAGCGATCACCGACGTCGGAGCCGAAGCGCCCTCCCCCAGCGCCCGGCTTCAGAGCACCGATGCGACGCATCGCGGTCCCCCAGCCGCGGGCGATCGGCATCGATCATCGGGGGAGCAGTCGCCTCCACCGGTTCGCCCTCGACTCATCCTGAAATAACACAATGCAATGAGGAATTCTATGCGCCCACGCCTCTTCGTGCTCGGTGGCGCCCTCGTCCTGCTGGCCGCGCGCGCCGATGCCCAGATCGTTCTGCAGAACTGGGTGATCGGCAGTGGTGCAACGGCCTCGGCGGGCAACGGGCTGGTCGCCGTCGGCACGGTAGCGCAGCCGGTCATCGGTCCGGTCGACGGTCCGGTAGTCGATGCGTGGCAGGGATTCTGGTACACGGTGCTGCCGCAGTCGACGACCTCGGTTCGCGAGGATTACGCGGCCGGCACCGCCGAAGGCTCGGTCCGCCTTCACCAGAACGTCCCGAACCCTTTCTCCTCCTCGACGGAGATCCGGATCGAGCTGCCGCACCCGGCCCACGTGGTGCTGAAGCTCTACGACGCGGTCGGACGTGAGGTCCGCACCCTGCTCGACGGCGATCGGGAGGCCGGAACGATCACGATCCGCGCCGAGGCCGACCAGCTCGAGTCCGGCCATTACACCGCGCGCCTGGTCGCCGACGGTGTCAGCCGGTCGATTCAGATGGTCGTGGTCAGGTAAGCCCGAGCTCGCCAGCGAGCTGGCTAGCCAGCTGGCTACCAGCTGGCCACCAGCCGACCAGCCCCCGCGTGCGCAGCGTCCAGGTCTCCGATGATTCCCTTCCCCCGACCCGACGCGCGCAGCTCGCCCCGGCTCCCCTTTCCCTCGTCAGTACCGGACGACGGAGCCCGGCCGAGTGATATCGCATCCAACTTTCACTCAATGGATAGCACAATGCGAACTTCCTTCTTCCTTACGGCGGCGCTCCTGCTGGCACTCCTCGTGCCCGCCTCCGACGCCCTCGCGCAGGTCCCGCGCACGTTCAGTTATCAGGGCGTCCTCGCCAACAATGATGGAACGCCGATCGCGACCGGTCCACATACTCTGAGCATCAAGATTTACGATCAGCCCACCGGCGGCACGCTCCTGTTCTCGGAGCAGCACACCGTGCAGGTGGTCCGAGGCGTGTTCAACGTGATCGTCGGGTCGCAGACCCCGATGCCGGCCACGCTCGGATTCGATCGTCCATATTATCTCGGCCTGACCGTCGACAACGGCACTGAGCTGGTGCCCCGCACGGCGCTGACCAGCTCCCCATACACGATGCACTCCTGGATCGCCGACTCCCTTGCCGGCGGCATCGTCAGGAGCGTCAACGGCCAGAGCGGCGCCGTCACGATCGGCGGCTCCGGCGGCATCGACGTTACGCAGACCGGGAGCACGATCTCGATCCGCGACACCGCCCCGCGCGTGACCAGCCTCAACGGCGCCAACGGCGACGTCAGCTTCGTCGGCGGCGGGGCCACCACGGTGACCCGCAACGGCAACGTGGTGACGATCACCTCGCGCGACTCGGTCGGCTCCGGCCTGACCGGCGTGCTCAACCTCGACGAGTCGATCGCGATCACCCGTCCGGACGGACCGGTGCCGCTGATCGGCGTGGCCCAGCTCGGCGTCACCACGCCGAAGATCGCCGATGAGGCGGTTACCACGGCCAAGCTCGCCGACATCTCGATCACGACGCGGAAGATCGCCGATCTGGCCGTCACCAACCCGAAGATCGGGCCGAGCGCGGTGACGACCGACAAGATCGCCGACGCCACGATCATCACGGCCGATCTGGCCGATGCCTCGGTCACCTCCGCGAAGATCGCCGATGGCACCATCGTCACCGTCGATCTGGCCGACAACTCGGTCACCTCGCCGAAGATCCTCGACGGCACGATCATCACCGCCGACCTGGCCGACGGATCGGTGACCTCCGCCAAGATCGCCGACGCCACGATCGCCACGGTCGACCTGGCCGATGGCTCGGTCACCTCCGCGAAGATCGCCGACGCGACGATCGTGACTGCCGACCTCGCGGACAACGCGGTCACCTCGGCGAAGATCGTCGACGGCACGATCGCCACGGCCGACATCGGCGCCGGCGCGGTAACGCTGGCCAAGATCAACTCGACCGGCGCGGCCGCCGGACAGTCGGTCACCTTCGACGGAACGAACCTCGTCTACGCCTTCCCGTCGGCCAGCAGCCTGGTGCTGCCGTTCGCGCAGACGGCGACGACCACGCCGACGACGTTCGCGCTGACGAACCTCGGCACCGGCGGCACCGGCTCGTTCACGGTGAACAACGCGGCCAGCGGCGCCAACGCGCTCTCGGCCACGACCAACGGCACCGGCAACGCCGTGCTCGGCGTCCATAGCGGCACCACCGGCACCGGCGCGGGCGTACGCGGCGAGTCGAACTCCAACGACGCGAACTCGGCGGCGGTTCTCGGCGTGATCAACAGCACCACGCCGGGCGGCTTCTCGGCCGCTCTGCGCGGCATCAACAACGGCACCGGCGGCCTCGGCATCGGTGTCTACGGATCGCAGGCCGGCAGCGGCTGGGGCGTCTACGGCACCACCGCGGGAGGCATCGGCGTCTACGGCAACAGCACCAACGGCTACGGTCTCTACGCCCTGAGCACCAACGGCACCGGCATCTACGGCTCCGGCACCAACGGCGAGGCCGCTCGCTTCGAGATCACCAACAGCGCCAACGCGAACGCCGCCCTCACCGGCAGCTCCGTCGGCGCAGGCGTGGCGGTGGTCGGCACCCAGTCCGGCACCGGACAGGCCGGCCAGTTCACGGTGAACAACAGCTCCAGCACGGCCACGACGGTCGGCGTCGCCAACAGCGGCACCGGCAACGGCATGGACGTGAGCCTGACCAGCCCCTCCAGCAACGCCACCGGCGTCACGATCGCCAACGCCGGCATCGGCGGCGGCCTCTCGGTGCAGCTGACCAACGCCTCCAACGGCGCCCGCGGCGTCGATGTGACGCAGTCGGGTGTGGGACCGGGCGTGTTCGCCACCAGCGCCGGCGGCAACGCCCTCTGGGGCATCACCTCCTCGATCTCGGCCGCCGGCGTCATCGGCGACAACACCTTCGGTGAAGCGGTCGTCGGCCGCAACCGTGGCGGCAACGGCGTCGGCGCCGTCGTCGGTCGCAACGACTCCTCCGGTTACGGCGTCCGCGGCTTCAACACCAAGGACGGCATCGGCGTGCTCGGCCAGGCCGGCATCTCCGGCGGCACCGGCGTCGGCGGTCGCTTCGAGAACGTCAACGCCGCCAACACCTCGCAGGCGCTCGCCGTTGCCACCAACGGCATCGGCAGCGGCATCACGGTGCAGCTGACCAACGCCTCCAACGGCGCCCGCGGCATCGATGTGACGCAGTCCGGCGTCGGACCGGGCGTGTTCGCCACCAGCGCCGGCGGCAACGCCGTCTGGGGCATCACCTCCTCGATCTCGGCCGCCGGCGTCATCGGCGATAACACCTTCGGTGAAGCGGTCGTCGGCCGCAACCGTGGCGGCAACGGCGTCGGCGCCGTCGTCGGTCGCAACGACTCCTCCGGTTACGGCGTCCGTGGCTTCAACACCAAGGACGGTATCGGCGTGCTCGGCCAGGCCGGCATCTCCGGCGGCACCGGCGTGGCCGGCCGCTTCGAGAACGTCAACGCCTCCAACACGAACGACGCTCTTCAGGTGGCGACCAACAGCTCCGGCAACGCGGCCCGCTTCACCGGCAACGTGGTGGTCAACGGCAACCTGACCGTCTCCGGCACCGTGGCCAAGGGGGGCGGCTCGTTCATGATCGATCATCCGCTGGACCCGAAGAACAAGATCCTCTATCACAGCTTCGTCGAGTCCCCGGACATGATGAACATCTACAACGGCATGGTCAACCTCGACGCCAACGGCGAGGCGGTGGTGGCGCTTCCGAACTGGTTCAGCGCGCTCAACGGCGACTTCCGCTACCAGCTCACGGCGATCGGCGCGCAGGCCCCGGGCCTGTTCGTGGCCGAGGAGATCAGCGACAACCACTTCAAGATCGCCGGCGGCAAGCCGGGGATGAAGGTCTCCTGGATGGTGACCGGCATCCGTCACGATCCGTACGCGGAGAAGCACCGCATCCAGGTCGAGGTCGACAAGACCCCGGAGCAGCGCGGCACGTATCTCCAGCCGGACGTCTATGGCGTCGAGACGAAGGGCACGACGACGTCCAACGTCGAGAGCGCGAAGGCATCGGATGCCAGCGGCCAGCGTCTCACGAGCAGCGGCGCGGCATCGCGCGTGGAGAGAGCGACGTCATCGGCGGCGACGGTTCCGGCGACCGGAACGGCCAGCTCCGCCCCGGCGACCGGCTCCGCAAAGGCGCCGCAGCGCTGATCCGGCATCGGATCTCACGCTCGCATCATACCGGAGCCGCCATGCAGGCAACTGCATGGCGGCTCTCTCTTTTCATCATCGCCTCGTCATTCATGACCATCACACGCCAACATTTCAACGGCCAACACCTATATTCGCTCCGCCGTTGCCGTCTCGGCCGGTTTCTACACCTCCTGGACAATGCCCAGCTTCGGTGGCCGGACGTCCGACGCCGCGCCCTTCCTTCAACATGCTCCATCAGAATTCCGTCGGCCGGAGGAGCATGGGCTGCCCGCCAGCATGGCGCGGTGGCTACCAGACATCTCTCCCAGCTACGGCGGTCGACGACAGCCCGCATCCGACCTGAGCGCTTACCGCTCGAAGAGGCCGCTTCGCTCCGTCGGCATCCAGTTCCGACCCTCACGCATCGATCCCGCTCGTGGATCCATCGGCGATGCCGACTCATAGCTCGTCAGAATTCCCTCTCGATAGATAGATATAGGACAATCTTTGGAGTATCGCAGCATGCGCAATCGATTACTGTTAGGAGCCCTGGCGGCCATTGGCGTCTTCGCCATGACCCTCCAGGCTTCCGCCCAGAGTGGGGTTCCTCCCACCATCAGCCTCGCAGGTGATCTGACCAATGCCCAGGCAGGTCTGAGCACCACCCCCTCGATGACCTTCAGGCTCTACTCGACCCCGACGGGTGGATCGCCGATCTGGACCGAGACCCAGACCGTCAACCTGATCCCCAACGGTCAGTACAAGCACTTCAGCGTCATCCTCGGCAACACCAATTCGCTGTCGGGCATCCCCTTCAATCAGCAGTATTACGTCGGCGTCTCCGTCGGCAGCGGCTCGGAGATCTCTCCGCGCTTCCAGCTTCCGATTTCGCCGTACGCGGTGCGCTCGCACTTCGCCGACAGCGTGCTGAGCGGCCTGGGTGATGGCGTGATCACGACCTCCAAGATCGCCGACGGCGCGGTGACGACGCCGAAGCTGGCCGATGGAGCCGCCACGAGCGCCAAGATCGCCGACTCGACGATCACCAATGCCGACGTCTCGCCGACGGCCGCCATCTCGTACAGCAAGCTGTCGCTGACCAACAGCGTCGCCAACAGCGACCTGACCGCCAACTCGGTGACGACCTCGAAGGTCGCCAACGGCACGGTCACCACCTCGAAGCTGGCCGACTCCTCGGTCAGCGGCCTGAAGCTCCTCACCTACGCGGTGACCGATCGTCACATCGCCGACGGCGCGGTGACGCTGCCGAAGATCAACACCTCCGGCGCCACGAGCGGCCAGGTGCTCGGCTACAACGGCACCAGCGCGACCTGGACCAACGGCGGCGCCAACGGCCCGGCCGGCGGCGACCTGACCGGCACCTATCCGAACCCGACGATCGCCGCCAGCGCGGTGACCAGCTCGAAGATCGCCGACTCGACGATCACCAACGCCGACATCGCCGCCAGCGCCGGCATCCACTACTCGAAGCTGACGCTGACCAACGGCATCGCCAACGGCGATCTGCAGGCCAACTCGGTGACGACCTCGAAGGTCGCCAACGGCACGGTCACCACCTCGAAGCTGGCCGACTCCTCGGTCAGCGGCCTGAAGCTCCTCACCTACGCGGTGACC
>JBEHWX010000011.1:0-91932 GCA_048498995.1 Bacteroidota bacterium
CTGTCCGGGCTCTCCCTGTTCGGTGCGATGCTGCTGCTACCGCTCTACTACCAGCAGGTCCGCGGGCACGGCGTGGTCGTCGCCGGTCTCCTGCTCGCGCCGCAGGGACTCGGCAGCCTGCTCGTCCGCACCCGCCTCGGGGCCCTCACCGACCGGCTCGGCCCCCGCCCCGTCGTCCTCACCGGCCTCGTCGTTGTTGGTGTTCCCGGCGAGATCCATGAACGGAGAAGGCCGGCCTCGCGGTGACGCGGGGCCGGCCTTGCCATGTCGATTCGCTCCCCCCGGCGATGCCGGAGCGGAGCCGTCGTTCAGCGGACGTGAATCAGCATGCCGGAGAGGGGGGCGCCGTCGGCCGGCGTCACCACGCAGCGGTAGGCGCCCGACGGAAGCTCCTCCGGAGCATACCGGAGTCGGTTGGTCCCGGCCGGGAACTCACGGTCGGCGACCATCTCCACCAGGTGGCCGTCGGCGGCATAGATCGCCACCGACGCGCGTCCGGCATGCGCCAGGGTGAAGGAGATCTCCGTGGTGGCTCCGAACGGATTCGGCCACGCATGGGCGCCGTCGGCGACGGCCGGCGCGGCGGCCGTTCCCGGCACCGCCGCCGGAATCGGCGGGGCGCCGTCGCAGCTGGCGATCTTGTAGATGTTGCCGCTGTAATCGGAGATCCAGAGGTTCCGGTCCTGCGGGTCGAACTCGACGCCACGCGCGCTCAGATAGCCGTTCGAGGTCGGGCTCACCAGCGGGAGCACGCAGCTCTGCGCCTGCTCCTCGGTCAGCTCGATCTCCCGTGCCTCGGCCGACTGCAGCGTCTCGCCGGTGAAGTCGGTGATCACCTGGAAGAAGCTCTTGCCGTCGCGGCCGTAGGCCAGGCCGCGCGGACCGTAGCGTACCTTGTACTTCCGGGAGAAGGAGAAGAGGGGCTGCGAGCCGGGGTTGTCCGGATCGAGGAAGAAGATGTTCTGATCGCCGTTGCGCTCGGTCGCCATCAGGTAGGGACCACCGGCAAGCTGCCCGTCGATGTAGGCCAGGCCGATCGGGTAGTTGCAGGGGGAGGGCCACCGGTTGATCATCTTCCCTTCCTTGCTCACCTCGAAGAGGTAGCCCGGCACGTAGTCGCCGTCGGTCCTGCTCAGCTTGTGCAGGAAGAGCGTGCCGCGCGTCGGGTTGTAAGTGATGTCGGTGAAGAGGCTGTCGCCGATCACGGCGTCCAGCTTGACCTCGGCCAGGGAGGTGAGCGTGGTCCGGTCGAGCTTCAGCAGCGTGTTGCTGCCGAAGTCGGTCGCCCAGAGATACTCGCCGTCGAAGGCCAGGCCGTAGGGGATGCCCGGCTTCGTGGTCGCCGAGAGGACCGTTCCCTCCTTGTACGGCTCGATCGCGAAGCTGCGGCTGACGGCGCTCGTGCCGGGGGAGGCCACGGAGGTGGCCCTGATCCGGGCGAACATCGTCGGCGCGCCGTTGACGATCCAGCGAAGGCTGGTGCCGGAGGCGCTCGAGATCATCGGGGCCCAGGAGGCGCCGTCGTCGGTGGAAAGCTCGAGCTTCACCGCGCCGTCGAATCCGGCCCACCCGACCGGCCGGCCGGTGCCGACCGTCCAGACCTCGCCGCCGATCGGCGAGGTGATCGTCGGGGTGAAGGTCGGCTTCTCGAGCGGGATCTCCCACATCGAGCGGCCGTGCGAGGCCATCCGGAGCGTCTTCGACGTCTTGTGCACTTCCAGGTCCGCCACCGACACGCGCGGCAGCCCCTCGTTGTAGGTCGACCAGCTTCCGCCGCCGTCGGTCGTGATGAACATCCCGATGTCGGTGCCGACGTAGATGATGTTCTCATCCTCCGGGTGCAGCGCGATCGCGTTGGCCGGGATATCCGGAAGTCCGCCGCTGATGTCGCGCCAGCTCTGCCCGCCGTCGGTCGAGGCGAAGACATGCCCGGAGTAGAAGCCGGAGGTGGTCACGTAGACGTTCTGTCCATTCTTGGCCGAGGGGGCGAAGTCGGTGATAGCACGGTTCGGCAGGCCGTGGCCGTTGCTGACGTCGGTCCAGGACCCGCCGGCGTCGCTGGAGACCACCAGCTCGCCACGGTCGGTGCCGACGTACATCATTCGGGGATCCTTCGGCGACACGCCGAGCGCGGAGACCAGGCCGTTGAAGCTCGGCGTCAGACGCTCGAACGACTCGCCGCCGTCGTAGCTGATCCACGCCGCCTTCCGTCCCTGCAGTACCGTCTTCGCGTCGGTCGGGTGCATCAGGATCGGCGCGGACCACGCGGCGTCATCGTCGAAGTCGAAGCCGATCCTCTCGGTGCCGACGGTCTTTCCCGCGTCCATCGTCAGGCGATAGAGGGTGCCGTTGTAGTTCTCGGCGTAGATCGTGGTCGGATCCTCCTGATCGACGCCGACATAGAAGCCGTCGCCGGAGAAGACATCTCCATAGGAGGTGGAGGCGGTGGTCAGCGTGCCGTTGTCCTGCGTGCCGCCGTAGGTGCGCGCCGCGTGCGACTGATCGATCGCCATGGCGTAGAACTGGGAGATCGCCAGTCCGGAGTTGATCGGCTCGTACTCGTGGCCGGCATCCTCGCTGATGTAGACGCCGCCGTCGTTGCCGATGTAGAGGCGATTCGGCGTGGAGGGATCCCAGGCCATGGCGTGCTGATCCGGGTGGAGCGCGCCGGCGTAGGAGTCGATGTAGCCCCAGCCGCGGCCGCCGTCGGTCGAGATGATCATGTCGGTGCCGCCGGCCAGCACGGTGTTCGGATCGTCCGGCTTGACGGCGATCACGTTGTTGTACCACCCCTGCTCGGCCATGAAGTTGGCCTTGGAGTCGTAGGAGAGGCTCCAGTTGGCGCCGCTGTTGGTCGAGCGGTAGACGTAGGAGTAGTTGGTCTGGCCGTTCGTCTCGTGCACCAGCGCGTAAAGCATCGCCGGGTTGGAGGGGGCGCACTGCACCGAGACGCGATTGACCGTCGTGCCGTCCTGCCCGAGTCCCTTGCTCGATGCGGCGAAGGTGACGCCGCCGTCGGTGGAGTGGAAGATCCCGGTGCTCCAGGTGCCGACCCAGACCTCCCGCGGATTCTTCGGGTTCACGGAGATGTCCGAGATGTTGGTGGACATCGTCCGCGTCCAGGTCTTGCCGCCGTCGGTGGAGCGGTAGAGCCCGCCGTTGTTCTTGGTGCCGCCGGCCAGGACGATCTTGTCATCGGTCGGATCGACCGCGATCCGGCTGAAGGCGCCGACGTTGGTCAGGCCGATCGCGCTCCAGCTCTCGCCGCCGTCGGTGCTCTTCATGATGCCGGCGCCGGCGTAGGCGTCGACGTTCGAGGTCTGCTCGCCGGTGCCGGCGTAGAGGATGTTCGGGTTGGAGGTGGCCACGGCGATGGCGCCGAGGGCGATCGAGTTCTGATCGTCCATCACCGGCCGCCACGACTCGCCGCGGTTGGTCGATTTCCAGATGCCGCCGTCGGCCGCGCCGATCCAGAGGGTATGGCCGTCGGTCGGGTGGACGGCGACGGAGTTGACGCGGCCGCCGACGCTGGCCGGGCCGATCTGCATCCAGCTCTTCATCCCGGCAAGGCCGCCGGAGCGTTTGGCGAAGGGGAGCATGCCGACGCGGCTCTTGGCGATCGCCTCCTGTCGGGCGCTCTGCGGTATCCGTCCGAACGGATAGGAGCGCATGCCGTAATACCAGAGCTCGCGCTTCTTCGGGGCCATTCCCTCCTCGCTGGTCCTGTACGGCATCTGAGCCGATGCGACCAGCGGGAGCAGGGCCAGGAGCGACAGACCGAGCAGGCGTGGAACGTTCACTCTCATGGCGGATTTCCTGAGGGTATGAGGTTGAATTCGCTGCATATCGTGCGGCGCGGTGGGCGGCGACGTCGGGGCCGCGAACCGGGCGGAAATCGGTTCGCTCCCTTCCATGTGCCATCCCGTTCAGAATAAGGACACGCGGACCCTGGGTGGGCCTTGCCGGGCGTGGTTCGATGGTGCACCGCGGGTGGCCGGGGCGGAGACCGGCCGTGCGCGTGCATCAACGATAGGATAATCGACGCTCCGGTCCAAGTGGGGATGCCGGAGGTGCGCGACCGGGAGCTCGCGACCGGGAGCCCGCGTGGGAGGCGGGGTCGCTGGGTGGGTGAGATGATGGGAAGATCGGGAGCCGGGAATCGGACGGGCGCCGCTATCCCCGGCGCGTGAAGCTTGCCAGGCGCATCAGGATCAGATCCTGCGCGGTGTTGACCACGTTGGTCGGCACCGAGTAGTTGTTGACCACGATCGAGTAGGCCAGCCATTCGCCGTCACGGGTCCGCGCGTAGCCGCTGACGGCGCGGATGCCGGTGAGGAAGCCGGTCTTGCCGATCACGTTCCCCTCGGCCAGCGTGCCGCGCAGCCGCTCGGCCAGCGTGCCGTCGTGGCCGGCGATCGCCAGCGACGCGAGGAAGTCCGGGGAGATCGAACTGCGTCGCGTCCAACGCAGCAGCGTCGCGATGTCGGTCGGGGCTATCATGTCCTGACGCGAGAGACCGGAGCCGTCGAAGAGCCGGATGTGCTCGGTGTCGATGCCGATCTCGCCGAGAAATTTTCTCACCACGTCGAGCCCGCCGGCGGTCGAGCCGATGCCGCCGTACTCCCGGCCGAGCTTCTTCAGGAGCATCTCGGCCGCGAGGTTCAGGCTCTGCTTGTTGGTGGCCGCCACGATCTCCCGCAGCGGCGGCGAGACGTGCGAGGCCACCATCCGGAGGTTCGGATAGTTGATCATCTCCGGATACTCCGACGCGTCGTAGAGGGAGCCGCGGACGTTGATGCCGAAGCGCTTAAGCTCCTCGTGCAGCAGCGTGGCGAAGAAGAGGGGAGGGCGCTCCACGCTGATATGCTCCACGTATGGCTCGGCGCCGGCGGCGATGTTGCCGCTGACGACGATCGTCCGGCTTCCGCGCTCGCGGCGCACGTCGATGGTCGAGACCGAGTCGGCGCGCGTGGTCACCGCCGTTACCCGGAGCGTGACGTAGGCGGTGGGAGGGGAGATGTCGATCTGCACCGAGCGTCCCGGGACCTTCGCCGGCGTGACCGTGACGGTGATGCTGTTCTCGTAGATGGCCGCGGCGCTGATCGGGGCGTTGAAGCCGAAGGTCTCGTCATCCCAGGCCCATCCCGGCGCGTAGGGGGTCGGGTCGAAATAGGAGGCATCGACCACGATGTTGTGGACCGACTTGATCCCGAGGGAGTCGAGCGTGCGGGCCCATCCCTGGAGCACTTCCTGCGGGTTGAGCCCGAAGCTCGGCGCCAGCGACGGATCGCCGCCGGTTCTGACGATGAGGCTGCCGTTGAGCTCGCCGTTGCTCTGCACCTCGCCGGAGACATAGAGGTCGGTCGAGTAGCGATAGCTGCCGCCGAGGCGGCGAAGCGCGGTGGCCGTGGTCAGCAGCTTGATGTTCGAGGCGAACTGGCGGTTCTTCTCCTCGTCGTGCCGGTAGAGGGTTTCGCCGTTGTCGCAGGAGACGATCGACAGCCCCCAGCTGGCGTCGGCGAAGTTCCGGTCGCCGAGGATCGCGTCGATATCGCGCTGCAGGCTGGAGACGGCCGTGCGCACGGCGGTCCGCTGCGGGCCGGGAAACCCCTCTCCCTTCGGCGATTGCGCGTGCAGCAGCGGGGCCGCCGCCAGGAGCACCGCAAGAAGCGGAGAGATCCGTGGCCGTCGCGCGACCATGGCGCGATATGTCCGGCGGCCGGCGGGGCGATTGCTCGGCGGGCGATTGCCGGGCCGGCGATCGCCTCGACGACGCTTCGGGCGTCCTGTGACGACCGGGGTTCGTGGGTCGACGTGAGACATTCGTGGATCAGTTGGGACGAGAAGCGCTCAGGCCGATCGGGAGCGGCATGAGCCGGGGAGAGAGAGCCGGGCCCTCGTGCCCGCCGGGGCGGTTCGAGGGGGAGGACCGGAGCCTCGCGCTCGGCGATGGCGGAGCGCCGGCTTCCGCGGCGGTTCGGGTCCGCCGGGCCGGTTCTGTCATGGACGATTACAGAATTGCAAGAAAGTACGCCTCCGACGCTCGTCGAACAAGGAAGGATCGAGGGGATCGGGCCGTCGACAACCTTCCGGATCGGGTGGTGAAGGTGGGGGATCCGGAGATCCGGTCGCGAAAAATTCGTAGCTTCCGGCCATGTTCGAACGAGTCATTTCGCAGACGATCCAGCGGATCGCCAATGATGTCCTCCGGGAGCGTTCGCTCATCCCACTCACCGATATTCTCGACGACGAGCGCGTTCCGGCCCGCCTGAAGCCCTTCTTCGCGACCGAGGTTCAATGGTGGCTCTACAACGAGTCGCTGGCGCGCGCAACCAGCCGTCGTTTCGATTACGAGCAGCCTGAGCTGAACTCCCTGCTGAACTATCTGGAGCAGGTCCAGTTCAAGTATGCCCGCTTCGAGAGGGAGGAGTTCCTTGCCGTGCTCGACAGCGCGGTGAAGCTCACCTACAATTATCTCTGTCGACCGCAGACGACGCTGAAGTGGTACATCTTCCGCGGCCAGCCGGTGCGCCCTCTCCAGGAGGTGATGCTCCGGTTCGACGCGTTGAGCGATTACGAGTACTTCCGGAACGTCTTCATCGACTGGATCGAGAGCAAGCAGAACGAGCGCGCCACCTTCGACGCGATCTCCGCGCAGGAGTTCGAGCGGATCATCCGCCGCACCGACGATCAGATTCTCCTGAACTGCACCGTCGAGGATCTGCTGTCGATCATGTCACCGCTGTTCGAGTTCATCGGCGAGGGGGAGGCGCAGCGGGTGCCGGTCGACGCGCTGGTGATCTTCTTCGATGACAAGAACATCAAGCGGCTGGTCGATCACCTGGAGCGCTATCGCGACCGCGGCCACGAGTACACCACGCGCGAGGAGTTCGTCGCCGTGCTCGATGAGCTGCTCAGCGTGGCCGACGACGAGCCGGAGGCGGATTTCTCCCAGGTCTATCAGAACGACGAGCTCGACGACGTGGTCCGCCGGCACCTCGAATCGGGGGGACAGCCGGGTGACCTCTCGGCCGAGGACCCGCTCGCCGATCCCGAGGGAGCTCCCTGGCCGTCGGACGCTCCGATGGCGACGGTCGCCGAGCACCCGCCGCTCCACGAACCGCCCGCCGGAAACGATCCGGCCGGAATCGCCGAGACTTCTTCTCGAGAACACGTTCCATCCCCCGCCGCATGGGCCAGCCCAGACGGATCGGACTTCCTGGCGGATCACCCCGCCGAGCCGGTCCACGAGCCCATCGACGAGCCGATGTCCCTGCCTGACGCGCCGGCGGCCAAGCCGTCGAGCGCGGAGGCGGCACCGGTCGTGGAAGCCGCGCCGGCCGATCCCATGCCGGCCGACGCGGTTCACGCCGGGGCGGCCCCGGTCGAATCCGGAGAGGATATCATCGCGCGGAGCGCTTCCGAACATGGCGCCGACGAGGCACGCGTTCCCTCGGCATCTCCCGGACCGGTCGAGCCGGATCGGGCGCCGATCGAGCCGGTGGGACCGCCGACGATCGATGCGCCGGCCATCCGCGCCGAGCGCCGGCGGGTCGAGGGGAACGGGAGCCACGCGAGCGACCGCTTCGGGAGCGACGTGGCCGCGTCGAGCGAGGGAAGCTCCATCGGGCGCGTGCCGGCCAACGAGCCGGAGAGCCCGGAGCGGATCTGGCACGAGGAGACCGGCGGCGACATCCCGCATCACGGCTCGCCGGTGGTGCCGGCGATGATGAGCGACGCGGCGGCCATCGAATCGGCCCCGGAGGCGCCCCGTGCCGACGAAAGCCGGCGGGAGAAGGAGAGCGCCGGACGCTCGTTCGCCGCGCTCACCCCGACCGAGATGGCGCGGCCGTTCGTCACGACGCCGGCGCAGCCGCAGTTCGGCGACGTCCGTCGCTACATCGACGCCTCGCTCGAGCGGAAGGTGATCAAGAAGATCTTCAACAAGAGCAAGACCGAGTACGATCAGGCCATTCAGAAGCTGAACGCCGCCGAGAACTGGCGCGCCGCTTCACAGATCCTCGACGAGCTGTTCATCCGCTTCGACGTCGATCCATATTCGCGGACCGCGGTCCGCTTCACCGACAGTGTCTACGGGCGGTATTTGTCCCGCGGCGAGTGATTCCCAGGAGGAGAGAAGAACGTGTTCATTGATGTCGCGGAGATCCACGTGCGCGCCGGAAAGGGGGGCGCCGGAGCGGTCAGTTTCCGGCGCGAGAAGTTCGTGCCGAAGGGAGGTCCCGATGGCGGCGATGGCGGCGACGGCGGCGACGTGGTGCTGCTTGCCACCAGCCAGTTGACGACCCTGATGGACTTCCGCTACCGGCGGGAGTATGTGGCCGAGGATGGCCAGAACGGCCAGGGAGCGCGCAAGACCGGCCGCAACGGCAAGAGCGTGGAAGTGAAGGTGCCGGTCGGCACGCTGGTGAAGGATGCCGGCACCGAGGATGTGCTGGCCGATCTCACCCGGGACGGCGAGCGCGTGGTGATCGCGCGCCACGGCATCGGCGGACGCGGCAACGCGCAGTTCGCCACCTCCACCAACCAGGCGCCGCGCAGCGCCGAGCGGGGGCGCCCCGGCGAGGAGCTCGATATCATCCTCGAGCTGAAGCTCCTGGCCGATGTCGGCCTTGTCGGCTTCCCGAACGCCGGCAAGTCGACCCTGATCTCCCGCATCAGCGCCGCCCGTCCGAAGATCGCCGACTACCCCTTCACGACGCTGGTGCCGAACCTCGGCATCGTCCGCGTGGGGGAAGGTGAGTCGTTCGTGGTGGCCGATATCCCCGGCCTGATCGAGGGAGCCAGCGAGGGGAGGGGACTGGGACATCAGTTCCTCCGCCACGTCGAGCGCTCCGGCGTTCTCTGCTTCCTGCTGGACGGTCTGAGCGAGGATCCGGCCGGCGACTACCGCGTCCTATCCGAGGAGCTGGCCAAGTACAATCCGGAGATGGTGAGCAAGCGGCGGCTGGTGGCGATCACCAAGCTCGACGCGATGACTCCCGAGCGGATCGAGGAGGTGCGCGAGATCACGATCGACGGGACGAAGCCCTTTCTGATCTCGGCCGTTGCCGGGCAGGGGGTGGACGAACTTGTCAGGGCGATGAGCCGGGAGCTGAAGCAGTGGCGGGGAGACGCCTGATACCCGCCTCGCGCGGACGCGTCACCGAGCGGGAGGTGTGGGGATTGCTGGCGGCCGGCGCGCTCCTGCTGGCGGCCGTGGCGCTTCTCTGCGTCTTCATCGGCCCGGGCGAGCTCGCGCCGGCCCGGGTCTGGAGCGTCCTCACCGGCGGTGGCGACGAAACCACGGCCGCGATCCTCTACCGGCTTCGCCTTCCCCGGCTAGCGCTGGCCATCAGCGTCGGCGCCGCGCTCGGCGCCAGCGGCGTGGTGTTCCAGGCGCTGTTGCGCAATCCTCTGGCCGAGCCCTACATCCTCGGCATCTCCAACGGCTGCGCCGTCGGCGCGGTCTTCGGCTATCTGCTCGGCGCCGGCACGGTGCCGCTGATCCTGCTGGCCTTCGCCGGCGGGGCGATGGTGGTCTTCACCGTGCTCTACATCAGCCGCGGCACCTTCGGCACCGAATCCTCCTCGATGCTCCTCGGCGGGGCGATGGTGGCCGCGATCTGCGCGGCGATCCTCTTCATGCAGCTCCATTTCCTCGGGCCCCAGGTGCGCAACGCCATTCAGTGGATGCTCGGGGATTTCAGCAGCGCCTCGCCGACCACCGGCTACGGATCGCTGATCCTGTTCGCGATCCTTCTGGTGGTGAGCCTGTTCAGCGGACGGGTGCTCAACGCGCTCGCCCTCGGCGACGAGGAGGCGGCCAGCCTGGGGCTGAACGTGGCCTCGGCGCGGCGGATCTTCTACCTCGGAACCTCCTTCGTGATCGGGCTGGCGGTCTCCTTCTGCGGGGCGATCGGCTTCGTGGGGCTGGTGGTGCCGCATATCCTGCGGCGCCTGTTCGGCCCGGATCACCGCGCGCTTCTGCCGGCCTCGGTGCTCGGCGGGGGAGTCTTCCTGGTGATCTGCGACACCATCGCGCGCTCGCTTCTGCCGGCGATCGACAACTCCGGCAGCGAGCTTCCAATCGGGGCGGTCACCGCGCTGATCGGCGCTCCGGTCTATATCTACCTGTTGCGGCGGGGATCGAGGGGGGAACAGTGACCAACGAAATGATGCCATTCGGTAACGATTCGGCCTCGATGCTTGCATAGGGCTCCGGTCCGTTGTAAGTTGTCCCCCGAGTTGAGCATTAACCTTCCCCTGGTTAGTGCGCCAGATGCTCAAAGCTGGTCTGTCCCCATGACCGGCTTTTTTTTTTGTCCCTTCCGCATCTGGCCTCACATACTGCGTCTCGCCGAAGGCTCTCCCCCGGTACGCGATGGCGCTAGGATTCGATGAGAGGAACAACGTCGGCAATAGTGGCGCTTCGGCGCTTTCTCGATCGCTGGCAGCCGTCGGAAACAGTGGTGCTCGGCGGCGTCGCGATGGTGGTTGGACTGGCCTCCGGGGCCGGTGTCTGGATCTTCAAGATGATGATCGAACTGGCCAGATGGCTGATGTTCGATCGGCTCGGCGGCGGTTTGGCGGGGCTCGGAAGCTGGAGCGTGGCGCTCATCCCGGTGCTCGGCGGCCTTCTGGTGGGGGGGATCTCCTACCTGATGATCAAGTCCGAGCGGCATCATGGCGTCACCTCGATCATGGAAGCCGTGGCGCTTGCCGGCGGACGTCTCCGCTACTGGCGGATGCCGGCCAAGGCGGCCGCCTCGGCGCTCTCGATCGGATCGGGCGCCTCGGTCGGACCGGAGGATCCCTCGGTGCAGATCGGCGCCAGCCTCGGCTCGATGTTCGGGCAGATCCTCCGCCTCTCCGATGAGCGTGTCAGGATGCTGGTGGCGGCCGGTGCCGCCGCGGGAGTCTCGGCGGCCTTCAACGCGCCGATCGCCGGCGTCTTCTTCGCCCTGGAGATCATCCTCGGCGAGCTGGCCGGACGCTCCTTCAGTATCGTGGTGATGGCCGCGGTGATCTCGGCGGTCTTCACCCAAGCGGTCGCCGGCGCGCAGCCGGCCTTCCACGTTCCCCACTACGCCTTCAATTCCGCCTGGGAGCTTCCGCTCTACCTCGGCCTCGGCATCCTCGCCGGACCCATCGCCGCCCTCTACGTCAGAATCCTCTACGCCGCCCGCGATTTCTTCCATGATCTCGAAGTCCCACGCTGGGTGAAGCCGGCGATCGCCGGCGTGGCCGTCGGCCTGGTCGGCATCTTCCTGCCGCAGGTCTTCGGCACCGGCTACGACACGATCGAGCGGATCGTCGGCGGACAGCAGATGCCGATCCTGCTTCTGCTCGGACTGCTCCTGGCCAAGATGGTGCTCACCCCGACGAGCATCGCCGGCGGGTTCCTCGGCGGCGTCTTCGCCCCGTCCCTCTTTCTCGGGGCCGTGCTCGGCATGGCCTTCGGCGAGGCCGCGGCGATGCTCTTTCCGGATCTCGGCATCGTCCCGGGCGCCTTCGCGATGGTCGGGATGGCGGCCGTGCTGGCCGGCGCGGTCCACGCGCCGCTGACGGCGATCATCCTGCTGTTCGAGATGACCAACGACTACCGGATCATCCTGCCGCTGATGTTCGCGGTGGTGATCAGCATGGTCCTGTCGCAGTTGATCCAGCGGGACTCGGTCTACACGCTCGGCCTCCGTCGCGCCGGCATCCGGCTGGAGCGGGGGAAGGATCTGGAGCTGCTGGAGCGGATCACCGTGCAGGAGGTGATGCAGCCGGACCCGCCGAGGATCGGCGAGTGGGAGCCGCAGCTGGTCGCCGGCGAGAAGATGGTGGCGCTCCGGCGCCAGGGGCTGATCGTCGTGGACGAGAACGGGGCGATGACCGGCATCGTGACCGGCCAGGACCTGGACCAGGCCCGCGTGGCGGGGGAGGCGGACAAGCCGGTCGGAGAGATCTGCACCCGCGAGGTGCTCACCGCGCTCCCGGAGGAGACGATCGCCGAGGCGATGCGTCGGATGGGGGTACGGGATATCGGCCGCCTTCCGGTGGTCGACCCGGAGGATCCGCGGAGGGTGATCGGCGTGCTCCGCCGCTCGGAGATGGTCCGCGCCTACGATCTGGCGCTGGCGCGTCGGGAGGCGCATCGGCACATGGTTCGCGCCGCGCGGCTCGGATCGCTCGGCAGCGTCGAGGTGGAGGAGGTTACCGCCGAGCCCGGCTCGGCGATCGTGGGGCGGAGGGTGCGGGAGATCGAGTGGCCCCGCGATTCGGTGATCGTTACCATCCGGCGCGGCCATCGCGTGCGGATCCCGCGCGGCGACACGCTGCTCCGCGCCGGTGACGTGCTGGCCGTGGCCGCCGAGGAGGAGGCAAGGCAGATCATCGCCCGCCTCGCCTCGCGCGACGGCAACGCGCGCGACCTGTCGGGTGAGGGAACCGGCGCCGAATAACGTGCGTCAAAGATCCGGGGCGGGAGCGTATATTGCGCCCCGTTTCCGACAGGCTGTTTCGGACCTCATTTTCATTCTCAACGCTGATTATGGCAAAACAGAGCACGGTGGCCGCCTCGCGCAAGAGCGCTCCGCGGCCTGTGTCCCGGCCGGGAGCGCGCCGCGCGCACCAGGCGCCGTCCGTCCGCTGGGGCTTTCCGCTGACGAAGATGAACCTCATGGTGATCCTCGGCGGTGTCGCCGTTATCATCATCGCCTATCTGCTGATGGCCACCTCCGTCACTTCCCTGGACAAGGTCGATCAGAACGACGGCGTCTGGAACAACACCAACGCCGTGACGATCGCGCCGATTCTCCTGGCGATCGGCTATCTCGGTATCATCCCCTTCGGCATCTTCTATCGCTTCAAGAAGGATGATGATCAGGTCTCGACCGGCGAGACGGCCGCCTGAGGGGCGATCCTCGCGACAGCCCGAACATCGACGTGCCCGAAAACTGAGACGGGGAGGAGCATCAGCTCCTCCCCGTCGTCGTTTCATCCGATCGGTTCCGTTGTTCGATCCGGCGCTCAGCCGAACCGGTGGACCGATCCCCCCTTGATCACCGTCTCGACGTGGTTGACGCCGTAGTGGTAGATCAGAGACGGATAATCGGCCGTGTCGAGGATCAGCATGTCCGCCTCCTTTCCCGGCTCGATCGAGCCGACGTGGCCGTCGAGACCGAGCGCGGCGGCGCCGTTGATGGTGGCGGCCGTGATCGCCTCCTCCATGGTCATCCGCATCCCCATGCAGGCCAGCGCGATCGTCATCTGCATGTTCTCGCAGAGGTTCGAGCCGGGGTTGCAGTCGGTGGCCAGCGCCACGGCCATTCCCCGCTCGATCATCCGGCGCGCCGGGGCGTAGGGAAGGCCGAGGAAGAACGCCGTGCCCGGCAGCAGCGTGCCGATCACTCCGCGCTCCCGCATCTGCTCGATGCCGTCGTCGGAGATCCTGAGCAGATGGTCGGCCGAAAGGGCGCCGACGCGGGAAGCCAGCTCGGCCCCGCCGAAGGAGGAGAGCTCGTCGGCATGCACCTTCAGCTCGAAGCCGTGCTCCATGGCCGCCTCGAAGATCCGCTCCGACTCCTCGACCGTATAGTAGCCGGTGTCGCTGAACACGTCGCAGAAGCGGGCCAGGCCGCGCTCGGCCACCAGCGGGATCATCCGATCGATGATCTCGGCGATATAGCCCTCGCGCTGTTCGCGATGCTCCGGCGGCACGTCGTGCGCGCCGAGGAAGGTCGGCACCAGCGTCGGCGCCTCCTCGCGGTCGAGGATCGCGATCGCCTCCAGCAGCTTCATCTCGCTCTCGGTGTCCAGCCCGTATCCGCTCTTCACCTCGATCGTCGTCGAGCCGTGGCGGAAGGCGCTCCTGACGCGCGGGCGCGACTGTTCGACGATCTCCTCCACCGAGGCCTCGCGCACCGAGCGCATCGAGCTCAGGATGCCCCCGCCGGCGGCGGCGATCTCCTGATAGGTGGCGCCGCGAAGCCGCCGCGCGAACTCGTCGGCCCGGTTGCCGGCGAACACCATGTGCGTGTGGGAGTCGACGAAGCCGGGGATCACCGTCCGTCCGGAGCAGTCGATCCGCTCATCGGCCTCGACGGCCGGAACCAGCTCCTGCTCCACGAGCGTGATACGGCCATCCTCGACGAGCACCGAGGCGTCGTGCAGCAGCCCGATATCCTCCATCTCCCTGCCGGAGCGTCGCCCGAGGGGGCCGCTCCGGCAGGTGACGAGCGTCGAGATATGCTCAAGCAGCAGTGTCGCCAAGGATCGCCTCCTCGTGCTCGAATTGGGAGAGTCGACGGAAGGCGTCGACGCGGGTCTTGATCTGCTCGTCGGTCAGCTCGCGCAGGGCGTCGAGCGAAAACTTCTCGACGCAGAAGCTGGCCATGGCGCTGCCGAAGATCACGGCGCGGCGCAGGTTGTCGTCGGTGACCGCGCCGGCGCGGGCCAGGTAGCCGATGAAGCCGCCGGCGAAGGTGTCTCCGGCGCCGGTCGGGTCGAAGATCTCCTCGAGCGGATAGGCCGGGGCGCTGAAGATGCCATCCTCGGTGAAGAGGAGGGCGCCGTGCTCACCCTTCTTGATGATCAGAATGCGCGGGCCCATCTCCATGATCGTGCGCGCGGACTTGACCAGGTTCGGATCGTTGGTCATCAGGCGCGCCTCGCTGTCGTTGATGATCAGGCAGTCGACGCGGGCCAGGACCTTGCGCAGATCCTCGAAGGAGCGCTCGATCCAGAAGTTCATCGTGTCGCAGACCACGAACTTCGGGGCGCGCATCTGGTCGAGCACCTTCCCCTGAAGGATCGGGTCGATGTTGCCGAGGCAGACGAACTCGGCGTCGCGCATCCCCTCCGGGATCACCGGGTCGAACTCGAGCAGAACGTTCAGCTGGGTGTCGAGCGTGTCGCGCTGGTTCAGGTCGAAGTGGTAGCGGCCGCTCCAGCGGAACGTCTTGCCGTTCTCCTTGATCTCCACGCCGGAGGTATCGACGCCGCGGCTCTGGAGGAACGCGATGGCATCCTTCGAGAAGTCGCCGCCGACGATCCCGACCACGCCGATCGGCTGAACGAAGTAGCTGGCGGACGTGGAGATGTAGGTGGCCGATCCGCCGAGCGCGTCGTCGGCGCGGCCGAACGGCGTCTCGATGGTGTCGTAGGCGAGTGTTCCGATAACGCAGAGATTCATAGTGCTCACGAGATGATAAGAGTTGAAGCGGGAGATCGGCCGGAGCGATCCTGATCGGGAGCCGTGCCGGTCGGAGGCGATCCCATCGGCGGCGATCCTGATCGGCGGCGGCAATCCTGGCGGATCGCGATTGCCGTAGGATCGAGCTCCCGGAAGGGGGCCGTCCGGTCCGGGTGGCGGGAGGGCGTTCCCTCGCGGTCGGAGGCGCGTCCGCCGGCGCGGACGCATGGAGGCCCGCGGGACCGACAAAGCTACGCCCACCCGGCCGGTCCTGCAAGGTTGCGGGCGGTCCGCCCGGCGCGTTCCGAGAGGGGCGGCGAGCGGATTTGCAAATTATTTCGCAGTTCCGCGCCCCGGAAAGTTGCAGTTCTCCGCCTCGAGGTGCTATCCTGCGTGATGCGGAGCCTGGCCCAGCCCGCGCGCGGCGTCTTTCCCGTTGAGGTATCCTGTCCGGAACTGCGTCTATGACGACATCTCCCAGCATGCAGCCCCGTCTCCTTCTTTCGCTTCTGGCCGGAGCCAGTCTCCTCGTCTCCTGCGGCGAGCGCGGCGGCGCCCCGAAGGGGGCCGACTCCGCGGCTCCCGCGTCGGAGCAGTCCGCGACCCCCGCCGCGCGGTTGACGGCGCCGGCCGGTTATACGGAAGTATCCGTGGCCGACGGCGGAAAGATCAGCGGACACGTCAGGCTGTCGGGGGCGGCGCCGGTGCTTCCGGCGTTCGACATCACCGCCAACCCGGATGCCTGCTCGGCCGCGGCCAGGAACAACCGCCTTTCGGTCGGCCCTGACAAGGGGATCGCCTTCGCGGTGGTCTATCTTGAGCGGGTGACGAAGGGGAAGCCGTTCTCCGCGGCGCAGCGCGAGGGACTGGAGATGAACCAGGTCGGCTGCCAGTACCAGCCGCACGTGATCGCCGCGCCGGTCGGCGCGGCGGTGGCCGTGCTCAACAGCGACAATGCGCCGCACAACGTCAGGATCGAGGACGCCTCCAACGACCGGATCCTCGTCAACCGCGCGCAGCCGTCGCAGGGGATGCGCGACACGTTCCGCGTGGAATCGACCGGGGCGTTCCCGGTCGGATGCGACTACCATCCCTGGATGAACGCCTACATCTTCGGCGTCGACAATCCCTATTACGCGGTGACCGGCCCCGACGGCTCCTTCACGATCGACGGCGTGCCGCCCGGCACCTACACGGTGAAGATGTGGCTCAACGGCGTCGAGACCCGTCCGATGAAGGATACCCGCGGCGTGATGGTCGGCTACAAGTTCGGCGACGCGATCGTCGATTCGACGAGCGTGACCATCCAGGCCGGTGGCGCGGCCACGGCCGACTTCGCGGTCGGCCTCGGGAGTGCCGGCTCGGGAGGGAAGGAACGATGAGGCATCCGATGCCGCTCGCGCTCCTTCTTCTCATGGCAGTCTCCGCGGCTGCCCATGCCTGTCCCGGCTGCGCCGAGGCGGTGGCCGAGCAGGGAAGCTCCGGACTGGCCCGGGGGCTCAACTACAGCATCATCGGCCTGATGGGAATGCCGTTCCTGCTGGTCGGCGGCATCGGCGGCGCGATCTACCGCGCCTGGCGCCGCTCCCGCTGAGCCACATCGCACACGGCGTCCCGTCATCGGCATTCCGTCATCGGCATTCCGCGAGCGCTCTTCGGCCGAAGGCCATCACCGGAGCTCACCGGCTCCGTTCTCACGCACACTCGACACACGATCGACCCCGCCGGAAGGGAGCACGCTCCCGAGGCCGCGGAGGTCTCTCGCCATCGCGGCGCTCCGTGCCGCGGATCACACATTCAGTTCAAGGTTATGAAGTCCAGGAATCTTCCGTTGTACATGGCGGTCGTCGCATCGCTCGCGCTCACGACCGGTTGCGGCAAGTCCGATGACGCCGGCAAGTCCTCCGGCGCCGATTCGGGCTCCGGCACGGTCACCAAGGTCGATCCGGCCACGGCGGCGACGGTGACCGGCACGGTCGCCTTCGAGGGAACCGCCCCGGCCGAGGCGCCGGTGACCGTCACCGACGATCACTGCAACGCCGGCGCGGCCGCCAACACCCCGGACGTCACCAACGACGTGGTGGTTACCGACGGCAAGCTGGCCAACGTGTTCGTCTACGTGAGCGGAGGACTGGAAGGACGCACGTTCGAGACGCCGAAGGAGCCGGCCACGCTCGACCAGAAAGGATGCCGCTATCATCCGCACGTGCTCGGCGTGATGGTGGGGCAGCCGGTGAAGATCGTCAACTCCGACGAGACGCTTCACAACGTCCACGCGCAGCCGGCCAAGAACGACGGCTTCAACCTGGCGCAGCCGACCGCGGGGATGACGACCACCAAGACGTTCGATCACGAGGAAGTGATGGTGCCGGTGACCTGCGATGTGCATGGCTGGATGCACAGCTACGTCGGCGTGGTTTCCAACCCCTTCTTCGCGGTGACGCCGACCAACGGAAGCTTCTCGCTGCGGGGTTTGCCGCCGGGCACCTACACGGTGACGGCATGGCATGAGAAGTTCGGCAAGCAGCAGCAGCAGGTCACCGTCGGCGCCAAGGAGTCGAAGGCGATCACCTTCACGTTCAAGGCCGGATGATGCGCCGCGCCGCACGCATGGCGTCGATGCTCGCGGCGGCCTGGACCGTGATGGTCCAGGCCGCTCTGGCGCAGGGGGCGGCTCCGCGCTACGCCCACTGGTGGCTGCCGGCGCGCGCCACCGCCGAGGCGGGGCGGATCGACGGCATCTTCTACCTGATCCTCTGGATCACCCTGGGAGCGCTCCTCCTGGTGTTCCTTCTGCTCGGCTATATCCTGATCCGCTTCCGCCGGCGCGACGGAGGGCGCGCGCGCCACATCGCCGGCAACGCCCGCCTGGAGGCGGCCTGGACCGCCATCCCCCTGCTCATCCTTCTCTTCCTCGCCTTCGTCAGCTACCGCGTCTGGTCGGAGATCACGACCGATGCCCCCGGCGAGGCCGAGTCGCTCGTGATCGAGGTGGCCCCGCGCCAGTTCCAGTGGGACATCCGCTACCCCGGCCGCGACGGCCGCTTCGGCACCGCGGACGACGTGCTGACCTACGACGACCTGCATGTGCCGGCCGGACGGAACGTGCTGATCCGGCTGAAGGCGCAGGACGTGATCCACAGCTTTTTCGTTCCCGAGTTCAGGATCAAGCAGGACGCGGTGCCCGGCATGGTGACCCGCGTCCGGTTCAACGTTCCGAAGCCGGGGAAGTTCGAGATCGCCTGCGCCGAGCTCTGCGGCGCCGGGCATTACCGGATGCGCGGACGCCTCACCGTGCACGACCGGGCCGGCTACGATGCCTGGTATGCCGATGCCTCCGCGAAGTTCGCGGCGGCGGCCGCCCCCGCGACGAAGGATTCTTCCCCGAAGGATTCTTCCTCGACGAATTCCTCCGCGAAGGATTCCGCGAGCGCCGCGGTGGGGAAGGGGCACTGACGCCGGGGAGTGATCGCGACACGCGACGCCGCGCGATGATGCCGGCGCGATCGACGAGACGATGTGACATGCAACCGGCGCCCCGCGCCGATGAATACCGAACGACCCGCCATGGATGCACCGAGACAGACGAGCAGCATAGAGACGACGACCACGCGGCCGGCCACGCGAGGCTCCCATGGAGCGGGCGGGGGGCGGGGAGGGATGCGTCGCGCGCTTTTCTCGGTCGACCACAAGGTGATCGGCATGCAGTACATGGCCAGCTCGATCTTCTTTCTGCTGGTCGGCGGACTGCTGGCGCTGATGCTCCGCTGGCAGCTCGGATTTCCCGGTAAGCCGCTTCCGGCCTGGCTTCTCGGCGGAATCCTTCCGGAGTCGATGGCTCCGGGAGGAATCGTGCTCCCGGACTTCTACAACAGCCTCTTCACCATGCACGCGACGTTCATGATCTTCTTCGCGGTCATGCCGATGATGACGGGGCTGTTCGGCAATTACCTGGTGCCGCTGCAGATCGGCGCGCGCGACATGGCCTTCCCGAGGATGAACCGGCTTGCCTTCCAGCTCTCGCTCCTGGCCGGCGCGGTGATGGTGGCGAGCTTCTTCGTCGAGGGGCACGCGGCGGCAACCGGGTGGACCGCATACGCGCCCCTTTCGGCGGTGCGGGGCTACACGCAGGTGCGGCTCGGTCAGGATCTCTGGTGCGTCTCGCTCCTGATCCTCGGCATCTCCTCGATGCTCGGCGCGGTGAACCTGATCACCACCGTGATCAACATGCGCGCGCCGGGGATGACGATGATGCGCTTGCCGCTGCCGGTCTGGTCGCTGTTCGTCACCTCGATCCTGCTGCTGCTGGCGATCCCGGTGCTCTCGGCATCGCTGCTGATGCTGCTGAGCGATCGCCTGATCGGCACGAACTTCTTTCTGCCGGCGGGGCTTCTGGTGAGCCGGCAGCCGCTCGGCAACGCCGGCGGAGGCTCGCCGCTGCTGTGGCAGCATCTCTTCTGGTTCTTCGGCCACCCGGAAGTCTACATCATGATCCTTCCGGCGATGGGGATCGTCTCGGAGGTGCTGGCGGTCTTCAGCCGGAAGCCGGTCTTCGGCTACCGGCCGATGGTCTACTCCACCTGCGCAATCGCGCTGCTCGGCTTCCTGGTCTGGGGGCACCACATGTTCCAGTCGGGGATGAACCCGTGGCTCGGCACCACCTTCATGGTCTCGACCATGGTGATCGCGGTTCCCTCGGCGGTGAAGACGTTCAACTGGCTGGCGACGCTCTGGGGCGGACAGATCCGCTTCACGCTCCCGATGCTCCACGCGATCGCCTTCGTGGCGATGTTCGCCATCGGCGGGCTCTCCGGCATCTTCATGGCCTCCACGCCGGTCGACAGCTTCATCCACGATACCTACTTCATCGTCGGGCACATTCACTACGTCCTCTTCGGCGGCTCCCTCTTCGCGGCGTTCGCCGGCATCAGCTACTGGTTCCCGAAGATGACCGGGCGGATGCTCGCGACCGGCCTGGGGAAGGCGCACTTCTGGCTCACGTTCGTCGCGTTCAACTGCACCTTCTTCCCGATGCACATTCTCGGCATCGGCGGGCACATGCGCCGGATCTACGATCCGACACAGTACGGCTTCCTGGCGCACCTCCAGCCGATCAACACGTTCGAGACGATCTCGGCGATCGTGCTCGGCGCGGCGCAGCTTCTGCTGATCGCAAACATCCTCCGCAGCCGGAAACGGGGAGCGATCGCCGGCCCGAATCCCTGGGGGGCAACGACGCTCGAATGGTCCATTCCCTCACCTCCGCCGGAGGAGAACTTCGAGGAGATTCCGACCGTGGTCCGCGGGCCGTATGACTTCAGCCTGCCGGGAACCGATCGGGATCACTACCTGCAGAACGAGGTGGGGCCGCTCCCCGGATCACTCATCAGCCGGAACTGATCGCGAAGGGAGCCCCGCCGACGGCGCCGGGAGAGAGGGGGCCGCGGCATGCCCGCAACGCCCGTCGCGACGCCCTTCCCGGGGCATCCGTGCTCCCCAATTCGTTACAGCACCTGAATCGGCCGGAGCGTAGCTTTGTCGACGATGCGCGCTATGTCATACCGCTTCGCGCGGATGGCGGCGGCGGCGGTCGCCGCCACGATCTTCGTGGGGGGGCCGATCCAGGGGCGCATCGCGGGGCTCACCGTTCCGGAGTGGCCCAACACCTACGGCCATTTTCTCCTTCCCTCGCCGCTCGGCCCGATCGCCGCGGGGAGGCTCTGGGAGCTTCTTCGCCTGGTGGTCGCCATCGCCGCCGCCGGCGCGACGCTCGGACTCGCGTGGTGGATCTTTCGTGTCGAGACCCGCATGTGGGTGCGACGCGCGGCCCTGGTGGCCGCCGCTCCGGTGCTGCTGGAGGCGCTGCTCGCGATCGGTGGACTGATCGGTCCGCCGGTGATGACCGCGGCGGCCATGCTGCACGGCACCATGGCGCAGATCGCTCTCGGCGCCATCGTCGCGATCGCGACGGGGACATCCGGGAGCTGGATCGACGAGCCGGCGCGTGCCCGCGACGCCGGCCGACCGGATCTGCGACGTCTGGCCACGGCCACGGTGCTGGTGATCCTGACGCAGGTGGTGCTCGGCGCCGTCACGCGGCACGCCGATGCCGGCCTGGCGATTCCCGACTTCCCGACGATCTTCGGGGGATGGCTTCCGCCGCTGTCTGATGAGCGGCTCGCCGCGGCCAACAGGGATCTTCGGGAGAACGGCCTCATCTGGCGCAACGGCCTCGGCGAGGTCGGCGCCTGGCAGATCGTCATCAACCTTCTTCATCGTCTCGGCGCACTGGTCTCGGCCGTCATGGTCGTCTGGACGGCGCTGAGGGTCCGACGGGCGCATGGGGAGCGAGGAGAGCTCCTGACCCCCGCGCACGCGCTGCTGTTTCTACTTCTCGTGCAGATCACGCTCGGCATATTGACCATTCTGACCCGCAGGCAGATCGAGGTCGCCTCGGCGCACGCCCTTTTCGGAGGGCTGACGCTGGCGGCCGGCATCGTGCTGGCACTTCGCGCGCGCCATCTGCTGGCCGGCGAGGCAGCGGTCGATCCTGCCGTACCATCCATCCCGGACGAGGTCCACGTATGATCGAGACAGAAACCAGCGCTCTCGAGCCGGAGCGGACCCGCGCCCGCTTCGGAGACTTCACCGAGCTGACCAAGCCGCGTCTGACGCTCCTGTCGGTGCTGACCACGCTCGCCGGATTCTACATCGGCTCGGTCGGGCCGCTGGACTACGGCCTGCTCGCGCATACGCTGGTCGGGACTTTCCTGGTGGGTGGGGGATGCGGCGCGCTGAACATGTACATCGAGCGCGAGCACGACAAGGCGATGCGCCGGACGAAGAAGCGTCCGATCCCCGCCGGTCGTCTCTCGCCGACCGAGGCGCTGATGTTCGGCATCGCCATCTCGGTGATCGGCATTCTCTATCTGGTGCTGGCGGTCAACGTGCTGGCCGGCGCCCTGGCGCTCCTGACGCTCGTCAGCTATCTGTTCCTCTACACGCCGATGAAGCGCCGGAGCACGTTCAACACCGTGGTCGGGGCCATCCCCGGCGCGCTTCCGCCGGTGATCGGCTGGGCGGCGGTGCGCGGCAGCCTCGGGATGGAGTCGATGGCGCTCTTCGCCATTCTCTTCTTCTGGCAGGTGCCCCACTTCCTGGCGCTGGCCTGGATGTTCCGCGACGACTACGCGCAGGCCGGCTACCGGATGCTGACGATGGACGACGAGAACTGCCGCCGCACCGGACGTCACATCCTGATCTACACCGCGGCGCTGCTGCCGGTGAGCCTTATCCCGACGCTGGTCGGCATGGCCGGCCTGGTCTACTTCTCCGGCGCGCTCGTGCTGGGGCTGATCTTCCTCTACTACTGCTTCCGCCTGGCCCTGAGCAAGGAGAACTCCAGCGCCAAGCAGGTCTTCTACTACTCGCTCCTGTATCTGCCGCTGCTGTTTCTGGTGATGGCGATCGATCGAGGTCCGCTCGGATGAACACTACATTCGATCCCCACGGGTCCAGACCGGAAGGGGAGTCGAAGCTGATACGATGACAACGCGACAGACGACATACCGCATGAAGAAAACGATGACAAATCTGCCTGAAGGAGCTTTGACGTACGATTACGAATCCCGCTGCGCCCGCGTCGAGGCGCTGCAGCGGAGCAACCGGCGGGTGGCGCTGGTAGCGCTGCTGGTGGCCGTTGCGCTGATGGTGGCCTCGGCCGCCTACATCACCTGGTTCGGCGGCTCCGATCGCTCCCCCTCGCAGCCGCTGCATTCCTTCCTCGCCTCGCGGATTCTGGTGACCTGACCATGCACGACGCCGGCCCCACGAACGCGACCGCTGGCCAGGCTCCGATGAGCAACGGCCGCCTGGCGATCATGCTCGTGGTCGGCTCGGAGATCATGCTCTTCGCCGGCATCATCGCCGGCTACGTGGTGCTCCGCTTCGCCTCCGGTGCCTCCGACTCCGGTGCCTCCGGCGCCGGTGCCTCCGGCTCCGGGATTCCCCCCTCGATCTCGCTTCCGGCCACGCTCCTGCTGGCGGCCGGCGGCATCCTGCTGATTCCCGTTTCCTCGATGATCCGTCGCGGGCGCCCCGTGCCCCGCCTGCTCGGCCCGGCGGCGCTTCTCTGCGCGCTCGGCTTCGTGCTGCTCGAGGGGCTCGACTGGTGGCGCCTTGCGGCGTCGGACGCCCCGTCGCTCGACGTCCGAAGCGGCGCGAGCACGCTCGTGGTGGGGCTCCATCTGCTCCACGCGCTGGTCGGGCTTCTGCTGCTGGCGCCGATCGTCCGGTCCGGCTCCGCGATGTCAGAGCGGGCTGCCTCGCGCGTCGGCATCGGGATCTACTTCTGGCTGTTCGTGACCCTTACCTGGATCGCCCTGATCGGGGCGCTCTCACTCCTCTAGCTTCGGAGAGAATACTCCATGGAACAACCGACCAATGCCGGCGCCGTGGAAACCGCGCGCGGCGGCGACTCGCGCCGGTGGATGGTGATGGTGATAGCCGCGGTGGCGATCATCTGCGGCGTCACCTGGATGCTGATGCAATCGATGGTCAGCGCGCGCGGCGCGTCCGATCTCCGGCTGGACGATCTTGGTCCGGTCCCCTCGTTCAGGCTGACCGAGCGGAGCGGCCACATGGTGACCAACGCCGATCTGAAGGGGAAGATCTGGGTGGCGGATTTCATCTTCACCCGCTGCGGCGGCTCCTGCCTGACGATGTCGACGCAGATGAGCGAGCTGCAGAAGTCGCTCGAGAAGGCGGGCAACGTCCGCCTGGTCTCCTTCACGGTCGACCCGGATTACGACACGCCGAAGCGCCTGTCCGACTACGCCGAGCGCTACAGCGCCGAGGGGGAGAAGTGGATCTTCCTGACCGGCGGCGAGGATCAGATGCAGCGTCTGGCGCGGGAGGGATTCCACCTGCCGACGGCCAGCACCAGCGACACCACCGAGCGGGTGATCCACTCCACGCGATTCGTGCTGGTCGACGACCAGGGGCGGATCCGCGGCTACTACGACTCGTCCGAACGTGAGGCAAAGCAGAAGCTGCTCGCCGACCTGGGCGTGCTGCTGAGGGAACAAGGAGAGTAACCATCCATGCAGTCCGACTTCATTTCAGCGCTCCCGGCCGTCAACGCCACGCTCAACGCCATCTCCACGGTGCTCCTGCTGATCGGCTACCGGCTGATCCGCCAGCGTCGCATCGAGACCCATCGCAAGGTGATGATCGCCGCCTTCTGGACGTCGGTGATCTTCCTGATCACCTACCTGACCTATCACTCCTTCGCCGGGGTCGGCACGCGCTTCATGGGGCAGGGGGCGATCCGTCCGATCTACTTCACGCTTCTGATCAGCCACATCGTGCTGGCCGCGTTCGTGCCGGTGCTGGCGATCATCACGCTCCGTCGCGGGCTGGCGGCCAAGTACGACCGCCACCGGAAGATCGCCCGCTGGACCTATCCGATCTGGCTCTACGTCTCGGTGACCGGCGTGCTCGTCTACTTCATGCTCTATCAGTGGTTCCCGTCGACGACGGTCGCCATCGTGCCGTGACACGGCGTTGTCGATGCGGATGTCGTGATGCCGCCGTCCTGTCGCGTGGGGAAGGATGCTCCGCTGCCCGCGCCGATCGTCGCGGCGAGCTCCGGAACGGCGGGCTCCGGCAGGGCGGGCTCCAGCAGGGCTCGGGAGGGGTGGAAAAGAAAGGGGGGGAAGCGCTTCCCTACCGGCTGGTTGGCTTGTATTTTAGCTGCGACCTCTCCTTATTCGCGTCCGGCTCGAGACCCTTGAGCCGGATCCCTCCGGCGTCGCCCTCCATCATGGCTCGGGCGTCGTCGGCAACGTCGTCCAACACGGCCTGATTTCATGACACGACATCGCTCGACGCCGCGTCCGCTTCTGATCGCTCTACTGTTCATCGCCGCCACCGGCATCCTTTCGGCGCAGCCGACTCCCAGGATCTTCGAATTCCTCCGGAACGACGCCTCGGCACGCGCCGCGGCCATGGGGGGGGCGTTTGTGACGGTGATGGACGATGCCTCGGCCGTCTACTACAACCCGGCCATGGTCACCACGGTGGACTCCACGCAGGTCGCCTTCTCCTTTCAGAAGAACCTGCTGGATATCAACAGCGGCTACGCCACCTACGCCACCACGTTCGAGGGCATCGGCAAAGTGGCCATCGGCGTGGACTACACGAGCAACGGCACCTTCGAGCGGACCGACAAGATGGGACGCGACCTCGGCGAGTTCGGCGCCAACGACATGGCGCTCTCGCTGGTCTGGGGGAATCAGCTCGGCGAGGGCTTCAGCGCCGGGCTGACCGCCAAGGGGATCTACTCGAACATCGACGAGTACAATTCGTTCGCGCTCGCGCTCGACGGTGGGCTCTTCTGGCAGGACACGTCGCGCCGCATCCAGGCGGGGCTGGCCATTCAGAACCTCGGCTCGCAGGTCTCCTCCTATGGGCTTGAGAACGAGACGCTGCCGCTGGATCTCAGGTTCGGGATCTCGCACCAGCCGCGCGGCCTTCCGCTGCTGATCGCGCTGAACTTCAGCCGCCTGTTCGACCAGCCTGGGGAGAACTTCTTCAGCCGGTTCTCCTCCTTCAGCATCGGCGGGGAGTTCCGCATCTCGCAGCCGCTGCGCCTCCGCTTCGGCTACAACAACCGCGTCCGGGAGGATGTGGCCTTCAGTCAGCGGACCGGCCTGGCCGGATTCTCCGCCGGGTTCGGCGTGCTGGTGAAGGGATACCGCTTCGATTACGCGCTCAACCGCGGCCTCGGCTCGCTGCATCATATCTCGATCAGCGCGATGTTCTGATGCCCTCCTCGGCCGGACGATCGCCGTCCGACCGGCCGGGAACTTTCCTTCCCGACGCACTGTTCTCACCGACATGGAACTGCACGAGATCGATATCAAGCCCTCGGCGCCGGCAACGCCCGAGGACCGACGCCTGCCGCTGATCGCCGGACCGATGGTCTGGTACGCGCTCTCGGGGGCTTCGATCCTGCTGGCGCTCTACGTTTTCCTCTTCGGCGAGGCCTCCAGCGAGTTGAAGCGGGATGCCGCCGCGATCTTCATCGGCCTCTGGGCCCCGATGTTCGGCATCCTCGGCCTGCGCGCCGAGATCATGGAGATGCGCGAGGATCTGGCCCCCAGGCGACGGAGGGGACGAGGCTGACCCGATGAGATGAGGTGGCGCGGTGGCGGCACGGGGCGTCGAGGCTCCTCGTGTTCCGAAGCGGGTGCATGACCTGCTCGCCGCGCGCGGGTCCGCGAGGGCTTCCCGATATGATCTCCGGCCAAACGATACGCACCGAACGTGAAGAAGCCCGATGGCGCTGGCGCCATCGGGCTTCTTCGTTGTCGTCGATGAGCGGGCGCTCGGCGAGCCTGGAGCTCTTCTCGAGCGCCCGGGGACTCTCTCAGCGCTTCCCCTTGCCGGCCGGCTCGACCAGCGCGGGCTCGGACAGAATCAGATCATTCGATCCGTCCTCGACATTGCGCGGCCGGAGGCCGAGGCGCTCGCGGACCTGATTGTCCAGCGTCTGGAACATGCTCGGATCCTCGCTCAGCATCTTCTTGAGCTGATCGCGTCCCTGCACCCGCTCCTCGGCCAGGGTGAACCAGGAGCCGGACTTCTGGATCAGCCCCTGCTCGATCGCCAGATCGAGGGTATCGCCGATCTTCGAGATTCCCTCGTTGTACATGATGTCGAACTCCACCTCCTTGAAGGGGGGAGAGACCTTGTTCTTGACGATCTTGGCGCGCACGCGGTTGCCGACGATCTCCTGTCCGTCCTTGAGCACCTCCTTGCGGCGGATGTCGATACGGACCGAGGCGTAGAACTTGAGCGCGTTGCCGCCGGTGGTCGTCTCCGGGTTGCCGTAGATCACGCCGATCTTCGAGCGGAGCTGGTTGGTGAAGATCACGATCGCGTTGGAGCGGCCGATCGCGGCGTTGAGCTTGCGCATTGCCTGCGACATCAGTCGCGCCTGCGAGCCCATCTGGGCATCACCCATCTCTCCCTCGATCTCGACGCGCGGCGTCAGTGCCGCCACCGAGTCGACGACGACCACGTCGACCGCGCCGGAGCGGACGAGGGTCTCGACGATCTCCAGCGCCTGCTCGCCGAACTCCGGCTGGGCAAGCAGCAGGTTGTTGACGTCGACGCCGAGGCGCGCCGCGTACTGGATGTCGAGCGCGTGCTCGGCATCGACGAAGGCCGCCATGCCGCCACGCTTCTGCGCCTCGGCGATCACGTGGAGACAGACCGTCGTCTTACCGGACGACTCCGGGCCGTAGATCTCCGTGATTCTCCCGCGAGGGATGCCGCCGATGCCGATCGCGTAGTCGAGCGAGAGCGAGCCGGTCGAGATAGCCTCGACCGGGACCACCGCCTTGTCACTCAGGCGCATGATCGCTCCCTTGCCGAACTGCTTCTCGATCTGATCGATCGCGCTGGTCACAGCCCGTTGACGGGCTTCTTTGTTTGCTTCAGCCATGTATGGATTCTTACGGAATATGGATGAATGGGAAACTTGGTCTGTTCAGCGATCCAAGCCGCGGCATTGCTTCATCGGTGCGTACGGACCCTGCAAAGATGCTGAATCACCGGCGAAAAATCACGAAGCAAATGCTTGCTAGATGACGACCGAATCGAGGGGCTAGTGTGTGAAAAATCGGCGATTTTGCGATGATTTTGGCGGTTTTTGAGGGTCGCGGGAAGCCGCTTTCGAGCCCTCCGATTTCCCCTCGCGGGCCCCGTCCGCGGCCGTCTCCCAAGCGTCCTCCGGGGCCTGTCCGGATGCGGTTCGGGAAGCGCCGGCAAGGCCGTCCGCGCTCCCGGAATGGAGCTCGCGCGCCCGGGCGAAGCATGTCCCGGAACCATCACACCCTCCCGGGCTCCTCCCGTCGATCCGCCGCGCCGTCGCCCCCGGTGTCACGTAGCGGTCCGGGCCGTCGGGGCAGGTCGCGAGGCCGGAGGTGGAGGAGCGTCAGCCGCGTCGGCTCGGGAGCTGGATCGCCGCCAGGCGCTTGCGCACGATCGGCCCGAAGCTCTTCGAGCGGCGGAGCACCGAGCGGAAGGTGAAGTGCACGTACCGGTCCATCCGGCGGGTCAGCAGGAGCGCCGTGACCGAGGTGCCGGTGAAGACGGCGATCGCCATCCCGAGCGAGCCCCAGAACCAGGTGAACGCGAACCCGGCCACCACCAGCACGATCGTCCCGATCAGCGTTCCGCGGAACAGATCCCGCGTGTGGCCGATCCCCAGCAGCACCGCCGAGGGGACGATCACGAACGGCATCAGAAAGCCGTTGGCCATCAGCCACTGGAACTCGTCGACGGCATTGTGGAACTTCGGGACGAGGATCGGAACGATGTAGGGGGCGAGGAGGATGGCGCCGAGCGAGAGCGGGGCGATCAGCACCACGAGTGCCGCGGTGGCCACCTCCGTCACTTCCTGCACCGCCTCGATCCGCTCCTGCGAGTAGGCGCGCGAGGTGGCCGGAACCAGCAGAAGCTGCACCGCGTCGCGCAGCGCCTCGAAGAACCGGTAGAACGTCCGCGCCGCGTTGTAGACGCCGGCCGCGATGCCGCCGCGCACGGCGCTGACGATCGCCAGATCGCTCTGCTGCTGGATCACCGTCAGAAGCCCGGTCCCTCCCTGATGGACGCCGAGCGAGATGATCCTTCGTGTCGAGACGGCGAGCTCGCGTCCGGTGGGAAGGAGGTCGCGTCCGCAGAAGATGAGTCCGGCCAGGGAGCTGAGGGCGAATCCCCAGAGGTTGTAATCGATCAGGTCGGCGGCGCTGGTGAAGGTGCCGCTCATCATGCCGTAGAGCATCAGCCCGATCACCGGACCGAAGTACGCCAGGTCGATCAGGAAGATCCTCACGATTCGGTAATCGACCTGAAGGACGCGGATGGAGATGTTCCGGATGAGCGTGCTGAGCACGAGCCAGCCCATCAGGCGGAACGCGGCGTCGGAGCCGGGGGTCTTGAAGATGTGGCCGAGCAGGCCGGAGCCGAGCACCGCCACGCCGGCGGCGAGCATGCTGAACGCCGTGTAGAGCATGGTGGCCGAGGTCACCACCGGGCGCCGGTCGATGCCGTGCTCGGCGGTGATCTTCACCATCGGCTGGAGGATGAAGAACTCCGCGATAAGGCTGATCACCATGAAGACCACCTGGAACACGGTCCAGATGGCCCATTCCTCCGGGCTGAGCACCCGGAGGGTAACCAGCACGACGGCGACGCCATACAGCATCGGAAGAGCCTTGTCCGCGGCTGCCCAGAAGGCCAGCCAGAGGGGGGATGTCGACGAGTCGCGCTTCTGCGCCTGCGGTTCAGTCATTCTCAGCCAGGAGTAGCGGATAGCTCCCAAATATAACCCATTTCGAACGGAGCCTCCGCCTCTCGTCCGATCTCGATCCAGATGGCTGGCGCGGCCAGCCCGTAGCCGGGCGAATACCACCCCTCGCGCAGCTCCAGATCGGCATCGGAGGTCAGCAGAAACCTGGCGCCGCCGGCGTCGATGACCTCCGCGCGCCGCGCGTCCAGACGGAGCACCCGGCAGGGGGAGGGAATCGTGAACCGGACCGACGCCGCGTGCCGTCCGCTCCCCTCGATCCGGTCGGTGAGGCGCAACGTGTCGCCGGCCAGCTCCCAGCGTCGGCGCACGGCCACGCCCCCCGGAAGATGGGCGTACGCGCGATGCGATCCCTCCAGGACCGTCCGCTCCCGGGATGGCTCCCAGGCCTCCACGCGAGGGTCGATCCTGTCACGCTTCACGCGCCAGGGTCCGTCGAACTCCGCGATCTCGCGGCCGTCGATCATCGGCGCGTTGTGCGCGGCGGTGGAGCGGAGCTCGTTCCGCGTGGCCGCGTCCCGCGTGTAGCAGTAGGTGCCGGGATCGATCACCACCTGGCCGTTCGGACCGTGGAGGGTGAACGAGAGGGCGTCGTTGTTGCCGTGAAGCCCGATCGGGCCGATGTCGGCGAAGACGTCGAGCCAGCCGGAGCGGAGCATGGCGAAGCCGCCGTCGCGGAAGATGGCCGATGCCGCCGGGGCCGATCCTTCCGCTCCGGTTCCCGCCGCGGGATGGAGCGATTCGAACGGGCCGCTGCCGGCCACCAGGAGCGCGGCCTGGCTGTAGCCGCCGGCGGCCGCGAGAATATCCGCGCGGCCGAAGAGCGCTCCGGCCAGCGCCAGCGTGTCCCGATGATCGTACAGATCCTGATCGGAACGGAGGCGGAGGATCACGCCGTCATCGGAATCGCCGAGCTGCGGGATGTCGCCGGCGCGGGGGGTGTAGGCGAGGGTGAACTCGGCCATCCGCTCCACGGCGCGGCGCGCCTCCTCCGGGAAGGGGGCGCCGGCGCGTTCGGCCAGCGGCAGCGCTATCAGGTACATCTCGAGCACCAGCCGGTGATAGCAGATCGAGCGCTCGTAGTGGACGCCGTCCGGGAGCACCTGATGCTCCAGCTCCTCGATCATCCTGCGGCGTCCCTCGGCGAGCCAGCGCCCGGCGCGCTCGTTGCCGGGGAAGAACGCGCCGAGCACGAGCATCCCGAAGCAGTTCGAGATGTAGTGGTTGGTGAGGTTGGAGAAGTATTCGAGGTTCCGCTCAAGATAGGTCCCATGCCCCCAGAGCACGCGGAGATACTCGGTCCACCACGACTGATCGATCGATCGCGCTCCATGGAACATGCCGAAGCCGATCGTCAGCCAGAAGCCGCGGATGGCCACCTCCATCGGCATGGCCCAGTTGACGCCGACGTTGATCGGGTTGGCGCGATGCCAGTCGTCGAAGAGTCGGACGAAGGATCCGGCCCAGCTCTCGGCGCCGGTACTCCAGTAGGCCTTGCCGAGCCACGCGATCCAGTACATCCGGTTCAGCTCCCAGACATACTTGACGTCGGAGCCGTCGCCGCCCAGGTAGGTGATACGATTGTAGGGGACCGGCTCCCAGCGCCGGCCGGAGCTGTAGTCGCGGTGCCAGTCCGGCCTGCCGCCGGGCTCGTCGATCGAGACGCCGAGCGCGGTGAACCGTCCGGCGTCGATCAGCTCGGCGTCGTCGAGGATGCTCTCCTGGCTTTGGAGCGAATGAAGAAGGTGGAGGTAGAACTCCTTCCGGTTGGCGCGCGTCAGGAGCATGCGGGGGGCCGCGGCGCGGTAGAACGCCTCGGGGAACGACATGCTTACGGGGGCATTCCCCTCGGATGCCGCGCGAGCGGCCGGGCTCCAGGAGAAGGCACTCGTGAACTTCTCGACGGAGGGGAGCGGCTCGGGATCGCGCGCGTAGGCGCGACGGATCCGCTCCTGGCGGAACACCTCGACGACGTGGCCGGCCCCGTGGCGGGAGTAGGATTCGATCAGAAACTTGAGTCGTCGCGCCAGAGCCTGATAAGCCATACGTCGCTCGGTGAGTTGCGTACCAGTTGCAGCGTTGCCCGCCCGTCGATCCGGAAGACCTCGTTCGGCGGGAGCACCACCTTCAGATTGTAGCTCCGGGTCACGGTCTGCTCCAGCGAATCGCCATCCTGGCGGAGGATGTCGTTCCATTGAAGGTCGATCTGGTCGGCCCCCTTGAAGAGATTGTGGGTGATCCGCATCTCCTCATCACGGTTGAAGCTGGCCTCGGTCGCGCGGTCGGAGTTGTAGTAGCGGAACTGGAAGTCCGGATGGAGAAGGTTGCCGTAGATGACGGTATCCCGGTAGGTGTAGGCGTACTGGATGTTCTGGAACACGCCCCGGATGGTCCGCTGATCGCCGAGCGCGGTGCCGTTCTCGGTGAGGGAGTCATCGAGCTTCGGCGCGAACGGGTTGCTGCATCCGGCGACGAGTCCGGAGAGCGCCAGCAGCGCGGCGATCGTGGCGATATGGCCCCGGGCGGTCATTTGTCGATGAACCTCGCCTTGATCAGCGACCAGCTCGTCATGTTCTCCAGCGTGATATCGCGCCAGCGGACGATGTACCACTCGTTCTGCCGGGAGAGCTTCATCGTGAACTCGAGCGTCCCCTGCGCCTCACGCTCGGCCCCCTCGCGGGTATGGGGGAAGCGGACCGTGTAGGTGCCGATATACTGCACCGAGTCGCCGATCGGGACATTGGTCACCTCGGAGGGGGTGAGCACGAGCGACGGGGCGCTCCCCTGGGCGAGCTCGGAGAAGACGTTGCGGGCATACTCCTCCTCCTGATCGATGCCCCAGTTCCGGAGCTTGGTCGGCGCGGCGGCCAGCCCCTGCGCGGAGGGGATGAAGGTGTAGGTCGGGAGACCCTTGCTGGAGTCGCTGAAGCAGCGGCGGTAATCGGCGGCGCTGGCGTAGCCGATGGCGTTCTCCAGGTTCCGGAGCACCACGCTCGGCGTGGTCGGCTGTTCGAAGTTCGATCCCGAGGAGATGGGATTCTCCGGCTCGCGCGTGTCGAACAGGCCGCATCCGGCCAGCAGCACGGCGGCCGCGAGCGGCGGCACGAGCGAGGTCGCGATCGACAACGCCGACCGGAGCCGCGATATGTTTCGGAGCGGAGCCATCGGGCGCAAAGTACGATGCACGTGCGACAGTGCGAAGGCGATTGGCGGGCGTGTGATGCCGACCACCACGGATACGCGCCGGCGTCCCCGGACACATCCGCGCGCAACGTTCTCCGAACGGCATCCGAAACATCCTTGCATTGGCTCCCGGAACGGGAGCCATCATCCGGAGCCGGGGGTATCACCCCCGGCGATGCGATCGGCGATGCGATGCGATCGGCGATGCGATGCGATCGTCGATGCGATCGGCGATGCGATGCGATCGGCGATGCGATGCGATCGGCGATGCGATCGGCGATGCGATCGGCGATGCGATGCGATCGGCGATGCGATCGGCGATGCGATGCGATCGGCGATGCGATGCGATCGGCGTTACGCCGGGGGGAGCGCCCGGCAGATCACGAGCATCCGTTCGGAGGTCTCGCGATCGTAGCTCTCGCCATGATAGCCGCCGAACCAGCGCACCGGCGTCAGCCCCGCGGCGCGGAGCATCGTCTCGATCCGCTCCGGAGCGTACAGCCGCACCGATTCCTCGTAGCGCATCCGGTCGTCACCGGCCGTGATCGCGATCTGCTTCACCACGTGATCTCCCTCGATCCGCCGCTCCTCGACCACCTCGATCTCGTCGATAGTCTTCGTGCTCCGGGGAACGAGCGTGCGGCGCAGATGCCGCTCGTTGATCAGGTCGAGCGCGTACCACGCGCCGTCGTGCAGCGCGCGGCGCACGCGCCCGAGCACGCGGGCATCCTCCTCCTCGGTGGCGAAGTAGCCGAAGCTGGTGAACAGCTGCACCGCCAGATCGAACCGGTCGACGAACGGGATCTCCCGCATGTCGCAGCGGACCAGCTCGATACCGACGCCCGCCTCCTCGGCCTCGCGGCGGGCGAACTCCAGCAGCGTGGGGGAAAGGTCGACGGCGGTGACGTTGAAGCCGCGCTCGGCGAAGGCTATCGCGTGCCGTCCCGGCCCGGAGGCAAGGTCGAGCACGTCGACGCCGCGGCCACCCTGGTCGTCAACGGTGGCGGGCTCGACGCCGGTGGCCTGGACGATCAGGTCGGCGCAGGCAGCGGCCTCGGAATGATCGCGATGGCTGTACAGCTTGATGTAGTAGGGGCTGGCGAACCACTTCTCGAACCAGGATTCTTCCTCGGCGTCGGCCGGGCCGGCGTGCTCACTCTGCAGATCGTTCATGGGGCAAGGTGTTCATGACGTGTAGTCTCTTCTCGTGGACGCCGAGGTCGGGGCATCGGCGGCGGCTCTCCGGAAGAGGAGAGAGCCGGGCAGGGATCTCCGGCCGGGGCACGCGCGTCGGCATGTCCCGGCCGCCATGCTCACACGGTGACGCGGCCCTCCAGGGCACGGGAGATCGTGGCCTCGTCGACGAACTCGAGCGCGCTGCCGAGCGGAACGCCGCGGGCGATCCGCGTCACGTTCACGCCGAGCGGACGGAGCATCTTGGCCAGGTAGAGCGTGGTCATCTCCCCCTCGACATTCGGGTTGAGCGCCAGGATCACCTCGCGGACGCCGTCGGCCACGCGGTTGAGCAGCTCGCGGACCTTCAGATCCTCCGGGCCGATCCCCTCGAGCGGGTTGATGCTGCCGCCGAGGACGTGATAGAGTCCATGGAAATCGTTGGTCTTCTCGATGGCCAGCACGTCGCTCGGCTCCTCGACCACGCAGATGATGCCGCGGTCCCGCTTCGGCGACTGGCAGATGGCGCACGGGTCGTGCTCGGTGATGTTCTGGCAGGTCGAACAGTAGAGAACCTTGTCCTTCATGTCGGCCATCGATCGGGCCAGGGCGATCACATCCTCGCGCGGCTGCTTCAGCAGATAGAGGGCGATGCGCTGCGCCGTCTTCCGTCCGATGGTCGGCAGGCGGCTCAGGTGCTCGATCACCGATTCGAGCGATTCAGAGGTATAGAGCATGGTTGCAGAGAGTACGTGTCCGGTCGGACAATGGATGTGACGAGGAGAGCCGGTGGCGGAGCTCCTCCGCATCCCTGTTCATCCGAGGAGAGCCGGCAAAAGTAGCGGATTTCCGGGGGACGGCCAACGTGGGCGCCTGCTCGGAGCGCGCCTTCCGGCGAGCGGCCGGCAACCGGCCGGCAGCCCGGTGCGACGGCGCGTGAACCGGCCACGGCATGGCCGCCCGACGGACTCCGGCGGGCCCTGATCGGACGCGGAACGGGGACTCTGTAATGACGTTCGGAAGAGCGGTTGCGTGCCTGAAATCGCGGAGAATTCGAGAAAATCGGCGAGGCCGGGAGCCGGCTGAAGAGTGCGGACGTCCCATCGGGGGGAGGGGACGAGAAGGAAGAAAACGGGGGGGAATCACGACGTCGAGCGTGGAATCGATGGCTCGGGAAGCGTCCCCGGACAGCCGGCGGAGCTATCCGCCGGCTGTCCGCCCCCGTTCGGATCTCGGCATCTGAGCCGGGGCGTCGGTCCGGGAATCGGAGCCGTCGCTTCTCGATCGGGAGAGCAAAGAATTCCACCACCGGATGATGGCCAGTCATCCGGCATTCAAGAGAATCGCTGGTGAATCGCGGTAGGGACCGGAGCCTGGTGCGTATCGAATCCGGCGTTGATCGTGACCCGACGGGGCTTACTTCAACTCGCTCACCTTGATCTTGTTGCCCGTGACGCGGACCTGGAGCGTGAACTCGTGCGTCTCGGCCTTCGCCTTCGACCCGGTGCCCTTCCCCTGCTTGTAGGATCCGGCCGGCTCGGCAACGACGCCGTGGATCTCCTTTTCGAGGGCCCGACCGGTCTCGTTGTCGGCGAACATGCGTCCTTTACCGCTCAGCAGCCAGTTGATATTGCACCCCATCTCCAGCATCCGAACCAGGATACCCATGCCGGGCTCCCGCTCGCTGTTCATGTACTTCTGGAGATTGGAGGGTGCCATCTGAAGGTCGGTCGCGAAGTCCTTGATCGACGCGTAGACGGTTTCACCGAACAATCGAATGCGCTTCCCTGTGGTCATTTTGTTGTACGTTTGTAGATTAGCAATAACAGGGGGTTGGGTACCAATGTACAAAGTCTTCGGTTAGACTTTGACAAGGATACGTCAAGTGACAACATTACCCAAACGCCGGGAGAAATGAAAGAGGACATGAAAAACGACAAACCGGACATGCGTCGTTACCCGTTTCGCGGTATTTACGCTGAAATCGCGCGCGAGGAAGGCATCTCCCGACAGGCGGTGAAAGAGGCCGCCAGAAAGGGGGACCCGAGGATCCTGGCCCGCATCACCACCAAGGTCGAGGAGAGAAAATCCATCCTCAAGGAGTACCACGATGTCTTCTCCTCGGAATAACCGCTCCCGAACCGATCGCTCCCGGAGCAACGACCCCGGCAGTGACCGCTCCCGGAGCAACGAGCCCGGCGCGGCGTACGACGAATCGGATCCCCAGGTTCCGGCGTCTCCGAACCCGACGCGGAAGCTTCAGGCGCCTCCGCTCCGGACGTCCCGCGCGTCGGCGCGATCGATCGCGGAGCACTCCGCCGCGAAGCTCGCCGGCCGGGATGGCCGGACCGTGGCTCCGATGGAGGATGTCTCCGATGAACGGTTCGACCTGTTCGCGGGACTCGAACAGGAAGAGGAGCCGGGGGATGAGCCGCTGCTCCACGCCGAGGAAGTTGCCTGGATGCTCTGGAGGGCCGGGTTGGCGCATGTCGAACGCTGCACGGCATCCGGAGCTCTCCCCGAGCGCAGACGCGGACGGCCGCGGCGCGGGGAAAGACGGGGCGTGCATGCCTCGAGTATGACGTTGAATGTAGCTGGTGAGCCCCTCGGTATCGGGCCCCAGCGGTACGTGACGATCAACCGGCGCGCGCCTCTCATCTTCTCGTTCCTCCGCGATCTCGGCGTGCCGGCCGTCTGCTCGATGCTCGTCGAGATCGAGGAGATGACCCTTCTGCCGGCGATCACCGCCGCCGAGCTGGAGCGGGTGGTCCCGCGCCACTATCGGAAGCGATCCTGCCAGCTCTGCCTCGATGTCGGCGTGCTCTGAGACGGGCTCGGAGCACCTCCGACGGTCGCGTGGGAGCGAGGTCGTGAAAAGCGCAGCGCGAAACAACGAAGGGGAGGGGAGAAACGCAAGAGCGTCCGGTCCCGAAATCACCTGTGTGATCGGAATCGGACGCTCGACATGGAGAATGGGCTCCGTCGCCGCGAGGCGCGGTCGCCGCAAGGCGCTGCCGCGTGGAGCGGTGTATGCGCTCAGAGCGGGATGTTGCCGTGCTTCTTCCAGGGGTTGGAGTCCTGCTTGTTCCGGAGCAGCTCCAGCGCGTGGATCAGGCGGGGGCGGGTATCGGCCGGCTCTATCACGTCGTCGATGTAGCCGCGCTCGGCAGCCAGGTAGGGGTGGGCGAACTTCTCGCGGTACTCCGCCTCCTTGGCCGTCAGCGCCGCCTCGGGATCGGCCGCCTCGGAGATCTCCTTCCGGAACAGGATCTCCACGGCCCCCTTGCTCCCCATCACGGCGATCTCAGCCGAGGGCCAGGCGAAGTTGAAGTCGCCTCGGATATGCTTGCTGTTCATCACGTCGTAGGCGCCGCCGTAGGCCTTGCGGGTGATCACGGTGATCTTCGGCACGGTGGCCTCGCAGAAGGCGTAGAGCAGTTTTGCTCCATGCTTGATGATGCCGCGCCACTCCTGATCGGTCCCCGGAAGGAATCCCGGAACGTCCTCGAACACCACGAGCGGGATATTGAAGCAGTCGCAGAAGCGGACGAAGCGCGCCCCCTTCACCGACGCGTCGATATCGAGCACGCCGGCCAGCGACTGCGGCTGGTTGGCCACGATGCCGATCGGCTGGCCGCCGAGGCGCGCGAAGCCGACGATGATATTGGGAGCGTAATCCTCGTGGATCTCCAGGAACGAGCGCTCGTCGACGATCCGGTTGATCACCTCCTTCATGTCGTAGGGGCGATTCGGGTTCTCCGGGATCAGCGCGTTCAGAATGGTGTCCCGCCGATCGGCCGGATCGTCCATGTCGATCACCGGCGGCTTCTCCCGGTTGTTCTGCGGCATGTAGCCGAGCATCTTCCGGATCGTCAGCAGCGCGTCGACCTCGTCGGAGGCGGCGAGGTGCGCCACGCCGGACTTCGAGGCGTGCGTCATGGCGCCGCCGAGCTCCTCCTGCGTCACATCCTCGTGCGTCACCGTCTTGACCACGTTCGGGCCGGTGACGAACATGTAGCTCGTGTTCCTGACCATCACCACGAAGTCGGTGATGGCGGGGGAGTAGACGGCGCCGCCGGCGCAGGGGCCGAGGATCGCCGAGATCTGCGGCACCACGCCGGAGGCGAGCGTGTTGCGCAGGAAGATATCGGCGTAGCCGCCGAGCGAGACCACTCCCTCCTGGATGCGGGCGCCGCCGGAATCGTTCAGCCCGATCACCGGGGCGCCGATCCGCATCGCCAGATCCATCACCTTGACGATCTTCTCGGCGTGCGCCTCGGAGAGGGAGCCGCCGAAGACCGTGAAGTCCTGCGAGAAGACGCAGACGGTCCGGCCGTTGATCGTGCCGGTGCCGGTGACCACGCCGTCGCCGAGGGTGCGCTGCTTGTCCAGGCCGAAGTCCCGCGAGCGATGGCGCACGAAGGCATCGATCTCGACGAAGCTCCCCTCGTCGAGCAGCACCTCGAGGCGCTCGCGCGCGGTGAGCTTGCCCTTCTTATGCTGATCGGCGATCCGCTTCTCGCCGCCGCCGAGCTTCGACTCGCGGCGGAAGCGCTCCATCCGCTGCATCGGGGTTTCCCGCGTCACGGTCCCCGCGCCGCCGTTGGCTCCGTTGATGCCGGCCCCGTTGGGCAGGTCGCCGTTGGTCTCGATGGCGCGCGCGCCGCCGGCCGTCACATTGTTCTCCATGCTTCGCTCGGAAATAGGTCCACGTTGTTTCCGCCCTTTGATCGAACGGCGAAATTACGATTTTGGTCCGCCATTAGAGGCCCTTCCCACGGGGGAATGCCAATAGATACAGAAGGAGTAACGCCGCTCGGTGAGCCCCTGCCCCGACCCCGGACCGGCGGGATATCGTCCAACAGATCCCCGAACGCCCATGCACGCACATCCGCGATTCCCTGTTCCGCGACCCCGCGCCCCGATCTTCGGCGCACGCCGGGTCGCGATGATGATCCCCGTGATAGCGATCGCGATCGCCGGCTGCTCGACCCCCTCCGGCGGCGAGAGCGGCATCGACCATCTCTCCCTCCGGATCGGCCAGCAGGGGACGGTCTCCGGCGGCTTCACCGTCCGCTTCGACAGCGTGGCGGAGGATTCCCGCTGTCCGACCGGCCTCCAGTGCGTCTGGGCCGGAAACTGCGTCGTGGCGCTCACCTATACCAGCGGCGACCGGAAGGTCCCCTTCACCCTGGAGTCCTACGACCGTGTGAAGCGGGACACGATCATCGACAAGCACCGCATCGAGCTGCTCGCCGTCAGCCCGTACCCCGATTCGGTCCATCGCCAGATCCCTCCCGGCGAGTACGTGGTGGAGCTCGAGACCTACGAATAACCGCACGGTGCCCCTCGGCCACGCGGCAAGCCCCGGCGGCCCCGCGACGGGTGGGGGAGCATCGGCCCGGTGCCCGAGGCGGGTTGCGCGGACATCCATCCTCCCGTCCTTTTCGAAGCGGACTTGCCAAGTGATGTCAGCATTGCTTATCTTCGAACTTAAGTATGCTTAAAATAGAAGTTAACGCTACTGTCGAAGATTACCTTCGCTCCCTCTATAGGCTGGAGGCGCGCAACGGGAAGGCATCCAACACCGAGCTGGCCAAGGATCTGAACGTCTCGGCCGCGGCGGTCACCGACATGGTGCGGCGGCTTGCCGATCAGGGACTTCTGGAGTATCGTCCCTACCAGGGGGCGAAGCTTACCAAGACCGGGATGGATATCGCCACCGGGATCACCCGGCGGCATCGGCTCTGGGAGGTGTTCCTGATCAAGTATCTCGGGTTCGCCTGGGATCAGGTTCACGCCCTGGCCGATCAGCTGGAGCATATCAGCTCGGAGGAGCTGATCGACCGGCTCGATCAGTTCCTCGGCTGCCCGACGCACGATCCGCATGGCGATCCGATCCCGACCAAGGAGGGGGTGGTCCCGAAATCGACCCTGGTGCCGATCAGTTCGCTGGAGCCGGGGGAGAGCGGGGTGATCGAACGGGTGAGCGACGAGTTTCCGGAGCTGCTCCGCTATGCCTCATCGGTCGGCCTGTCGATCAAGACGCCGGTGCAGGTGATCGAGCGGATCTCCTTCGACGGCTCGGTCAGGCTGGTGGCCAGCGGCCGGGAGTCGGTGATCTCCGAAAAGCTCGCCGAGAGCGTCTTCGTCGATGCTCCCGGGCGCACCGAGCGCGGCCCATCGGCCCCGAGGCGCGCCGCCGGACGCCAGGCCGGACGCAAGCGCTGATGGGGAGAGTGAACGAACCTTGGATCTCGACAGTAACGTGAACGACTGGGAATGAAACGGATACTCTTTCTCGACGATGACCCGAAACGGATAGATGAGTTCCGGGAGCGGATCGGAAAGCTCGATGATCTGGATGTGACGATCGTCGAGACCGCCCACGAGTGCATCGCGCACCTCGGCCGGCGGCGCTTCGATCTGGTCCTCCTCGATCACGATCTGGGAGGGGAGACCTTCTGCGACTCCGACCGCGAGGACTGCGGCATGGAGGTGGTCCGCTGGCTCAAGCAGAACCGCGGATCGCATGGCGCGTTCATCGTGCATACCATGAACGCGGTGGCCGCGGCGACCATGTACTTCGAGCTGATCGGCATGGAGTTCCCGACGGCGCAGGCACAGTTCGGCTCGCAGGAGTTCTACGCCAATCTCTACGCGATGATCGGCCGGCGTCCGCGCTCCAAGAGCGCGACCAAGCCGCAGAAATCGCTCGGCGAAAAAGTCTCCGACTATTTCCGCTCGCTCCGGCTCCGCCGGTAGCGGGCACGGCCCGATCCCGATCGACAACGATGAGCCGGCCGGATCCCCGTGACGGGGGAGCCCGCGCCGATACCAGGGCGAGCGCCGCGACGCGCTTGTCGGGGCTCGTCATTGCCCGAACGGAAACCGGCGCCGAGGCCGCATGGCCCCCGATCCTCCTCACGCCCGAAGGAGCGATCCACGCCGTGCCGGCATCTCCTGACTGCCGCGGACCCCGATGGCGTCCGCGCGGCTCGATCATCGATATCGTCCCCGGCCGCCCGATCCGCGTGGCCAGGGACGCAAGGAGTTCTTCGCACATGAGGATTCGCACACTGATCCTTCTGGTCGCGGCAGGCCTCGTCGGCTCACTCGCGGCGGGCTGCGGCGGCCGGTCGGAGAAAGCGGCGGGAGACCGACCCACGATCGTCGTCACCACCGGCATGATCGCCGACGTGGTGCGCAACGTGGCCGGAGCGCGCGCCGATGTCGAGGCGCTGATGGGCCCCGGCGTCGATCCCCATCTCTACAAGGCCACCCAGGGAGATCTCTCCCGTCTGACCGGCGCGGATATCGTCTTCTACAACGGACTTCATCTGGAAGGGAAGATGGTGGACGTGCTCGAGAAGCTCGGCGCGCACAAGCCGGTGGTGGCCGTGGCCGTCGGCATCGATTCGAGCAAGCTCCGCCGCCCGCCTGAGTTCAAGGGGGCCTACGATCCCCACATCTGGTTCGACGTCCAGCTCTGGACCGGCGCGGTCCGGGCCGTCGATTCGGTGCTGGAGAAGCACTACCCGGAGCACGCCGCGGAGTTCCGCAAGAACGCCACCGCCTATATCGCCCGCCTCGATTCGCTTCACGCCTGGGTCGGCGTCGAGATCGCGACGATCCCGGAGGATCGCCGCGTGCTCGTCACCGCGCACGATGCCTTCGGCTACTTCGGCCGCGCCTATCATATCGAAGTGAAGGGACTCCAGGGCATCAGCACCGTCTCGGAATACGGACTGTCGGATATCTCCGCGCTCGTCGACCTGATCGTCACGCGGCAGATCAAGGCGGTCTTCGTCGAGTCGAGCGTGCCACGTCGGTCGATCGAGGCGGTGGTGCAGGGGTGCTCGGCGCGCGGACATCAGGTCGCCATCGGCGGAACGCTCTACTCCGACGCCATGGGGGCCGCCGGCACGCCGGACGGCACCTACATTGGCATGGTGAGCGCCAACGTCACCAAGATCGTGAAGGCGCTGCGATGAGCACCGAGCAGACGCCGGGCGCCGACGCGCCACGCACCGGAGCCTCGCCGGAAGGCGCTCCGAACGCCGTTCCGAATGCCGTACCGAGCGCCGGGGCGGGACCCTCGCCGCTGGAAGTTCACGACCTCACCGTCTCCTACAACCGTAGACCGGTGCTCTGGGATATCGACTTCTCGGTGCCGGAGGGGAAGCTGATCGGCATCGTGGTGACAAACGGCGTCGTCAAGTCCACCCTGATCAGGGGGATCATGGGACTGGTGCCGCTGGCCAGCGGCTACGTCAGGCTCTTCGGCCACGAGCTGGCCGACGTGCGCCGCCGCGTGGGCTACGTGCCGCAGCGGAGCTCCGTGGACTGGGACTTTCCCACCAACGCGCTCGACGTGGTGCTGATGGGACGCTACGGACGCCTCGGGCTCTTCCGTCGCCCGCGCGCGGCCGACGTCGAGGTGGCGCACGAGGCGCTCCGGAAAGTCGGGATGGCGGAATTCGCCAGGCGACAGATCTCGCAGCTCTCCGGCGGCCAGCAGCAGCGCGTGTTCATCGCGCGCGCCCTGGCGCAGGATGCCGACATCTATCTGATGGACGAGCCGTTCGTCGGCGTGGACGCGGCTACCGAGGCGGCGATCATCGAGCTGCTGCGCGAGATGCGCCGGCAGGGGAAAACCGTCCTCGTGGTCCATCACGATCTCCAGAGCGCTCCCGACTATTTCGACTGGGTGCTCCTGCTCAACCTACGGATGGTCGCCTTCGGTCCGATCGGCGAGGTGTTCACCGACGAGCTTCTGCAGAAGACCTACGGCGGGCGCCTGAGCCTGTTGAGCGAGGTGACCGAGCTGATGCGCCAGCAGGCGCGCCAGGGGAGGGACACGCAGTGAGCGAACAGGCGATCGTCGATTTCCTCCTGCTGCGCGACCACAACGTGCGGGTCGTGGTGGTGGGATCGATCCTTCTGGGGATCGGCTCCGCGGTGATCGGGTGCTTCGCGCTGCTGCGAAAGCGCGCGCTGATGGGGGATGCCGTGGCGCACGCGGTGCTCCCCGGCGTGGCCCTGGCCTTCATGATCACCGGCACCAAGAACGTGGCGGCATTGCTGATCGGCGCGGCGATCGCCGGCTGGATCAGCATGCTCGTGATGGACTTCGTGGTCCGCAACAGCCGGCTGCGCGAGGATTCCGCGATCGGCCTGGTGCTGAGCACCTTCTTCGGCCTCGGCATCCTGCTGCTGACCCACATCCAGAGCAGTGGCGCGGCCAATCAGGCCGGGCTCGACAAGTTCCTTTTCGGACAGGCCGCCTCGCTGCTGGAGGGGGACGTGGTGGTCTTCGGCTGCGTGAGCCTGTTTCTGATCCTCGGCGTCCTCTTCTTCTACAAGGAGCTGAAGGTGGTATCCTTCGATCCATCCTTCGCGGTGGCGCTCGGCATGCCGGTGCGATGGATCGAGGTGCTGCTGACCACGATGATCGTGCTGGCGGTGGTGGTGGGCATTCAGGCCGTCGGCGTGGTGCTGATGGCCGCGATGCTGATCACGCCGGCGGCGGCGGCGCGCTACTGGACCGAGCGGCTTCCGATCATGCTCGCCGTATCGGCCCTCTTCGGCGCCTTCTCCGGCATCGCCGGCGCGTTCGTCAGCGACGTGATGCCCCGCATGCCGACCGGACCGTGGATCGTCACCATGGCGACCTTTCTCTTCCTGGTCTCGCTCCTGTTCGCGCCGAAGCGGGGAGCGGTGGCGCGCGTGCTCCGGCAGCGGGGGAACCGGCGTCGGACCCTCCAGGAGAATATCATGAAGACGATGCACCTGCTGGCCGAGGGCGATCACGAGCCGGAGCGGCCGCGCACGATCGAGGAGATCCAGGCGCGCCGGAGCGTGCCGACGCGGCTTCTCAAGGGAGGCCTTCGCGCCCTCCGCAAGGGAGGCTACGTGCTGCCGGTCGGCCAGGGCGCATGGCGCCTGACCGCCGACGGGGAGCGCCAGGGAGCACGCATCACCCGGCTCCATCGGCTGTGGGAAGTCTATCTGACGCAGTATGTCCAGATCGCCTCGGACCATGTGCACGACGACGCTGAGTCGATCGAGCACGTGCTCACCCCGGAGCTCGAGGAGGCGCTCGAGAAACTGCTGAACCGTCCGGAAAGCGACCCGCACGAGCGGCGGATTCCCTACCGCTGAGCGCCGGCGCCGCCCGACGGCATCATTACCATTCGTTCGCCGCGCCGCCTCGGAGTGAGGTCGATCCTCTCCGCGGCCGACGCGGATCATGCAACGGAGCATCGTCATGGACCACCTCGCATCCGGGAGCATCTGCGCCCTCGCGTTGATGCTCGCCGCCGGCGCCCCAGTGCTGGCGACCGACGGCATTCCGGAGATCGAGACCGATCGACCGGACCAGACCGAGACCGCGACCGTGGTGCCTCGGGGCGCCATCCAGTTCGAGGGGGGAATCGGCTATGAGCGCGCCGCCGAGCCGATGACCATCGGCGTGACCGCGATCCACTCCACGATCACCACGCCGGACGCGCTCATCCGCTACGGCATCGCGACGGGGCTCGAGCTCCGATTCGGGTTCGCCTCCGGCGTGGCCCGGACGCGCATGGATTGCGACGACTGCGGTCAGGCGGTACACGTGTTCGATGCCGAGCGCGCACAGGGTGATATCTCCCTCGGCACCAAGGTCCAGCTCATGCAAGGAGAGGGGGCGGGTCCGGATCTGGCCGCCATCCTCGACGTGGCCGCCGACACGCGCGAGCTCGACGATCCGGTGGTCGGCCTCAGGCTCTCGGCCGCGCACGATCTGCCGGCCGGCTTCGGACTCGGCGTCAACGTGGGAGGCTTCTGGCGCGCCGCGGACGATCCGCTAGTCTGGAGCTACACCGGCTCGCTCGGCCACGACATCGCGCCGTCGCTCGGCGGCTTCGTCGAGCTCTTCGGGGAATCGGCCGGATCGGACGGCTCCTCACTTTCGGCCGATGCCGGGCTCACGCTGCTGCGCGGCCCGAACGTGCGGTTCGACCTCGCGGCCGGGCTCGGCATCGCGGGATCGGCGCCGGACTATTTCGTCAACGCGGGAGTATCGTTCCGGCTGGTGCCATGAGCGCTGCCGGCGGCGGAACTGAAGCGCCGGTGCCGTATCATTCCGGCGTCCGAATCCGACCAACAGCAATCATATCCGTGAGGAGCAGCAGATGACATCCGACGAACGGAACGCACTTGTGGCGACATATGGACGTGGCCCCCGCCTGCTCGACGAGGCGCTCGAGCGGCTTCCGAGGGAGATGTGGGATTTCAAGCCGGACGCGGATCGGTGGAGCGTCCACGAGATCGTGATCCATCTGGCCGACGCCGAGGCGATCGCCTTCGCGCGCTGCCGGAAGCTGATCGCCGAGCCGAGCGCGACGGTGATGACCTACAACCAGGACATCTGGTCCCAGCGCCTCCAGTATGGCGAGCGGGATCCCGACCTGGCGGTGAATCTGTTCCGCGCGCTCCGCGCCTCCACGCACGAGCTGCTGACCTCGCTCTCCAGCGAGATCTGGACAACGGCCATCGTGCACCATCCCGAGCGGGGGCTGATCACGCTGGACGACTGGCTTGTCGGCAGCGTGCATCACCTGAGCATTCACCTGGCGCAGATGCGGGAGAACCATCGCCTCCACGAAGGGGAGAGCGCCCCGCAGCGCGCCTGAGTCCGTCCCGTGACCCGTCCCGTGACCTGTCACGGCCGGCGACGAACGAAACGATGTGATTCGAGGAGAAGAGACCGATGACACTCGATGTATTCTGGGTGATACTGACCGGCGCGCTCGCCGCCGGCGCCTGCGCGCTGGTGGGAACCTTTCTGGTGCTCAGAAAGATGGCGATGCTCGGCGACGCGATCAGCCATGCCGTGCTGCCCGGGATCGCGATAGCCTTCCTGGTCACCGGCAGCCGCGCCACGATTCCGATGCTGATCGGCGCGGGCGCGCTCGGCGTGCTCGCCGCCTTCCTGATCGAGACGCTCCATCGTCGGGGCAGCCTGCAGCAGGATGCGTCGATCGGCGTCACCTTCACCTGGCTCTTCGCGCTCGGCGTGATATTGATCACCATGTTCGCCTCCGCGGTCGATCTGGATCAGGAGTGCGTGCTCTACGGCGAGATCAACTTCGTCTCTCTCTATCCGGTCACCACGCCGGCCGGCGTGGACCTCGGTCCGCGCGCGGTCTGGGTGCTCGGCGCGCTCTTCATCCTGAACCTGCTGTTCGTCACGTTCGGCTACAAGGAGCTGAAGGTGACATCGTTCGATCCGGCGCTGGCGACCTCGCTCGGCATCTCGGCCACCCTGTGGCATTACCTGCTGATGGGGATGGTATCGCTGACCACGGTCGGCGCGTTCGAATCGGTGGGGGCGGTACTGGTGGTGGCGATGCTGATCGGACCTCCGGCAACGGCCTATCTGCTGACCGACCGGCTCGACCGGATGCTTCTCTACGGCGTGCTGATCGGCGTGGCGAGCGCGGTCTGCGGCTACGTTCTGGCGGCGATGCTCGACGGCTCGGTGGCCGCCGCCATCGCGGTGATGAGCGGCGTGTTCTTCCTCCTCGCGCTGTTCCTTTCGCCGACGCACGGCATCCTCACGCGCAAGCTCCGGAACCGTATCGACGAGGGGGAGGTCCCCGGCCTGAGCGGCCCCGGCATCGACCCGGCCCGCGGCTAGAGGTGTCGGTATGGCGATTTCCAACCGCATGTCGGTAGGCGCAGGTCTTCAGCCCGCGCCATGAATGCCCCGCCAAGCCCCTGCTCACCCGCATGTCGGTAGGCGCAGGTCTTCAGCCTGCGCCATGAATGCCCCGCCAAGTCCCTGCTCACCCGCATGTCGGTAGGCGCAGGTCTTCAGCCTGCGCCATGAATGCCCCGCCAAGTCCCTGCTCAACCGCATGCCGGTAGGCGCAGGTCTTCAGCCTGCGCCATGAATGCCCCGCCAAGTCCCTGCTCAACCGCATGTCGGTCGGCGCAGGTCTTCAGCCTGCGCCATGTATAGCGTGCGTCATATATACCGTGGCAAACCCCTGTTCAACGCATTCGAATCTCACGCGAGGCGTCGAGGAAGATCGCGTGGCGGTTGCGTATCGCGGCAGGTGATTCGGGAGCGTATGGCGGAGATCCGGCGCACCATCGCGCGATCGAGAATCATCGCATGGGCGGGTCAACGAGCCGTTGCATGAGCGCACGCTAAAGACGTGCGCCTACCGACGTGCGCCGGCCAACGTGTGGTGACATTCCTCGTTCGGGCGGCACCCGTGGCCGCCCACTCCGGCGCCAGGTTGCCAGAGCGCCTGTCGACTCGCGCGGCTTTCGCGTCTCTTACGATCGTCCGCGCGCCGGACCGGAGCACGCCCGAGAGCTCCGGCCCGGCATTGCACGGACCATGCGCCCCGAGGGGCCATCTCGCGCCGTCCGCGAACCCGTTCCTCCGTACGGCACGCACCTCGGGGACATCATTCCTGAATCATCACGTCGGTATCATCGCCCGCCGGCGGGGATCTCACATCTCCTCGACTTCCTCGGTCATCTCTTCCTCCGAGATCGCCATCTCCACTTCGTCGGATTCCGCATCATCCATGTCAGTGGAGGTCGTCGTCTCGCGATCCGTCTCCTCGGCCCGCCGACGCTTCCGCTCGGCACGCCGCTCGACGAGGATGTAGAGGGCCGGCATCGCCAGCAGCGTCAGCAGGAGCGCCGAGCAGAGGCCTCCCACGATCACCGTCGCCAGCGGACGCTGCACGTCCGAGCCGATGCCGGAGGCGAGCGTGGCCGGGATCAGCCCGAGCAGCGCCACCAGCATCATCATCAGAATCGGACGGAGCTGCATCGCCGCTCCCACCTTCACCGCCTCCACCAGCGGCATCCCGTCATCCTCGCGAAGCTGGTTGATCCGCGAGACCAGCAGCACGCCGGACATCACAGCCACGCCGAACAGGGAGACGAACCCGACGCCGGCCGACACGTTGAAGTTGTAGCCGCGCAGCATCAGCGCCGTCAGGCCGCCGACCAGCGCGAACGGCACGTTCACCAGCGTCAGCCCCGCGTAGCGGACGTTCCGGTAGAGCACGAAGAGGAGGCAGAAGATCAGGAGCACGGTGATCGGGAGCACGAGCATCAGCCGGTTGCGCGCGCGCGTCAGGTTCTCGAACTGGCCGCCCCAGTCGAGCGAGTATCCCTTCGGCAGATGGACCGCGGCGCCAATCTTCCGCTGCGCCTCGGCCACGAAGCTCCCTTGATCCCGTCCGCGGATATTGGTCCGGACCGAGATCTGACGCTCGCCGTCCATCCGTTGGATGATGGTGGCGCCGTCGACCAGCTTCACCCGCGCGAGCTGCGACAGCGGCACGCGCGCGCCTCCCGGCGCGCTCACCTGAAGCCGGCTCACCGCCTCTATCGTGTTGCGATCCTCCGGCACGTAGCGAACCACGATGTCGAACCGCCGCGCGCCGTCGTAGAGGGAGCCGACCGTCTTGCCGCCGACGGCCGCCTCGATCATCCGCTGCACGTCGCTGACGTTCACGCCGAAGCGGGCGGCGGCGTCGCGATCGACCTCCACGGTGAGCTGCGCCTGGTTGCCTTCCTGCTCCACGCCGTACTCGCTGGCGCCGCGGATGCCGCGCACCACCTTCACCATCGAGTCCGCCTTGCCGCGCATCAACCCGAGGTCATCCCCCGTGATCAGAATCGCGAGGTCGGCGACGCTCCCGGTAACCGCCTCGGTGACGTTGTCCAGAATCGGCTGCGAGAAGGAGAAGCTGGCGCCGGGCATGCTCGCCTCGAGCTGGCGCTTGATGGTGAACAGGAGCTGCTTCTTCGAGGTGTCGGCGGTCCAGAGCGCGTAGTTCTTCAGCCCCACGTAGGTCTCGATCCGGTTCGGTCCGTACGGGTCGGTGCCGTCGTCGTTCCGGCCGAGCTGCGAGACCACCACGTCGATCTGCGGATGGGAGGCGATCACCTTCCGGATCATCGGCGGGAGCTTGGATGCCTCGGCCAGCGAGATGCCGGCCGGGAGGAAGCAGCGGATGTTGAACGAACCCTCGTCGAGCTCCGGCAGGAACTCGGTGCCGATGCCGGAGCCGAGCACCATCGCCCCGATCACGATCGCCGCGGCGCCGGCGGCCACCCATCCGGGAGCCTTCACGATCAGCCCCACCAGGCGCTCGTAGCCGCCCCGCAGCCAGTCGAACACCGGATTGTGGAACTCGATCTTCCTCGGCGGGTCGGTCTGGAAGTGCTTCCGGTAGACGAACGAGAGCATCACCGGGATCAGCGTCAGGGCCACGAGCATCGAGCCGAAGATGGCGAACGAGAGGGTGTAGGCCATCGGCGAGAAGAGCTTTCCCTCGACCCGCTGCAGGGTGAAGAGCGGGAGGTAGGCCAGAATGATGATCGTGACGGCGAAGAAGATCTCGCGTCCCACCTGCTGCGTGGCGCTGAGCGTCAGCCGGAGCACGCCCCGCTCCCGCTCCTCGGCCGTGGCGTCGCGCAGCCGGCGCATTACGTTCTCGGCCATCACCACCGCGCCGTCCACGATGATGCCGAAGTCGATGGCGCCGAGCGAGAGAAGGTTGGCCGGGATGCCGGTGACCTTCATCAGAATGAAGGCGAACAGGAGCGCGATCGGCACCGTCACGGCCACCACCACCGCCGAGCGGACGCTGCCGAGGAAAAAGATCAGCACGATCACGACGATCGAGATCCCCTCGAAGAGCGTATGGAGCACCGTCTCGAGCGTGTAGTTCACCAGCGTGCCACGATCGTACATCGTCCGGAGGTGGACGCCCGGCGGAAGCGCGGTCCGCTGGATCTCCCCGATCTTCGCCTTCACCCCCTCGAGCACCTGGGAGGGGTTCTCGCCGCGGCGCATCAGCACCAGTCCCTGCACGCCGGAGTTCACATCCAGATGCTCGCGCGGGATCGCATAGCCGAGCACGCCGGCCGGCGGCAGCGGCGCAATCTCCACGTCGGCGATATCCTTGATGAAGACCGGGACGCCGTTGACCGAGGTGACCACGATATGCTCGATATCCTCGGGGCGCCTGATCGCGCCGATGCCGCGCACCGCGAATCCCTGCCCGCCACGGTCGATGATGCTCCCGCCGCTGTTCAGGTTGTTGGCCTGGATGGCGTCGATCACGTTCCGCATCGACAGGCCGTAGCGCGCCAGCCGGTCCGGGGAGGTGAGGACGTGGTACTGCTTCACCAGCCCGCCGAAGTTGACCACGTCGGCCACCCCCGGCACCTGCAGCAGCCTCGGGATGATCGTCCAGTCCTGAAGCGTCCTGAGCTCCATCGGCGACTCCCGGCCGCTCCCCTCGACCACGTAGCGGAAGATCTCGCCGACCGGCGTCGACAGCGGCGCCAGCTCCGGCGTCACCCCCTCCGGCAGATCGGCGTCCCGCAGCTTTTCGAGCACCTGCTGGCGCGCGAAGTAATCGTCGGTGCCATCCTCGAACGTCAGGTGGATCACCGAGAGGCCGAAGATGGTCTTCGAGCGGCGGTCGGCCACGTGCGGCACGCCGTTGAGCGCGCGCTCCAGCGGGACGGTCACCTGCTGCTCCACCTCCTCGGCGGCGCGGCCGTCGAACTTGCTGATCACCACCACCTCGGTATCGGCAACGTCCGGGTAGGCCTCGATCTTCAGGCTCAGCATGCAGATGACGCCGAGCGCGATGATGCCGAGGGTGATGCCGAGCGTGACGAGCCGTTGATTGAGGGCGAAGTCGAGAAGATTCCGGATCATGATTCCTGGTCAGCGTTGCATCGCACAGAGGTGTCGTATCGCGAATCGACAGGAGCGCGGGGCGGCCGCGGCTCACCAGACATCGACGCGGGAGGTGACGATCAGGCCGTCGCGCATCGTCGAGCGGAGGTGCTCCAGCGCCGGGATCACGCGCTCCTCCAGGTCGATGAAGGTGATCATCAGCGGACGATCGTCGAGCGCGCCGAGGCGTCCGGGAGCGTGCAGGTGATGCTGGGCGCCGAAGCCCATCATCCCGCGGAAGAGCGTGGCTCCCCGGATCCGGTGATGCATCAGATAGCGGAGGATGTATTCGTGGAGCGGCCGGTCCTCGTGCCGGTCCTCCTCGTCGAGAAAGATCTGCGCCTGCAGCATGGATGCGTATTCTCCTGGTTGCGCGGGGCCCACGGCCCGGCGCGCGAGAGGTATGGGGAAGGATCGGGACTTCAGTAGCCGAAGCTGAGCCCCTTCAGAAGCATCGCGCCGCCGGTCACCACGCTCTCGCCGTCGCGCAGGCCGCCGGTGACCACGATGCTGTCGCCGATCTGGCTTCCGAGCTCGACGGAGCGCCGCTCGAACTCGCCGGGGCGCCGCTCGACGAACGCGTAGTGCCGACCGAGCACGGTCACCACGGCGCTCTGCGGCAGGGCAATCACGCTCGAGGCGCTCTGGCCGAAGCTGACCCGGGCGAACATCCCGGGCCGGAAGCGGTCTCCATGGTTCTCAAGCGAGATTCTCACCTTCACCGTGCGGGTGGCGTCGTCCACCACGTCGCCGATCGCCTCCACCCGGCCACTGAACGTTTCGCCGGGGAAGGAGGCCAGCTGGATCTCGGTCCGCTCGCCGCGGGCCACCTCCCGCAGCTGCGATTCCGGCACGTCGCTGATGAGCCAGACGGTCCGGGCCGGGGCATGGAGCAGCTCTTCCGGGTTGAAGCCGAGCGCGCGGATCTTCGCCTCGGTCTCGGCGACGGTTGCCTGCGCGGTCGCCACGGCGGTCTGCGCCTCGGCGACATCCTTGCCGGTGGAGGCCTGATGCTCGAACAGATCGCGCGTGCGGGCCAGCTCCCGCGTCGCCTTGTCGTATTCGGTCCGGTTCTGCGTGTAGGTGGAGTAGAGGGAGGTAAGCTCCGGCGCGTCGAACAGCACGATCGGGCGCCCCTCGCCGGAGAGGGGGGCGGAGCTTGCGGCCACCACGCGCGCCGGCGCGGCCATGTCCGCGCGCACCACGCCGCTGCGGATGGTGGCGCGGGTAAAGACGCCGTTGCTCAGGGATGGGCCGCTGATCAGGATGCGGCTGCCGCCATCGAGCACCTGCGTCTCCTTCGCGGCCGTGGCGCTGGCGGCGGGCCCTTCATCATCGCCATGGCAGCCGGCCGCCCCCGCGGCGATCGCGCCGGCCAGCAGCAGCGCCAGCGCTCTCCCGGTGGCCGTGCTCCGGCATCGTGCGGTCGTGTCGGTTCTCATGCTCGTCTCCTGTTGAGTCGTCGTTCGTTGCATCGTCGATGAACTTTCCGGTATGGGCTCCGGTGCATGCCGTGGCGAGCGATGCGCGGTGGCGAAGCTCGTCCGAGGCATGCTCCGGAGGAGAAGGGGCTCACGATTACTCCGGGAGGATGCCGGTCAGGATCGCCAGCGTTGCGCGGCTCGCGTGATAGCCGACGAGCGCCTCCTCCCATGCGCGCTCGGTCTCGAACCAGGTCCGCTGCGCGTCGAGAAAATCGAGGATCGTGGTATTGCCGGAGCGGTAGGCGTACTCCACGGTGCGGCGCACCTGCTCGGATCGGTCGAGCACGCCGGCAAGCCGTTCGAGCGCCTCGTGCCGGCTGGCGCACTCGCGGTATGCCAGTCGCACCTCGGCAGCCGTCCGCGCCCTGGTTGCCTCGAGCCCGCTCTCGGCCTGCCGCCGGAGCACCGCCGCCTTCTGGATCTCCCCCTGATTGCGCGAGAAGAACTGGAGCGGCACGCTGGCCGACACGCCGTAGAAGGGGATTCCCTGCTGGCGCGTATAGTCGAGCGAGACCGAGACATCCGGCACCGCCAGCGCGTGCTGAAGCCGCTCGTTGGTCCGCGAAAGCTCCACGGCGGAGCCGGCCGCGGCGATCTCCGGCCGCCGCTCGAGCGCCATCGCCACCAGCGAATCCTCCCCGACGGCCACCGCCGCCGTGTCGAGGTTGTCGGCGGCGTCGACCGGCTCCATCGTGCCGATCACGGTGCCGAGCTGGCGTCGCGCCTTCTCCAGATCGAACTCCGCCTCATGCTCCTGCACCGCGTACTGGTCGGCCGCGATCTCCGAGCGAGTCAGCTCGGCCGGCGTGATCACCTGGTTGCGGAGCCTGACGCGGTTGACCGCCACCAGCGAATCGAACGTCTCCCGCGCGCGCCGCACCAGCTCGAGCGCCCGCCGCGCGCGGACCACCTCGTGCCATCCGTCGCTGGCGGCCAGCGCCACCGAGCGCTCCGTCAGCAGCAGCTGGCCGGCGGTCACGCTCTTTTGCGTTTCGGCGTTCGTCAGGCGGGCGGCGCGCTTGTCGCCGAGCTCCAGCGGCAGGGAAAGGGAAAGGCCGTATTGCTTCTGCTCCGGCGTGAGGATCGGAGCCCGCATGCTGAACAGATCGGCGTTGATGTTGATCTGCGGGTTCGGGCGGAGGCCCGCCGTCGTGATATCGGCGTCGGCCGCCTCCAGGTCGTAGCGCGCGTGGCGCGCTTCCGGGTTCAGCTCGATCGCCCTGCGGATCGTTTCGCCGAGCGCCATCGGCGCCTGCGCCGTCAGGCGTGGAGTAAGCGCCGGAGCCAGGAGCAGGGCCGCCAGGGCCGCAATGAATCGTCGCGTCATCATCCAGTTGATTGAGACTCGGAAGGGGAACGGATCTCCCCGCCGGAAACCGGATGCGAACCTAGAGCGGCGGTATTAAAGGGGCGTTAAAACGGAGTTAAGGGTGGTCGCGGAGGTGATGAAGCGTTTCAGGGGTGGAGATCGAAGTAGAGGGAAGCGGCGGCGGTGATGCCGAGCACGGATTCGTCGAGCGGTGTATCGATGGGGGCGGAGCGGCCGAAGTCCAGCCGCTGCGCGTAGAACCGGTGGCGGTAGGTGATGGCCGCCGAGAGGGTGAAATGGCGTACCACGTTCAGCTCCTCGCCGAGCGCGGCGCCGAGCTCGGTGCCGTTGTAGCCGCCGATCGGGCCGAGCGCCGTGCAGAGCCCGCCGTCGACGAGCAGATAGGGACGCAGCACGCTCGACTCGAACGGGTGGATGTTGGCCACCACCGATCCCGATCCGAAGGAGAACGAGCCGCTATACGGAGCGACACGTCCGGAGTCGAGCTGCTCCTCGCCGGTGCCGATCCTGAGCCCGAGTCCGAGCCAGGGAGTCACATCGTAGAGCACGTCGAGCGTGATGGTGCGGTGCCCGCGCTTGCTCGCCGAAAAGGAGGTGAGATAGGGGGTGTAGCCGAGCGTCAGCGAGAGCCCGCGCGCGGCGGCCACGCGCCAGTCCGGGAGGAATCCCACGTCGGCCGGGGTCGCCGAAGCGCTGTCGACGCGCGCCTCCGCGGCCGAATCGCTTCGCGACGTATCCCGCGACGGCGCGTCGGTGGACTGCGCGCGACAGAGCGTGCTCAGGAGGAAGGCCGATGTCACCAGCGTGATGGTGCGTCCGAGTCTGCTCACTAGAAGAGTCCGAATGAGATCTTCCCCTCCTTGAACGCGATGCCGGGGGAGGGGATATGGAAGAAGTCGATCGCCTCGAAGATGGTGCGCAGCACCGGGCTCGAGGTGGAGATACGCGAGAAATTCCAGTCGAGGGCAAGATAGAAGTTCCGGTGCCCGCCGCCGTCGCCGTCGAGGTCGCGCGAGGAGGCGCCGATGCCGATCCCCATCCAGGGCGGGATCACCGAGGCGACGCTCTCCGGAAGAAAGGGGTGGGGATCGATTCCGATCCAGTACGACTGCCCGAGATAGTCGTCGATGAACGCGCGCGACTCGCCGGCCTTCAGAGCGTCCAGATAGTCGCGGCTCGGGATGTAGCTCCACTTCGGTTTGAAGCTTCGGAGGATCGGGAACTGATACTGCGCCAGCGGCACCATGGCGCCGAGGATATCGGCCAGGGCATCGCCCGGACTGAAGCCGTAGGTGGTGTGGAAGCCATCCTCCGTCTCCACGTAGAGCTCGTAGGCAAGGCCGAGAAGGGAGCCGTAGAAGGTGCTCCGGCGCGTGTCCATCCCGGCCCAGGAGAGGGCGCCGCGGAACATGCCGGAGCCGAGATAGGCGCCGAACGCGTGGCCGAACTTGTCCAGGTTGAGCGCGTAGGACCAGTCGTTCTGAAAGCGGAACACGTCCCGCTCCCCCTGCCACCACGCCTGCTGCTGATACAGATGTACCGTCGTCACCACCGCCACCGTCGCCGCGCCGACCACCGAGAGTCTGATCGGATCGACCTCCGACACGGTGTCCGCGCCGATCGTGGCCGGCCGCGCGCTGTCCGCCGCCGCGGGCCCTCTGCCCGATATGTCGACACCGGCATCGACGTCGTCCAAATCCGCGGTGTCGACACCTGCCTCGTCACGATGGGAGGTTGCGCCGCCGGCCAGATCTTCGGGAGAGACATGTCCGCGGACGAAGAGGGGCAGGTCGGGGGGCGCGGCGACCCATGCGGTGAAGTCATCGACGGAATCAGGCGCGGCCGGCTCGCGCGCCGCGATGCCGGTCACGGCCGCCACCGACGACGTGTCGAAGACGGGAGCCTGGGGGATCGGGATCGTATCCGCGGCGGCCGTGCTCCCCGATGCCAGGATCAGCGCCGCGGCAAGCCGAAGCGGCCCGGTCCGCGCGGTTCCGCGTGGTCGCGGCGTATGTGCGTCTCGATTGAATATCACGATGAGGAGATCCGTGGATTCCGGAAGCTTCGGGCGTCGACGAACGCGCGAACCTACCGCGACGGGATTAAAGGGACATTAAAGTCGGATGAACGACGCTCGCTTCCAAGACGCCGGGAAGGCTGATCGTGACGATGGTCCCCGCGCCGGCCCGGCTGCCGATGGTCACCCGCCCGCCGTGATGCCCCACGATCCGCTGCACCAGCGCGAGCCCGACCCCGGTTCCGGGACGATCTTTCGTCGATTCTCCGCGAAAGAAGGGGGAAAAGACCTCCGGCAGCTCCTCGGCCGGAATCCCCCTGCCGTGATCCTCCACCGTCAGACGAAGCTCCCCGCCGGAGGCATCGAACGAGACGCCGACCGGGCTCGGCGCGTCGGAATATTTCAGCGCGTTGTCGATCACGTTCACGATCGCCACGCGGAGCAGGTCGTCGTTCCCCCTGATCCTGAACGCGCTCTCGGTCTCGACGCTCGCCGGAAACGCCACGTCCACGCTCCGTTCCGGGTAGCGCTGGTGGATCTCCTGGAGCGCGTTGAAGAGGATCTCGTCGAGCTGGTGGATCGTGGTCGGGCGCTGGAAGAATTCCGACTCGGTCCGCGCCAGCAGGAGCAGATCGTTCGAGAGGGCGCGGAGGCGTCGCGTGTCGTCCAGCGCGTTCCGGAGGATCGTCTCGTACTCGAGCTCGGTGCGCAGGCGCATCAGCGCCACCTCGATCTCTCCCTCGAGCGTGGTGAGCGGCGTGCGGATCTCGTGCGATGCGTGCGCGATGAACGCCCGCTGGGAGCGGAATGCGGATTCCAGGCGCTCGAGCATCCGGTTGAACGCCTGCGCCAGGTGCGCAAGCTCGTCCTTGCCGTTCCCCTCGTGAAGGCGGATGTGAAGATCCTCCGCGGAGATCCGCTCGGCGCGGTTCATCAGGTCGGCGATCGGCGCCATGGCGCGGCTGGCGAACCACCATCCGGCCAGCGCCATCAGCGTGGTCGCCGCGAAGAACCCCGCGATCAGTGAGATGCCGAGCGTTTCGAGGGAGCGGAGCCCGGCCTTGTCGATCGCCGAGACCACCACCACATAGAGCCCGCCGTTGTCCTCGTAGGGAAAATAGACCGACTGGACATCGCCGGTATCGTTGACCTCCAGCCCGCGGCCGGCCAGCGCGCGGCCCCGGAGCTCGGAGGTGATCGTCAGCGGATGTACGCCGGAGCGGAACACCGCCTGGTTCCGCTGATCGAAGATCGCCACGCTCTCGCTGTCGAGCTGATAGCTGTAGAGGGTGTTCCGGAAGGGAGCCAGCGCGTCAGGCGTCATCTCGTCACGCTCGAGCGCCACCGTCGCGGCCGTGAGGGCGCGGGCGAAGAGCTGGCGGGTGAACTCCGAGGAGCGCTGGAACGACGCATAGAGATAGAGCGCCCACATGAGCGTGGCCATCAGGAGGGCGAGCACGCCGGTGAACATCAGCGTGAGCCGGAGCTTGATCGTCATCGCCGCGCCTCGCCATCCTTGATCACGTAGCCGGCGCCGATCACCGTGTGGATCAGCTTGGACTCGAAGTCCTTGTCCACCTTGCGCCGCAGGAAGCTCACGTACACGTCGATCACGTTGCTCTCGCTGTCGAACGAGGTATCCCAGACCGACTCGGCGATCTCGGCGCGGGAGACCACCCGACGGCGGTTGCGCATCAGGAACTCGAGCAGCGCATACTCGCGCGAGGTGAGCTCGATGCCCTGTCCGGCGCGCATCACCGTGCGGGTTCTCAGGTCCATCGTCAAGTCGCCGACCTGGAGCTGGGCGGGGCTGGACTGATCGCCGCGACGCCGCATCAGCGCGCGCAGCCGGGCCAGCAGCTCCCGGAACTCGAACGGCTTGACCAAGTAATCATCAGCGCCGGCATCGAAGCCCTGCACCTTGTCGTCGGTCGTGTCCAGCGCGGTCAGCAGCAGGATCGGCACCGACTCGTTGAAGCTCCTGACGCTCCGGACCAGCGCGAAGCCGCTCTTGCGCGGGAGCATCACGTCGATGATCAGCACGTCGTACTCGTTGTCGCGCGCCAGGCGCTCCCCCTCGAGTCCGTCGTGGGCAACCTCGACGGTGTAGGACTGTTCGACAAGCCCCTGACGGATGAAGGAGGCCACCTTGACCTCATCCTCGACCAGCAGAATCCTCATGGCAGTTGAAGTGAATGTTGACGACTCGGATCACTGAACCCCGCCGAATCCGCCCCATTGTCCCGAAATCGGGTCCTCGGAGGGTTCGGGGGAGAGTTCGGGACGCCGGAAACTGGGCGGGCGACCACACACCGAAACACCCGGCCGGCCGATCGGTGCTTTGGCAAACGGAGCCGGTTTCGGATGTTTGCCGTCATGTCACGTGATCGACTGATTATCGCCATCGACGGCCCGGCGGCCTCGGGCAAGAGCACGACCGCACGGCTGGTGGCCGAACGGCTCGGATATACCTATATCGACACCGGCGCGATGTATCGCGCCGTCACCCTCGCGGTGCTCCGCGCCGGCATCGACCCGGCCGACCGCGAGCGGGTGGAGCGCCTGGCCGCGGAGATCGATATCCACATGGAGCGCTCCGACGACGGCACCCTCCACACCTTTCTCGACGCCGAGGATGTCTCCCTGGCGATCAGATCTCCGGAGGTGACCGCCGAGGTCTCCCAGGTGAGCGCCTTCGCGGGAGTGCGCCGCCGTCTGGTCGAGATGCAGAAGCGGATCGGCGCCTGCGGCGGCGTGGTGATCGACGGCCGGGATATCGGCACCGTGGTCTTTCCGGATGCCGACGTGAAGGTGTTCATGATCGCCGATCTGGCCGCGCGCGCCGTCCGACGGCAGGCAGAGCTGCAGCAGATGGGGAGGGACGCCACGGTCGACGGGCTGATCTCCTCGCTGCGCGAGCGGGACCGGCTCGACTCGACGCGCGAGGCAAGCCCGCTGACCAAGGCGCCGGACGCCGTGGAGCTCGACACCTCCAAGGTCACCATCGACGAGCAGGTCGATTTCGTGCTCGATCTGGTCCGTCGGAAAGTCGCCGGATAGGAGCCCCCGTGAGGCCGGCGCGGTGCCCGATTCCCGCGAGGGCCGTTCTTTTCGAGATCGATCTTCCCGAGATCGAATCCGGCGAGATCGATTCTCGCGCTCGAGGTCGTCGATGTTCGATACCCGCCTCTCATCACACATGCAATCAGCAATGCAACGGACTCTCTTTCGCTCGATTCGACTTCTCAACCCGGCCCAGGGCCTCGACCGCCGCGCCGATCTTCTGATCGCCGACGGGGTGATCGAGGCGATCGGCGAGGGGCTGGCCGCTCCCGACGGGGCCGACGTGCGCGACGCCTCCGGATGGGTCGCCGCTCCCGGCTTCTTCGATCTGCACGTTCACCTGCGCGAGCCGGGGCAGACGCACAAGGAGACGATCGCCAGCGGATGCGCCTCGGCGGCCAACGGTGGCTTCACCGGGGTCTGCTGCATGCCGAACACCGCCCCCTCGATCGACGCCCCGGAGGTGATCCACTCGATCCTCTGGAAGTCGCGCGAGCTGCCGGTCGACGTGATCCCGACGGCCGCCACGACCAAGGGACGCAAGGGGGAGGAGCTGGCGCCGATGGGCGCGCTCTACGAGGCCGGCGCCAGGATCTTCACCGATGACGGTGACTGCGTCCGCTCGCCCGAGGTGATGCGCCGCGCCTTCGAGTACGTCTCGATGTTCGAGGGAGCGGTCATGAGCCAGCACTGCGAGGAGCATTCGATGACACGCGGCTTCGCGATGCACGAGGGACCGGTCTCCACCCGGCTCGGCCTTCCCGGCTATCCGGATGTTGCCGAGGATCTGATCATCGCGCGCGACATCATGATCGCGGAGTTCTGCGGCGACCGTCCCTATCACGTCTCCCACATGAGCACGAAGGGGGGCGTCGAGCTGGTGCGCCGGGCCAAGAGCCGCGGCAAGACCAACATCACCTGCGAGGTGACGCCGCATCACTTCGTGCTGACCGACGAGGCGGTGATCACCTACGGCACCAACGCCAAGATGAACCCGCCGCTCCGCTCGCGCGAGCATGTCGACGCGATCCTCGAGGGCTTCCGCGACGGAACGATCGACGTGATCGCCACCGACCACGCGCCGCACACGCTGGCCGAGAAGGAAGTGGAGTTCCAGAACGCGCCGAACGGCATCATCGGCCTGGAGACGTCGATCGCGCTGAGCTGCACGCATCTGGTGCATGCCGGCGTCATCGATCTGGCGCGGCTGATCGAGGTGATGTCGATCAATCCCCGGAGGATTCTCTCGCTGCCGATCCCGGCGCTCGCCGAGGGGGAGAAGGCGAACCTGACGATCTTCGCCCCGGATCAGACATGGACCGTCGACAAGACGCGCTTCAAGACCAAGTCGCTCAACACGCCGTTCGACGGCTGGACGCTCCGCGGCAAGCCGGTCGCGATCATCAATCGCGGCTCCCTGGTCTGGAGCGATCTCTGAGGGGCATCGCAATCGCTGCCTGCGCTATTCGCATCGAGGAATTCGCATCGAGGAATTCGCATCGAGGAATTCGCATCGAGGAATTCGCATCGAGGAATTCGCATCGAGGAATTCGCATCGAGGAATTCGCATCCCAGAATTCGATTCTATTGTACAGGCGTTCAATTGAACGCCTGTACAAATCCTCCCCCCTCCATTCTCGCATCCCTCCATTCTCGCATCCCTCCATTCTCAAATCCCTCCATTCTCAAATCCTCCGGGCCTCAAATCTCCCCATTCTCAAATCTTCCAGGCCCTTCTTCCGAAGCCATTCTCCCGATCGCATCTCTCCCGATCGCATCTCTCCCGATCGCATCTCTCCCGATCGCATCTCTCCCGATCGCATCTCTCCCGATCGCATCTCTCCTGATCGCATCTCTCCCGATCGCATCTCTCCCGATCGCATCTCTCCTGATCGCATCTCTCTCATCGCTCCGGGCCTCCATCCCCGCATCATCCCCGCGCCTTCTTCTTGAACAGATAGCGTCCACTCACCTTCCGGATGAATCCGAGCTTGCCGGTGCCGGGGAACACCTGGATGCGGCGTAGCTCGAACGGATCCTCCAGCATCGCCAGCGGGCCGCTGTCGGAGGCGATGCCGAGCCGGTAGCCGGCCGCGCGCACATGCTCCTTGATCGTCGCGTCCAATGCGCCGTACGGGTAGCAGAAGGTGATGGCCTCGGTGCCGGTGATCTCCTCGATGCGTCGCTTCGATTCGGTGATCTCGCGGCGCGCCTCGTCGCTGCTCAGCTCGGTGAGCCGCGGATGGGTGAGCGTGTGAGATCCGAACTCCATCCCCTGTTCGACCATCCGGCGGATCTCGTCGCGATCCATCAGCGGCAGAGGGGGCTCGCCGCCATCTCCCTGATCCCAGATATTCTCCGTCCGGTCGGTCACCTGGAAGATCACCGCGCGCGCGCCATGCCTGTGGAGAATGGGGAAGAGCGTTTCGTAGTTGTCACGATAGCCGTCGTCGAACGTGAGCACCACGTGGCGGCCGCGATAGCGCTCCCGCTCGGGGAGCGACAGATACTCGGCGAAGGTGATGATCCGGAAGCCGGCGCGTCGCAGATACCGGAGCTGCCACTCGAACCGTCTGGCCGATACCCAGATCCCGTGATGGCCGCGCGGCGCCTCCTCGTCGATGACGCGATGGTAGGTGAGCACCGGGATCTCCCGGCGGTAATACCATCCGAGCGCGCGGCGATAGGTGGCGATGGTGAGCTCGACCATCCGGCTCAGGCCGAACTCCCGCGCCGCCCGGCTCCGCAATCCCTCATCGATGCCGGGCATCGCGAGCGCCCGCGTCAGATCGCGCCGGATCATCTCCCAGTCGTGCTCCCCCGTGTCGGCGATGTCGCCGAAGTTGCTCGCCAGCGCATGCTCCAGCGTCTCCGACGTCACCAGTCCGATCGTGCACGCCTCGCCGAGCGCGACCGTGGGGATGCCGGCCGAGAGCGCCTTCATCGCCACCTGCCCGGCGCCGACCACGACCGTGGCGCGCTCCATCACCTCGCCGACATTCTCGACGTAGCCGAGCAGCTCCACCTGCGGCGGGAGCTTGCGGAACCGATCCGGAATCCTGGTCCCGCCGGCGACCAGCACGCGGACATCCGGGAAGGAGGGGATCACCTTCGTGAGGAAGTCGTACGCGATCTCCCCCTTGGGGCCGGAGAGGCGGCCGATCAGGGCGATCACCGGAGGTCCGGCATCCGGATGCCGCTCGGCCACCACGTTCTTGACGCCGTTCCGGATCAGATCGATCCGCGATGCCGGAATTCGGAGCCGTTCGGTGAGATCGTCGGCGATGTTCTCGCAGACCGCGATGGTCCGATCGCCGAAGGCCTTGATGATCCTGCGGGCCGTGTGTCCCGGCGCGCGGCCGTGCGCGGTTACCACCATCGGAACGCCGGCGCGGCGCGCGGCGAATCCCGAGACCCACGCCGAGGCGCGGGAGTTGGCGTGGACGATGTCGATCCGCTCGCGTCGGATCAGCGCGGCGAGCCGCCGGATATGGCGGATCCGGTTGACCGGCGTCCGCGTGTTCAGATCCATCGGCACATAGCCGGCTCTCGTCGGCTTGGTCAATGTGTCGGAGACGATGATCACCGAGTGGCCACGAGCGATCAGCTCGTCGGCGAGCTGCACGGCGTAGACTTCAGCTCCGGTTACCTCGAGCTGGGAGAGGACGAGTAGTACATTCATGGCTGGGTTCGACGGAATCTCCGCCGGGGGAAGCGCCGGTCTGGCGGGGGCGAACTTAATCGATGAAGATTAATAGCACGTGAAAAGAAGCGTATGCGCTTCCGGGCGCGAAGGGGAGACACGTTTGCCTTTCCTCTGGAACCTCGTTAGCTTCCCGCGCCGCGAACTCCGCCCCGGAGCCCGCGTCCCCTCCGGCCGGCGCCATCCGCCCGTCGGGACACTGCCGGCGCCTCGCCCGACGTCGCCGGTGGAGAGGGGCGGATCAGTCCTCCTCCATGCCGCGGTCGGGTTTGCAGGTCCCGCGGATCGCGCTTCGGCGTGTCGCGGGCTCGCGAGCCTTGCCGCCCGGTATCGTCCACGCCGCGATGTCCACGCGGCGATCTCCGTTCGATGATGTCCACGTCGCGATCTCCGCGGCGGCCCCCGGTCTCTTCACAGAACGAGCCTCGAGCATGCCGAACACCGTTCCGGACAGATCCCAATCGCCGCGTCGCATTCCGACGACTCTGGAGCGACGTGAGGAGCTTGCGCGCCTGCTTGCCGCGGCGCGCCGGGATGCGCGGACCGATCCCGACGCGGCCGTCGCCGCCGCCGACCGGGCGGTGGAGCTGGCCGGCGAGCTCGACGACCGGGAGCTTCTCGTCGCGGCGCTTCGCCAGCGAGGTCTCTGCCGGATCGCCCGCGGCGCGTATCGCGAGGCGCTCGCCGATCTTCGGCCGGCGCTCCGGATGCTCGACGAGGCAGACGAGCCGGCCGACGGCGCCGAGATAGCCCTGGCCATCGGCCACGCCCGCCTGGGGCTGCACGACCACGGCGGCGCCATCGCCGCCTATGACGACGCGCTCCGGCGATCCGACCGGGTGGAGGACTTGGAAATGTCGGCCGTGGCGCACACCGCGCTCGGCAATGTTCACGGAAGCCTCGGTGATCATCCCTCCGCCGTCCGACATCATCGCGCCGCCCTGGCGCTGCGCGACCGCGCGGGGGAGGCCGATCCCCGGCTGCTGGCGGTGATCTGCTCGGATGTCGGCGTCGGCTACCTCAGGATGGGGAGCCACGAGCAGGCGCGCGAGTTCTTCGAGCGCGCGGCGCAACTGGCGCGCGAGGGCGCCGACCGGTATCTGGAAGCGTGCGCGCTGGCCAACCTCGGCGGCGCTTGGCTTGCCGCCGGCAACGTGGAGGCCGCGCGCGAGCTGGTGATTCGCGCGCTCCTGCTGCACGAACAGCTGCGCGAGCGCCGCGGCGTGGCCGAGACGATGATCACGCTCGCCACGATCGACGCCGCCGTCGATCCGGCCGGCGCGCTCCGGCTCTATCGCTCGGCGGCGTCGCTGGCCGAGACCTGCGGCGATGCCGCGCTCGCCTCGGCGGCGCTCTCCGGCATCGGCGCCATCCGCCTCGGCGGGGGAGAGGGATGGGAGGCGATCGCCGACGTTGAGCGCGCGCTGACCCTGGCCGTGGAGGCCGGCGACCGCGCGGCCGAGAGCCGCGCTCATGAGCTGCTTGCCGCCGCCTACGAGGAGCTCGGAGATCATGGCTCCGCGCTCCGGCACTTCAAGGAATTTTCGTCGCTCAAGACGTCGATCGAGGGGGGGGAGTTGCGCCGGGAGGCGTCGGAAATCGTGGCCCGCGAGATTATCGAGGGGAAGGATCGGGAGCTCGAGCGGGAGCGCCGCGCCGGCGATGAGCTGCGCCGCGAGCTGGAGCACAAGACCACGGAGCTGGCCTCGCTGGCCGTGAGCATGGTCCGCAAACAGGAGATGCTCGACGCCATCCGCGAGCATGGCGGACGCGCCGCCGACGGCATGGCCGCATCGGCCCTCGCCGGGCGCTTCGAGGTGGCCGAGCCCTCCGCGGCCGCCGGGGAGGCCGCGCGCGAGCTCGAGCGGGCCGACCGGCTGAACCCCGATTTCATGCGCCGTCTGAAGGAGCGCTTCCCCCGGCTGACGGCCACCGAGCTGCGCATCTGCACCCTCCTGCGCAACGACATGTCGACCAAGGAGATCGCCGACATGCTCTGCACCTCGGAGCGGACGGTCGAGAACCATCGGTACCGGATGCGCAAGAAGATGGATCTTCCCCCCGACGAGCACCTTCCCCTGTTCCTGGCTACCTTCTAATCGGGCGCCTTCCCGGCGGGCGCCGGCTCTTCTCCAATACCTGAACAACCGACGAGCAGACGTATGATCGACCTGAACGATCGACACATCGACCAGGCGCGCCGGCGCGACACGCGGCCGGATGCGCGGCGCGAGCTGCGCGTCTATGTCGCCAGCGCCGCCGAGGAGATGCGGGCCGAGCGGGAGTATCTCTCCCTGCAGGTCTTCCCCGAGCTTCGAGGCATCTGCGAGGATCGCGGGGTGGAGCTTGCCGGCATCGACTTCCGCAGCCGCCCCTCGCGCGGCCGGATGCGCGACGGCAAGCTCGTCCGCCTGTCGCTCGACGAGCTGCACCTCCGCCGCCCGTTCGTGCTCGGGCTGATAGGGTCGGTGGCCGGATGGATGCCGAGCCCCTCGGCGCTGGCGCGCGATCAGGATCTGGTGGAGCGCTATCCCTGGCTCGACCGCCTCACCGAGGAGCCGCGCAGCCTGCTCGAGATCGAGATCGAGCGTGGCGTGCTGGCGCGCTCGGAGGCGAGCGACTGGTCGGCGTTCTATCTCCGCACGCCGTCGGAGGATCGCTCCGGCATCAGCGAGGAGGCGCGCAGGCTGGCGTCGCTGAAGGAGCGAATCAGGCGCGGCGGCTATCGTCACCGTGAGAATCTTCCCGACCTCGATGCCTTCGGCGAATGGGTGCGCGGTCAGCTTCTGACGGTGATCGAGCGGGAGTTCCCGTCGCTCGTCAGACCGGGCGCGCTCGACGGAGAGATGCGCGCGCAGGAGGCGTTCGCCGCTTCCCGGCGCCGTGGCTATCTCCCCCGCCCGATGCTCCTCCGCCGGCTGGACCGGCAGGTCGACGAGGCAGCCGGGCCGCTGATCATCAGGGGAGAGCCGGGCGTGGGGAAGAGCGCGCTGCTGGCCTGGTGGGCGCACGATCGTCGCGGCCGCGAGCCGGCATCGCCGATGGTGGTGCATCACGTCGCCGTCTCCGGTGCCTCGTCCGGCGGACGTGCCACGCCCGGTTCGGTGGTCCGCTCGCTCATCGCCCGGATCGCGCTCGCCCTCGGCGACATCGGCAACACAAGGGGAGATGACGCCGAGCTGATGCGGGCGCTGCCGTGGTGGCTGGCGCAGGGGGCCGCCGCGGGAATGATCCTGGTGATCGACGGCGCCGACCAGATGGTCGAGGGCTCGCGCGACCTCGAATGGCTGCCGCGGCATATCCCCGCCGGCCTCCGGCTGATCGTGGCCACGTCGCGCGCGTCGGGGGGGGATCGGGGATGGGAGGAGCTTCATGTGGAGCCGCTGACGCTCGCCGAGCGCTCCGCCCTCGGCGCGGCCGGCCTGCTCGGCGGCTCCGTCGGCCGCGCCCTTCAGGATGGTTCGACCTCCGAGCTCCCCGCCAACCCGCTTCTGCTCAGGGCCCGTCTCGAGGAATATCGTCTCCTCGGCTCCCACGATCGCGCCGCCGGGGCCAACGGCGCCGGCGCGCGGGACCAGGCGCTCGCGGCATCGAGCGTGCCGGAGCTCTTCGCGCGGAAGTTCGACGCGCTCGAGGAGGAGTTCGGCGCCGGAATGGTCGGCACGCTGCTCGGCGCGCTCTGGTGCTCGCGTGATGGGATGAGCGAGGATGAGCTGCGCGCGCTGCTCGACTGTCCGCGGATCGATCTGGCGGATCTTCTCTCCTCGCTCGGCTTCCACCTGCTGGAGTCCGACGGACGCCTCCGGTTCTTCCACGACCAGATGCGGCGCGCGGTCGAGGCTCGCTATGCATCGACCGCCGATGAGGCGCGGAGCCATCGGCTCCGGCTGGCCGCGTTCCTCCAGGAGCGGGCCGGGGCATCGCGTCGCGCCGAGGAGCTCCCCGCGCTGCTCGACCATCTGGGGGACGAGGAGCGTCTGCTCGACTGCATCGCCGACCCGGAGATCGCGCTCCGGATGGCCCGCCTCGGACGTGATTACGAGCTGATCGGGCTCTGGCTTGCCACCGCCGGGGTCGAGCGGATGGCGGAGCTCTACGAAGCGAGACTCGCCACGTTGGAAGGGGAGCGCTCCCCGGCCGAGCTCGCCGAGCTTGCGCGCGGCATCGGGGATCTTCTCCGACGCGCCGGACGCCTCGTGGAGGCGCGGCGGCTGCTGGCGCGCGCGCTCGAGCTGCCGGGGGCCGATGGCGGGGACGGAGCGGAGCAGGCGGCCACGCGCCACGGGCTGGCCGAAGTGCTCCGTGCCCTCGGCGATCTCGACGGCGCCGAGCGTGAGCTGCGGACCGTCCTCGCGCTGCTCGACGAGAGCGCTCCGGACGGGAAGCGCCTCCTGGCCGACGCGCTGGACAACCTGGCGGGCGTGCTTGAGGAGAAGGGGGATCTGGAGGCGGCCGAATCGATCTATCGCCGCGCGATCACCACGATCGAACGGGTGGAGGGGACCGGCGGGCGCCTGGTTTCGACGATGATGAACAACCTTGCGAGCACCCTCCATCGGCAGGGGCGGTTCGACGAGGCGCGGGCGCTCTACGAAGGGGCGATCGAGCGCTTCCGCCGCCTTGCCGGCGAGCGGCATCCGGAGACCGCGGCGGCGCTGAACAACCTCGCCGCGCTCCGCTTCGATCTCGGCGACCGCGTCGGCGCGGAGGAGTCGTATCGTCACGCGCTGGCGATCTGGGAGGAGGCGCTCGGCGCGGAGCACCCCGCGGTCGGCGCCGCGCTCAACAACGTGGCCAGCACGCTTGCCTCGCGCGGCGAGCCGGAGGCCATCCATCTGCTCCATCGCGCAGCCGATATCTACCGGCGCGCCGGCGGCGGAACGGCGCGCGCGGAGCTTGCCGTGGTGCACTTCACGCTCGGCCGCTCGCACTACTACCAGGGCTCGCTCCGGGAGAGTGAGCGCGCGTTCCTCGACGCGCTCGCGATTCAAGATCCGCTGCTCGGGCAGGGGCACATCGACACGCTCACCACGCTCGGCTGGCTCGCCAAGGTGCAGCGCGACCTCGGCGGCCATGCCGAGAGCCGTGAGAATTTTCGGATCGCGATCGGCGGCCACGAGCGTCTGCTCGGCGGCGCGCACCTTCGCGTCGGCATTCTCCTCGGCGATTTCGGTGAGCTTCTCGAGGCGATGCACGATGCCGACGGCGCCGGGGAAGCGTTCCGTCGGTCGCTTGCGATTCTGCGGGCCATTCTGCCGGAGGAGGATCGTCGCGTGCTCCGCGCTCGTGGCAGGGTGGAGGCGCTGGCGGCCGCCTGAGGTTGCCGGGCCCGATGGCGCGGGGCTCCGGAAGCCGCGGCCGCGCGGTCGCGGAGATGTCGAACATCCGAAACGAGAAACCGGGTCCACGGAGCTCAGCGCGCCGTGGACCCGGTTCTACAATGAGAGATGTCGAGCCTCGCTCAGATCCCCTCGCCGATGCCGTGGGAGCTCGCCAGGCTCACGTGCTCTCCACCGTCATCATGCTTGTGATGATGCCCGTGATGATGATGCCCATGAATCGGGGTGTCGTTGTCCGGCGGTGTCTGCAGCACGATCTTCACGTACTGTCCCACCGGCTCGGTGGTATCCTGTCCGATCGAGACGCGGATGGTCAGAGAGAGCGCCGATCCTCCCACCAGCGCCGTGGCCTGATAGACGCCGACCGGGATGTTCGACGGCGTTGCTCCGGGAATCGTGAGCACGACGTTGGGCGGAACCACCATCGCCACATTGTTCGCCGGAAGGATCGTCGCGTCGTACATCGGAAACTCGAGTATCGAGTTAGGATCGGTCGGACCCGGCAGCATGCCGGGCGTGAGGAAGATGCCGGGACGGAGATGGTCATGTGGAAGCGCGACGACGGCCATTGGAAGCAGGGGGGAGTTCGATTGAATGTTGCCGACCGTGATCGTGTGGATGCGAGGAGGGAGTGCCGAGCTCTTCAAGTTCATGTTGCATCTTCTCGGGATGGATGACGAGGGCGACCGGATCCCGCCGGTCTGCGGAGGAGAGGTATGCCCCGGTCCGGCATCGGGCAAAGGCCAATGAAGCGGCGCCGGAGATTTCGATCGCGAATATCCACCTATTCCCGCACATCCGGGTACTCATTTCCCACTCACGCCGCGCCGCAGCCGCCACGGCATGCCGGCCCGCGCCGCGCCGTGTCCGGTAGGCGATCGAAGGGGAAGCGCACGCGGCCCCGACCATTGGCGGCCACGACCACAGGCGGCCCCGACCATCGGTCCACGTACAGGCTCGGATCACGGGATCGCGCGCGTGAGTAGAAGATGAGTAGTGACGCCGGCACCGGCCGGGTGCATGTTGCACCCCGAGGAGTGACGCCGGCGGCGGTCGACACGGGCCGATTCCCGGCAGACGACGAAAAGAGGTCCGTCCTCCTCTCCGAACGCTCGACTCCCGGCTCCGCCACGCCGGGAGGAGCCCGGTGGTCCGGTCCAGACGGACCCTTCATATCGAGCGCGCGGATCGTCGCGAAATGTCCAGCAGCCAAGTGTCCAGTAGCGAAACGTCCAGTAACGGGGAGTCCGCACCATGGTCAGTGTCAACGAGCTCATCGGCTCGACCGTCGCCTTTGCCGACGGCAGCCTGTACGACCACGCCGTCGGGTCGAAGCCGGTCGCATCCGGCGGTGGTCGGAGCTCACGTGCGCTTGCCGGGAGCGCGTCGGGTCCGGGCCGGTCCCCGGCCGGATCCGACAGCGGCCATGGTGCCGACGAACCGACTTCCCCGCGCTCACCGCACATGTCGGCCGCAAGCCGCCCGATGTGATGGCTGGCATCTGACGCAATCTTGATGCCCATCGGGCGGCGGGCGCCGCTATGCAAAAGCCCACGGAGGCGACGGCTTCCGTGGGCTTGCTGTATTCATCCGGTTCCGTGCCGGCGTTTCACCGCGCGGCGCTGCCGCCGGCGAAGGTATCCTCAGGTATACTCGACCAGATCGTGACGGGTGAGGATGCCGTTGATGATCCCGTACTCGCTGATCACGATCGCGCGGGCATCCTTCAGATACCGGATCGCGTGCTGCACGTCGCAGGTATGCTCGACCACCGGGAAGCTCGGCTCCATCAGGTCGCGCACCGGGCGCTCCAGCAGATCGCGATCCTCCATCACGGCCGACATCACGCGGTTGTCGCGGAGCGAACCGACCGGATCGGCTCCCTCCATCACCGGAAGCTGGCTGAATCCCTTCTGGTTCATCAGGTCGAGCGCCTCGCGGACGCTCATCTCCGGGGAGGCCGCGATCAGCGCGCTCATGCCGTTCTTGCGCACCTTCATGTCGAGCACCACCTGGAGCGTCACCTTCTCGGCGTCGAGGAATCCCTTCTCCTGAAGCCACTCGTCGGAGTGATGCTTGGTCAGATAGCGCTCGCCGGTATCGCAGACGATCACCACCATCACGTCACCTTCCTTCATCGTGCGGGCCACGCGGGCGGCGGCGACCACGTTCATGCCGGTCGATCCGCCGGTGAAGATCCCCTCCTCGCGCGCAAGGCGACGGGCCATCATGAATGCGTCGTAGTCCGAGACGTTCATCACCTCGTCGATGTAGTCGAAGCGGAGGTTGCCCGGGATCCGCTCCTGGCCGACACCCTCGATCAGGTAGGGGAGCGCCTCGACCAGGCGGCCGGTGTCCTTGTAGGTCTTCAGCGAGGAGCCGACCGGATCGGCGCCGATCACCTTGATCTCAGCGCTCTTCTCCTTCAGGAAGCGTCCGCAGCCGGAGATGGTGCCGCCGGTGCCCATGCCGGCCACGAAGTGGGTGATCTTCCCCTCGGTCTGCTCCCAGATCTCCGGCCCGGTGCCGTAGTAATGCGCCTCCGGGTTGGAGGGATTATCGTACTGGTTCAGCATCAGGGCGTTCGGGATCTCCTGCGCCAGACGCTGGGCGGTGTTGTAGTAGTACTCCGGCGAGCTCGGCTTGGCCGCCGAGGAGACCACGAGCACATCGGCGCCGAGCGCCTTCAGGTAGCGGACGCGCTCGACCGAGGCCTTGTCGGTCATCACGAAGAGGCAGCGATAGCCTTTCTTCTTGGCGGCCAGCGTCAGACCGATGCCGGTGTTGCCGCTGGTCGGCTCGATCAGAAGCCCTCCCGGCTTGATCCGCCCCTCGCGCTCGGCGGCCTCCACCATCCTGATGCCGATGCGGTCCTTGACCGAGCCGCCCGGGTTGGCGCTCTCCATCTTGGCCAGCACGAGTCCCTTCGTCTCGCCGATGACACGGTTCAGGCGGAGCATCGGCGTGTTGCCGATCATGTCGGTGATTGATTCGAAATAGCGCATGCGATTGCCGAATGTCAGTTGATCGTTGCCGGCGCATTCCGGATCGGGAGAGAGAAGTCCGGATCGTACGAGGGTGGCGTACGACAGTCGAGGGCCGGTAGAGAACGCCTAAACTACTGAAAACGACAGGGGGAAGAGAATGCAGAATGTAGAATGCGGAATGTAGGATGATGGGTTCGGAAATCGCGTGGTATGTGCTTTGTCCTGACCGGATGCATGAGCAAACCTACTCGTCGAAACCAACAGATCCTTCGCGTGGCGCGTGAGCGCTGCGGCTTCGAGAACCTCCGTCCCGGCCAGGAGGGCGCCGTCCGCTCCGTGCTCGACGGACGCGACACGCTCGCGGTGATGCCGACCGGCGCCGGCAAGTCGGCCATCTATCAGATCGCCGCCTGCCTCCTCCCCGGCGCCACCGTGGTGGTCTCCCCGCTGATCGCCCTGCAGCGCGATCAGCTTCAGTCGATTCAGGAGCAGGATATCGGCGAGGCGGCCGTGGTCAACTCCACCGTCAGCTCCGCCGAGAAGGAGGAGGTGATCGACGCGGTCGCCGAGGGGGAAGTGGAGTTCCTCTTCGTGGCCCCGGAGCAGTTCGCCAACGAGGAGATCATGGAGCGGCTCCGTCAGGCGCGCCCGTCACTCTTCGTGGTCGACGAGGCGCACTGCATCACCGAGTGGGGACACGATTTCCGTCCCGATTACATGCGGCTCGGCGCCGTGGTGGAGATGCTCGGGCATCCGACCGTGCTGGCCATGACCGCCACGGCCACGCCGCGCGTGCGCGAGGAGATCGTCACGCGCCTGAACATGCGTGAGCCGAACGTGATCGTCAGCGGGTTCGACCGTCCGAACATCTGGCTCGGCGTGGAGAGCTATCAGGATGAGGGCGCCAAGCAGGTCGCGCTGGTCAATCGTGTGGTGGCCGCCGAGAAGCCGGGGATCGTCTACGCGGCCACCCGCGGACATGCCGAGGAGATCGCCGCGCTGCTGGCCGAGCGCGGGCTGCGCGCCGAGCCGTATCACGCCGGACTGCGCCCCAGGGACCGGGAGCAGACGCAGGAGCGCTTCATGTCCGACGAGCTCGACGTGATCGTGGCGACGATCGCCTTCGGCATGGGGGTCGACAAGCCGAACGTCCGCTTCGTGTTCCACTACGATATCAGCGACTCGATCGACTCCTACTATCAGGAGATCGGCCGCGCCGGGCGTGACGGGGAGCCGGCCCGCGCAATCCTCTTCTATCGTCCGGAGGATACGCGGCTGCGGCGCTTCTTCGCCGGTGGAAAGAAGCTCACCGAGGAGCAGGTATCGCGGGTGATCGAGGCGATCGGCGAGGGAGATGGGCCTATCGATCCGAAGGAGCTGCTGGAGCGGGTGGATATCTCCTCGACCCGGCTCACCACGGTGCTCAACAGGCTGGAGGATGTCGGCGCGCTCGAGACCGCGCCGACCGGAGAGATTCTTCCGGCCGGGACCGATGATCCCGGTGAGGAGGTCGTGGCGCGCGCCCTTCGGGTGCAGGAGACACGTCGCGAGCTCGATCTTGCCCGCGTGGAGATGATGGAGAGCTACGCGCAGTCGATCACCTGCCGGCGACGCCAGCTCCTTCACTATTTCGGCGAGGAGGATGTGGAGCCCTGCGGAACCTGCGACAACTGCGAGGCCGGCCGCGGCGCCCCGTCGGTGGAGGAGGAGCCCTTCCCGGTCAACTCCCGCGTGCACCGCAACGGCTGGGGAGAGGGGATCGTGCTCGGCTACGAGGATGGGAAGATCATCCTGATCTTCGAGACCGTCGGACGCAAGACGCTCGATGTCGGCGTGGTGATGAAGCGGAGCCTGTTGAAGCGGGCCGAGGGGGGCGAATAACGCTCACCGAATCTTCCGGAAGATTCCGGAATCTTCCCGGACGTGGCGTGCAGCCGGCTTCGGGCGTGGGCGCATGACGAGCGCATCCGCGCCGCCGCGGTCCGCCGTTCGGGAAGGGCAAAAAAAATGGCGCGGCCGGTACCTTGAAGTCGGAGAGCCGTCTCCAAAACCGTTGCCGCGCCACACCTACATCACATCCCGCCCTTCAGATCCTCATCACGTCCCACATCGCGAGGTATCGTCGGTCATCCATCCGATCGTCACCGAGCCGGCCGGTACGTTCGGCCGGACGGGGCCTTCCGAGACGCTCCCTCGGCCGGATGGCCGAGCATGAAGCGGGGAATCGGTCGCTTCCCCTCGGTCGGTATCCCTTCTCGATCTTCTCCCTCGGTCGCCCGCCGCACTCCGCACAAATGCCGTACCCCTCTGGGACCATGTCGCCGAATGCGGCGGCTTAGGCTCTCAATCCCGCCACTATCTCCCTGAATCGCGGTTCCGCCGTATCGGGACATCATCGGATGCAATGGTACAACGCGAAATGAACGGAAAACGCCCGTCGGAGAAGCCAGGGGCTTCACTGACGGGCGCTTCGTGCGGCCCGAAGACCGCTTGGGGTGATGTTTCCCTCTGCCGGGATCAGGGGGTGCGGCGACGAAGATCGTCGCTTCCCAGATCGCCCGGGTTGGTGCCGTCGCCGAGCGACGAGCCGCTGCTGAGCGACGAGTCGCCCATGCGCGAGCCACCGATCGACGAGCCGCTGGCCGAGCTTCCGCGCGAGCCGGTCGACGATCCGGTCGAGGAGGAGCCGATATCGCTCGAGCTCGAGAGGGAGCCGGTACCGCTGTCGACATTGCCGAGGCCGGCCATGGTGCTTCCCTTGCCGGAGACGTCGCCGCCATGGATCTGGCCGCGCCACGCGCCGGTCTCCTGGCCACGCGACTCGACGAAGTCCTTGAAGCGCTCGAGATCTCCCTCGACGCGACTGGAAACTGCCCCGAGAGCGCTGCCGATCGACTCGATAACGCCGTCGGTGTCATAATCTATTCTCAGGTCCACGCGGGTCTTCTCGTTGTCGACCTGGTGGAACGTCACGATACCGGCATTCTCGGCACCATCGATGCTTCGCCAGGCGATACGCTGGTCCGGCACCTGCGACGTGATCTCCGCCTCCCATTCCTTATCCTGACCGCCGATCTCGGCGTGCCAGTACAGGCGCTTGTCATCCAGCTGCTTCACTTCACGAATTCCCTCCATGAAACGGGGGAACTCCTCGAACTGCGTCCACTGGTTGTACGCGGTGTGCAGCGGGACATCCACCTCGATCGACTTCTCTACACTAGCCATCGTGATACTCCTACATAAGAGAGGTATATACCGACCGGCGCGGGCACCGACGGATCGTGCCGCCGGCCGCGCCATTGTCCTCGATCCGCGCACGAGATCGTCCCGCTCCCGAAGGGAGATGCGATTGACGATGGCTCGTTCGGACCGTCATGATGGATGGTGCAACGGATGTGCCACCGGGCCGCGGGTGTCCCGAACCGCGCCGGAAGCGAAATCCATTAGAATCTCAACGAATCGGTATCATTGCCCTCCATGAGCACGATCATCGAGAAGACCACGGACCAGAACTCCGAGTGTCGTCCCGCCGCGGAGGCCGACGGCGTCGGACCCGCGCGCGCGCCGCTACCACGCTCGCTTCCGCTGTTCGGTCCGGCGATCGTCGAGCGGCTGCTCGACTGGTTCGCGCGGGAGGGGCGGAGCTTCATCTGGCGGAGCGATGATCTCGAGAAGATCAGATCCGGCGAGCCGATCCACGATCCCTATCTGATTCTGGTGAGCGAGGTGATGCTCCAGCAGACGCAGACCTCGCGCGTGGCCGCGAAGCTGCCGGAGTTCCTGGAGCGCTTTCCGACCGTGGAGGCGCTGGCGACCGCGCCGCGCGGGGATCTGCTCCGTGCCTGGCAGGGGATGGGCTACAACCGGCGGGCGCTCCGGCTGCGGGAAACGGCCCGCGCGATCGTGGAGGAGCATGGAGGGCGCTTCCCGAGCGCGCTTCGGGAGCTGTCCGCGCTCCCCGGCATCGGCTCCTACACCGCCAGCGCGATCGCCTGCTTCGCGTTCGGGCAGGCGGTGCCGGTGGTGGACGTGAACGTGATCCGGGTGCTCTCCCGCCTCTTCTTCAAGTGCCACACCGTCGCCATGCTCGCCCCCGAGCGGAGCGTGCGCGCGGTGGCCGCGGCGATCCTGCCGGAGGATGACGCCTATCGCTGGCATCAGGCGCTGATGGATCTCGGCGCCACCATCTGCGTGGCGCGCCGCCCCCTCTGCGACCGGTGCCCGATGGAGCGGCTCTGCATGTCCGCTCATCCGCGGACGCTCGAGCTGTACGATGGCGCGGGACGGAAGAAGAAGGAGCCGGAGCTGCGGGGCATTCCGCGGCGGATCTGGCGGGGACAGATGGTCGAGGAGCTGCGGCGCGCCGAGTCGCCGCTGCCGGCCGGCGCGGTGATAGACCGTCTGGGCGCCGCCGGAGAGATGCCATTTCTGGAGCGGGAGCGGGGATGGCTGCTCGACGTGGCGGCCACGCTGATCCGGGAAGGGCTGGCGGCGCGCATCGGGGGGATGGTGCGGGAGGGCGGATTGAGCGAGGATGATCCGATCGGGCTCCCCGACTGAGGCGGGCCGAGCCGCGAGTGGCGATCGGCGTCCTTGCGGGGTGAGACGCTGAATGTCGAGACCGAGGGGGCGGAAACCGAGGATGCCGTCCCCACGTTGGCGGAGACGGCATCCCGGCAGTTACCCTTGTTGTTCGCGATACGTGTCGCCGATCAGCGGCGGACCAGGCTGTCCCACGTGGCCGCCTGCTCGGCGGTCAGGTGCGACTTCACGCAGGTTTCGAACGTGCTGCGGCAGGTATCCTGCGCGGCCTTGTTCGAGGTGTTCAGCGAGTCGACGCCCGAGCGGTAGGTCGCGATGGCGGCCTGGATGGCCGTCTTGGCGTCGGCGGACGTCATGGTGCCGGCATCGACCTGGGCGCGGATCGACCTGAGCTGCGTGTTGAGCGCGTCGGCCAGCGCGTTGCGGTTCTGCGCATAGCTCTGAGCCGCGGCGTTGGCGCAGTCACGGAACTCGGTGAAGCAGACCTTGACCTGAGCATCCTGCTCGGCGGTAAGGTGGAGCTGCTTGATCACGCGCTCATATGAGCCCGGGACCATGCGGCCGAAGTTACCCCGCTTCGGCGGGAGCGGACCACGCTTGGTCGTGTCGCGGCCACCATGCGTCGAGTCAGGGGGCGGTCCCGGCGGATGATGCAGCGAGTCTCCACCGTGGAGCGAATCCGGGGGCGGTCCCGGCGGGTGATGCAGCGAGTCACCACCACGGGGCGGTCCCGGCGGATGATGCAGCGAGTCGTCGCCGCCACGGAGGCTGTCGCGTCCCGGCGGGTTCATCATGAAGTCGGTGCCGGTAAGAACGTCGCCGGCAGTCGGGACTTCGGAGAAGTCGGCGTAGACCGACTGATCCATCTTCAGATAGGAGTACGGATCTCCGGCGCCGACCGAGGAAGCCGTAACGTCAGGATTCACCGAGGAGTCGGCGCATCCGACGAAGGTCGAGAGTGCAAGAGCCAGAACTCCGGCCATGCTTGCGAATCGTTTCACCATAACAGTCGTTTCTCCTGATTTGCGGCGTGTTGCCGCGCATATAACCTAGAGGGGATGGTCGTGGCCCCGGCTGTACGTTCGGCGTACGTTGAGGGGGAACCGGCGCTTCCGACTTCGCAGGTAGAACACGGAACGGGGAGCCCGGTTACACCCTCCGGAGAAAAAGTTTCTCCCCGCTCGCAAATTTCCCGGCCCCAGCGGTCGTATCCACCCCGAAGATTTGTCCTCCCACTCCCCGAACGGGATGACCCGGAACGGCCGGCGACGGGGAAGGGAGGGGACGCCTCGTCGACCCGGCCGGCCGGGCCGATGCATCGTGGCGCGATGGACCGCGCCGGCGCGCCGGAGGAACGGGCCGGAGGAACGGGCCGGCCAGCGTGATGCCGACATCGCTCGCTCGCTTCGTTACCCCATGTCCCCGGCGCCGACCGACATGTACCGTGCGGGGTATACGCCTGTACGATGCCGGCCGCGCCGGGGAAAGCCGGGAACCATGGGGACGGGCTCGACGCATCGCGTCGCGAGGTATACCGCGCGACCCGGCTGCCGGTGCCCGCGGTAGCACAACGCGCGCGCTCCGATAAAGGTTAGCCGATGGATGTCTTCGGACTCACGTGAAGATGGAGGGAGCTGATACCTGGCAGGGAGCATCGCGCACGAGAGGCGCTTCCACCATCCGTTCCCGATCGTCGAATCAGCCGGGACGCGCCGCGAGAGATATATCGCGCCAGATGCCGCGCGCATCATCATCGCGAGAGATATATCGCATGCGATACGTCGGGCACGGGTGTCCGTGGTGACATGCGCCGGAATGTGCGTGCTGAAGTGGGAGCGAGAGATGGCTCGGTGAGATCCGGATACGACGCGGCCCCGACGGAATTCATCTCCGACGGGGCCGTTCGACTATTTGGCTGATGCGGCGCGATGACGAGATATGCGATGACGTGATGCGCGCGCGACCGAAGGGACTCAGTCCCAGTAGCGCTCTTCCTTCCAGGGATCGGCGCTGTTGCTGTAGCCGTTCTGTTCCCAGAATCCCGGCCGGTTCTTCCCCATGAACTCCAGCTCCTTGATCCACTTGGCTCCCTTCCACGCGTAGCGCTTCGGGGTGAAGATCCGCATCGGTCCGCCATGCTCGGCGGGGAGCGGCTTGCCGTTGAACGTGTGCGCCAGGAGCACATCCTCCTCCAGCATCCATTCCAGCGGAAGGTTCGTCGTGTAGCCTCCGTACGCCTTCTGCATCACGAACTTCGCCTCCGGCTTCACCGCGTCCTTGATCGTCTCCCAGAAGTCCCGGAACAGGACGCCGGTCCAGTCATCGTCGAAGCGGGACCAGTGGGTGACGCAGTGGAAGTCCGCGTGGAGCGTGGTCTGCGGCAGGCGGGAGAACTCCTCCCAGCTCCAGCTCCGCTCCTCGGTCACCAGCCCGGAGATGCTCAGGCGCCAGTCGGCGGTCTCGACCGTCGGGACCGGACCATAGGTGAGCACCGGAAACTTGTCGGTGTAGAGCTGTCCCGGCGGGAGCTTCGGCTTGCCGTAGTCATTGAGCTCGCCGGCGTTCTTCGGTTTCGTGTCGAACAGTCCCATATCGATGCGTTGGCTGATTCGTGCTGTTGGATCCGTTTCAACTGAGAATGCACCGTTGAGAACCGAAAACCGGGTTCCGACGTTCCCGAGGGGCACCGGATTTGGCCCATCATTTCAATTCATCCATGCCTGAAGTCGCTCGGCCGCCTGGAGCGCCGCCTTGTAGCCCGGCTCCAGACGCGAGGCCCGGCGGTAGGCCTTGATGGCGCGCCCGACCTCGCCGAGGCGCTCGAAGATCCGTCCGAGGTTGTAGTAGGGATAGTGGCGCGCGTCGTAGCGGCGCGCCGAGCAGGCCCGCTCGAGCCACGGAATCGCCTCCTCGAACTTCCCCTGATGGATCAGATACGCCCCGATGTCGTTGTACGGATTGCCGAAGTCCGGATCCAGCCCGATCGCGGTCTTGCACTCCTCGATGGCGTCGTCATACTGTCCCCTGAAGCTGTAGGTCCACCCGAGAAAGGTATGGGCCTCGGCCGTCGGATACAGGTCGATCGATTTGCGATAGAGCTCGATCGCTTCGTCGAGGTTGCCGTCCATCTGCGATTTGTAGCCGAGCTGAAAGTAGCGCTGGGCTTCGTTGATGATCGAGTATTCCATACTGTCTGAGCGAATGCGACTGCTGACTGCCGCCGGAGCGCGCGCGACGATGCGCCTCTCGGGCGACGGCGGCCATGGCGAGCGGGCATGGTCATCCGGTGCCGCGCCGTGGCCTTGGCATGGCCCGAAACGGCGTACCCGGAACAGGGTAGCAGGACCATGCCTTGAAATGACGTGCCGATCATCGCGACAAGTGCCCCGCGATCATCGCGATTCGGCGCCCGATGCGTCGGTACGTTCCGTGAATGAAGCGCTCGGCTCCGTGGAGGCGGATCCGGAGTTGGCGGGTGAGCGCGACAAAATACGGCGCTCAGACCATCCCGCTTCGTTTTCTGATGATCCACTCCAGCGCGAAGGCGCCGAGCGCGATTGCCAGCAGCCAGGGATAGCTCCAGAGCGGAACGTCGTCCCGCCCCTCGATCGAACGGGGAGAGAAGCCGCGATTGTTCCTGATATCCTCCAGCAGCGAGCCGGCCGTGCGCCAAGTGTAGAAGCGGCCGCCGGTTCTGGTCGCCAGCGAGCGCATCAGCTCCGCGTTCATCGAGGGCTGCAGATACTCCAGCCCGACCTCGCCGACCGAGAAGCGCCCCATGTCGGCGCCGACCTCGCGGCCGGACGCGGTTGCCCGCCCGTTGAAGGAGTAGTCTCCCGCCGGCAGGCCGTTCAGCGTCCCCTCGTAGCGGCCGTTCCCGGCCGGCGCCAGCGACAGGGGGTAGCGCCTGCCGCCCCCTTCGACCGTGACGGTGACGTCCGCCTCCGGGATCGGATTGTAGCTCTCGTCGTAGACCTGGCCGAGGAAGCGGACCGGCTCGCCGAGATCGTAGAGCTGTTTCGAGGTGACGATCCTGACCTGCTTCTGTTCCTCGCGCGTGGCCAGCCAGCGGAGCGAATTCGACAGAAGGGAGCCGAGCAGGCCGGAGCCGCTCTCGCCGCGGGAGGCGCGCAGCCCCTCGCCGAGAAGCTGCCAGCGGTAGATGCCGTAGCCGAGAATCGCCATCGACCGGCTCCGCCCCAGCCGGCGCGCCACGATCAGCGGCTCGTCCAGGTGCGTGTTGCCGAGCCTGACGGTGGCCAGCACCTCAGACTCCGGACGCGCCTGCGCCGATGTCTCGGTGCGATAGATCGGGGGGAGGGAATTCCAGCTGGTCGGATCGATGCCGTGCATGATCGGGCTTGTGCCGCCGCTCGGTGTCGGGTCGCCGAAGATCAGCATCTCCGTGCCGCGCGTGGCGCCGAACGTCACCGGCAGCAGCGGCTCGAGCGGACGGAGCTTGGCCGGATCGACGTGATCGCCGGCCACGAAGAGGAGCGGGATGTTCCCACGCTCGGCCGCCGTCCGTATGGCGGCGATCGCGGCGTCGCTCGAGGCGGCCGTCGGGAAGCCGACCAGGATCACCGCCTCGGCCTCACGGAACGCCCCCTCGTCCAGCTTCCCCTCGATGAACTCCGAGCCGCCCCCTTTCTGCACGAACGTCTTCACCTGGATCTCGGCGTCCTGCTCCAGCTGCCGGCGGATGAACGCCACGTCGGGGCTCGGCGCGCCGGCCACCAGCACGTAGCGGCGACGGTTGGACTTCACCTTCACGAAGGCGCTCCGGGCGTTGTTCCGCTCGGTGAGCTCGCCGGGCGCCGTCGATATCTGCGCGCGCAGCTTGGCGATTCCCTCGCGGCGTGGCGTGTAGGTGAAGCTGGCGGTGTAGTCGTTCGTGCCGGGCGCCAGGCGGATCGTCTGGCTGGCGATCACGCCGGCATCGTCGTGCAGCGTGATCGTGGCCGTTCCGCCGTCGAACCCGGCGGACTTGGCGCGTACTTCCACCGGAAGCTGCGCGCCGACGTAGGCGATCTCGTTGGTGAAGATCTCCTGCACCGACAGATCGCGCGGCTCGACCGAGTCCCCGAGGCCGACCGCGTAGACCGGCACGCCGAGCTTTTCGGCCTCGAACAGGGGATTGGAGCCGGCGTTGTAGCGGCCGTCGCTCATCACCACGATGGCACGGATGTTCTTCCTCCGGAGCGAATCGGCCGCCAGGGCGAACGGCGCGTCGATCCTCGTGGCCGCGCCGCCGGCGTCGATCCGGCCGTACGGCAGCGGCGGCGTTACCGCCAGGGCCGTGTCGGTGAAGAGGGTGAAAATGCTCCGCTCGGCGAGCGGGGAGGATTCGAGCCGCCTCGCCAGCTCGCGCGCCTCGGCGATGCGGGAGGAATCGGTCCCCTTCAGCCGCATGCTCTGCGAGTTGTCGATCGCGACGACCACCTCCGGCTCCTCCACGGTCACGCGGAGCCGGGAGAGGATCGGCTCGAACAGCGCCACCAGGAGCAGGCCGATCCCGATCGTCCGGAGGAGCGTCAGCGTCCAACGCCGCGCCGGCCGAACCGGCGGCAGCGTGCGGCGATAGGTGACATAGGCGAACGCGAACGCGGCGAGGATCACCAGCAGGACGATCCAGGGGCTCGCGGAGAGAGCTACGGTTGTTCCGTTCACAGAGTCTAGTTGGCTACGATGTCCGTTGTCGATCCGATCGGGGGCGCGCCGGCGAGGGTCCGTATCGGCGAAGATCCATCCCGGCATCCTCGCGAAGGCCCCCGCGCGACAGTGGAGCATGATGTGCTCTCCGGAGTGCCGGGGCAACACACTTTCCCGCGCCGCGTTCCGAAGCGCCTCCCGACGCGCCTTCCGACGCGTCGATCGGAGCTCCCGGCCGGGGCTCCCGACCAACGCCGCGGGCCGAGCCCTCAAGATACGCTCCCGAGGTCGAACCGGCCCCGTTTGCCGGCACCCGGGCCGGGTCCGGTCGGAGCACGATCCGGTCCGGCGGCGGGTAACAGATCTTTCCATCCGCCGATCGACGCCGGCGACATTCGCGTGATCTTTCTACCTTTCACGGCTGATGCCGCCGAGCGGCGGCCCGAAACTCCGATACGTATCGACAGGCGCATGTCCCGAACGCTTCTTGCCATAGAATCCTCCTGCGACGAAACCTCCGCCGCCGTTATCCGCGATGGCGAGGTGGCGTCGGTCGTGATCTCCTCCCAGCTCGATCATCGCGACTGGGGAGGCGTGGTGCCCGAGCTGGCATCGCGCGCCCACCTGAAGTCGATCGGCCTGATCGTCCGCCAGGCGATGGAACAGGCCGGCGCCGGCTTCGACGAGCTCGAGGCGGTGGCCGCGACCACCGAGCCCGGGCTGATCGGCTCCCTCCTGGTCGGGCTCAACGCCGCCAAGGGGATCGCCGTCGCGCGCGGCATTCCGCTGATCGGCGTCCATCACATCGAGGCGCATCTCCTCTCGGTGCTGATCGACGATCCCGGCTTCGAGTTCCCGTTCCTCGGCCTCGTCGTCTCCGGCGGGCACACGCTCCTGTACGACGTGAAGGGGATGGGGGAGTATGAGCTGCTCGGCGCCACGCGCGACGACGCGGCCGGCGAGGCATTCGACAAGGGGGCGAAGCTCCTCGGCCTCGGCTATCCGGGAGGGCCGGCGGTGGACCGCGCCGCGGCCGACGGCAACCCGAGGGCGCACGACTTTCCGCGCGGGCTGATCAACGACCCTTCCAACGATTTCAGCTTCAGCGGGTTGAAGACCGCGCTCCGCTACTATCTCCGCGATCATCACCCCGACGGTCCGCCGACCGGCGTGGAGCTCGCCGATATCTGCGCCTCCTATCAGGAGGCGATCGTCGACACGCTCGTGACCAAATCGCTCCGTGCCGCCAAGCGGCTCGGCTATACCAGGATCGCGGCGGTCGGCGGGGTGTCGGTCAACTCCCGTCTGCGCGCCCGGTTCTCCGAGGAAGCCACGGCCCGTGGGATGCGTTACTCCTCGGTGCGACCGATCTACAGCACCGACAACGCCGCGATGATCGGCATCGTCGGCTGGCACAAGCTTCTCTCCGGCGCCACCACGCCGCTGACGACGGTGGCGCGCGCGTCGATGATCCGCTCCAACCAGGGGAAGTCCGGCCGGGGCGAGCGCAAGCAGAGCGGAGCCGGCATCGAGGGAGGCTGGAGCGCTCCGGCCGGTGAGGGAGGGCGCATCGATGGCTGACAAACCCCGCGAACTCGCCGGCGGCGCTGGCAACGGACCCGCCCCGCGCGATGCCGAGAAGGGGCCGCGCAACGCACACTTCCTCCTCGGCCATCTCGGCGAGCTGATGACGAGCATCCTCGCCCGGCCGGAGGTTCCCGCCGATCTGGCCATCAGCCGCTTCTTCGTCGAGCGTCGTTACCTCGGCTCGCACGATCGGGGCTTCATCTCCGACGCCGCCTACGGCATTCTCCGGGCGCTCCTCCGCTACCGGACGCTCCTGCCGGAGGAGACCGGGCGGGGAGATGACCGGAGCATCGCGCGACTGATCGCCGCCTATGTCAATGAGGCGGGGCTCAGGTTCGACGTCGGCTCGGTGGAACGGACGCTCGGCCTGGCCGAGGGGGGGCTGGCGGCGATCGGGGCGAAGCTCGTCGAGGCGCGCTCCCGCGCCGAATCGATGCCGGAGCCGGAGCGCACGGCGATACTCACCGGCATGCCGCGCTGGTTCGCCGCGAGGATTCTCGCGGAGCGGGGAGAAGAAGATGGGCACGCGCTCCTGGCCGCGCTCGACCGTCAGGCACCGATCGTGCTGCGCGCCAACCGGCTGGTGACCGATCGCGATCGCCTGATAGCGGCGCTGGCCGGGCATGGCATCCCGGCGCGTCCCGGGAAATGGGCTCCCGATGCCGTGGTGCTCGAGCGGCGGATGAACGCCAACTCCATTCCCGAGTTCCGCGCCGGGTGGTTCGAGCTGCAGGACGAGGGGAGCCAGCTTCTTTCGACCCTTCTGGATCCGCATCCGAACTGGAAGGTGCTCGATGCCTGCGCCGGCGCCGGCGGAAAGACGCTTCACCTCGCCGCCCTGATGAGGGGACGCGGAGAGGTGGTGGCGCACGACGTGAACGAGCGGCGCCTGCGGGAGATCCGCCCGCGCCTGAAGCGGAGCGGCGCGCAGAACGTCAGGGTGATGGACCACGAGACGCTGCGCGCGCAGCGCGAGCGTCTGGCCGGCAGCTTCCACGCGCTTCTGATCGACGCTCCCTGTTCGGGCACCGGCGTGCTCCGCCGGAATCCGGGCGCGCGCATGACACTGACCGAGGAGATGGTCGATCGCATCCGCGGCGAGCAGCGCGCCATCCTCGATGAATACGCGGAGCTGGTGCGTCCCGGCGGCGTGATGCTCTACGCCACCTGTTCGGTGCTTCGCGGCGAGAACGAGGCGCAGGTGCTCCGCTTCCTCGAGCAGCACCCGGACTGGACGCTGGAGCGTCCGACGGCGCCGGAGGGGATGATTACCTCCGAGCGGATGTTCCGCGCGCAGCCGGACCTGCACGATACCGACGGCTTCTTCGGCGCGCTGCTCCGTCGCTCGGCCGGGTAAGCCGCGCGGCGCGCACCATCTCGAAGCTCGATGCGAGGCCCTTTCCCGTTGGTGGGGAAGGGCCTCGTTCCGTTCAGGACCATCACGCGTCGCGAGCACCATGCATCGACCACGATCGTACGCCGCGTGACGTACCCAGCAGTAGGCATCATCGCCGGTGGCGTCGTTCGGCTGATATCGAATGGTGATGTGCGCGGCGGGCTCCGTGCGGTCGAGGAATTTCGTCGATAATCGGACGTAATAATCGGCGTGGGAAGCAGTGGACATTCGATGTCCGGAAAAGGAAAATCGACACCGAACATTTTATTCTTGGCATCGGCGGAATTTCGTGTCTATATTTGCCCCGCGAGTCCAGCGCTTCCCTTCCACGGATATCGTCGTGACGTGTCCCACGACGGCTGGACCGCATCAGAGGCTCCCTTCCTTCCACAGGCTTCCCCTTCCTCCCTTAGAGCCCGTTCATGGGCAATGCGGCGTCGTGCCGTCGTTCGTTCGCCCCGGTGTCGTGATGTATATCATCGTGATCGGCGCATCGTCGCCGGTCGTTCGACAATCGATCATTGCATCATCGATCGTTCGCGTGGCGAGCGTGTGCTGATATCCGCGTTTCCGGCATTCGGCCGGAGGGCGGAGCCATGTCCGGGCCGATACACAACTCCTGATGTTCGACGCGAGCCGTTCACGGCGCGCGGGGCCGCCGGCGCGAATTTCCGTGTTTTCGCCGACGGGTGGGCGTGCCATTCCGTAAACCATCAACGAGGATTCTCGATGGCAAATCTGGATTTATCCAAGCTCAAGGAGCTTCCCTCCGAGTCGCGCACGAGGGTGGAAGAGGCGTTGAAGGCGACGCTCGAGTCGCAGCTGGCGAATATCGCCGGCGGAACCGTCACCGCCGGTGGCGCCAACATGACGCACTCCCGCTCGAAGGGATTTTTCTTCAGCCGCTCCAAGTCGAGCGATGCTCTGCGGGACCGTCCGTACGAGTTCGACAACACCATCATCCGGAACCTGAACACCATGGACGACGCGGCGTTCTCCCAGTTCGCCGATCGTCTCTCGACGTTGAAAAACCTCAGCAAAAAAGGATGAAGACCGGGAGGATCTGACATGGCGAATCTCGATCTGACCAGATTGAAAGAGCTTCCCGCCGAGGCGCGCGATCGCGTTGAGGAGGCGCTGCGCGCGACGCTCGAGAGCGAGCTGGCAAGCGGCGTCGGACGTCTGGGGGGCGGATCCTCGCCGGCCGCGGCCTTCTCCCGCTCGAAGGGATTTTTCTTCAGCCGCTCCCGTACCAGCGATGTCCTCCGGGAGTCGCCGTACGAGATCGATCAGACCATCGTGCGCAATATCACGACGCTCGACGACAAATCGTTCGCGAAGATGGCCGATCGTCTGGCGACGCTGAAGAAGCTCGGCGGCGGAGACTGAGCCCTCGATGACGCTCGTGGGGGGAGGCGATTCCCCCCACGTTGATTATCCGATCCGGGGACGCTCCCGTCCGCCGGTCACCATGCAATCGTATCCGGAGGAGCAGTGGCGACCACGCTGGATACCAAGATCGCGGCGCGGCTTTCCAGGCTGCCGCGCGGCACCCGCGAGCGCGTCGAGGACGCCTTGCGACGGACGCTCGAGCTCGAGCTTGCCCGCGAGGCCGGACGCCCCCACCCGCTCGAATTTTCCCGCTCCCGCTCGCTCGTCTTCAGCCGCTCGTCGGGCGACGCGCGCGCCGACGGAGAGCCCGACTATCGCCTGCTGCTCGGGCTGGCCATGCTCGACGAGAAAGCGTTCGCCGCGTTTCTCGGGCGCTTCACCGAGCCGCGGCACGCCACGCGCGCCAGCCACCCGCGTGAGCCTGAGAGGCCGCATGAGCCGGAGAGGCACAATGAGCCGGTGCGGGACAGCCATGGCGCGAGCCATCCCCACGCCGTGAAGCAGAGTCCGGCCAGCCAGCAGTCCCGACGGGCCGGAACGGCGCGAGCCACGCCGGCGCGTCCCACGAAGGAGTCCGGCGCGGCCCGGACCACGAGGAGGAAGAAATGATGATGAAGGAGAAGCCCACGAAAGAAGCGCCCCGCAACGATCCCTGGAGCTGGCGTCCGGACGACGCCGCCTGGTTTCGGATGATCGGTGAGCGCTCCGCCGCGTGGCAACCGGCCGACTCCCTCCGTCTGGCGACGGACGCGGTGCGCGGCGCGATTGCCGATGCCGCGCGGGAGCGTGCCGGCTGGCTGAACCATCCGTCGCTCAACCCGCTTCTGTTGCCGCTCGGCGAGCGTCCCGCCTCCGATCTGCAGCTTGCGGCCCGGGCGGCCGCGCGCTCCGGCCGCGAGCTCGGCACGGTGGAGCTGGCGGGGGATCTCTGGCTCTGGGCCCCTTCCGGCGGGCGCGCCATCGAGGCCGGACGGTACGAGCTGGCCGAGCTCGGTCGGGAGATCGCGGCCGACGAGCACCCGTTCCCGATCCACCTCGACGTCTGGTCCGACTCGATCGGCGGACCCTTCCCGGTCGACTTCTTTCATCCCGATGAATGGAGCTGGGGGAGCAGGCGCGACGCCGGGGAGGAGGACCGGACGAAGCTCCGCGGGGAGATCCGGCGCTATGCCGAGGCGATATCGGTGCTGCTGCAACTGCTGCCGGCGCCGGCCGACTGGACGCTGGCGATGACGAGCGTGATCATCCCGCTCTACAACGCGACACCCGAAAAATTCAGGAGCGGATCGCACGGCGAGCTTCCCGGCGCGGTCTACATCGATTTCGGCAGCGGCGTGCATCGCATCCTCGAGACGCTGATTCACGAGACGGCGCATCAATATTTGCGCGTGGCCGAGACGGCCGGAGAGCTGATAGCGCCGGGGCACGACGGGCGCTACTCCTCGCCGCTCCGTCCCGAGCCGCGTCCGCTGCGGGGAATTCTTCTTGCCTATCACGCGCTGGCCTACATGTGCGCCCTCTATGGCGATTTCTTTCGCGTCGGCATCGGCGACGGATGTGCCGCCGACTACCGGACGCTGCGTGGAAAAATGGACGATGCCGAGCGTACCCTTCTCGACAACCGGATGCATCTGACCGATGCCGGTGCTCACTTCCTCGACGAGACAATCAAGGTGGCAGATTATGGACGTGACTGAACAGCCGTTGCAGTTCGCGCTGAAGATCGCCTCGCGGTGTAATCTCGACTGCGCCTACTGCTATGTATACAACAAGGGAGACACCACCTGGAAGGGGCGTCCGGCGATCATGCCGGAGGCGGTGTTCGACGCGGCCATCGAGCGGATCGGGGAGCATCTGGTCCGGAGCCGCCAGGAATTCCTCCGGATCGTGTTTCACGGCGGCGAGCCGACGCTCGTCGGCGCGGAGCGCTTCGAACGGTGGTGCCGCGCGATCCGCGAGCGGCTGGAGCCGCTGGCGAAGGTTCAGTTGATCATGCAGACCAACGGAACCCTGATCGACCCGGAGTGGGTGGCGATTTTCCGCGCGCAGCGGATCAGCGTCGGCGTCAGCGTGGATGGGCCGAAGGAAGTGAACGATCTGTTCAGGATCTACCACAACGGGCGGGGCTCCTACGACGACATTGCGCGTGGGGTGGAGCTTCTGCGTCGCGAGGGCCTGCCGGTGGCGTTCCTCGCGGTGATTCAGTTCGGCGCCGACCCGGTCGCCACGCATCGCCACATGATCGAGATGGGGGCGACATCGATCGAGTATATCCTCCCCGATTTCACGCACGATACCGTGGCGGAGGTGCGCGCCCGGTATGGCCCGACACCCTGCGCCGATTATCTGATCGCCGCCTTCGACGAGTGGTGGTACAACGGCACGCTCGACCTGACGGTGGGACCGTTCCAGGCGATCGCCCGCGCGGTTCTCGGCGGCGAGCCGAACGTGGATTACATCGGCAATCATCCCTTCGGTTTCCTCTTCATCGAGACCGACGGCACCGTCGAGGGGCTCGATGTGCTGAAGGTCTGCGCCGACGGCATGAGCACTACCTCCGTCAACGTGCTGACCGACCCGGTGACCGATATCGCCAGGGTGAGCGACCTGCACCGGCGCGCGATCTTCACCGGCGTGGAGCGTCCCGCCGCCTGCGCCGGCTGTCACGAGGAGGAGACCTGCTCAGGGGGATATCTGCCGCATCGGTATGCGCGGTCGAACGGATTCGTCAATCCGTCGGTCTGGTGCGCCGACCTGCTGAAGCTCTTCGGCCACATCCGCGCGCGGATCGACGTGGCTCCGGAGGAAACGAAGCTTCGCCGTCGCGTGCTCCGCGAGCTTGCCAGGGAGGCCGAGGGGGTCATCACCGCCGCGCCACATTCCAATAGTAGTGCAACGCCGATCGATGCCGCGACGCGGAAGGAGGTATGCGCATGATCCCGATGGAGACGATTCCCGACCTGCTGGGATGGGACGAGCCGGACGGGCTCGTGACCGCCTACGCCGCGTACACGGAGCTGCTGAGCCGCCGGCTGGGCGAGTCGATCGCACTGGCGATGCGCGCCGACAGGGCGCGAGGCACCGAGCTCGAGCGGGAGATCGCCGCGCTCCCGGACCGCGCGCTGTCGACGATGCTCACGGCGCCGGAGACGAGTCACCATCTCTTCTGGCGCGCGCCGCTCGACCCGCTCGGCACCGCCGAGTTCCTCATGGAGGCCGCCCGCGTGGAGCGCTCCCGGCTCGATCCGACCATCGACCCGGAGCGGCCGATGTGGTCCGCGCTCGGCGATCTGATGATCGCGCCGGGAGGGGAGCGCTACGAGGCGCCGCTCCTTGCCGGGAGCATTCCGGTGGACTTGATCGGTCCGCGTCTCGACGCGGTGGCCGGCGTTTCCGGTCCGGGCGGGATACTCGACGAGGCGTCGCGTCCGCGGGTGCTGGACGTGGCCGGGCGCGCCATGGCGATGATCCGTGACACGCATCCGCTCGTTGCCGACTTCGTGTCCGGCTTCACCACCGTGCTGGCGCTCCGGCGTGATACCCGCGTGCCGGGAGCGTTCACCTCCCGCTCGCCGGAGAAGCGGATCGGCCTTTCCCTCCTGGCCAATCCGGATCTCCCCTCGGTCGACGACGTGGAGATTGCCGAGGCGCTGGTCCACGAAGCGATGCACACGCTGCTCGATATCGACGAGACCATTCGCCGGCTCGACCGTCCGCGCGAGGAGCACTGGGTGAAGGAGAACCGGCTGTACGACGGCGAGCTCCGCACCATCTCGCCATGGACCTCGAACCCGCTTCCGCTGCCGACCTACATCCACGCCTGCTTCGTCTGGTACGGGCTTCTCCGCTTCTGGGGGAGCGTGTATGGCCTGGGAGCGTTCGATCAGGCGAGGGTCAGGGCCCGGATGGAGAAGGCGGTGATCGGGTTTCTCGGCGCGCCGCTGCTCGAGCAGGCGAGCGAGCATGCCGATGCGATCGATCCGCGTCTGCGCCAGGGGATCGAGCGGATGCAGGAGAGCGTGCAGGCGGTCTTCGCCTGAATAACCCCGGTGAGCGCGATCCCTGCTCCGATGCGGTCCCGGGCCGCGATACCGCGGCACATTCCGCGGCGATTCGACGTGCAATACTCAACGTGCGACCAACATGGAGGAGATACGGACGATGATGATCCAGACCATGCCCGACGTGCTCCGCTGGAGCGACGGCACCGAGGTGCTCGCGACGGTGCACGATTCCTACGTCGCGTTGCTGAGCGATCGGCTCGGCGGCACCCTCGCCGCGCTCCGCCGAAGCGACGAGCGCCTCGTCGACGAACTGCGCGAGCTGATCTCGATGATGCCGGACGATGCGTTCCTCCGGTTTCTCACCGCGCCGGAAACAAGCTGCAGACTGCTCTGGCCGGGACACCATCCCTTCGAGACCGTCGGCGCGTTCTTCCGCGACGCGGTTACCGCGGAGCTTGTCCGCGCGGGGCGTCCGCTTCCGACCGATCGGGTGATCTGGACCCCGCTCGGCGACGCCAGGATCGAGCCGGGAGGGGAGATCGTCCCGCAGCCGGCCCTCGACGGATTGATGCCGCTCGACTTCGGCAGCCCGTACGCGCTGCGCCTCGATCTGGAGGGGCGCGTGGACGCGGTGGAGACCGCGCGGCGGCCGTATGAAGGGGAGGAGCTGCGCCTCGTCCTCGATCGTCTGTCCGAGGCTCGCGACGGCATCGCGGCGGTCGATCGCGGCGTGCTCGACTTCGTCGCGATCTTCAACAAGGTGCTCATTCCGCAGCGGGATACCGACGCGCCGGAGATGTTCTCCTCCGGGTCGCAGGGGCAGTACGTGGGGCGCTCCGTGCTCGGCAACCCGCATCTGGCGAAGGTGGACGCCGCTGATATTGCCGACGCGATCATCCACGAGGGAATTCACGCGCTGCTCTACATGCAGGAGCAGCGCCGGCCCTGGGTGCTCGATCCGAGCCTCTACGAGCATGTCCACCGGACGCACTCTCCGTGGACCGGCAATCCGCTTCCGCTGCGTCCCTACATGCAGGCGTCGTTTGTCTGGTATGGGCTGCTGAATTTCTGGTGCATGGCGCTCGGAAGTGATGCGTTCCCGGCCGCGCGCGTTCGCGCGCGAATCTCACAGGCGGCCCTCGGCTTCCTCGGCGCGCCGCTGGTGAGCCGGATCGAGGAGTTCCGCGACCGTATCTCACCCGAGCTGATCGAGGCGATGGAGACGATGCAGGAGGTGGTCGGCGAATCGTTCGCCGCCGCGCTCTGAGCCGGCTCGTGGTGGATATCGAATCGTACACGTCGGTTCCGACGTCGCGAGTATGTCGGGCCGTCATTCGGGGGAGATGGAACATGGTTGCATTCCAGGAGGCCGGCGTCGCCAAGGGGTTCATGGCCGGCACGCATCGGCTGGTGCCGCCGGCCGAGACGTTGGAGCGCGTAAGGCCCCATCTGGCGGCGATGGGCATTACCCGGATCGCGAACGTTACCGGGCTCGACAGGATCGGCATCCCGGTCGTGATGGTCTGCCGCCCGAACTCTCGCTCCTTGTCCGTGTCGCAGGGAAAGGGGCTCACGCTCGACGCGGCCAAGGCCTCCGGCGTGATGGAATCGATCGAGCTCTATCACGCCGAGCACATTCATCTGCCGCTCACCCTCGGAAGCGTCGCCGAGCTCGAGGGGCGGCGTTCGCTCGTCGACGTGGAGCGACTGCCGGGGATCATCCGCGGCAGGTACGGACGCACCCTGCAGATGCTCTGGATCGAGGGGGAGGACCTGATGACCGGGGAGCGGGCGCTCCTGCCGTTCGAGGTGGTCCATGCCAGCGCGCGCACGCCGGCCCCGTCCGGCAGCGGCTGTTTTTCCTCCACGTCGAACGGACTCGCCTCCGGCAACCACCGGATCGAGGCGGTGCTTCACGGCATCTGCGAGGTGGTCGAGCGCGATGCCACCGCGCTCTGGGAGGCGCGAAGCCTTGAGCGGAAGAAAGCCACCCGGATCGATCTCCGGACCGTCGATGACCCCGCGTGCCGTCAGGTGCTCCACATTCTCGAGGAGAAGGGGATCGACGCGGCGGTCTGGGAGACCACCTCCGACATCGGCATTCCCGCGTTCATCTGTCAGATCGACGATCGCCGGCGGGATCTGATCCGTGGCGTCACCGCGTTCTGCGGCATGGGCTGCCACACCAGCCGCGGCGTGGCGCTGCTGCGCGCGCTGACCGAGGCGGTGCAGTGCCGGCTGACCCTGATCGCCGGCTCGCGGGACGATCTGTTCCGGAAGGAATACAAGAACAAGATCCGCGGCGAGTCGATCGGCGGTCCGTACGACGCGCTGCTCGGCGAGGATCGCGGCGGCCGCCGCTTCTCCGACGTCCCGACGCACGAAAGCGGCTCGTTCGACGATGATCTGACCTGGACGCTCGGACGTCTGGCGGCCGCCGGACTTTCCAGCGTGATGGCGGTGGATCTGACGCGCGAGGAGCTCGGCATCCCGGTGACGCGGATCGTGATCCCCGGACTCGAGGGGCCCGACGACGAGCCGGAGTACATGCCGGGCGCGCGCGCGCTCGCCGTGCGCCGCGAAACCATGATCGACGGAGGCCAGCCATGATCATCGTCTTCACCGGGCCGACCATCGCGCCGGCCGAACCGCTACCGGCCTGGGCGCGCGCACTGGCGCCGGTCGAGGCGCGACCGCCCCGTCCCCTGGCACCATCGTCGCTGGGCCGGGACGATGTCGCCGACC
>JBEHWX010000012.1:0-90006 GCA_048498995.1 Bacteroidota bacterium
GGAGCCGGACCGAGCTTCGCTTCAGCGAGCCGATCGACACGGCCGGCCTGGCCCCCTCGAGCGTCACGATCGTGACGCCGGCCGGCGTGGTGGCCGCGACCGCGCTCTGGCGCTCCCCCTCCAACGCGCTGGCGCTGCTGGCCTCGCATCCCGAGCTCGCCTCCGGCGCCGACGATACCCTCCACGTAACCGGCATGCGCGATACCGTCGGCAACGCGATGCCGGACAGCAGCTCGCATCTCCCCTTCACCCCAAGCGCCACGCCCGACACGGTCCCGCCCGCTCTCCTGCCGCTCGGCGTCGACAGCACGCACGCCTACACCTTCCCGGACTCGCTCCGGATCGCGTTCGACGAGGCGGTGCGGATCGCCGATACGCGCGGCGTGGTGGTGCTCCGCGACACGGGGAAGGGACGCGTCGAATTCCGTCTGCGCCGGGTGAGCCCCGCGCTCTACATCGCCACGCCGCTGGACACGCTCTTCGGCGTGGCGCGCGGAACGGTGGAGGTGGCGCTGGGCCGCTTCACCGACGAGGCGGGGAACCGACGCGACAGCACGCTACGCGTACCGATCGCGATAGGACAGATCCGGCAGAACGGGAGCATGGAGGGAACGATCACCGACTCGGCGGCGCCGGCATCAGTGCACGTGGTGACGGCGCGCCTCTCGGGCACCGACAGGATCTACACGTTGAAGAACGTCCGGAGCGGACGGTGGGAGCTGGCGAATGTTCCGGAGGGGGAATACGAGGTGAGCGCGTTCCGCGACGAAAACGGCAACGGGATCTACGATTACGGATCGGTGCTCCCGTTCAGCTTCGGCGAGCCGTACATCTCCTGGCGCGGCACCGTCCGCGTTCGCCCGCGCTGGGTCACCAACAAGGTGGATCTGGTGTTCGGAAGGAATTGAGGCGGACAGATACGCCTTGTACTGGCGGCAGCCCCATCGGCGGCGAGCAGCGCGCGCAGATACATTTGTACGGCGCCGCCCGTGGCCGCCCCCGTCCGCTGAAGAGCGCACGCTGAAGACGTGCGGCTACCGACGCGCGAGCCTACCGACGCGCGAGCCTACCAACGTGCGAGCCTACCAACGTGCGAGCCTACCAAGCATTCTCAGCTACACGCATCCCCCACGGCCGCCCAGCCCGCGATCAGCGCAACGTTTCCCCTTTCATCATTCTGCATTCTCAATTCTCAATTCTCTTCAACGATTACGGCGACCTCTCCGACGTGGTAGCCGGCGGCGATCAGGTCCTCGCCAGGGAGGAGCGCTTCCTCGGGGCCGCCGCCACGCGTCACGGTAACGCCGCGATGCTTGCGATAGGCATCGAGCGCGCTCTCGATGGCAGCCACGGTGCGATCCACCTGGTCATGTCCGTCGTTGCCGCCGCTCCCCTTGCGCGCGGAGACCACCATCACGCGGTCGCCGGAGGAGCGCCCCATCGCGATCTCGTCGATCGAGCTCCTGAAGCGTCGGCCGTTGGCGTCGGCCGTGGGAGCATAGAGGGTGTAGATGGTCCGCTCCCGGCCATCGGGAAGAAGCATGGCGTCGACCACGCGGATATTCCGGTCGAAGGCCATCGGCGTGCGCGCCTGCCTGATGAGCGTGGCGCCGAGCGAATCCTCCACGATCATCTCCGCTTCCAGATACGACTGTATGCCGATCCGCTCGTCCGGCATCTTCCAGTTGATGTTCGACTCCTCGTTGTCGCCGCCGGCGCTGGAATAGCGCGCCAGCGTGGCGCCGTCGTGGCTCAGGCGGATCGACCAGTTCTTGATGCCGGCGCCGCTGGCGTATTGGGGATCGAGGCGGATCAGCGGCGGGTCGAAGCTCTGCTCCTGGCGCGTCACCACGATCTGGTCGGTCAGCCCCGGATAGTCCGAGGCGATCGTCACCGAGCGCGCGTCGGCCGGCTGCTCGGTGCGGGAAGCCCGCGCCCCCGCCGTGCTCGGCTGCAGATCGAAGCGTCCCTTTGCCACCCCCCACACCTCCTCCAGATACGATCGTAGAGTCTCCATCCGCGCATAGGCGAGCCACGAGGGTTCACCCTTGGCGGTCGAGGCACGGAGCGTGACCCGCGCGCTCGGGTTTTCCCGCAGCCGCCACCCCAGCACGTTCAGCGACGCGAGGGATATCTGCCGCGGATCGAGCCCGGCAAGCGAATCGGGACGGAAGCTGCCGGCCTGCGCGCGCGTCAGCTGCGGGTAGATCGGCGAGAGCGACGCGGAATTCCGCTCGAAGGTGAAGCTCGTCACCAGCGGCGCCCGCGCGCGACGGATGGTCCGGAACACATGGATGGTCACCGCCGACAGTCGGCGATCCTGCTCGTCGGTGCCGAACAGATCGATCGACGCGGTCAGCGGCGCGCTCCGCGCCGGCGGCTGGTCCGCGCTCGGCGTGCTGGGAGCGGCCGTGGCGGCGGTGACGCTGGCCGCAGCGCCGCGCGGAAGACTATCGCTCCGATCCGCTATCTGGGGCTCATCATCGCGCGGGGCCGGAGTGATGTCGAAGAGCATCCCGACGCCGAAGCGGAGCGCGAGCGTGTGCAGCGGTGAGCTCGATCCGTCGCTGGTGGCCGGCACCGTGTAAGGGGAAAGCAGATCGTACGAGATGGCGATCTCCGGCCGGATCACGAGCGAGCCGCGAAGCGCCAGATCTCCCCCAACGGAAAGCTGGGGACCGAACGCGAGCTTCGTCGGCGTGAAGGTCGACGAGAAGATCGCGACGCTGTCCATCGCCATGGAGGATTTTCTTCCCGGCACCGGATTCGGCCGCAGAAGGTTCTCGGTCTGCGCGGCGAACGGCTGGAAGCGATAGCCGAACCAGGGTCCGGCGGCGATGTCGAGCCAGTCGAACAGCCGCACGCCGGCCGTCACGCCGCCACGCAGCATCGGCGTGATCGCGTCGTAGCGGAACGCCTGCGGGATGTACACCGGCGCGAGCGTGGCCGGGTCGAGCATCACGTAGTCCTCGACGTCGGTGGCCGTGAAATGTGAGACCTGATTCTCCCAGCCGAGCGAGAAGCCGAGCCCCCACGCGCCGAACAGCTTCGGCAGCGCGAGCCGTCCCTCTGCCCAGGCCGAGCGGGTAACGCCGCCATCGAACGTGCCGCACCCCGGAGCGAAGTAGATCGGGAAGGCGCCCGACTGCCAGCCGGTGGAGGCGCCGACCATGCCGCCGATCAGCATCCGCCCGCGCTCCGGCCGCTGCTGCGCCGCAAGAAGCGCCGGCAGCAACAGCAGCAGGGCAACAGCGAGCGGACCACGAGGAGCCATCACTCCCCCGATCGAGGCGATCGAGCCGCGGGTCCGGCCGTATGCAGCGTGTCGGATCATTCCTGGCACCTCATCGCGCGATCATGATGGGGATGAAGCTCCGGTCTCCGCCGAGGCGAAGCTCGAGCAGGTAGACGCCGGCCGAAAGTCCGCGCAGCGGCACGGCGCCGGTCTGCTCAACGCCGGTGCCGGCCGGGAGCTCCGTCGCAAGCCGGAGCGTCCCCTCCAGGTCGACGATCCGCACTTCCGGACGCTCCCCCTCCGGGGCCAGATAGGTGATGTTCGCGACGCCGGAGCCTCCTGAAATCATCAATCCGGCAATCGAGACCTTGGTGCCGAACGACGGGCCGAGCCCGAGCCCGCACCCCTCGAGCGTGATCGTCGCGGAGTCGGTGCCGTGGTCCACGGCGCGGGTGCCGACCGTCGCGGACTCGATCGCGGCATGGCTCTCCGGCACCGCGGTCGACAGCGCCACCAGCCGGATCAGGGCGATCGTGTCGCCGGTCAGCAGCCCGTCGCGTCGCCAGATCCAGACGCCGTTATTCGCCGTGAGTCTGACGAACGGATCGCCTCCCGTGACCGGAGCCAGCGAGCCGCGATCGACGTGGAAGGTGATCTCGATGTGGTCGAGCCCTTCCGACGCGGCGACCGGCGGCGTTGCGCGGACCGCCAGATAGAGAGTGTCGCCGACGTGCCCGGATGCCGGCTCAAGCCGGAGCTTCCGCCCCTCCACCGCCGCGGGAACCGAGCGGCCGAGGAGAACGATGCGGGTCACCGTCGGCGCGCTCCGCTGCGCGTCGAGCGTGGCGATGCCGCCGACGATCACCATGGCGCTGTCGACGCCGAGAGGGCCGGGGCGATAGGTGACGCGGATGGAATCGAGCTGATCGGGGGGAAGCTCGAGCCGGACCACCCCGGCGCGCGCCGGTGCCACCGAAAAGCTTCCGCCGGCCGAGCTCTGGAGGAGCGTGGCGGTCAGATTCGCGACCGGTATGGCGATCGGCACCGTGCCGCGGTTGCGCACGAAGACGACGATCGACCGGGCGGAACCGGTCGGAACGTCGCCGAAGTCGTAGCGCGCGAGGGGAACGCCGTCGGAGGGGAGCCGGAGCGCGATCATCTCCGCGCTCACCCCGCGCGCCCCGAGCGGCACTTCGAGCCGCTCTCCGGCGCCGTCGACCACGATGATCGTATCGGTCATCAGCGACAGCGAGCTGGCGCAGAAGAGGACGCGAACGGTCATCGTCTCCTCGACTTTCAGCATCCGCGTCTGCTCCCCGTCGATGAGGACGAAGCCCCGATCGCCCTGCGACAGGCCGACGACGGTGGCGCTGGTGGCATCATCGCCGAGGTTGCGGATCACCACGGTCATCGTGTCGCAGCCGCCGGCGACCTGGAAGTACGGGACCTGATCGGCCAGAAGGCGCCCGGCGATCACCCGCGCGGTCACCATCACGCGGCTCCGCCCGACGGCCGCGTTGGTCACCACCTCGATGGCGCTGGCGACCGAGCCGCGCGCGCCGGGACAGAAGCGGAATCCATAGACCGCCGAGGATCCGGCCGGAATGGTATCCGGCAGGGAATCGAGCCTGAAGAGGGGGCGAATCCGCGACGTGTCGAGCCTGAACGCATCGATCACCAGCGGCTCGTTGCCGTCGTTGGCGATCGGAAGCTCGAACTCCCAGCAGCTATCCCGGCCGAGGATGCCGGCCGCGAGCGTATCGGGCATCCGCGCCACCGCGCCGATGCCGTTCCCCCTGAGCGTGAGAATGCGGGGTCCGCTGGGAGTCTCGAAGACGAGATCGGCGGAATCGGCGCCGATCCTGGTCGGCAGGAACCGGAGCGCCAGGCCGAGCGAATCCCCGACCCGGACGGTGTCGACCGCGCCACTCGGCGGCCCGAAGCCCGAGCTCCGCCGCCTGACCGAGTCGAGCGTGAACGCGCCACTCCCCCTGATGCTGAGCACGCCGCTGGCGGCGTCGTTGCCGACATTGACCAGCTCGACGAGCGCGCCGCGACTCACCCCCGGCCGCGCCCGGCCGAAGTCCACGACGCTGATCCCGCGCCGGGATGCCGAGTCGAACCGGATCACGGGGATCGCCGGTTTGGTATCCTTCGTCCCGGTGCCGGTGATGAGCACCGTGTCGGATCTGACCGTGGACGAGTCGGAGACCATCAGTATCAGCCGCACCGTGTCGCCGAGCGTGTCGTTCGGGCAATAGGTCAGATAGATCGTCCTCGGGGCATCGATGGTATCCGGGACGGAGATGTTCGTGTGGGAGAGCTCGCCGGACTGCGGCACATACTTGATGGCGACAACGAGGATGCGCTTCTTCCCCGCCGGCGAGAGCACCAGAGAATCGCGACGGCAGCTGTCGATCCGGACGGCGCCGAAGCGGATGCGATCGGTCGAGAGCCCGTCGCCCTGCGCAAGCGCGCTCCCTTCCCCCACGATCAGGAGAAGGAGCATCAGAAGGAGCGCGACTGTCGAATGCCGGTACGTCATCGTCATAGTTCGCTTGCGCCGCCTCCGGCCGGTGTCGGACGGAGATCAGCGCGTGAAGAGGATCGGGAGGGTGCTGCGGTCCCCTCCTGCGCGCAGCTCGAGCAGATAGAATCCGGGTGAGAGTCCGGCCAGGGAGATCTCCCCCTGCTGAGTCTCGCCGGTGGCGACCGGAAGCTCGATCCGGCGCCGCTCGATGCCGGCCAGATCGATCAGGCTGGCCACCGGGGCGATCCCGGCCTGCGCCGCGTAGGTCACCACGGTGCCGGTTGCCCCCTCACGGATCACGATCCCTCCGAGCGTCGTCTGCCGCCCGAAGGAGATCCCCTGCCCGACCGCGCAGCCGAGAATCGTGAGCATGGCGCCGGCCCCTTTCGTATCGAGCGCCTTCCCGTCGAGGCTGGCCGAGACCACCGATATCCGCTCGGCCGGCTCGGCCGTCGACAGCGGGAGCACCCGGAGCACGAAGAGGCGACGCCCCTTCAGCGTCTCGAGCCCGCTCCCGGAAATCGTCACATGGCCGATCGCGCCGTCGATCCTGTAGCTGGTCCGGAGCGGACCGAACGTCGAGAGGGCGTCGACCGGATAGAGGGAGCGGGCGCGCAGCTCCAGCTCGGCGCTCATCGCCGTGAGGCCATCCAGGGAGTCCAGGCTCAGGTCGAGCTCGAAGGGGAGGGCGATCGTGTCGCCGACGCTCACGGTGCCGCCGCCGAGCACCGGGTGCGCGTCGGGGAACGCGACGGCGCGAACCGCGCTCCCCCGCAGAAAGAGTGCGAGCCGGCGCTGGCGCAACGGGATTCCCTTCCAGAGCTCGACCGAGGAGACATCGAGCCGCGTCGAGAATGTGCCGCGCGCCGCCGGATGGAAGATCACGCGGAGCGAGTCACGTCCGCCGGGAGCGAGCGTGATGGCCCCGGCCGAGGATTGCCACGGCTCGACGGAGAACGCGCCGCCGGGAGCGTCGGTCAGGATGAGATCATCGGGCGACCGGAGAATGATCGGGAGATTTCCCGGATTGACGATCACGATCCGCGCGGTGTCGGCATCGCCGGGCTGAAGCGTGTCGAAGAGCACGGAATCGCCGGAGGGCACCCGCTCGATCCCCCCTCGGAGCCCCCGGCCGGCCAGCGGGATCACGATCGCCGCGCCGCGGGTGCCGGAGATCAGCAGCGTGTCGCGCAACGTATCGATCCTTCCGGCCGGAATGAAGCGGACCGGAAAGATCGCGCGTTCTCCCGGAAGAATCGCATCGGGAATGCCGGCCAGCTCGAACCCTCGGTCCCCATGCAGGAGACGCGTGCCGGCAAAGCCGATCCTGGCCGACGACGCGCTCGTCACCACCACCGTCACGGAGTCCCGCGCCGTGTCCGGCGCCTCGAGCAGGCGCGGCCATGGCGCCGGCGTGACCGCATCGAGACGCAGTGACGTCATCGTCCCACGTCCGATGACCAGCACTCTCCCCCCCATCCCCTGATTGTCGAAATTGCCGTAAACCGTCAGCGCCGCGCGATGAACGACCGTATCGTCCGGACAGAAGCGGATGGTCACCTGCTGCCGATCCCCGGCCGGGAGCTTGAACGGCATCTCCGGAGAAACGACGGCGAAGCGTCCGTCCGGCGAGACGATCGAGTCGATCCGCACGTCGGCCGTGCCGGCGTTGAAGAGCGTGGTCTCGACGAGGCGACAGGTATCGCTCGCCGGAAGCTCGAGCGTGTCGGGGGTGATCGTGATCAGGTGTGTTTCCTGCGTGCGGCCGGAGAGCCGGAGCGAGCCGGCGGCCGAATCGGTCAGCACATATAGGAGCCCGTCGAAGGTGCCGGTGCGCAGTCCGGGATGGAACGCCAGGTGGACCAGCATCGAATCCCCCGGCTTGAGCGGACCGGATGCTCCATTAAAGCGCCCCACGGAATCGATCGAAAAGACATCGGGGATCGGCTGAAGGAGCATCAGCTCGGAGCCGAGGGGAAGATCGCCGGTATTCTTGACCACGACCGGGATGGTCCTGGTTCCCTTCGGTGCCCGGGCGCCGAAATCGAGCGTCGACAGCTCGTGCCCGGAGGTGTCGTATCCGACGCGGGAGATGATGCCGGTGCCCCGCAGCCGGATCGAGGAGACCACCGTGTTGCCGACCAGCACCTCCAGCATGGCCGAATCCACCCCACGCTCGCTCGGAGCGTAGAAGATCGAGTCGACGACGCCCGACTTCGCCGAATCGAGCTGAAGGACGGTGGAGCGGATCGTGAACCGGGAGAATTGCGGGGTGATCTGGAAGGTGGCGAGCGCCTCGGCCGCATCGCGCAGCGTGACCCTGACCAGGCTGTCGCGCCGCCGGCCGACCAGCACGCGGCCGAAATCGAGCGTCGTATCGGGAAACAGCACGATCTTCGGCGCGGCCGACGGCAGCTGAAACCGGATGAGCGGGACGATCGCGGAGCCCGGACCGGCCTTCCACGAAGGCGGCATGGAGGCCGTGGAGAACGGAAGCGTGAGCGCCGCCGGCGCCCGGGAAGCGACGAGCAGGAGGAGCAGCGCGAGTATCGTGATCCGCAAGGGACCGTGCATCAGGGTCATTCGCTGGCGATAGGCATCGGCATCGAGATCGGGAGTGCCCCAACCGGCGCGTCGGGCGCGACCGCGGCGAGGCGTCTGTCGTTTCAATGACACGGCATGGGGCGAAAGAATCACACGATATACTCTCGGCGATGGGCCGTCCGTCTTCAGGGGGGCTCCCCTGGACCGGCGGGAGGGGCGATGACCGGATGGAACAGGAGCGCGGAGGCAGGCGTGTGATGTTTCCGCGCCGAGGCGTGTCACTTCGATGAGATCAACGAGAACCGCACAGGACGATGAGTCGAATCAGTACCATGCTCACATCCCAGGTAATGGTGGCGCAGAAGAAGGACTCCCCCTCGGGGAGGGCGACCGGCAACGATCAGGCCCTGTTCGCACGATTTCTCGAAGGAGATGACGCGGCGTTCATGGAGCTGTTCGATCGGCACACGCACCGGCTGTATCTGTACTGTCTGAAGTTCGTCAACGACCGGCAGCGGGCCGAGGATCTGGTGCAGGATCTCTGGGAGCGCGTGATCAAGCTGCGCGCGGCCGGCAAGAGCGCGCCGGACAATCCGGTCGGGCTTCTGGTGAGGATCGCCCGCAACCTCTGCCTGAACAACATCCGCGACGAGCGGAGCACCTCCTCGCTGGAGGACGTCCCGGAATGGGAGCATCCGAGCACGACGATGCGGGAGCTGACGCAGCACGAGGAGCTCGTGGTCGCCGCCCTCCCCCGTCTGCCGATGCAGCAGCGTGAGGTGCTGATCCTTCACGCCTACTCCGGCTACCGTTTCGATGAGATCGCCGAAATGCTCGGCGAACCGGTCGGGGCCATCAGAACGCGCGCCTGGAGGGCGCGCGCGCAGCTCGGCCGGATTATCTCCGCCCTTATCGCACTCGATGAAAGCAACGAAAAGCACGACGACTATGGCGACAACGCCCGCAGCACCGAGGAGGAAGCATGACACGCTCTGAACGGGAACTCCTCATCGAGCGCTATCTGAACGGAGAGATGTCCTCCGTTCAGGAGCAGGATTTCTTCATCCAGGTCGCGGTGGACAAGGAGCTGCGTCAGGAGCTGAAGGCCTACCGGACGGTGGAAAGCGCCTTCCGGAAGGACCGCGAGGCCGAGCGCTCCGAGCACACCGCGCTGCGTGCCCGCGTGGCGACGATGCTGACCGTGACGCCTGGAGGCGGCGAGCCGGCTCCGGTTCCCGGCGGCTCGACGATTCAGACGCCCCAGGTCGGCGATGCCGGCTCCGGCGTGGCCTCCGGGCTCGGACGATCGGCCATGCGATGGATCGCCGGCGGCGGCGCCGCGCTCCTTCTGACCGTCGGCAGCTATCTGGCCGTGATCCAGATGCAGCATGGCGATGCCCAGTCCCCGGCCCCCGCCGCGACGGCGCCGTCGGCGACGGCACCAACCATGACGACACCGGCCGCACCCTCCGCTACGCCCGCCGCTGGGCAGGCGTCCGCCCACCCCTCCGAAGGGGTGGCCCCCTCGACGGCTCCGGATCTCCGCGCGACCGAGGGAACAACGGCGAGCGCCGGAGTGAACGCCGAGCGCCGCGAGCGGACCCGCTCCACCGGCGGCGCCTCCGGCTCGGCACGCGAGGAGACGATCGGCAATCGGGCCTCCCGGAGCGCGTCCGAGCGGAGCATCGACGGACGGAGCACGGCCACCGACGCCCCCGCGGTTCAGGACGCCCCCTCGGCGACCGCGCCGAAGAGCGACCGGAAGCCGAACGACACGATCAACGTCGGCGTCCGGGTGCAGTTCCCGAAACACTGACCGACTTGCGACAGGATGGCGGACTCACCCCTCCGCCATCTCCGCCGGCCGAGGCCGGCACCGCGGTCGGTCACCCACGACACGCGGCGATCCCTGGCGACGCCCGCTTTGCGCCCGCCGAGCGCGCGGCCGCCACATGACGCGGGGCCGTTCCCGGCGCTCCCCGACTCCGGGGAAGCAGGAACGGTCCCGCGCGACGATCGAATCTCTCCACCTCCCCGCTCCCATCTCACGGGTCCGCGGCGATGCGCCTGGGCCGGCGCCGGCCGCCCGATTATCCTCCGCGCACGCATCGACTCCGAGACCCGCCTCCCGTCGGACACGTCTCCCGGAAAGCCGGAACGACCGGGCTTGGTTCGTTCGCTGAAAACATGAATATTCGATCCACCCCGAAAGAATCGCAGGTTCCGATTCGTTCCAGTCCGCTCTTCCCCAATCCAGACTATCGGTCGACTCCAGGCGCGGTCAGGAACCGTTCCGACTCAATTTCGAACAACATGAACTTCAAACTGACGACCGACCAGGTCAACTATCTCAACATCGGCCTGATGGTTATCTCGGCGGTGCTGGCCTTCCGGTGGCCGTTCGAGACGTTCCTCTTCGCCTACGCGTTCTTCGGTCCCCTCCATTATCTGACGGAGATCTCCTGGCTGCACGACCGTCAGTACTTCACCAAGCGGAAGTACGACGCCTGGGTTCTCTGGGTGATCGCCGCGGTGATCTCGCTGCTGTTCTTCGACATCATCAAGGGGATACCGAATTACTTCATCGTGGCGCTGACGATCACCTCGTTCGTCGCCGCGTTCATCTTCGTGATGGTCGACAGCCTGCCGGTTCGGATCTTCGGGATCGCGGCCGCGGCGTTCGTGGGGGTGAGCGTGGCGGAGGTTCCGGCGTTCAACAGCATCTTCGGCGTCTTCCTTCCCACGCTGATCCACGTCTTCCTCTTCACCGGGCTGTTCATCCTGGTCGGCGCGCTCCGTGGTCGCAGCTTCTCCGGCCTCCTGTCGCTGGCGGTGTTCGTGATCGTGGCGGCCAGTTTCTTCGTCATCCATCCGACGTGGGGAGACTACACGCACAACGAGTACATCCGAAATACCTATGGATACGTCAACGCCAACGGCTCCTTCACCGACGGGTTCATGCTGCTGAACTACAACCTGCTCACCGGCCTGAACCTGCACGACTTCGGTCAGCAGACCGGAACGCTCACCGACTTCGTGGCCGGTATCAACGAGTTCCTCTACCACAATCCCGTGGCGCTCTCGGTGATGGGATTCATCGGCTTCGCCTACATCTACCATTATCTGAACTGGTTCTCGAAGACCTCGGTGATCCGCTGGCACAACATCCCCCGCTCCCGGTTCATCGGCGTGATCGCGATCTGGCTGGCCTCGGTGGTGCTCTACGCCTACAACTACGTGGTGGGATTCCAGTGGCTCTTCTTCCTCAGCTTCGCGCACGTGCTTCTCGAGCTGCCGCTGAATCACATCACCTTCATCAACATCGGCAAGGAGATCGGCGCGATCACCAGGCTTCGGAGAGTCCCGGCGTAAGCGTTTGGTGATGGGCGAGCGGGAGCAACGCCACCGTCGGGGTGGCTCCCGTGGCCGCTCCGACCGCGCGCCAAACGGTGCAGTCGCCGATGCACGCTGGAACCGGCGCACGCTGAAGACGTGCGCCAATCGTGGCCCCCGCCGATGCACGTTGGTACCGGCGCACGCTGAAGACGTGCGCCAATCGTGGCCCCCGCCGATGCACGTTGGTACCGGCGCACGCTGAAGATGTGCGCCTACCATTGGGTCAATCGAGGCGCCTACCGATGCAGAGGCGGGCGTGGGTGCCGGGCACGAATGCAGGAGGGGGAGCGGACATCGGGTCCGCTCCCCCTCGCTCGTTGTCGGGCTCCATCGCGTCAGGCACACCGCGGCGTCGGCATCATGTCGCGACGGGACGCATCATCATCCCTTCTCGATCACGCGCCGAAGAGCTTCTTCCACTCCTCGATATCGTCGTCATCGACCGAGCGGGGCTTCTCCGATCGCTCGAACAGCTCATCGACGCGATGCGGCCGGGCGCCGGCGGAGCGATCGTAGGTGTTGGCCGTGCCGAGCTCCTGGGCGAACTGGGAGGATTTGATCACGGTCGAGAGATTGGTCCGCGCGGTGCCGACGATCTCCAGATCGGAGGAGACCACCACCACGCCACGCCCCATCGAGGAGGCCTGTTCCCGGATGATCGCGTCGGCGGTGCGGGTGCGGCTTGAGAGCACGCGCACCCGGCCGGCGCCGCCGTCGTTGACGGTGCCGTCGAAGACGACCGTCACCTGGCAGTTGCGCCGGTCGGCGAAGGAGGCGAGCTGGCTGATCAGCTCCATCCGCGCGCGGTCCATCCCGAAGGAGGCGGCCATGCGCGAAAGGTCCGCCGAGGCGTGGATCAGGTTGTAGCCGTCGATCAGATAGTTCTTGTGCATCGCGTCACGGGTTCTGCTGCATGAGGCGCTCGATCTCCTCCGGCGCCCTCGGCACGCCGGCCGAAAGATTGTCCGGCCCGCGCGAGGTCACCAGGATATCGTCCTCGATTCTGATGCCGATGTTCCACCACTTCGGGTCGCACGGGCTGCCGGCGGGAATATAAATCCCCGGCTCCACGGTGAGCACCATGCCGGCGGCGAGCTTCCCCATCCGGCCGACGTCGTGGACATCCATGCCGAGGAAGTGGGAGGTGCCGTGGAAGAAGTAGCGCTCGGCCTCCTCCTGCTCGCTGATGACCCCGAGACGCATCAGCCCGGCGGCGATCACCGCCATAGCCTTCCGGTGCGGGTCGCGGAAGTCGTTTCCGTCGCGGCAGAGCTCGATTCCCTCGGCCTGTGCCTGAAGCACGATGTCGTAGATGGCGCGCTGCTCCGGCGTGAAGTGTCCGGAGATCGGGAAGGTGCGGGTGACGTCGGCCGAATAGCCGTGCAGCTCGGCGCCGCAGTCCATCAGCACCAGATCCCCCGGCGCGGTTGCGCGGCGATTCGACTCGTAATGGAGGATGCAGCTGTTCGGGCCGGAGCCGACGATGGAGGGATAGCCGGGTGCTTCGGCGCCGAGGCGCATGAAATGGTATTCCATCGTCGCCTGCAGCTCGTACTCGTGCATGCCGGGGCGGGCGCTCCGGATCGTCTCTCGATGTGCCTCGGCGGTAATCTGGGCGGCGCGGCGGAGCATCCCCTGCTCGGCCGGGGATTTGATCTGCCGCATCGGATGGAGTATCGGCCCGACCGGACGGATCTGCAGCGCGGCGGCGCCGGCCGGAAGGCGGGTCTTCATCTCCCGGTCGAAGGCGAGCACGCCGCCGGTCAACGGATCGGTGAGCGGACCGGCGACCCAGTCGTCGTAGTAGAGCGTGGTGAGCGACGGCAGGAGCGTGTCGAGCACCCCCCGCAGGGCGTCGAACGGCAGCACCGCGGCGATGCCGCTCACCTTGGAGGCGACTTCCGGCCCGAGCATGATGCCGGTCCAGGACTCCCGGTTCGGATCGCGTCTGGAGACGAAGAGGATCTCCCGCGCCGGAGCGCCATCGATCATCACCGGGCGCGGCGTCAGCAGCAGCGCCGAGCCCGGCTCGGTGACGCCGCTCAGGTAGAGCATGCTGTTGCGCTGGCGGAATGGATACTCCACATCGCCGCTACGGTTCTTTTCATCGGCCGAGCGGACCAGCATGGCGCTCCCCTGTTCGAGCTGGGCGAGGACTTTCTGGCGCCGCGCGGCGTATTCGGCGCGGGGGAACAGGTCGGCGTCGTACACCTCGTAGTGTCCGTAGCGCCCCCCCTCCTGGGCGTGAAGCAGCATGGGGGCAACCGCCATGAGCAGTGCCCCCACGATGCGACGTCGCTTCGTCTGCATAATCGGATTCCCGTACGTCGAGCCGGGGACTCAGTCGGTCCGCAGCTCGCTGAAGGACATGTGGATGATATGGCGCCCCAGCGCCTTGATTGAAGGATCCTTCGACGACATCATCGTAATGCGACCGATCACATCGTGCCGACCGCCGATCATCACGCCCCGCTTCGGCGAATAGTAATACTCGCCGGCGCCGTTGACCACCGTGTGCACGTAGACGGCGTTGGAATCCTGCCCCTTCTCCGGCGGCGGATAGTACTTCAGCTGTCCGGTCTCGGTCAGCGTCAGGTGGATCGCCTCGGCGCCGAGCGTGTCGACGCGGCCGCGGACGATCCGGTAGGTTGCCCCGCTCCAGAACGGCGGCGGGAAGGCGTTGTCGAAGACGAACTGCTCGACGTTGTACATCCCGGACTGCCCGATGTAGCTCGAGTCCGGCCCGATGAAAGGGACCGGTCCCGGCTGGAACGGAGCGCCGGCTGCCACGCCGTTCTCCTTGGCGTAGCGGAGCATGTCGACGCGGCGTCCGTCCGGGGTCATCAGAAAGGTGATCGACCGTCCGACCCAGGGATGCGAGGTCCGCGTGGCCGGCGGAAGGGAGTCGAGCTGCTCGACGGCGACGTAGTCCTTGAGGGTGGCCGTCAGCACGATCCCCTGCGGGAGCACGGTATCGCAGCGGTAGTGGATCACCTCCACCCGCTGGCGGGTCACCTGGCGCCCTCCCTCCTCGGTGCGCGCCGGAAGGCGCATCGAGTCGAGCGAGACCACGCGGTAGGTGATCTCCTCCCCCGGCGTGAACCGATAGGCGAGGCTCACCGAGTCGAGCACGACGTCCGTCGAGGATCTCTCCGCCTGCTGTGCCGCCAGAGGAAGCGCCGCCAGCGGAAGCGCCGTCGCGGCCACGACCAGCAGCGCCGGGGTGAGCCGCGTGCCCCCCCTGGCCGCGCCCGTGAGCGTGGCGAGGATGGAGCGGACTCTCTGCGCAAACATCATCATGCGATCTCCTGAAACGAGAGGTTCGTCACTTCTTCTGGGCGGCCGCGCGGACCACGCTGCCGGTGGTTCTCACCGAGACCGGCATCACCATGTCGTTGCCGCCGCCGACGGCCATCCGCACCGTGGAGTTGCAGTCGAGCGTCGAGGCCTGCAGCGCGCCATCCTTGCCGTTGTAGTAGGAGACGCCGCTGGCCGTGCCGTCGCCGTCGAGCGTGATCGGCGCGCCGTTGAAGTCGCCGCTGCCGGCCACCGCGATCGACAGGACGTTGGCGTAGATGCGCGCGCACTTGACGCCGAGCGTATCGACCATGCCGCCGAAGGTGTAACGGGTCTTCATCGTGGTCCGCATCTGGACGCCGACCAGACCGTTGACGGTGGTGTCGACGATGGTCTCCTCCCAGGAATCCCCCGGCTTGGCCGCGCGCCAGTTGGTCGGCGAGAACCAGTTGCCGAGCATCAGCTTGCTCGGCCCGTTCAGCAGAGCCATCAGCGGCGAGTTGCCGTCGGCCGTCAGCCCGCCGTCGGGCTTGCCGGCCGCGTCGGTGCGGAGCGTGATCGGCGGGGCCGACATGGTGGTATCCACCTTTCCGGAGGGGAGCATGTTACCCTCGGCGGTCACGTGCACCGAGCCGAGATCGAGCTTCCAGCCGAGTCGCCCGGCCGCGTCATCATCGAGGCTCAGCATGCTCGATGCGGCGTTGAATCCGATGGTGGAGGACATGTCGCTCCCCCCCATGGACATCTTCTGCTCCATCGTGAGCAGGGTCTGATAGCCGAGCGTGCTCCCTTTCTTGAAGGCCAGCTTCTTGGTCTGGGCGTGAACGGCTCCGGTGGCCACCGGAAGGATGCCGAGAAGGAGCGCGGCGCGAAGGGCCGTGGCTCCGGTGATCGTCGTGAACTTCATGTGGTTCGCTTGCAGATGCGATGCTGCTTGGTTACTGGTCGAGGACGAGTTGATTCGGATCGTCGGACTTGACGTCGATGAATCCCGGTCGATCCGGGGACTCGGCGACGAGCCAGGAGGTCCGGAAGCCGAGCCGCGCGATGCGGACCAGCTTGGCGTAATCGATCTTCTCGGGAGCGTCGGACACCTGATGGTAATCGACATGCTCTCCGCTGGAGAAGAAGAGGACGGGAACGCGGCGCGCGGCGAAGCTCGCCTGATCGCTCCTGAAGAAAAAGCTTTCGAGGTTTTCGACCAAGGCCATCGGCTCGGCCCGGTTGGCCTCCTCGAGTATCCGGAAAAGCTCCGGCGACCGGCTCCGGCCGGCGACGGAGACCGAATCGTGGGCGTTGCGGCCGATCATGTCCATGTTGATCATGGCCACGATCTTCCCGGTCGGCACCACGTCGCGCAGGACGAAGGAGCGTGAGCCGTAGAGCCCCTTCTCCTCGCCGCTGAAGGCGACGAAGACGACGCTCCGCGCCGGACGCGATTCCGGCGGAAGCGAGGCGAACGCCTCGGCCATCATCATCAGCCCGGCCGTGCCGCTGGCGTTGTCGTCGGCGCCGTTGTAGATCGTGTCGGTCACGCGCGCGTCCACCGATCCCCGCTTCTCGAAGTAGCCGATATGGTCGTAGTGCGCGCCGACCACCACGTACTCGTCCGGCCGGAGACGTCCGCGGACGACCCCCACCACGTTCCGCGCGGGGATCGACTCCTTGGCGAGCCGGATATCCAGGTGGATAGTCGTGCCGAGCGGCGTCGAGGCGGGGCGCCCCGAGGTGTCGATGGCGTGGGCCAGCGCCGCGGCGCGATCGAGCGTGCCGCCGAAGAGCGCGCGCGCCGGACCCTCGCCGATGCTGACGACCGGGATCGACCGCTGCACCGAATCGGGAAGATCGAGCCGCAGCGGCGGGCTCACCTTCAGATTCGGATAGAGGCTGGGCCAGTAGTAGGGATAGGGGCTCGGATTCTTCGCCACCGCCGGGTTGACCACCAGCAGAAGCCCGACGGCGCCATGCTCGATCGCCGCGCGCATCTTGGCTCGTGGTCCGGCGTCGGAGGCCGCGCGCCAGGAGGGGCGCGCCGCGCCGACCGGACGTGGCTCACCGGCGATCGCCAGCACCACCTTTCCCCGCACGTCGATGCCGGCGTAATCATCATAGCCCTCGGCGGCGCGTGACAGGCCGTAGCCCACGAAGACCACCTCGGCATCCACCCTCCCGCTCCCGGTGATGTCGCACGGGATGAAGTCGTTCTTCAGCGTGAACCACGCTCCCCCCACGCCGAGCCTGCTCGATGGGTCGAGATCCTCCTGCTTCAGTCCGAACTCGTCGAGATAGGAGCCGTTCAGGGGAGCGATGCCAAAGGACTTGAAGCGCGCCGCCAGATACGCGGCGGCCTCATCGAGCTGCGGACTCGGCGTGTTGCGCCCCATCATCGCATCGGAGGCCAGATAGTCCACCAGCGCGCGGGCACGCTCGACATCGATGCGACGCGCCGCCTCCTCCGGGATCGGAAGCAGGTCCCCGGCGGCCAGCGTCGCCGGAAGGAGCGTCAGGAACAGAAGCGGAAGGAGCCGCTGAAGTTGCTTCATGCGTCGGGTTCGGATGCTGCGACGGAAAGGTCCGTCGGTGCCGGATCTCCGGCTGTGACGTACGGCCGCGCCGGTCAGACCAGCACGACGTGAGTGAGCTCCGGAGGACAGTTCAGCCGGATCGGAATGCCGACCGTGCCGACGCCGCGGGTCACGTAGAGTTGAGCCTTCGGGTTGGAGCGGGCGCGGTAGAGCCCGGCCACGTAGCGTGAGGCGAGCGAGGCGAACGACAGGTTGATGTTGTCCAGCTGCGCGATCACCACCTGTCCGCCGTGCGTGTGTCCGCTGAACATCGCGGAGATGCCGAGCTGGCTGTACTCCTCGAACGGATAGGGCTTGTGGCAGAGGAAGAGCTTCGGAGCATGCTCCGGCACTCCCTTCATCAGGTTCTCGATCGTCCCCTTCTCGGTCTTTCCCTGCTCCCGGTAGGAGCGGATGTCGTAGATATCGCCGTCGTCGATGCCGAGCAGCCAGAGCTTCTCGCCGTTCTTCTCGATCGAGAGGTTCTCGTTCCGAATCAGGCGGATGCCGGCCTGCCCCACCTCGCGCGCCACCGACTCGATCTCGCCGGTGTAGTAGTCGTGGTTGCCGGTCACGCCAAACACGCCGTAGGGGGCCTTCAGCATCGTGAAGGCCTCGGCGAACGGATAGACCTCGCGCAGCTTGCTGTTGACGAAGTCGCCGAGCACGAAGATCATGTCCGCCTTCAGGGCATTGACCTCGCGGGCGTAGCGCTCCATCTCCTCGCGCACCATGAAGACCGAGGAGTGAATATCGGAGATGATCGCGATCGTTGTCCCCTTCAGCGCCTCCGGCAGATCGGGGACCTTCATCACGATCCGCTCCAGGCGGTAATCGCCGGTGGAGCGCATCGCCGACAGTGTCGAGGCGCTGGTGACGATGCCGGTCGCGGCCAGCGCCGAGGTCTGCAGGAACCGGCGCCGGGGAAGATGCAGCCGCGGACGCCCGGGGCGCGCGGCGGTGCCGTTCATGTCGACGAGCCGCGAGGCCGGGGCCTCATGCGCGGCGACGTCATCTCCGACAGCGTACGCGCCGGCGTCCGCCAGGGCGTCCGCCAGGGCGTCCGCGAGGGGATGCTCCAGGGGATGCTCCGCCACGCGGTGATCCGGCTGCTGCGCGCTCCGCATCGGGGCATGGGGGGTGCGTTCCTGCGCCATCGGCGCCGGAAGCTCCACCCGCCGCTCCGTCCGACGTCGCTCCTGGCGACGCCGCCTCCACCATCGATTCACAGGGTTCATCAGGTAATCTCTCGTCAACAGTATCAGTCCCAGGATCAGAACATTTGCATGCAGCGCCAGGAAGTACGGCGCGATATCATGAAAGAGCGTATCGAGGAAGAGAGGGTTGTAGTACTTGTAGACCACGAACAGGTGCAGCAGCGGGAGGTCCAGCGCCACGATGAGCGCCGCGAGCACGATCCGGAGCAGCCGTCGACGCCCCGAGGGCCACGACGTTGCGCGGCGCATCAGGCGCGAGGCAGCCAGCACATGGAACCCCGTTGCCAGGAGCACCATGACGATCTGCGCGAAAAAGAGAACCAACCTGCCGGGCATACCTACTGTACGACGAACGGAAGCGACTGGAAGTTGTTATCCGGGCAAAGATACGCACGGAGCCGGCGGCGCCGTGACCGGATTGCCGCGATGATCGGTCCGCGATGATCGGTCCGCGCCGGCTGACGCGGGATCCCGGAGAGGATGCGGCCGCGACGGAGGATCCATGGGCAACAGCCGGGACCGGTCGTCGGGAGCATTCGGATGCCGGCGCCCGAGGAGCGCCGCGAAGCGTGGGAACGGGGAATATCTCCCCACCGCCGCTCCGGTGCAAGGCATGCCGGCTCCCCCGATCGGAAGCGCGCCCCCGCGCCGGGGCGATCGGAACGCGTCAGATCAGATATTGTCTCCGGGGGGCGTGGTGAAGTACTTGGCCAGCAGCTCGGTGTGGCTGCGGGTATCGGTCTTTCGGTGGATCGAGTTGACGTGCTTGCCGACCGTGTCGATCGAGATGCCGAGGATATCGGCGATCTCCTTGTAGGAATGGCCGAGGAGCTGGAGGATCAGAATCCGCTTCTCCTGGTTGCTCAATCCCCCCTCCTTCACGATCCGAAGCAGCGCCTCGCGGAACAGGCTGTCGACCGGACGATCGCTCTGGTAGCGCGCCACGCAGCCGGAGAGGAGATAGGTGACAACCGATTCCAGCCCCCGCATCGTCTCCAGCGTCCGCTCGGAGACTTCCGGTCGGGAGGCTTTCCGCCAGATGATGATGGTGCCGAGATAGGCATCGCGGGAATAGTAATAGATGAAGCTGTGGGGCGGGTGATATTCGGCCAGCGGAAACCGGTCGCGCGCGACCTCCTCGAGCAGACGGTCGGCGTGGACCCGCTCGGGACGGGAATCGGCGCGGCTCTCCTCGCTCGGATCGGCGGCGTGATCGATCATCGTGGCGCGGGGAACGGGGGGATCGAGCGTCTGCAGGTTGCAGTCGATATTGACGCTGACGGTGATCCAGTCGGCCTCGCGCAGCAGCAGGCTGAGCGCCTCCCGGAACGCATCGATCCACTCGGTGACGTCGCCGGAGAGGGGGAGCGAGCGGAAGAAGACGAGCATCGGCTCGGCGATCGAGGTCGGCCCCTCCGGCGTCGGATAGGATTCGCGGATCTGGCCGCGACCGCCGTCGGCATCGAACGTGAGGAGGCGCCGCGGGCGGAGCTGATCCTCCACCAGATCGGCGATGCTCCGGATGGAGTAGCTGACGCCGGTGGCGCCGGAGAGCCACGCCTGAATCTCGAACAGCGTCTGGAACTCGCCGGCGCGGAGGCGGCGGGAGAGCTCCCGGATACTGTCGTCCGGCACTTCCCGCTCGCGCGGCTCCCCCGGCTCCTGCTGCAGTAGCCCGTCGATCCCTCCCTGGCGGTAGAGGCGCCACCAGCGGTGGGCGGTCCGTTCCGAGACGCCGAGCAGCGTGGCGGCCCCGGCGATGGTCAGCCCCTGCTCCATCTTCAACAGGCGCATCATCCGGGCGCGCAGCTCGTTCGGCGTGCCGCGATACCGCTCCTCCAGCGCGACCAGTGCCGTGGCGGGCTCGTCGATGCGATCTCTCCTCTTACGGGACATGCTTCTGTCTCCCCTGCGTCTGGCGATTGGACGTGTCAGGTTGTCGTGGTTGGCATACGATCAGGGTGCTCACCGCCTCGGAAGATCTTCGGCGATCGCGCGCCCGCCGCGCTCACGCGCTTCAGACGCACACCGGCTTCCGGGGATTCATCCGCCATCGGCACATTCGGGACCGGCCGGCCGACGATGGAGGTCGAACGGCGCGCCGCCCGCTCCGGGGAAGGTGATGCTTCCTCCAGGATCCCGCCGCGATTGCGTGCCGACGGGAGCTCGTCTCCCAGGCGCGGCGCGCGGGAGATCGCTTCGAATGGGTGAGGGGCTGTGGTAGTAAACCGCCGCCAATCTACGGAATTCGAGTAGATTCGCCACCTCCGGACGGAGACACTCGAATGTCCGGACACGCGCCGCCGACGATCGATCGGTCTCCGAGCCCGATGCACGCTGGACACGACATCGCTTCGGTAGACACCGGCCCCGGCGGATTGTCACATTCGGCTCGCCAATTTCATGCCCACCCCCCGGGGCATTGGCGCCCGACGGATTCCCCCCGATCCGGAATGGAGCTCTTCTCCCGATCGGATATCGGAACCGTATCCCTCTCGACATCATGTTGTTCAATCGACAGGATCCCATGCGGTCACTCAGACCCGGCATCGCCCCGCCCCGACGTGGACTTCTCCGGCGGCGGCCACTTCGGCGGCGGCTTCTTCTCGCGACGCTCCTCCCCGCGCTTCTGGCGCTGACCGCCTCCTGCGGTCGCTACATCGTCGGCGGCGCCGGGGAAAGCTCTCCGGAGATCGTCGGCATTCCCCCGGCTCGCGTCCAGAACGTCAGCTTCCAGACGGCGATCAGCGACGACGAGGAGCCGGCCGTGGCGCGGCTGACCGACGGGAGCATCGTGGCCTGCCAGATCGTCACCCCGCTCCGCCTCGGCCTGACCCGCTTCGACGACGCGCTCCATCCGCTCTGGTCGCGGACGATCGATCTTCCGGGACCGGAGCCCAAGGGGAAGGGAGATTTCGAGCTGCCGCGGGTTCCCCCCGTGGCCGAGCGGGTGATCCGCGTGGTCCCCATCGGCGAGGAGGTGGCGCTGCTGACCTACCGCCGCTTTGCCGCCGACAGCGTCGCGCTGCTGCTCCGGACGTTCGACATCCGCACCGGCGATCTCCACGGGCTCGACACGATCCACCGGACGCGCTTCGGCGGAACGCTGCGGGAATCGCAGAAGCGCTACCGGAGCACCATCTCCCCCAACGGGAGCGTGATCGCATGTTATATGGTCTCCGACGAGCGGAACGGTATCCAGCGGGACGTGGACGTTCACCTGTTCGGGGGGCCGGTCGGCGGAATCCGCGGCAAGCGGATCGTGGTGACCGGGCGCTCCGGGCGCGATTCCCTCCGCTCGGTTCTCGTCGACGACGGCGGCAACCTGATCGTGCTCGACCAGGACGAGCGGAACACGATCACCCTCTTCCGCTACCGCCTGCAGCAGACCGAAACACCGGAGCGGATGACGGTGAAGGTCACCGACAGCTCCTCCTCCGGCATGCGCCTGACGCCGCTGACCGGACGGATCGAGAACGACGGGACGATGCTGATCGCCGGCCCGGGACGTCTCGGCCCTTACCTGAGCGGCTGCGCCACGGTCAGGATCGACCTGAACAAGTGGAGCCCGATCATGATCCGCTACATCGGCATCTCCAAAGAGATGCTCGGCAAGCTCGTGTCGGCCACGACCTTCGAGCGCCCCACGCTCCGGGGGATCTACGACGGCGCGGCGCCGGTCCGCTGGTTTCTGCTGCTGGAGGAGCGGATTCCCCCCGCATCGGCCGCTCCGGCATCGGCCGGAACCATCAGGCGCCCCGCCTCCCAGGATGACGACGAGGAGGAGGCTCCGGCGCCGGCCAGTCCGGGGGGCGGACCGCTGCGCGGAACGGCCGGACACCTGATCACGATCGCCCTGGACTCCAGCGGGCTCCATCGGTGGCTGCGGGGAACGGCGCGCGAGGCGCGGTCGGAGGGAGAGTATGTCACATCGAGCGTGTTCGCGCGCGCCGGCGCGTCCGGGGTGTTCCGGATCTTCTACGAATCGGAGGGGGAGCTCCGGGCGCGGGAGTATTTTGCCGGCAATGGCGCGGAAATGAGCCCGGTTCCGCGCCGACTGATCTCCACCGGAGGGGCCGGACAGGTCCTGTTCCCCTACACAAGCTGGCTCGGCGAGCGTGAGCTGCTCCTGACGGTGATGATGGGGCGCGGGGAGGATATGAAGCTCTGCCGACTGGAGTTGGCCCCCCGGTGATGGATTCCCGGAGAGATTTTTTCTGAAAAGTGGATTACATCCTGAACTGTAAGAGCTGTTCGGGCCAACGGTAAGTCGCGAGCCGTAAGTTGCAGCATCTGTTGTAACGACAGCCAACGCGCTGTCACAATCGTACAGCATCTCTTCCTGGGCCCGGTCGACACACTCGATCCGGACCCGACAAGGGGGAGGGGATGAACAGCAGCGGGAGTTCGCGCGCTCTGGACGGCGCGGACCTCTCACGGCGACACGATTTCGACGACAGAGGCCGCTCTCGCCTCGATGCACGAATCCGGACCGGGATTCGATGCATCGGTCGAGACGGAGATGAGGATCGAGCTTGAACCGTCGGTTCGGCTGCATTTGGGCAAGGGACCGCCCAGATGGAAGCACACCAAGTTCTGACGGAGCGCGATCGACATCAGCGATATCGGGCATCCGGCGAGACCCAACCGGTACGGGGTCAACCGGATGCCCGGTACTTTTTTCACCCCCGCGTTTCCTTCTTTTCATCGCCGTTTCCGCGCGTTCCATTTACATCTCACCCCCGAATCCCGTACATTAGCCGCCCGTCGCGTCCCGATGCCCCACCCCTGCATCCGGCCACGCCGCCGCTCCGCGTCGAGCCTTGCGCCGCGGCAGCGCCCCCCTGCCAGACGTACCGATGTTGATCGGTCGACCGGAGCCTGTTCGATGTGGACGATCCCCCCTCGGTCAGCCCACATCGTGCTTCCGCGACAAGCCCGTGCGCGTTGATCCGCGTGGGCTTCGGCGCGGATGAACATTCCGATCGACGCCGGCGACCTGCCCGTGGCCCGCCGATCCCTTCCTCCCCCGCACGCGATCTCGTGTGCGCGGGCCTTGTTGTCTCCTGTCCGATAGCGTAGCGATGAGTCCCACGATCGCCGAATTCCTGACACACGGCATCCTCCCGTTCACGGGACGTGCCGATGAGGTCGAGAGAATCGTCCATTTCTGGCGTGAAACCCTTCATTCGGCACGTCTGCGGGGGATGCTGATCACCGGCGAGGCCGGCATCGGCAAAAGCGCCCTGATGGAGGCGGCGATCTCGGCCATCCAGGCTGAGGGGGGCACCGTGATTCATCTGAGGCTGTATCCGGAGTCGACCGCGTCGATCGCCCCGCTGCTGTCGCGCGCGCTCTGGCTCTCCCCCGGCTCGCGCGGCCTGCTCAGGTCGGAGCCGGAGCGCTCCCTCCAGTCGAGCATCACCGCCCTGCGCCGCGTCGTCCGCCTGCGTCCCACCCTTCTGGTGATCGACAACCTGAAGCTGCTTTCCGGCGCCCCCCTGGCCGAGCTCCGCTCGATCATCGAGGCGTTTTCCGACGAGCCGCTGGCCATCGCCGGCACCTCCGGAGTCGGCGACGGGACCGCGCACGCCGTCTTCGCGCAGATTCTTTCCGACGAGATCGAGCTGAAGGGGCTGACCGTGCCGGAAGTCGCCGAGCTGTGCGCCTGCCTGCTGGAGGGGCCGGTGAGCCAGGAGATCCTGGAGATGGTGGTCGAGGCCACCGCCGGCAACCCGCTGGCGATCCGCGCGGCGATCCGCGGCGCGCTCACCAGCGGCATGATCCGCCGCCAGGAGTCGACCCAGGTCTGGGAGTCGCGCGTGCCGGACCAGCTCCTCCGGAACCAGCTTGCCACCGACGTCCAGATGCTCTCGATCGGGATGTCGCTGCACCTGACCGATGCCGAGCGCGCCGCCGCCCGGGCGCTGGCCCGCCTCGGCGAGATCTTCTCGCGCGAGGCGGCCGAGATGATCCTTCCGGAGGTCGCCCACACGCTGGCGATGCTCCAGGAGAAGGGAATCCTCACTCAGGGATCGCTCGGCACCATCCCCCTTCCCGGCTCCATCAGCGCCACGGCTCCGCTGGCCTTCTCCCATACGCTGCTCCACCGCTCGCTCCTCGACGACAACGAGGCCGATGCGACGCAGCTTCTGGATGTGATCGTCGCCGACGTGCCGCTCTACTCGATCCTCCCCTTCCGCGTCATCGTCGAGCGCCCGCTCCTCGAGCCGACCCCGGAGACGATCGACGGGGTGGTGATGCGCGCGATCGACATCAGCTACCGGCTCGACGGAACGCCCGACTGGCACCTGAGCCTCGAGCTCTGCGCCTCCTGCGACTCGCTGCTCGATCTCCATGAGGCCCGGCTCGACCAGCGCCGGGCGCGGCATCTCCGGCTGGAAATACTCCGCGTCCGTGGATACATGCTCAGCCGCTCCAAGCAAAGCCGCTCCTATGCCGATGCCTCCCGCCGGCTCAGGGAGCTCACCGTCGATCCGGTCGACGAGGAGGACGCGCGGCACCGGGTCTTCGCGCTGGTGCTCGACATGGACTGCGGCAGCCGCACCGATTTCATCCGCGAGGTCGATCACGAGGCGGCCGAGGAGGTCGAGGCGCTCCTGAAGCGATTCCCCTCGCTCCGCCACACCAACGAGTACCTTTATTATCTGGTCGATCTCGGGAGGATCGGGGTGATGATCGACGCGCCGGACATGCTCCGCCACGCCTCGAAGCTCCTCGACGAGCTGCTGGCCGAGCCGGATCTTCCCGAAGGATTCCGCCGCCTGGCCCTGAACCGCGTCAGCGTCCAGCTGCTCCCCTATTTCGAGGATCGGAAGGAGCTGCAGGATCGTCTCAGGCTGCTCGAGATGCTGGAATCGACCGAGAAGATCCCCTCCAACCGGTTCCTCCGCCAGAAGGCGAGCTTCCTCAAGGATATCATGCGCTACGAGGAGTCGCTGGCGCTGATGGAGCGGATCCTGCCGGAGACGGCGGACATGGGAATCAAGCGGATCTACGATCAGTGGGTGATCGCCCGCCTGGAGATGCTCGTGGCCTTCGGCGCCAACTACGAGACCACCGAGCAGAAGATCATGGAGATCGTGGCCTCCACGCCCGAGCAGGGACGCCCGCAGGTGGCCCGCTACGCGACCGGCGCCCTCGTCTGGATCGCGCTCCGCCGCGGCGACCTCTCCGGCGCCGTCCGGGCGATCGAGGCGTTCATCCCGGCCGCCGACCGGAATTTCTCCCAGCAGATCATCATGGCCATGGTCACCGGCCAGACCGATGGGATCGATGGCGAGGTCGACGACTCCGACCTGACCACGCTCCGCCCCCTGGTGCGGATGATCATGGGGAAGGATGTCGACATGACCGAGGTGGCCGAGGGGGTCCGTACCGTGATCGGTCGCGATCCGCTCCGGACCGAGGACATGATCTACTGCCTTCTGATACTCGAGGTGCTGGAGCACTTCGCGCCGCGCGACCCGCGCTTCGCCGCCCTGCGCGAGGAGCTCGGCGAGGACCTCACCCGATCCCTCCAGCGCCGCCTGGAGCGCCTGGCCGAGAACAAGCAGTTCACCTACGTCGCCTCCATGGCGGAGAAGTGGAGCGGATACCTGCCGCCGCGCGAGGTGAAGCGCTGGAAGGCGCGCGCCGCCGAGCTGGCCGCCGCCTGGCGCGAGGCGCATCCGCAGCCGGATGAGCAGAAGGTGTGCGTGACGATGTTCGGGAGGATCGAGATCTCCCGCGGCTCCGAGCAGCCGAAGGCCACGCGCGGCGCCCGACTCAGGACCATCCTCGGACTGATGGTCGCCAACCAGATTCTCGATGATCCCCTCTCGCTTCAGGAGTTCTGCGCCATCGCCGAGGGGGACGCCGACCCGGAGCGCGCCAAGAACAACCTGCACGTCGGCATCCATCGCCTCCGTGAGGCGCTCGGCCACGACGCGATCCTCACCGAGCAGCGCATCCCGCAGTTCAACCCGGAGATCGTGAAGGTGGATCTGCTGGACGCGCATCGACTGCTGGCCGATTCGAACGAGGCGCTCCGTCAGGGACATCTGATCCGCGCCTGGTCGTCGCTGCGCGAGGCGCTCGAGATCACCCGCGGCGAGGTCCCCTACCCGACGCTCTACAACAACTTCTTCGAGGCGGCGCGGCAGGATTTCGAGCTCTACCTGCGCGCCACCACCATCGCCGTGGCGCGCGCGTTCCTCCTGGAGGAGGATGCGCCGAGCGCCGCGCAGGTGCTCCGTCTGGCGATAGCGTCGATGCCGGGGGACGACGAGATCTCCGAGCTCCTTTCCGACGCGCTCGTCCGCTCCGGACGTCGCGCCGATGCCCATCGGATGAAGATGCGGAACACCTCGGACGAAGTGATCAACTGAGCACGATCGACCGAAAGGTCGGAGAACGATACGACGAGGGGTGACCGCCGCGTGGCGATCACCCCTCGTTCATTCTTCGCCGATCCCTCCGCCTCCGCTCAACGCGCCCCGTGCACGCCGAAGCACGCGCGGCAACGGGTCGCCCGGGATACGATCCTCATTGGGGCGGGCGGGAGGGTGAAAAAGAGAACGGCCCCGTTCGCGTTGAGCGAGCGGGGCCGTTCGAGTTTATCTGGAAGCCCTAGTAGCGGACTGTCGCTAGCAGGCTGAACCAGAGGCTCCCAAATGAGACTTAGACATGGGATCACCTCCTCTCGCAGGGATTGTGGATACACGTCGAAGGCTTCCCTGGAAAAACCCCCGCCGCAGCGCAATTGTGGATCGATGATACGGCACTCCGGGTGCGAAGTCAAGCGCGAAGTTGTCGCGCCCGAAGTTTTTCTCGAAATGCCGATTCAGGGACGTGATGGGTAGACGGATCGTCGGAACCCGTTAGTGTGGGCCGTGCGGAGGTATTTGGAAGAAAATATTCCGATCTCTAGATTCGCACTCGCTCGCGCCGATCGCCCGGCGCCGCGCAAGCCATCACGACCACACGCAGAGCATCCGTCGCAGCAGAGATCACCATCGGTCGCCATGATTATTGATCGACCATCCGCGACAGCCGCGCGCATCCCGTGAGTCGCACCGGCATGCGCCGCCCGGGGCCACATCGGCCGGGCACGCCACGCACGCACCCGATTCCATCGCCGACCCTCCCGCGCCGCGGACGCGCGTACCCGCTTCCGCCATCACGACGCATCGGGAGGAGATTCCAACCGGCCCGGGCAGGACGTGCCGGCCACCATCATCACCATTTCTTCGGAACCTTTCTTCGGAGCATCGCCACATGGCATCACTCGCACTCTGCATGATCGTCAGGAACGAGGAGGAGGTCCTCGCCCGTTGCCTCTCCTCCGTCGCCGATATCGTCGACGAGATCGTTATCGTCGACACCGGATCGACCGACACCACCATCGATATCGCGAACAGCTTCAACGCCAGGATCTTCCATCACGAATGGACCGACGACTTCGCCGACGCGCGCAACGTCTCCTTCGAGGCGGCCACCAGCGATTACATCCTCTGGATGGATGCCGACGACGTGCTCCTGCCGGATGATCGCGCCAGGCTCATCGAGCTGAAGGAGCGCCTGGAGAAGGATGTCTACTACCTTCGCTACGACTACGCGCAGGACCCGGCCGGCAATTCGATCTGCCTGCTCTACCGCGAGCGGATCGTCAGAAACCGGCAGGATGTCCGGTGGATCTATCCGATCCACGAGTGCCTTTCGCTGCCGCCGGGGATCGCCAGCGAGGTGGTCGAGATCACGATCACGCACCGGCGCACGGCCGCCGGCGCCGCGGTCGACACCAACCGGAATCTCAGGATCCTGGAGCGCGCCGTCGACGAGGAGCGCTACCGGGACGATCCGCGCGTGCGCTACTATCTGGGGAAGGAGTATCACGACACCGGCGCCTTCGCCACGGCGATCGCCACCTACCGGAGCTTCCTGGAGATGGAGAAGGGCTGGGTCGAGGACCGGTTCTGCGCCCATTACCGGCTGGCACAGTGCCTTCTCCACCTGGCCGGCGAGGAGCCGGAGCGGCAGGAGGAATACCGCGCCGCTGCGCGCGTGGAGGCCCGGCTGGCGCGCCGGCTCGACGCCGAGCGCGCCGAGCCCTGCTATCTGCTCGGCATCATCTCGATGGATGAGGAGGATTATCGCGAGGCGATCTTCTGGTTCGAGCTCTGCCTCCGCCCACGCCCGGACGTGCTGAGTCCGGTGGATATCCATGCGTATACCGTCGGTCCTCTCTCGATGCTCTGCGTCTGCCACGACCGGCTCGGCGATCTCGATCGCGCGCGGGAGTACAACGATCGGGCACTCGCGCTGGCGCCGGAGGACACGCGCCTGCTGCACAACCGCGCCTATCTCGACTCCCGTCGCCGCCGCGAGCGGCGCAAGCTCCCGGAGCCGATCAAGCTCAACCTCGGCTCCGGCAACAAGCGCTACCTGGATTACATCAACTGCGACAAGTACCCGGGACGGGAGGTGGACTGGGTGATGCCGCTGGAGGCGATCCCGCTGGAGGATGCCACGGTGCAGGCGATCCACAGCGAGCACGCGCTGGAGCACACCTACCACGCCACCGCGCGCGCCGCGCTCCGCGAGTGGAGCCGCGTGCTGAAGCCGGGAGGCGAGCTGCTGCTGAAGATCCCCGATCTGGCCGCCTGCTGCCGCGCCTATCTGGAGGCCACCTCCCAGGCGTATCGCGACTGGTATCGCTACACGATCTACGGCATCCAGAAGTCACAGGGAAATGAGCCGATGGAAGGGCAGATTCATTACACCGGCTTCTCGCCGGAGGAGCTTGCCTCCGAGCTCACCGACGCCGGATTCGTGATCGACTATGTGAAGACCTACGATGGCTACGGCACTCCCTCGATCGAGGCGCGCGCGCTCCGCGAGGCCAGCCGCCTCACCATTGGCTGGGTGGCCGCCGGCTCCTCGATGCTCTCGCCGCAGTATCGCATCAGGACCTACAACGTCCACCGCTGGCTCCGCTCCCGCGGCTACCGCTCGGCGCTCATCTCGTCCGACGAGATCCACCATGTCGACACCGTGATCTTCTCCCGCGTCTTCAACTGGGACGAGCTGGAGCTGATGCGCGCGGCCAAGGAGATGGGAAAACGGGTGCTGCTCGATATCTGCGAGGATATGTTCGATCTCCCCTTCCCCGCCTTCACGCCGATGCTCGAGGAGGCGGAGATGGTGATCTGCTGCTCCCATGTGCTGGCCGAGAAGGCGCGGGCCGTGAACCCGAACGTGCTCGTGATCGAGGATGCCGTGGAGGCGGACTTCGCGCTCAACTGCGCGTACGAATCGGGACGCCGCCTTCGCGTGGTCTGGGTCGGCATGGGAGGCAACGCCCATCACGCCGAGAAGCTCCGGCCGATGATCGAGGAGCTCGGCTACGAGCTGGTGACGGTGCACGAGCACCCGGACGCCGATATCCCCTGGGAGCTGGACACCTGGCAGGAGATCCTCGCCGGCTGCGATATCGCCATTGCCCCGATCGATCAGCAGCTGCAGCCGGCCAAGTCCAACAACAAGCTGACGACCTACATGGCGCTCGGCCTGCCGACGGTGGCCGCGCCGCTGGACGCCTATCTCCGTGTCGTGCGCGACGGCGAGAACGGGTTCATCGCCAGGGATCCGGAGGAGTGGCGGAGCGCGCTTTCCGCGCTTGCCGACCCGGAGCTCCGCGCCAGAATCGGCGCGGCGGCCAAACAGACCGCCCTCGGCTACCATCTCGACGCGATCGGTCAGATGTGGGCCAACTTCCTCCTCTACGGCACCCTCCGTCGTGAGACCGTGGACATGGTGATCGCGGCCTGTGGCGACTCGAAGTTCCTCCGCGTCTGCATCAACAGCATCCGCGCCTGCACGCCGGAGCCCTACCGGATCATCGTGGTGATGAGCGGCGTGGCCGAGGATCCCACGGACTTCCCGGACGACGTTACGCTGATCCGCGTCGAGCGGCGTCTCAACTACTCCGAGGCGCTCAACATCGGCATCCTCGCCGGCAACGGAGAATACGTCTGCCTGATGAACGACGACGTGATCTTCTCCCGGGGATGGCTCGAGGCGTTGCGCGCCGAGCTGCGCGGGAGCGTCGGGATCGTCAACCCCCTCTCCAACTGCGATCGCGGCTGGCTCCATCGCTACGAGCTGAAGATCGACGACGTGCAGCTGCTCCCCGGATCGAACACGTTTTACGGCGACACGATCCAGGTGCGGGGGGTGGCGCGTCCGGGCTTCGCGCCGGAGCGACTCTACGGCTACGATCCGGGAGCGCAACGGGTCTATGCCCGCGAGTGGGTGGCGCTCTACTGCACGCTGATGACTCGCGAGACGATCCGACGCGTGGGACTGCTCGACGAGGAGTTCGTCAACGGCTGCGAGGATCTCGACTACGGACGCCGCGCGCTCAGGCTCGGCATCGAGTCGCGCATCGTGGAGCGCGCCTTCGTGTTCCACTTCGGTGGCATCAGCCGCACGGCGCGGGAGCTGGAGCTCGGCGAGGCCTACCGGATCGAGGATCGCGGCAACCACGCGCGCGTGGCGTTCAAGTACGGCAGCCCGCTGCTGGTGATCCACACCGGCGACGCGTTCGAGCCATGGTCGGCCTCGAGCATCGACGGCGGCGGCATCGGCGGATCGGAAACGGCCGCCGCCCGCATGGCCGAGGAGCTCTCGGCGCTCGGCTACCGCGTGGTTCTCTTCGGCCGGTGCGAGGGGATGGAAGGAACCATCCACAACGTGGAGTACGTCTCCTCCGAGCGCTTCGCGCGGTTCGCGTCGATGCATCATATCGATGTCTTCATCGCCTCGCGCTACGCCAACCTGCTCGATCAGACCATCCGCGCCACCAGGCGCTACCTCTGGGTGCACGACATCTATGCGCTCGGCTCCCCCTTCGGCGAGGAGGATCTGGTGCGCAGGCACTATGATGAGCTCGACGGCATCTTCTGTCTGAGTCCGTGGCACGCCTCCTTCTTCGCCGACATCCACGGCGTGCCGCTCGAGAAGATCATCGTCACCGGCAACGGCATCGACCTGGAGCGCTTCGAGCGGAAGGTGGCGCGGCAACCGGGACGCCTGATCTACACGTCGAGCCCGGACCGCGGCCTCGACACGCTGCTGGAGATCTTCCCGGCCATTCAGGCGCTGCGCCCGGAAACGGAGCTCCATATCTACTACGGCTTCGGCAACTGGGACGCGGCGATGGAGCGCTCAGGCGACCATCGCGCGCGCGCGATGCGCGACAAGATCCTCGGCCTGCTCGATCAGCCCGGCGTGTTCTACCACGGCCGTATCGGCCAGGACCGGCTGGCCGAGGAGTTCCTGAAGAGCGATATCTGGCTCTATCCCACGCGCTTCACCGAAACCTACTGCATCACCGCGCTCGAGGCGCAGATGGCCGGCGTGGCCTGCATCTGCACCGACCTGGCCGCGCTGAACACCACGGTCGGCGATCGAGGCATTCTGATCGAGGGAGATGCCTACTCCGAGGAGTATCGCGAGCGGGCGATCGCCGAGGTGTGCGAGCTGCTGGAGAACCGGAAGAAGCGGGATGAGCTGGCGGCGCGAGGACGGGAGTGGGCGCGGCACCAGACCTGGCGCGCGCGGGCGCGGGAGTGGGCGGCGATCTTCGCCACCGAGGGAATCGATCCGAATGGAGGGGAGTCCGACGCCGAGCGCGCCGGTGAATGGTCCTTCCTCCTGGCCGAGGATTGATCGGCGGATCCGCCGGGAGTATCGGTGGATCGATGCGAGGAACGATGCCGGCGCCGGGGGCGGCGATCGCGAGACGGAGCGCGCGGTCATCACGGCGTCACGATCATGGCCGAGGGCGCGAGCGTGGATCTGCTCCGAAGCACGCTCCGCTCGAACGGGCCGGGGAGGTACACCCCGGCCCGTTCTCATATCCACCACGCTCAGCGCAGCGCGACGGTCGGCAGCTCCCGTGCCTGGTCCCAGTTGCGCGGGGTGATGTCGATGCAGTCATCGCAGCGCTGGCCGGGAATCTGTCCGGTGAAGCGCCGGGCGTTCCGGTCGTAGTCGAGCACGAAGCTGCCGCGGATCGGCGGGATGGAGTCTATCACCACGGTCGTTCCGGCGCGCCAGGGAAGGTTGATCGCCGTCAGGTCGGTGCCGCTCCCCTCCCGCGCGATCTCGATCTTCTTCACCGGGGAGCAGTTGTCGACGATGTACCACCCTCCGCCGAGCGCATAGGGGCTCACCTCCTCGTACATCGTGTCCCGCGTCTCGGCCCGCATCGAATAGACGGCGATGCGGATGTCGAGCGCGTTGTCGTTGCCGGTTCCGGAGGTATCCACCCCGAGCAGATGGAAGTAGAGGCGTCCGCAGTTCATCTTCGCTTCCCCGCCGGCGCGATGCCAGGGAGAAGGGATCAGGATGAAGGCGACCGTGAGTGCCACCAGGATCGCGAGCGTTATCAGCAGCGTGCGCATGTTGAATGGTCCCTGTTGTCGACGTTGTCTCATATGCGGTTTCGCGTTCATCGGTGTCCGCCGAAAGGCTGTTATCGGTGGAGGGCGCGCGCCGGCTATCGGCGCGGCGTCACGGCTCCCGTTCCGGCTCCTCGGCGCGCTCCACCGCGACGCCGTTGGTCACCTGATCGGAGGGGTGAACGATCACGCGATCCCCCTCGCGCAATCCGGAGAGCACCTCCGCCTCGAGCGCGCTGCGATGCCCCACCGCGACCGGGACGCGCACCGCCTTTCCCTGTTTCACCACGAACGTGCTCCAGCCGCCACCGCTCCGGAACAGCGCGCTGGAGGGGACTTTCACCACCGACGGGCTCTCCCAGAGAATGATCCCCGCGCGGACGCGGAATCCGTCGCCGAGCTCGGCCGGATGGTCGATCAGCGTGGCGATCACGTTCACCCGCTGCTCCTCGATGCCGAGCGCGGAGATCTTCGTGAAGGCCGCGGGCTCCACGTAGCCGACACGCGCGCGGAGCGTCTGCTCCCCTCCCCAGCCGTCGATCACGATCGGGGCGCCGGCGCGCACCGGCACCGCGTCGGAGGAGAGCAGATCGATCACCACCTCGACGCCGAGCGGATCGCCGACCTGCATGATCGGCGTGCCGGCCGGCAGCACCCGCTCGCTGGTCTCCAGCAGCCGGAGCACGCGACCTCGCACGGGAGAGCGGAGCGTGATGCTCCGCGTGCCGCTCCCCTGGTAGGCGCCGCGCGCGGCCATCACCTGCGCCAGATCGGACTCGGCGCCGCGGGTGCGGGAGCGGGCCGTCTCCAGATCGCGCGTGGCGGCGCGGACGGCGCTCTCGGCATTTTCCGACTGCTGGCGCGGAACGGCGCCGGCGGCCAGAAGCTCGCCAAGGCGCTTCCGCTCCCGCTCGGCATCGGAGAGCGCCAGCTCGGAGCGTCCCTCGGCGGCGCGCACGCCATCCAGCGCCGCGCGCGCCGCCGCTATCCGAGCCTCGATCTCCTGCTGCTGCAGCGGGTCGATCGGCGGCGGCAGGAGCGTCGCCACCGACATCCCGGGCGACACCGGGTCGCCATCGCGCAGGTCGACGCGCATCAGCCTGCCGCTCACCGGCGCCGAGACCACGTATCGATCGTGAATCCTGGTGATGCCGTCCGCCTCCAGAAGCACCCGGAGCGGGCCGCGCGTCACCACGCCGGTTTCGATCGAGACCGGCTTCGGCCAGAAGGCGGCCGTCAGCAGCGCCGCCAGCGCAAGCAGGATCAATCCCCAGACAATCCTCCTCTTGGTGAGCTTCATACCGCTACTCCCGTGTCTTCAGTACTTCGATGATGTCGAGCGTGTAGATCCGGCGGCGGACCATCAGCGCCGAGAGCGCCGCGGAGGCTATCACCGCCAGCGCGGCCAGGCCGTAGGTGGCCGAAGTGATCACCAGCGGGATCCGGTAGTTCTCTCCGTTCATCGCCAGGATCACGCCGGCCGAGGTCAGATATCCGATCGCGAAGCCGACCGGAATCGCCAGCACGGTGAGCACCGTCTGCTCGCCGAGCAGCATGAAGGCGACTTCCCGCCGGCTGAAGCCGAGAACGCGGAGGCTGGCCAGCTCCCTCCCCCGCTCCGACAGCGAGATCCGCGCGCTGTTGTAGACGATCCCGAAGGTGATGACCCCGGCGAAGATCACGAGGATCGTTCGGGAGGTTCCCTGCGATTCGGACATCATGGTGTCGAAGCTCTCGAGCCCCGCGCTTCTGAAGGATGCGCCGGCAACGGCCGGCGTGACCTTCAACGCCCGGTTCAGCTCCTCGGCATGGCGCGCGTCGATCGCCACGAACGCTCCGGAGATCGTCGGCCCCTCCCGCATCAGGCGGTTGAGCGCCGCGCGGTCCATGTAGACGGAAACGCCGAGCAGCTCGTCGACCGTGCCGGTGATCGGAACGCTGGCGACCGGCTGCGCCCCCTCGAGCACCTCGATCGTGAGGGAATCGCCGATGCCGGCGCCGAGCTCCTCGGCGAGCTTCGTCGTCAGCAGCACCCCTTCCGGCGGCGGCAGGGCGCGATGCCGGTTCCGGTCGAGGACCCGACGCAGGTCGTCGCCGGCGTCGATCCCCTGGATGGCGAGCCGGCGCTGATGGTGCGCGAACCTGATGCGCGCCGGCACCATCCGGAACGGCTCGGTGCGGGTCACCCCCGGAAGGTGGCGCAGATCGAAGAGCGCCCGGGCCGGCAATGGCCGGTTGAACAGGAGCATCACATCCTCACGCTGGATCGCGCGGAACTGCAGGTCGATCATGAAGCTGATCGAGTCGTAGGAGAAGTAGCCGCAGATCAGTACCCCTTCCGACAGAGCGATCGCCAGCACGGTGAGCGCCGCCTTGGTCCGGTTCCGCTCCAGGCTCCGGAGGATCATCCGTCCGCTGGTGGAGAGGATGTCGCCGAGCGGGAGCCGCTCCAGAAAGCCGGGCTCGAAGCGGGCCGGGGCCTCCGGTCGCATCGCCTCGGCCGGCGGCAGCGCCGCGCCGCGACGCACCGCGCGCCAGGCGCCGAGCATCCCCGAGACCGCGCTGATGATCACGGCCCAGGCAATGACCTCCGGGCCGGCCACATAGCGGAGCAGCGGGAACCGGTAGTACCGGGTATACAGATGTGTCAGCCCCTTGCCGAGCCAGATGCCGACGCCGGTGCCGAGGAGGGCGCCGACCAGCACCGCGGCCAGCGCGAACTTCATGAAGTGGAGGCCGATCGCCGCGTTGTCGTAGCCGAACGCCTTCAGCACCGCGATCTGATCCCGCTGCGTCGCCACCAGCCGCGTCAGCACGATGTTCATCAGAAAGATCGCCACGCCGAGAAAGATCAGCGGGATCAGAACCGCCGAGGCGCGGAGCTGCGCAAGCTCATCGCGCAGGAAATGGTCGGACATCTGATCGCTCCGGTCATAGGCGCCGAGCGAGCCGTACGGCTTCAGCATCAGGTCGAGCCGGTCGATCAGATCGGGAACCTTCGCGCCGCGGACCACCGTGAGCACAAGATCGTTGAACGCGCCATCCATGTCGTAGGCGGCCGCCAGCCCCTCCCGCCCCATCCAGAGGACGCCGAAGCGCCGGTTGTCCGGAACGAAGGTGGCCGCGCCGCCGAGCGTGTAGACATATTCCGGCGAGAGCGCCACGCCGACCACCGTGAGCCGCTTCCAGCGTCCGTTGATCACCGCGCCGATGGTGGCTCCCGGCTCCAGATGATTCGCGTCGGCGAACGCCTCCCCCACGATCACCTGATCGTTCCGCCCCGGCTCGATGTAGCGCCCGCGACGGAGGTAGAGCCGGTTCAGCGGCGGCATCTCCCGATCCGGCACCGACACCAGCCGCCCCGTGGCCGGCTCCCCGAGCCCCGGCACGTCGAGCGTCACCTCCACCACCACCCGCGTCTCGACCCGGTCGACGCCATCCAGCCGGGCGATCTCCGCGCCGAGCCGCTCCGGCGCCCGCTTGACGCCGGCGAAGACATCGGCGAAATGATACTCGTCGTAGTAGGCGTCCCGCGTGGCCCGCAGCGAGTCGAGCACGCTCCCCATCGACACGTACACCGCGATACCGCAGGCAACCACCAGGGCAACGGCGATCATCTGCCCCCGAAGGTGCACCAGATCGCGCAACAGCTTCCGGTCGAGCATGCTCATCGGGTCACCAGCTCAGCTCCGAGGGAGCCGCCTTCCGTTCGTTGACATGGACATCGACGATACGTCCGCTGCTCATCCTCACCACCCGATCGGCCATGTCGGCGATGGCGGCGTTGTGGGTGATGATCGCCGTCGAGGTGCCGAGCGTGCGGTTGACCTCCGCGATCACCTCCAGCACCAGCTTGCCGGTCTGATAGTCGAGCGCGCCGGTCGGCTCGTCGCAGAGGAGTACCTCCGGACGCTTCGCGATGGCGCGCGCTATCGCCACGCGCTGCTGCTGTCCGCCGGAGAGCTGAGAGGGGAAATGGTGCATCCGGTCGCCGAGCCCCACCAGCTCGAGCGCTTCCTCGGCGCGCATCGGCGCCGGCGAGATCTCGGTCACGAGCTGGACGTTTTCGAGCGCGGTCAGACTCGGTATGAGATTGTAGAACTGGAAGACGAAGCCGACCGACGAGCGACGGAATCCCGTCAGGGTCTCCTCGTCGGCCGTGGTGAGCTCGCGGTCGCGGAAGAAGACGCTGCCGCGCGTCGGCACGTCGAGGCCGCCGAGGATGTTCAGCAGCGTCGACTTGCCGCTGCCCGAGGCGCCGAGGATCACCAGCAGCTCGTGCTCGTACAGATCGAGATCGACCGATTCGAGCGCCGGCACCTCCACCTCCCCCATCTGATAGATCTTCGAGACGCCCCGCGCCTTGAAGATCGCGACGGCTTCCGGCTCTGAGCCGGCAACGGCTTCGGTGCTCATCCTGTTGATGCTGGCTGATGAAAGTTCTTCGACGCTCGAGATATCGCGTCCGATGGATCGCGTCCGATGGATCGCCTCGGTTGAATCGCGCGGGAGGGATCGGAGGGGATCAGAACGCGCCGAACTTGAACGTCAGCGCTCCGGCCGGTCCGCTCAGCTTCGCGTCGCTCAGCCCTTCCAGATCGACGCCGCGGATCATCCGATAATCGACACTCCCCTCGATCCGCATGAACTTGGTCACGTTCAGCTCCAGTCCGACGGCCGGCTCGAGCACGAAGAACGCGTCGAACTCCGGGTCGATATTCAGCACGATGTTGGTGCCCGAGGTGCCGGTCTTGGAAACGGTGGACTCCACCTCGCCGTGGTAGCTCACCCCGCCGCCGCCGATGCCGAGCCGCGCGGTCAGGTGAATCACGTTATCGGAGCTGTTGATGTAACCGAGCATCACGCCGCCGTAGCCGAGGCCGACGCGACGGCGCGTTTCCGGCGTCGGGCCGGAGCCGTACATCTCGGTCGTCAGCCCGTAGCCGAATCCGCCGACGGCGAACGTGTGCCCGAAGAGAGCGCCGCCGGTGCCGCCGGCCATCAGCTGCCCGGCGCCATCCAGCGTGGTGAATGCCACGGAGGGACCGCCGAAGCCGGTAATGGCCACGTCCCCGTCGAGAAGCGTCTGCTGCGCCGGCGCGGCGAGCGTGGTCGCGGCCAGCAGCAGACCGAACAGTGCAAGGTTCTTCAGCATGATGGTATCCCGTAAATCGTTCCGACGATGTGAGGTCGACCGCCACGCGGAGCGCCACTCACGATCGACGGATGCAATCTACCGGTACTCCCCGTGGCCGACCATGACGTGGATCAGGAAACGGAGATTCCCGATCCGCGCCTGCCCTTGAGCGCCCCGGGCCATCCCGAGATAACTCTTGATAATCACCCCTCCGAGCATGACCTCGATCATGGATCATCCCCCCGATCATCGCCAAGTTTGTATCCGCCGTCGCCGAGGAGGACTCGGTCGATCGAACATATCGTGCAATCGAAACGGAGAAGTATCATGACAATCGCGGATATCATGACCGGGGAGGCCAGGTGCTGCCATCCCGAGACGAACCTCGCCACGGCCGCGGCGCTCATGTGGGCGGGTGATTGCGGAGCACTGCCGGTGGTCGATGCCGAGGGACGCGCGCTCGGGATGATCACCGACCGGGATGTCTGCATGGCCGTGGCCACCCGGAACCGCCTCGCCTCCGAGATCGCCGTCGGCGAGCTCCTCGGCGGCGATGTCTGGGCCTGCGAGGCGCACGACGACGTACGCGCCGCGCTGGAGGTGATGGAGGAAAAACGTGTACGCCGCCTTCCGGTGATCGACAGCGAGAACAGAGTGATCGGCGTCATCTCGATGAACGACGTCGTGCTCAACGCGGTCGAGCGCAAGGGAGGCAAGAAGGGGGAAACGCCCCTGACCTACGAGAGCGCGATGGCGGCGATGAAGATGATCTCGGCGCATCGCGATGCTCCCGCGTCGTTCGATATCGCTCCGGAGGGCACCGAAGCGAAGAGCGGCGGCGGCACGCGGAAGCGCGCCGCGAAGGGTTCGGCGAAGGATCCGGCGGCGAAGGGATCCTCGAAGGGGAAGGGACGGCGCGAGCAGGCGGACGGCGTGGCCGCCCGAGCCTGAATGTCGGGAAGCGCCGCGATGAGCGACGACGATCGTCCCGGCCGCGCGCCACGCTACGCCAGGGAGCTCCGCGTGATCCGGATCAGGTAATAACGCAGCGCGCGTCTCGCCGATGACGAGACGCGCGCTGCTTCGTCGTTCCCTGCTTCCTGCCGATGCTCAGGCGACCGTTATCGGACGCGCGACGTCACGCGCCGGAGTCGGACGCTTCAGCGCCTGCGCGCACTCCACGATCCGGCGCCGGAGCCGGATCGGATCCTGGCCGACGATCGTGGGGCTGGATTCATCCAGCCTCCGGGCGAATCGGAGCATCTCGACGCCGGCACGGAGCGCCGGGTTGCGGCTGATCGTGGCCAGCAAGCCGAGCAGCGGCACCGGAACCGACACCACGTGGAGTCCCGGATGAAGAATGCGTCCCCAGAGCGCGAGCGCCTCGGGAATGGTGAGCGCATCCGGACCGAGCACGCTCGAGATGGCGCTCGACCGATTGCCTGACGCGAGATCGCGGGCGATCCACTCGCCGAGCTCGACGGCCGAGAGCCAGTGCGCGCGCATCGAGCGCTCCCGGGACGCCAAAGCCCACCGTCCGGCAACGCTCCGCTCCAGCCCCTCGCTCACGTTGCTCGGACGGAGCACGCGACAGGGTATGCCGCTCTCGAGCAGATGAAGCTCCGCCCGGCGCTTGGCCGCCACCGAGGCGGGAACGCGATCACCCGCTCCTTCCTTTGCCTCGGTCAACGCAACGCTCAGTCCACTGATGAGCGTGATCCTGCCGACGCCCGCCTCGGCGGCCGCCTTCACGATCGTCGACGTCCCTCCCGCCTCAACCGCCACGAAATCCTCCGGCCTCGGTCCTCCCTGGAGGGAGATATGGACGGCGTCGCAACCGTCGAGCGCGGCGCGCATCGCGGTCAGGTCACGGGCATCGGCGCGGACGAGCCGAAGATCGCCGGCCGGAAGCGCGGCATCCTTCCGCGCCACGATCACCACGGAGTGCCCCTCCGCGGCAAGCGCGCGCGCTACCGGCGCGCCGAGAAGCCCCGTGCCTCCCACGACGCAGATTCTCATCTCGATACCCTCCTGGCCCGATCGTTCATTATGATGCGGTCCGGGCCACAGTGTCTTGGCCGGATGCAATGGGCGATATGGAGGGATCGACCACGAGCACGCCGGCGCCACGGATCGCGTCCCGCTTCAGCGCGATCAGCGCCTCGTTGGCCTCGCCGAGCGGAAAGGTTCCGACGTGCGTGCGCACCGGGATGCGTGCCGCTTCCTCGAGAAATTCATGGCCGTCGCGGCGGGTGTTGTTGGCGACGCTCCTGACCACGCGCTCGCCGTAGATGAGAGGATAGTCGAAGGAGGGAATCGGGCTCATGTGGATGCCGCCGAGCACCAGCACGCCCCCCTTGTCGAGCGCGGCGAGGCCGGTCGGCACCAGCTCCCCGGCCGGCGCGAAGACGATCGCCGCGTCCAGCCTGACCGGCGGCGCGTCGTACGCATCTCCCACCCAGACGGCGCCGAGCTCGGAGGCGAGCGCCTGATGCCGCTCGCGATCGCGGGTCATCACGTAGACATCCGCGCCTCGGCCGCGCGCCAGCTGAATGCCGACGTGCCCCGCGGCGCCGAACCCGTAGATGCCGAGCCGCGCTCCGCTCCAGTCCCGCCCATCCTCGCCGAGCCCGGTGAGCCGGAGCGCGCGGTAGCCGATGATGCCGGCGCAGAGGAGCGGCGCGGCCTGGATATTGTCGAAGCCGTCCGGGAGTCGATAGGTGAACGCGGCGGGGGCGACGGCATATTCGGCGAAACCTCCATCGACGCTCCAGCCGGTGAAGCGGGGATCGTCGCAGATGTTCTCCCGACCTGAGCGGCAGAAGCGGCAGACGCCGCAGGTCCGCTGCAGCCAGGCTATGCCGGCGCGATCGCCGACCGAGAGCCCGGCCACCGCCGAGCCGAGCCGGACGATCTCGCCGACGATCTGATGTCCCGGAACCACCGGCGAGCGGCGCGGCGCGAGCTCCCCTTCCACCACGTGAAGATCGGTGCGGCAGATGCCGCAGGCCGTCACGCGCAGAAGCACCTCGTCGTCCCCCGGCTCCGGAACCGGCAGCTCGCCGATCCGGAGCGGGCGCTCCTCGACCGGCGCGGGGCGCTCCAGTATGGCCGCGGTCATCATTCGATTCATGTGGATCTCCGTGCAAGGGGCGCCCGGCATAGCGCGGGCGTCCCTTGCGATCGCTCGAATCTTCCGGATGCGTCGTTGTCAGTCGCCGTCACCACCGCGCTCGGGAGCTTCGCCGCCGGATGCTCCGCCGGATGCTCCGTTGCCGGGAGCTCCATTCTCCCCGGGTGCCGGCATCGCCGTCGCGGCCGAGCGGATCTCGGTGTGGCGCACCTGTCCGCCGAGGTTCGAGGTCCAGAGCATCAAGCCTGAGACGGCCAGCGCGCCGAGCAGGAGCAGCCAGCGGTACCAGGTCGGCGGAACCACGCCCCGCATCCGCATCACCACCCCGACCAGCGCGAGCGCGCCGACCAGTTCCATTACCCAGAAGGTCAGCTCGGCCGCCTCCTCGTGCGCGTGAATGATCTGGCGCGTGCCCCCCGGCATGTGCCTGACCATATCCTCGGCCGGATCGCCGGTCAGGAGCGTGGGAATGCAGATCAGGGCCGAGAAGATCAGAATCCCGAGCGCCGAATCGAGCAGCGTCGTGTTCTTCCGGATGAGGGCGATGATGAGAAACGCGAGACCGAACCAGGCGCCGATCACCGGCAGGTGGTTCAGCATGAGATGAAGATGGGCTCCATTCATGACGTAAGATTTCCTCCCCGCGCCGCGGGGCTAATGCAGTAACGTGAGAACGGGAAGTTCCGATGCCCCACGTTCTCCGCGCGGGCATCGGGATGATCGGGCTCGAATTTCCGCGCGCTCACGCTCCGGCAGGGCTCCCGGCGGGCACGCCGGCGATACTCACCGACGGCGCGTGACTTCCACGCTGCAGTGAGCGCGCGTGGCAACCGCCGAGGAGACGCTGCCGAGCAGGAAGCGCTCCATGAAACGATGTCCCCTGGCGCCGATGAAGATCGTGTCGGCGCCCCAGGTCTTGGCCGCGTCGAGGATCGCCGGGATCGGCGCCATCTCCCGCACGCCGCCGGTCACGAGCAGCCCGCGGGATTGCAGACGCTCGATCGCCTCCTTGACTCCCTTCTCGAGCGTGGTATGGAGCGTGACCACGCCATCGGCAACGGTCAGCGGCACATCCAGCCCGAGCGGCGGCACCAGCGCGATATCCAGCGGTCCGAATGCCGCCACTACCTCCACGGCGGTGCCGGCCGGCCAGTTGCGCGAGGCAACCTCCTCCACGGCGGCCATGGAATCGGGCATGCCATCCACGCCGATCACAATCCGTGCCGGAGCTCCCGGAACCGGCACATCCCCGCGCGCGATCCGCACCGAGCCGCGCGCCTCGGTGAGCACCTTCTGCGACACGCTGCCGATGAACAGCCGACCGAGCGCCGAGCGCCCATGCGAGCCGACGACTATCAGATCCGGCTGGATCTCATCGGCCAGCTTGAGCAGCCCCCACGCGGGGGAATCCGCCGCCACCTGAGTCCGCACCGTCCACTTCGGGAAGCGCTTCTTCAGCCGCGCCTCGGCCACGCCGGCAAGGCGCGTTGCCTCGGCCATCGCCGCAGCGCCCCGCGACTGTACCGCGGTCGGCACTTCGCGGATCTCGAACTCCGCGTCGGGAGCGTCCACCTCGGCAAGATCGGGCACCCACACCTCGCTTACCGTCAGCACCACCGCCTCCAGCTCCTCCGGCAGTCCGGCCCGCGAAAGATCGTCGAGCGCGGCATCGGCGCACTCCGAGCCGTCGTAGCCGATCAGGATCTTCATCTGCTCGTTCATGATTGAGTCTCCTCGCAATCTACAGGATGATATTCGTCAGAAATCCTTCATGTCCATGCTCATGCTTCCGATGCCCGACATCCGATGCATCGTGCTCCGATACGTCCGCGCCCGGGGCCTCCGCTTCCGCGGACGAGCAGGCGCCGCCGCAGCGGCACTCCTTCACCTCGGCCACCTCCTCGACCGACAGCCGGGGCGTTTTCTCCTCGGTCGACGGAGCATACCCGAGCCTGAACGGCTGCAGCGCGCGCCATCCCGGGCCGCCGAGGAGCGAGGAGAGCTCGGCGCGAAAATCCTCCACCTGAACCAGCTGGCTCATCGGCTGCAGCGCCAGGCCGAGCGCGGTGGCCATCAGGAAGATCCGCTCGAACGTCTGCCCCGCCAGAATCTGCGTGCGCCGGGAATCGTCGCGGCCGAGGAGCACCCCGAACACCGGCGCGCTCCGCATCAGCTCCGCGTCGCGTTCGGCGTAGTGTCCGCTCAGGTCGAGATGCGCCATGGCCAGCCGGCCGAGACGCGATATCAGCCACGGCGTGCCGAATGCCCCCTGGCCGATCCAGTGCGCCAGCTCCTGACGGTACGCCGGGTTCGAGAACTGAACCACGTCCGCGGCCAGCACCATTGCCTCGGCCACGCCATGAAATGCCTCGTCGGAGACGAGCACCAGCCGAAGCTCCGGATCGACCACGCAGGCGCGCAGACGATCGAGAAGATCCTCGCCGATCTGGTGATCGGCGTAGCGGCCGTGATTGGTCCGTCGCCGGTCGATGGCGTCGAAGAGCTCGGCCGGCCGGTGCCGGGAGCGCATGCCGAAGCGCGTCACCGTAACCGAGGCAATGAAGTCCTCGCGCGATGGGTCGGGAAGGTAGCGGACGGCGGCTCCCCACTCCTGATGCTCGATGGCGATCAGAAGATTCTCGATCGCGCAGCCGAGGCTGATATGAAGCTCGCGGCGATCTGCATCGGCCACCCGGAGCCACCGGTCGAGGTTCGCGTGGATATCGATCCGTCCGTCGCGGACGCGATAGCGCCAGGGCTGGCTGTTGTGGCTCGACGGCGCCTGAATCGCGTAGCGGAGCAGGTGCACGAGCTCGGAGCCGGGAATCGTGCCCGGGCGCGTCGTGGTCTCGGCGATCGGGAGGGACATGTGGGTATCGGTCGTCATGCGTGCCCTCCGGTGAGGCGGCGAAGACCGCGAAGCAGGAGCGTGGCGCAGAGCCCACCGGCAACGATCACCGGAACCAGCTCGAGCATGCTTCTGATGCTCCGGAAGGTGACCTGTCCATCGCGGATCTCGATATAACCGGCCGGGTTCACCTGCACGCCGGCTCCCCCTCCTTCCCCACCCTCGCTGTTCTTGCCGCGCCCCATGCCGAACCCGAACCGGACGCGCGCCACGGGGATCACCGTCACCCCGTCCTGCCGCACCGCCTCGCCGTAGATCGTGCGCGCTCCGGCGTCCTGTCCCAGCCGGGCGGCCAGGCGCTCGAGCACGCTGTCGGTGAGCGCATCCCGCACCGCGCCGTCGGTCATCGTCTCGTTCATGGCTGATCCTCCGTGATAGTGGTCGTCATCGGGGGCGCGATCGGCATCAGGCCACCGTCGGCCGCCGAGGCATCCGAGCTTTCCGTTGCGTGATTCGAGGCTCCGACTGACGCTTCCGCGGCGGCCACGATCTTCATTGTCTTGGTTACCGCGTCAGGGTTGAGCGAGATCGAGGTGATCCCCTCCTCGACGAGCCAGGCGGCCAGATCCGGATAGTCGGAGGGGGCCTGGCCGCAGATGCCGATCGGCTTCCGAAGCCCGCGCGCCGCGGCGATGGCCGAGGAGATCATCCCCCGCACCGCGTCGTTGCGCTCGTCGAACAGTCCGGAGATCGTCCCGGAGTCGCGATCGATGCCGAGCACGAGCTGTGTCAGATCGTTCGAGCCGATCGAGTATCCGTCGAAGACGCCGAGGAACTCCTCGGCAAGGACCACGTTGGCCGGCAGCTCGCACATCGCGTAGATCTCCAGCCCCTCCTCCCCCTGCTTCAACCCGTTGGCGGCCATCTCGGCCACCACCCGCCGCGCCTCATCCACGGTGCGGCAGAAGGGAATCATCACCTTCACGTTCGTCAGGCGCATCTGCCGACGCACGCGGGCAAGCGCCTCGCACTCGAGGGCGAACCCCTCGGCGTAGCGCGGATCGTAGTAGCGGGAGGCGCCGCGGAACCCGAGCATCGGATTTTCCTCATCCGGCTCGAACTCCGCTCCCCCGAGCAGTCGGGCGTACTCGTTCGTCTTGAAGTCGCTCGTGCGCACGATGACCGGCCTCGGATAGAACGCCGCGGCGATCCGCGCGATCCCCTCGCTCAGCATCCTGACGAAATATTCCTTCGGCTCCTCTCCGCCGATCCGCTCACGGATCAGTTCGATCACGCTCCGGTCGGCAAGCTTCGGATAGCGCACCAGCGCCATCGGGTGGATGCCGATCTGCCGGGCGATGATGAACTCGAGCCGCGCCAGCCCCACGCCGTCGTTCGGGATCTCGGCCAGGTGGAACGCCTGCTCCGGATCGGCCACGTTCATCATCACCTTCGTCCGCGTCGCCGGCCGCTCCTCGGCGGGATGGCGATCGACGTGGTATCGCACCTTCCCCTCGTACACGTGCCCCTGCACCCCCTCGGCGCAGGAGACGGTCACCTCCATGCCGTCGGTCAGCGCCTCGGTGGCGCGTCCGGTCCCGACAACGCAGGGAAGGCCGAGCTCGCGCGCCACGATCGCGGCGTGCGCGGTGCGCCCTCCCTTGTTCGTCACGATCGCGCTCACCCGCTTCATCACCGGCTCCCAGTCCGGGTCGGTCATCTCCGCCACCAGCACGTCGCCGGCCTCGACCGCGGCCAGCTCCGTCACGCCGCGCACCACGCGGACACGCCCGGAGGCGATCTTCTCGCCGACCGCCTGCCCGCTGATCAGCGGCATGCCGTGCGCGCCGTCGAGATGATATTCCTCCATGTCCGCGCCGCGGGGCCTGGCCGAATAGACCGTCTCCGGGCGCGCCTGAAGGATGAAGAGCTCGCCGGTAATGCCGTCGCGCGCCCACTCGATATCCATCGGTCGCGAGGCGCCGGCAAGGGTCGAGTAATGTCCCTCGATCAGGCAGGACCACTTGGCCAGCCGCAGCACATCCTCATCGCTCAGCACGAAGCGCGCGCGGTCCACCTCGGCGGTCGGGGTTACGGTCGTCGCCGCGCTTTCACCCGAGGCCGCGTAGCCCATGCGCGTCTCCTTGCCGCCGAGGCGCCGGCCGATGATCGGGCAGGCGCCGGTGGCGAGCGTCGGCTTGAACACCATCCACTCGTCCGGGGTCACGTTCCCCTGCACCACCTGTTCGCCCAGTCCCCAGGAGCCGGTAATCACCACCACCTGCCGGAACCCGGAATCGGGGTCGAGCGTGAAGATCACGCCGGCCGCGCCGACGTCGGAGCGGACCATCGGCTGCACGCCGACCGAGAGCGCGACGCTCATGTGATCGAAGCCCTGCGCGACGCGATAACTGATGGCGCGGTCGGTGAAGAGCGAGGCATAGCAGTGTCTGACGGCGTCGAGCAGCCCCTGGCGACCGCGGACGTTCAGGAAAGTCTCCTGCTGTCCGGCAAAGGAGGCGCCGGGAAGATCCTCCGCGGTGGCCGAGGATCTGACGGCCAGCTCCGGCTCACGCCCGAGACGCTCGACGAGCCGGTCATGGGCCTCGACGATATCGGAGGCGAGCGACGCCGGGAGCTCCGTCTCCAGGATCGCGCGCCGCGCCTCGGCGCCACGCTCCTGAAGCATCGTCACGTTCTGCGTGTCGAGCCCGGCGAGGATCCGGACGAGCCGGTCGCGAAGCCCGGACGCGTCGAGCAGCGCTCGGTAGGCATCGGCGGTTGTGGCGAAGCCGTCGACCACTCCCACGCCCCACGGGCGGAGCCGGTTGAAAAGCTCGCCGAGCGATGCATTCTTGCCGCCGACCTTCGAGACGTCGTCGAGACCGATCTCGGAGAAGTCGAGCGTAAATCGTTCCTGCTGCATGGTGTTCTCTCGGTTGCGTTGAATCTCGGGCGTTCGGGGATCGCCGCGAGACGCGGAACTGGGCGCGGCCGTCGCGCGGCCGGGATCAGGCCGGTCGGCTGGCGTCCGATGTGGGAGGATCGGCCTCGGCGCCGCCGAGCGACGCAAGCCGCGCGCGATTCCGGGCTATCTCCCGGTCGAGCTCGGCGAGGCGCTCCTCGATCAGCGCGATCCGGTCGTGAATGCGGGCGGTCTGGTTCCTGTAGGTCGTAAGCTCGAGGAAGGCGAGCGACGCCTCGGCGCTCAACCTGCCGAGGGAGCGGCGCGCTTCCGCGCTCGTCCGCGGATCGCCGTCGGTCGACAGATCGCTCATTGCCAGCTCGAACCGGTCGCGCGCCTCGGCGGCCGTCCGGTAGCGCTCTTCCATGAAGCCGAGCAGGCTCCCTTCGCGCCCCCGCTCGGCGCGGCAGCGATCGAGGCTGTCGGCGAGCTCGCGACGTATCTCGATCCAGTTGAGCAGATCGAGCGTGAGCTCGCTCTGCTCGGCCGCGCGCCGGTCGATCGTCGGGCTCCAGATGTAGCGGGCACGGTCGTCGACGCGCGCCCTCTGGGCATGATCGTTCTTCAGTCCGCGCCCGGCCATGGCCATCTCGACATCCTTCCGCGTGATCATGAGCGTGTTCATCGTGCCGGCTCCATCGTGCTGTGAGATAATCTGATCGTATACTCTCTGAACAGATGCGCCCTCGTCCGCATTTGCCTCGCTCCTGCATCCGAGGCCGTCTCCACGGGAACCGCCCGTATCCCATGGAGACGGATGCTCTCGGTGCGGGATCCTCTCCCGTCGGAGAGGAACGTTCTCTGGAAGGATCTCCGATCGGTCACGGACCGGATCGCGGCCCGTCGTCCGGAGCGTCCTTCATTCGGTTTTCGCCTGGCTCCAGTGCGCTTCCTCCAGCCGGGGGGGGGACTCGGGGGTCACGAGCGCGCCTGACTGAATCCAACTTAGCCTCCCTCCATCGGGGGAACCATGATCTACATCATGATTGGCGTTCGGGGGGTGAAATGGCGAACTATTTTTTGTGGGCATCCGGTATCGTGGCCGAGCGCGGAAATCCCGCGGCGGCGCCGGATCGCGGCGTGGCGGACGCCGATTCCTGGGCGTACCCTGGCGGGGATGCCTGGGGTATGGACTGGCCTTTGGTGGAAATGCCGAGTATATTGGGGCGTCCGATTCATCGCGTTCCGATGCGGCGATCGGCTCCACGGCCACCCACCGTGGGAACACACCCGCCGCGCGGAGATCGCCCAGATGCGCTTGCTACACGCGTTGTGTTCCGTTTTCGTCTCTATGCTCCCCCCGGCAATACGCTGTCCAGTGCGTGCTCCATCCCCTTGCGCCGATCCTCCACGGGGATCCGGCTCCACCCAGGAGACCATCGGACAACGCCGCAGCGCGTAACGGATTCTCCGAACTATCTCTTCCAAGTTCGATTATGAACAAACGATCCATGTGTAACGTGCCGGACTGCACGCTCTGTTCCGTCCGCGAGGATTCCGTGTTCACGGAGCTCCCGGTGACAGAGCTGGAGACCGTTTCGAAGGCCAAGGGAGGGCGGGTGTATACCAAGGGGGAGACCATCTTCCACGCCGAGCAGTTCCCCATCGGCCTGTTCTGCATCAACAGCGGCAAGGTCAAGATCTTCAAGGTCGGCAAGGACGGCCGTGAGCAGATCGTCCGCCTGGCAAAGCCGGGGGACATCATCGGCTACCGTTCGCTGATCAGCGGCGACCGCTACACGGCATTCGCCGAGCCGCTCGAGGAGGCGCAGATCTGCCATATCCCGCGCGACACCTTCTTCTCCCTGCTGTCGACCAACCTCAATCTCTCGACGCGCGTGCTGACGCTGCTGTCGACCGAGCTGAAGGCGGCCGAGGAGAAGATCGTCGACATGGCGCACAAGCCGGTGCGCGAGCGCCTGGCCGAGACGCTTCTGCTTCTGCAGGAGACCTACGGCATGGAGAAGGACAACGTGACGCTCGGCGTGAAGCTGACGCGCGTGGATCTGGCCAACATCGTCGGCACGGCCACCGAATCGGTGAGCCGCCTTCTGTCGAAGTTCAAGGAGGAAGGGATCATCGACATGCAGGGACGGAAGATCAAGATCGTCGACCGCGACGCATTGATCGTGGCGGCGAATGTCGAGGATTGACGCGGCCTCGCGGGGCACTCGGCGTGACTGGACGAGCGGTCTCCATGTACTGGGACCGTTCGTCGTATTGGCGCTTCCCGGAGAAGTCGAGCGGGATCGAAGGGGGAATTATCAATCCGTGACATGGGTCATGGTTGACCGCGGGATACGGTGCTAAGTTGGCACTGGATATCGCCGGAGCGCCGGGGTATTCGAAGTTGATGTACAAGTTCCGGGTGGGGCGATCATGTGCGTATTCTGTCCGATGTTCGATGGCGAGGCGTCCGCCGAGTGCGTGGCATTCGACTCGACGCTCACGGAGGCCGCAACCGCGGTGATGGAGTATCCGGCGGGGAAGCGGCTGTTCGAGGAAGGTGATGATGTGACCGGCGTCTACTGTGTCCGGACCGGACGGGTGGGGCTGTTCAAGTTGGGGCTGCTCGGAGAATCGCTCCCGATGGCGATAGCGCACTCCGGAGATCTGCTCGGGGTGATGGACCTCATGGAGCGCAAGCCCTACTCCAGCTCCGCGGAGGTTCTGGAGGATTCCGAGGTCTACTTCATTCCGGACGATCGGTTCCGCGACCTGGCAACCAGGCGTCCGGTGGTGGTCTTCAACGTGATGCGGCGGGTCTGCCGGCAGATCAGCGAGCTGGAGGCCCGGATCGGTTCGGATGTCTGATCCCGACGGCCGGACTTCCCGCGCTTCGTAGCAATCTGTAAGGCGGAGAGATTCGAAGATTTTCGTTTGTTCGTACCCCGCCGAAGCGATTATATTTGCAGTCCATTTCGGCCCGGAGAGGTGCTAGAGTGGTTGAATAGGACGGTCTCGAAAACCGTTGAACCGTTCTGCGGTTCCGTGAGTTCGAATCTCACCCTCTCCGCTAACGACAGAAGGGACTCCCTGAAAGGGGGTCCCTTCTGTCGTTTCCCGGGGTGGCTGATTCAACTCACCTTTGAGTTCGACCCGGAGGCGCATAGCGCCGGAGGGCTGCAAGCGGCACAGCCGCGCAGCGCATCTCACCCTCTCCGCAAAACAAGAAGGGATGCCCCCGAGGGCATCCCTTCTTGTTTTGCGCGGTGGCTGATTCAACTCACCTTTGAGTTCGACCCGGAGGCGCGTAGCGCCGGAGGGCTGCAAGCGGCGTAGCCGCGCAGCGCATCTCACCCTCTCCGCTAACGACAGAAGGGACTCCCGATCTGTCGCTTGCAGTGTGGCTGACGTGACTCACCATCGAGTTCCGCCCCGGTGCCGCGCGGCACATCTCACCCTTTCATCTCATGGTTCCGGGAAGTCGGATCAACCGGGATTGATCATGCTCGGAGCACGGTGACCTCTGCAGCGGCACCCGACGGCCCCCTCTTCACCGCTCCGATCCTGCCAACTTTTCCGAGTCGCATCGCGCCACTTGACTCTACTCGACCCGGCATGTATGTTCGCAGGCGTTCGCTGGCGGGTCGAATCCACCGCTCCCACTGATCCGCCGTTCGCACACTACCACATTCTCGTCGTACCGTCCCTCGCGATCAGCACGTGTGTCATGCTCGCGCGTGTTCGCACCTATCCGATGTCGGATATGGCCCATTAGCACCACCACCGTTGCGAGAACGTATCCGTGTCCCCCCGGGCCCACGGGTCCTCACGCAGGAAATCACCATCATGCCGACCAACGAAAATTCACGTCACGACCACGAGTCGCGCGGTCAGAGGACCGCGCCCGGACGTGCCCCTGCCGGGGAAGCGTCCGCCGGAACCGAATCAGCGCCCGGACACGCCACCTCCAAGGGGCACGAAGCATTTTCGATACCGTCCATTTCGCTCCCGAAAGGAGGAGGAGCGATTCGCGGCATCGGGGAAAAATTCAGCGTCAACCCAACCACCGGCACCAGCTCGCTCTCGGTGCCCATTGCCACCAGCCCCGGCCGGTCCGGCTTCGGCCCACAGTTCTCCCTCTCCTACGATTCCGGCGCCGGCAACGGAACGTTCGGCTTCGGATGGAGCATGGGCGCGCCATCGGTCACGCGCAAAACCGATAAGGGACTCCCCCGCTACAACGACCTCGGCGAGTCCGATGTCTTCATCCTTTCCGGCGCCGAGGATCTGGTGCCGATCCTGGACGAGCATGGCGAGCGCATCGGCATGTCGCGTATCGTGCACGGCGTGGAGTACCAGATCACGATCTATCGCCCCCGCATCGAGGGGCTGTTCGCGCGCATCGAGCGCTGGCGCGCGGTGAGCAGCGGCATCACCCACTGGCGGAGCATCACGCGGGAAAACGTCACCACGCTCTACGGTTACGACGCGGACAGCCGCATCGCCGATCCGGACGATCCGCGCCGCATCTTCTCCTATCTCATCAGCCGCACGTTCGACGACAAGGGAAACGTGGCGTTGTACGAATACGTCGCCGAGGACGACGTCGGCGTCGATCGCACTCGGGCCAATGAAGCCAATCGCTCCTCGGCCGCGCGCGCCACGCAGCGCTATCTGAAGCGCGTTCGCTATGGCAACGCGTCACCATGGTTTGCCGACTGGGGATCGAGCGGAAGCGAGCCCGCGCTCCCCGACAACTGGCACTTCGAGACCGTCTTCGACTATGGCGATCACACCGCCGAAGCTCCCACGCCGACGCCCGATACCCACTGGCCGGTGCGCGTCGATCCCTTCTCCTCCTACCGCGCGGGGTTCGAGGTCCGCACCTACCGCCGCTGCCGGCGCGTGCTCCAGTTCCATCACTTTCACTCCGAAGCCAACGTCGGAAATGATTGCCTCGTCCGCAGCACCGACCTCCACTATTCCGACGAACTGAATCCGTCGGATCCGGCCAATCCCATCTACACATTCCTCGCGTCGGTAACGCAGACCGGATACCGACGCGACGGACCGACGAGCTACATCCAGCGCTCGATGCCGCCGGTGGAGTTCGACTACACCACGCCGAGGATCCAGCCGCGGATCTTCACGCTCGATGCGCGCGACTTCGAGAACCTCCCGGAAGGGATCGACGGCTCACGCTTCCAGTGGGTCGACCTCGATGGCGAAGGGCTTTCCGGCATCCTCACCGATCAGGGAGGAAGCTGGGCGTATCATCGCAATCTGAGCCCGCTCAACCAGGTGACGCTCACCGATGGAAGCCAGGTGGCGCGCGCCCGCTTCGGACCGATGGAGTCTCTTCCCTCGATCCCCTCCCGCTCCGAGCTCGACGGTCACGCGCACCTCATGGATCTGGCCGGCGACGGACACCTCGATCTGGTCCTGCTCGACGACGCGATGCCGGGCTTCTTCGAGCGCACCTCCGATGCCGACTGGACCCGGTTCCAGCAGTTCGCCTCCCTTCCGCACATCGACTGGGCCGATCCCAATCTCCGCTTCATCGACCTTACCGGGGACGGTCTTGCCGATGCCCTCATCACCGAGGATGGCGTCTTCACCCTCTATCCATCGCTCGGAGAAGCCGGCTTCGGCGCCCCCGACCGGATTCCATCCGGATGGAACGAGGAGCGTGGACCAGCCGTCGTCTTCGCCGACGGAACGCAGACGATCTCGCTGGCCGATATGTCCGGCGACGGGCTTACCGACCTGGTTCGCGTCCGCAACGGCGAGATCTGCTACTGGCCCAACCTCGGCTACGGCCGCTTCGGCGCCAAGGTGGTCATGGACAACGCGCCGCGCTTCACCTCCGATGAGCTGTACGATCCCAAGCGGATCCGCCTGGTCGATATCGACGGCTCCGGGAGCACGGACATCCTCTACATCGGCGAGGATGGCGTCCACGTCACGTTCAACCGCTCCGGCAACGCCTGGGCGGCGACGCAGCGGATCGCGGTCTTCCCGACGGCGGATCTGCTGAGCTCGGTGCAGGTCTTCGATCTGCTCGGCAACGGCACCGCCTGCCTGGTCTGGTCGTCGCCGCTGCCGGCGCACGGCAACCGGCCGCTGCTGTACATGGATCTGATGGGAGGGGTCAAGCCACATCTGATGATCCGCTCGCGCAACAATCTCGGCGCCGAGACCCGCGTGCGCTACGCGCCGTCGACGAAGTTCTATCTCGAGGACAAGATGGCCGGCCGACCGTGGATCACGAAGCTGCCGCATCTGGTGCACGTGGTGGAGCGCGTGGAGGTGTTCGACTTCATCGGACGTAGCCGGTTCGTGACGCGCTACGCCTATCACCATGGCTACTTCGACGGCTACGAGCGGGAGTTCCGCGGCTTCGGCATGGTCGAGCAGTGGGATACCGAGGAGCATCGGGACGACACTGACTTTCCGGAGGCGGAGGCGACCAACTGGGACGCGATATCCTGGACGCCGCCGATGCATACGAAGAGCTGGTTCCACACCGGCGCCTTCGTCGAGGCCGGGATCGTATCGCGACAGTATGCCGACGAATACTGGGCCGAGCCGGCGACGCGCGGCGATGATCCCGCGCGGGTGGCCGAGCGCAATGCGCTGCTTCTTCCCGACACCGTGATGCCGGACGGCCTCGATCCGTTCGAGCTGCGCGAAGCCTACCGCGCGCTCAAGGGATCGGCGTTGCGGATCGAAGTGTACGCCGATGACGGTACCGATCGCGCCGAGCATCCGTACACGGTGACCGAGCAGAATTTCATGGTGGAGCGGGTTCAGGGATTCGGGCCGAACATGCACGCCGTGTTCCTGGTGCATCCGCGCGAAACCCTCCACTACCACTACGAGCGCCAGCCGGCCGATCCACGCGTCACGCATGATGTCACGCTCGCCGTCGACGACTTCGGCAACCCGCTGCACACCATGACCGTGGCCTATGGCCGACGCCCCGGCTACGACGATCCCGAGCCACTGCTGAGCCTGGCCTTCCGCGACATGCTGGCGCACGATCAGACGCGTCCGCACATCGCCGGCGGAGCGAGCGCGTTCACCAACCCGGTGAACCGCCCGTGGGACGCGAGCCCCATCGACGTCTACCGATCCCCGCTCCCCTGCGAAGCGATCTCCGCGGAACTGACCGGCATCACGCTGTCGGCCGTGCGCTTCACGTTCGACGAGCTGGCCGGCTACTGGGACTTGCTCTGGAGCGGCTCGTACGACATTCCCTACGAACAGGTCTCGACGCCGGACATCGAGGGGGTCGGCACGCCGACCGGACTTGCGCGGCGGATCGTCGGCTTCTCCCGGACGTTGTATCGGAAGGACGATATGGGAGGGCTGCTGGGGCTCGGCGAGCTCGAATCGCACGCGCTGCCGGGAGAGGCATACCAGCTCGCGCTGACGCCCGGACTCGTGGACCGCATCTTCGGGTCGCGCGTCGACGAAACGACGCTGGAGGAAGGTGGATATGTACGGCTCTGGGGAGGAAGCGACTGGTGGATTCCGAGCGGACGGGTCTACTTCTCACCGGGAGACTGGGACTCGGAGTCCGTGGAGCTCGACGAGGCTCGCCATCACTTCTACCTGCCGCGACGCTCGGTCGATCCCCTCGGCTCGATCAGCCGTGTCACCTACGACACCTACGATCTGCTGGTAAGCTCGGCCGCCGATGCGCTCGACAACACCATCAGCGCCGACAACGACTACCGGATTCTACATCCGTATCGGAGCACCGATCCGAACGGAAACTTCAGTGAGGATGCGTTCGACTGCCTGGGGATGGTGGTGGGAACGGCCGTGTATGGCAAGGCGGGCGAGGGGGATTCTCTCGCGGGATTCGAAACCGATCTGTCGGATGAACGGATTCTCAACATTCGCCACGATCCGCTTCATGATCCGGCAACGCTCCTGGGCAGCGCGACCTCGCGCATCGTGGTCGACCTGTTCGCCTACTATCGCACCCGCGCCGATCACGAGCCGCAAGCTCCGCTGGTGTATTCGCTGACGCGCGAAACACATGTCTCCGACATGACCTCCGGCGAGACGCGGTACCAGCACGCGCTCGTCTACTCCGACGGCCTCGGACACGAAATTCAGCACAAGATACCGGCCGAGCCTGGGCCGCTGACATCCGACGATGACACGGTCGTGTCACCACGGTGGGTCGGCAGCGGCTGGACGATCCTCAACAATAAGGGAAACGTCGTCCGCGCGTATGAGCCGTTCTTCACCGCGACACACGAGTTCGAGTTCGACCGTCGGGTCGGCGTTAGCTCGATCATGTTCTATGATTCCGCCGAGCGTGTCATCGTCACGCTTCATCCGGACAACACGTTCGAGAAGACGGTCTTCAACGCATGGCGCCAGGAAACCTGGGACCAGAACGACACGGCCCTGATCCGCGACCCGCGTGAGGATGCCGACGTGGGACCCCACTTCACCCGGCTGCTCGGAACGGCTCCCCACGCATTTACCTCATGGCACGATCTCCGGATCGGCGGGACGTACGGAAGCACGCCGGATGAACGGGCAGCGAATCGGAACGCCGCGCAGAAGGTGGCCGATCACGCGGAGACGCCGGCCGTGGCGCATTTCGATTCGCTCGGCCGGACATGCCTCGGCGTTGTCGACAACGGCCCCGTTGACGGCATGCCCCAGCGTTACGCGACGCGAACGGCGCTCGATACGGAGAGCAAGCCGCTTGCGGTGTTCGATGCCGACGGACGTCGCGTGGTGGAAAGCTGTCTTCGGGAGTATGCGGGGAGCGGCTTCGTGTATGTCGCGGGGTACGATCTCACGGGCCATCCGCTCTACATGAATGGAATGGATGGCGGCGAGCGGCGCATCTTCAACAACATCCTGGGCAATCGGATCAGATCGTGGAATGCACGCGGCTTCATCTTCCGCTCGGAGTATGACGCGCTGCATCGCATCACCCATCTCTATGTCGATAATGGCGGACATGGCGAAACGCTCTCCGAGCGCGTGGTCTATGGCGAACGGCACCCCGACGCATCTCTCAACCTGAAAGGACGGATGTTCCGCCATTACGATGGCGGAGGCGTCGCGAGCTTCGATCGATATGATTTCAAGGGGAATCTGCTGGAGAGTGGTCGCCAGCTCTCGCTGCACACGCCATCGGCCATTTCCCCACCGGACGTGGATCGCGCGCCGGACTGGTCACCGATCGAGACCATCACCGAAAGCCCCTCGCTCGACATCTCCGCTCTCGACGCATCGGCGGCTCCGCTGCTCGATGCCGATGATGCGTTCCGAGCGATCAGCGTGCTCGACGCGCTCAACCGACCGATCCAGACGGTAACCCCGCACGTCGCCGGTGGGAAGCCGTCGGTGGCGCAGCCGATCTACAATGAGGCGGGATTGCTGGAGATGGTCGATATCTGGCTGCAGCAGCCGTCGGTGCCATCAGGACTGCTGACGCCATCCACCGCCGACATCCGTGCCGTCACCGGCATCAGCTACAATGCTCGCGGACAACGCATGGAGGTCGCTCTCGGCAACGGCAGCGTCATGATCTATACGTATGACCCCGAGACGTTCCGCACCTCGACGCTGACCACCACGCGTCCCGCCCCGCATTCGGACGAATGCACCGTTCAGGCGCTCTCCTACACATACGACCCGGTCGGCAACATCACGCGTCTCCGCGACGACGCCGATATCCAGAACGTCGTTTATTTCCGCAACCAGCGCGTGGAGCCATCCACGGACTATACCTATGACCCGCTCTACCGATTGATCAGGGCAACCGGGCGCGAGCATCTCGGCCAGACACTTGGGAGCCTCAGTCCGGCAAGCCAGCCCGACAACGACGACGGGTTCCGCATGCGTATTCCCTCGCCAGGGGACGGGTATGCAATGGGCACCTACACGGAGCTCTATACCTACGATCCGGTCGGGAACCTTCTGAGGATGGCGCATCAGGTGGCAAGTGGAGGATGGAACCGCTACTACACCTACGACGAAACGAGCCGCATCACGCCGACCGAGACCGGCAACCGCCTGTCGACCACGAGCCTTTCCAGCGATCCGACCGGCGGCCCGTACTCCGCGCAGTATCGGTACGACGATCACGGCAACATGGTGCGCATGCCGCACCTGCCGGAAATGACGTGGGACGTGTACGATCACCTCCAGTCGACGACACGACAGTCGGTTGGAAGCGGCGTGCCGGAGACCACCTACTATACCTACGACTCCGGTGGACAGCGCCTCCGCAAGATCACCTATCGCGCGGCAAGCTCCGGAGGCACGCCGACACGGAAAGCGCAGCGTATCTATCTGGGCGGCTTCGAGATCTATCGCGAATACGACTCCACCGGAACCACGATCGAGCTGGAGCGGGAGACGCTCCATGTGATGGTCGGCGACCACCGTGCCCTCATCGTGGAAACACGCACGGTTGGAACCGACCCGGCTCCGGGACGGATGATTCGATATCAGTTCAGCAATCACCTTGGCTCAGCCAGTCTGGAGTTGGACGAGAACGCCGCCGTGATCAGCTACGAAGAGTATTTCCCGTACGGGTCCACATCATATCAGGCGGTTCGTTCGGACATGGAAACGCCGAAGCGGTATCGCTACACCGGCAAGGAGCGGGACGAGGAGAGCGATCTCTACTATCACGGTGCCCGCTATTACGCACCATGGCTTGGACGGTGGACGGCGTGTGATCCCGCCGGAATCGACGACGGACCGAACCTGTATGTCTATGCGCGCAACAATCCAATCACGTTCAACGATCCGGATGGCCGACAACATAAGCCCGGCGACTCCTCCGGCGCGGTCGGCGAGCCCGGCCTGGCTGAGAGCCTGATCCCGGTCTGGGGCGAAGGGCGCTCTGCGGTCAACAGTTTCCAGAAGGGCGAATGGGGATGGGGACTGTTCCATACGGCAATGGCAATCTCAGATGTCTTCCTGGTCAAGTCACTGGTGACCGCGGGGGGCAAGCTCATTGTCAAAACGGCAATAAAGGAGGCCGCGGAGCAGGAGGTGCGACATGTGGCCGAACAAAAGGTCGTGCAGGGAGCCGAGAAGAAGATCGTTCAGCAGACTGAGAAGAAAGTTGCGGCGGAGTCGGAGAAGAAAGGCATACGGCAGGCAGAAAAGCAAACCGCACAGAACACAAAGAACGCGAATACTGTACGGAGAATGAAGGCCGCGGGAGAGACGGCAAGGAAGAATGCGGGTAAGACTGGAGAAGCAACCGCGAAAAGGAATCTTGCGAAGGCGGGCACGAAGGAGGCTGCAAAGAAGTCGATATCGACGAAGGTCAAGAAGGAAATAGCCAAAAAGGTGTTCGAAGAATCCGCAAAACGGGGGAAAATAGTTCTCGGCCACTATGATGGTTATATTAAGATGGCAAAAAAAATTGGAGCCGAGCATTTCGGCGTACCTACAACGTACTGGGAATCCCTCTCAAACGCAGAACGGTGGGCACTCAACCGAGAATTTCTGGACAAAGCGATTGCTCGTGGTGACGAGATCATTCTTTCGACACCATTTAGCAAAGCGAGACCCGGAAGTTACTTCAGAAAGGAGCTAGAATACCTTATGACAAAGGGATACACACGGAGCTCAAACGGGACAAGAATGATACTTAGGGGCAAATAATGAGCAACAACAAGTCCGTCAAGCGTGAAACCGAGGAAAGATTTCCATGGCTTTTCCAGGAGCTCGGGTTTCAGACCACAAATGACACATTTGATCCCACTGCTTTCGGGAACTCCACTGTCACAATGACCTCTCCAGACTTCCTAGTGCGGTTCGTTCGCGATCGCGGACAGTATGCCATCGAGGTCGCCCCCCATAGTGACCCGGACGACTGGCTGGACATGGAGGACATCCGAGAGGTCGTTGCCGGACACGAGCTCGAGCGCAGCTTTGATCTAAAAACGCTCGCATCTCGACTGCGCGAAGACTATGCAACCCTGAGCGATCTCTTGAATACGAATCTTCGAGACATAGAAAAGAAGCTTCACCTGCTCTACGAGAAAAGGGATCGTGACATGCTGAAAGGCTTCTAGCGGACGAGAATCATCAACCCAGCTTGGTCAATCTCGGGCCGGCATACCGGAACATGCGAGATTCCCCACGCCGCTGACGTTGGACAGCCAGTCGCTCTCACCATGGAGCGACTGGCTGCCAATCCTGCATGCGGTCGAGGAAACCCGCGCTCGGTCGATTCCCCGATTGAGAACACTCCGGAATCTGGGCCACGCCATCGAATTCCCGTCTCATCGATACGACGCACACACACGCTTCACCGCCACACATACACAACCAAGGATCACCACCATGGCTACCTTTACCCTCACGGGGCACGTGATCGGCACCGAGTCGCATCACGGGCTCGCGCATCTCAGAGTCGAGCTCTGGGATAGTTTCTACCACGTCACCTCCGTCATCGCCAGCGTGACGACCACGAGTGACGGAAGCTTCAGCTTCTCGTTCACCGATACCCAGGTTCACGACATCTTCGGCTCGTATATCCCCCTGGTGTTCTTCAAGGTCTATGACGGCTCGACCCTCAAGATCAACACGGACGGAAGCGTCGGCTGGACGATCAACGCGAGCGGAACCCAGAACATCTTCATCCACGACGTGGGAGGGACAGACTACGTCGTCAACGGCTTCGTGGAATCAACGTCCGGACATGGCATTCCGCGCGTCATGGTCGAGCTGCGGGACACCGGGCATGCCGTCAGCACCCCCGCGTACTCGGTGGAGACCGACACGAACGGCTATTTCCAATACGCCATCACGACCGCGCATCTGACCTCCGTCTACGGCTCCACCATCCCGCCATTCTACTTCCGCGTGGTCAACAATCTCGGGCATGCCCTGGGAAGCACGGAGGGCTTATTCGGCTGGAACCGCGTCCCCGATGGAAATTCGAGCGTCGTCATCGCCGTTCCGGTCATCAATGAAACCTACACGATCACCGGACACATGCTCGACGCCAGCACGGGCCTCGGCGTCAGCGGGCTTCACGTGGAAGCCTGGGATGCCCGAGGCACCATCGGCACGCCCATCGCCACCGCCGACGGCGGCGCCAGCGGGACGTTCACGTTCACGCTGACCGACTCCTCCCTCTCCACATACTTCGGCACCGATCTTCCCAGGCTCTACTTCAAGGTCTACTCCGGCATCACGCCGCTCGTCAGCACGCTCGGCGATCAGGAGTGGGACACGTACGACGGCAGCGTCACGCTCGATATCACGATCCCCGCCGGAGGCGGTCCCGAAAGCGGCGACCGTGGGTGCGGTCCCGTTTCGGTCAGCACCTACAGCATGAAGGGGACCATCTCCAGCCCCGATCGCGCCGGCATGGCTGGGCTCGAGGTCCGGGTCTATGACAAGGGGATCGGCGGCGACCATCTGCTCGCCACCGGCTTCGCGGATATCTGCGGGAACTTCAAGATCGATTTCGATCCCTCGCGCGTGGCCGATCGCGGCAAGCTCCGCCCGGATATCCAGATCAAGGTCTATTCCGGCGCCACGCTCGTCGCCTCATCGGAGGTGCGCTACAACGCGTTCGGCAATGAGACGATCAACGTCGACATCCCGACCAATCCGGCCGGACTCAAGAGCGAGCACGAGGTGCTGCTCGAGGCGATTCTCCCCCACTACGACGGCGCGCTCGGCGACCTTCAGGAAGACGACGATCGCCAGGACATCACCTTCCTCGCCAACAAGAGCGGATGGGACGCGCGCGCGGTTGCCATGGCCACGCTGGCCGATCAGTTCAGCACCAGCTCTGCCCCTTCCGGCGGAGGCTCCGCCATACATCCTTCGATGTTCTATGCCCTCTTCCGCGCCGGACTGCCGGCCAATCAGGACGTGCTGTTCCACACGGACGAGGCCACGCTGACCAGCATCTGGAACAACGCCATCGGTCAGGGAATGATCCCGGCCGCGCGCGCCGCCGATATTCCCGCCGCCGTCACACGGTTCAAGCAGGTCAGCGGCGACAAGCTCCTGACGAGCGCGCCGCTGATCGGCGTTTCCGGCATGAGCGACATGCTCACCGCCTCTGGACTCAACTCAACGCAGCGCCAGCAGTTCACGCAGCTCTATGCGCAGCATGCCTCGAACCCCACCGAGCTCTGGACCAATGTGGCATCCACGTTCGGCGGCACGGTCGCCAACCGTCTTCAGTTGGACGGCAAGCTTGCCTACCTGACGCTCAACAATGCTCCGCTGATGACGGCGGTGCGCGGCGCGGTCAGCTCGCTCACCGACCCGCTGCAACTGGCGCAGAACGGCTTCCACAGCGCTCAGCAGTGGAGCACGCTGATCACCCCCAGCACGCAGATCCCGAACGAGATCCCGGGCGCGACCGACGACGAGAAGCGGCAGAACTACGCCGAGTACCTGGCCGCGCAGGTCAGGGTGAGCTATCCGACGGCGAGTGTCGCGCACATGGTCGGCAGCGGCGCCCTGACGGTCTCCTCCTCGAGCGCCGTCGCCACGTTTCTGAACACTCATCAGGCGCAATTCCATATCGGCCTGAAACCGGTGGAGCAGTATATCGCGCAGAACGGGCTCACCGTGGACCCGGCGACGGTGGCCCAGGTCACCAGGATCCAGCGCGTCTATCAGATCACGCCCGACGACACCGCGATGGCCGGCCTGCTGAACACCGGACTGGACGCGGCGGCGCATGTGGCCCGGTACGACAAAGAGGCGTTCGTCGCGACCTTCGCCGAGGATCTCGGCGGAGAGACCAACGCCGCAAAGGTCCACGACCGCTCGGTGCAGATCCACAACGCGGTGCTCAACGTGGCACTCAGCTACGTGACCGCCAGCCGTGGGATACCGCTCGGCACCCCGCCGATGTCTCCGGATTCGACCAACGCCGACAGCGAGCGTCAGCTCCTGCAACCGGGTCCCAAGGGGGCCGGATCGGTGGACATCACGCACGGTGGTCCCTACTCGCTCGGAGGCCCGATGGGGAGCGGCTCCCCCGCCAGCGATATCCCATCCTATCCGACGCTCGAGTCGCTCATCGGGGAAATGGATTTCTGCTCGTGCGACGAGTGCAGGTCGGTCCTCTCCCCCGCGGCGTATCTGGTGGATCTGCTCAACTTCATCGACAATAATGGGAAGCCCGAAGGCGTGACCAATCCGCAGGAGGTGCTGTTCAACCGGCGGCCGGATATTCAGCATCTGCCGCTGACCTGCGAAAACACCAACACGGCACTCCCCTACATCGACATCGTGAACGAAGTGCTCGAGTATTTCGTGGCCAACACGCTGACGCTCACCAATTATCTGGGGCACGACACCGGCACGATGAAATCGGAGGATCTGCTGGCCAGCCCGGCCTTCGTGGTCGACGCGGCATATGCGACGCTCCGCAACCAGCGATTTCCGCTGTTGCTCCCGTTCCATCAGCCGCTCGAGAATCTGCGCCGGCACTTCCGGAAATTCGACGTGCCGCTGACGGTGGCCATGGAAACGCTCCGTCCGAACGACAATCTGGAGCGAGGGAGCGCCACCTACGGTTGGCGGGATATCCTGATGGAAGAGCTCGGCATCTCGCGCGGTGAGTACGATATCTTCACCAACATCAGCCTGGCGCCGCTCTGGGCCATCTTCGGCTTCGCGACCACCACGTCGGACGCGGACGTTATTTCGGCGGTGACCAACGCCAAGGCCTATTGCCGGCGTGTCGGCATCAGCTACGAGGAGCTCACACGGCTTCTCCGGACGCGGTTCATCAACCCGAGCTCCGATCTGCTTCCGAAGCTCGAGCGCCTCGGCGTTCCCTTCTCCACGTTGAAGGCGCTGTACGATGGCACCATGTCGGTCGCGACGTTCAACACTCTTCTGCCGACCGGCGCGAAGGCGCCCGATCCCCACGAGTACGGCGGTAACATCGCGACCTGGGTGACCAATCCGACGAACTTCGCGCGGATCATGTCGCTGATTCTCCTGACCGAGACCAGCTCCGACGCCAACGCGTGCGGCTTCGATACGCTCGAGCTGCGGAAGGCGGCCAACGTGGCGTCACCCGGCTACACCACGGCGGCGATCTCGGCGGCGGACCACCTGCGCATCATGCGCTTCATTCGGCTGTGGAAGAAGCTCGGATGGACGATCGAACAGACCGACGCGGCGCTCTGCGCGCTCTATCGAACGGACTTCCAGTGGCTGACCTACGAGGATGTCAACGCGGTGCCGTTGCTGGACAACGGATTCATGACGCTTCTCCCCCGGCTCGGTGTGGTGGTGCGCGCGATGCGCGAGCTGAATCTCACCGTCAAGCGCGATCTCCAGAGAGTCCTCGCCTGGTGGTCGCTCATCAACCCGACGATGAGCGATTCGATCTACGCGGAGATGTTCCTGAGTCCGACCATCCTGATGCAGGATGGGGTCTATGCCGACCAGGGCTACGGGAATTACCTGGCCGATCCGTCGGCAACGATAGCCGGCCACACCGATTCGCTCCGTGCCGCGATCGGCCTTACGAGCGACGAGTTCGATCAGATCATGGCCGCGCTCGGCTACACGATGCTGACGCCGCTGAACATTCAGAGCGTCACCGCGATCTTCCGCCGCGGCCATCTGGCGCGGGCGCTCCAGATCAGTGTTCGGGAGCTGCTCCTGCTGATGACCATGACGGGAATCGACCCGTTCTCCGCGCTCGAGCCCACCGGGCCCGGCATCATGGCGCTGATCAAGGTGCTGCAGGGGCTGAGGACCGTTTCGATCAAACCGGCCACGGCGCTCTGGCTCTTCTGGAACCAGGATCTCAGCGGATCGTCGGGGCCGAGCACGGCGCAGATCAACGAATTCCTGCGCTCGCTGCGCGAGGATTTCATCAGCATCGACAACGAGCTCGCGGTGGTCGACGACCCGACCGGAGAAATCGCCCAGGCCCGCATGACGCTCACCTATGGAACCGAGGCCACCGATTTCTTCTTCAGCCTGCTCAACGAAAGCTTCGCTTCGGAAACGAGCTATAGCCACTTCGAAGCGCTCTTCGGCTCGCCGCTGGCCGGGATGATCGAAGATGCCGGAGGCACCTACAGTAATGGGGAACGGCCGCGTCTGGCATACGACGATTTCAACAAGCGTCTGACATACACCGGAATGCTCACCGACGCGACGCGCCTCGCGCTCAGGGCGCTGCCCCTCGACAGCTCCGTGCTCGCGCACGTCCCTCCGGGCTCGGTCCATGCCTTCCAGACGGAGTTCCCCGCGGCGATCGACGCGCTGTACAACCTGAGCTCGGCCGTTGTCGATCCCTTCTTCGCTCGATATGCCGAGCTGCTGCCGATGTACGTGGCGTTCCGCAACGGCACCGATCCCATCGAGGCCAGGCGTACGACACTGCTGCTGAACTTTGTCCCCACGCTCGTCAGAATGCGCAAGTATCAGAAGACGTACCAGCGCCTTGCCGACGCGGCGCAGATCGATCGGGCCTCCGCGGAATCCCTCGTCAACGCGACGCCGGTCGCGGCCGGACTCCATGCCGAGGGGAGCACGATCACGCCGGGAGTGAAGGATCTGATGCGGCTGCAGGGGCTGGGACTCGACACGTTGTTCCTCTCCGCCGCCGGTGGATACCTTCTCGAGACGTCGCGGGTCGTAAGCGATCTCACCTATGGCGTCACCGGCCCGAACCTGCTTCCGCCGAACACGCCCCCGGGTGCCGGCATCCACGCCACGTGGAGCGGGTGGGTGAACATTCCGGAAACCGCCGCCTACACGTTCTTCGTCGATACCGAATCTTCGGCCACGGTCACCCTGAAGATCAACGGGAAATCGGTGCCGATGGTGCATACGGGCGGGTTGTGGCACAATGCCGACGAGCTCCCCCTCAACGGAGGAACGATGTACGCGATAGAGTTCACCATCGCGAACGTGGTGAGTTCGGTACGCATCCAGTGGCAGCGCCTGGGGCACGGCCTCACGCCGATCCCCGCCAATCTCCTCTACCCGTCGAGCATTCTCGGCATCGCCGGCAGAATGTACATGCGATTCCTGAAGGCATCGGCGCTGGCCACGATGCTGAGGCTGACCACCACGGAGGTCGCGCGGCCGATGGAGCCGGATGGAACGAGCTGGCTCAACGTCCTGCCCGTGCTCACCTCCCCCATTCCGCTGAACCAGCTCGTGCCGATGAGCGAGCTCCTGGACTACGCGGTGATCAAGGCAACGTACTCGTCGGGAAGCACGCGCCTGCTCGAGGTGATGAACGACCTGGCCGTCACCCATCCGACCGTCGACAGCCTGTTGAAGCTCACCGGCTGGAGCAAGACGTCGCTGGACATGCTGGTGACGCGCTTCAACGGCAGCCTGGACTACGCCTACCTGTCACGGATCTCGCAGCTCCGCAAGGTCTTCGACGCGTTCGACCTGGCGCGCACGATGGGAATCTCTCCGGACTCCCTGGTGACCGCGACGACCAACGAGCCGGGCGCCACCACGGTCCGCGATCTCCAGGCCTCGCTCCGCGCGCGCTTCAGCGCCGAGAGCTGGCGCGAGGCGGTTCGCCCGATCAACGACGCGATGCGCGGGCTGCAGCGGGACGCGCTGGTGGCCCACATCCTGCACAAGTTCTACCTGGACCCGACCACCAGACACATCAACACGCCTGAGAAGCTATTCGAGTATTTCCTGATGGATGTGGAAATGGAGCCGTGCATGCAGACCTCCCGCGTCCGCCACGCGCTCTCGACCGTGCAGTTGTTCATCGAGCGCTGCCTGATGAGCCTGGAGCACAACATCTCATCGGCGTCGATCAGCGCCAAGCAATGGGCATGGATGAAGCGCTACCGCGTCTGGGAAGCCAACCGGAAGGTGTTCCTCTTCCCGGAAAACTGGCTGGAGCCGGAGCTGCGCGACGACAAGTCCCCGTTCTTCAAGGAGATCGAGTCGGAGCTGCTGCAGAGCGATATCACCGAGGAGTCGGCAACGATCGCGATGCTGAATTACGTGGCGAAGCTGGAGGAGGTGGCCAAGCTGGAGCCGGTCGCCTTCCATCACATCCCGGCCGATCCGATACCGGTACAACCGACCGGGGAGATCGATCACGTGGTGGCGCGCACCTCCGGCGCGCACAGGAAGTACTACTACCGCCGCCGCGAGTACGGTTACTGGACGCCCTGGGAGCAGATCAAGCTCGACATCGAGGACAACCCGGTGGTGCCGGTGGTCTGGAACAATCGACTGCTTCTCCTCTGGCTCAAGATTCTGAAGAGCGGCCCGGATACGGCCAGCGGTGGGCGGCCGTCGGGGAAGAATGCCGGCGAGGATCTGGCTCAACTGAAATTGCCGAACGATCCGCTTATCAAGACCGATGTGGTGCTCTGCTGGAGCGAGTACTTCAACGGCAAATGGCAGGCACCGAAGACGTCCGACCTCGAGCACCCGGCCACGCTCGGATCGTTCAAGCCGGGAGCGGGCGGGTTCGACCGCAGGAATCTCATCATCAGCACCCAGCAGGAGGGTGACGGACTGCGGGTCAACGTGTTCGGCAGCGGCAGCGCCACGTTCCTGATGTACAACACCTACAGCACGCCATCCCAGGACCGTCCCTCGGCGCTGGACCGGTATGTGAAGCTGCCGCAGCAGACGCGGCAGATCGGCGACAACCTCGCCAACGGCTTCTACTCCGGTACCCTCTCGTTCACCTACGGCAACGGCATGTCCGTGGAGCTTCCGCTTGGCGGCGGGAGCAGCCCGGTGGACAACTCGCTGCATCGCACGATTCTGCACCCGGCAATTCCGTTCAGCGTGGTGCTGCCGACGCATCCACTTGCCGACCAGTGGAACGTGCCGTTCTTCTATCAGGACAAGCGCCACGTGTTCTTCGTGACGAGCAAGCAGGAGAAGGTCTTCATCCGCGATTACTCTCAGTACGGAATCACGGCTCGCGCCAGTGAGACCGTCAACCCGGTTCTGCCGCAGCTCGTGGTCGAACAGTCCGGAAAGGTGAACACCACGCCCCCGGCGCCCTCCTGGACCACCGGTATGTCCGAGCGCAACAACACCGTCGCCACGAATGCCAGCGCGGTCTCGCAGTTCGTCACCGAGGATGCGAACATCCACAGTGCGATCAGCACCACCAACTTCGTGCCCCTCGGCGGCCGTCAGATCGGCCCTGTCGGCACCATCGCCGTCTCTCACGGATAATTGCCGCCACAACATTTTTCGGAGATCAATATCATGTCATCACAGTTTTCGTTCGATATGTTTCACACGGTGATGGACGACGCGCTACTCCAGTCAGAATCCACGGAGTCGAAGGCAAAATATGTCGACAACACGGCGCCGCCCACCACGCAGACCGCCCGATCGATGGGGTATGAGGACACGAAGTTCACCTACGCGTTCGACAATTTCTTCCATCCGTTCATCGCCGAGCTGATCGCGAAGCTGAATCAGGACTCCATTTCCGGAGCGCTCGATCCGGTCTGGCTCAAGGGATTGATGACGAGCTTCTTCACCTCCCTGTACCACCCGGAGTCCACAAACGTCACCTCGGTCGTATCGTATCCCAAGGAGATCGATCTTTCCGATCATGGGCCGTACGCCAATTACAACTGGGAGCTGATGTTCCACATTCCGCTGACGATCGCCACGCATCTGAGCAAATCGCAGAAATTTGCCGAGGCGCAAACCTGGTTCCACTACATCTTCGATCCGACGTCGACCGAACAGAATATTTCGACGCCCGATAAATACTGGAAGTTCCTCGGGTTCCGCATCGGGGTGGACGCCAAGCAGATCGACTACCTGCTTGCGTTGCTGAGCGCCGATCCCACGACGCTCTCGCCGATCAATCGACAGCGTCGCGAGGAGGTGCTCAATGGCTTCGCGGCGATTCTCAACAAGCCGTTCCAGCCGCATGCCGTGGCCCGCACGCGCCACATGGCATATCAGTACAACGTGGTGATGAAATATCTGGACAATCAGATCGCCTGGGGAGATCAGTTGTTCCAGCAGGACACGATCGAATCGATCAACGAGGCCACGCAGCACTACGTGCTTGCGGCGAACATCCTCGGCCCGCGGCCGCAGCAGGTGCCGAACCGGGGCACCACGCAGGCGAAATCGTACGCCCAGTTGCGGGCGATAGACAACGACCCGATGGGGAACGCCATGGTGCAACTCGAGGGGCAGTTTCCCTTCAACCTCTCCCCCACGGTCGGCGCCGGATCGAGCGGCGGGGCCGGGCCTCTGTTCGGCGTCGGCAGCACGCTCTACTTCTGCGTTCCGCGCAACGACAAGATGCTCGGGTACTGGGACATCGTGGCCGATCGCCTGTTCAAGATCCGGCACTGCATGAACATCCAGGGACTGGTTCGTCCGCTGGCGCTGTTCGATCCGCCGATCGATCCGGGGATGCTGGTGAAGGCTGCGGCGGCCGGAATCGATATCGGCGGCATCGTCAACGGCCTCAGCCAGCCGATCGGCCCGGTCCGCTCCCTGATGCTGATCCAGAAGGCGTCCGAACTGGCCAGCGAGGTCCGCTCCCTCGGTGGGGCGCTTCTGACGGCCATCGAGAAGGGCGAGGCCGAGCACATGGCGCTGATGCGCCAGCGGCACGACATCCAGATCCAGCAGCTCTCCCAGGAGGTGAAATTCCTGCAGTGGCAATCCTCGCGGGAGGCCACACAGTCGCTGCTGACATCCCGGAACACGGCGCTCGAGCGGCTTCACTTCTACCAGCGCCTGCTCGGGCTCCCGGCGGACGCCAACGCGCCGGAGAGCATCACGATCGATCGCCGCGAGCTGACCGAGGAGAACTTCGATGATACGTATCAGGCGCTCGTGGGGCAGTACGACAAGCCGATGACGCTCCAGAAGCTCTCGGCCCTGACGATCTTCGGCGGCTCGAACCCGTCGAACCAGTCGGGCGCCACCAGCTCCGGCGCGCTCTATCTGAATCGGAACGAGAACGCCGACCTGAACATCCACTCGCCGAACGCGGCCGTGCTCCAGACCACGGCCGCGGCCGTGAAAGCCGGGGCAACAGCCTTGAGTCTGATCCCGCAGTTCCCGATCAAACTCGCCTTCTGGGGCATCGGCGCTGAAATCAATTTCGGTGGTGAGCAGCTCTCCAAAGCGGTTACCGTCGCCAGCGACATCGTCGAGATCTTCGCCGGCATAGAGAACCACAAGGCCTCCAGCGCGTCGAAGACGGGATCGTTCGAGCGCCGCGCCGACGAGTGGATACTCCAGTACAACCAGGCCGCGCACGAGCTGATGCAGAACGGACGGCAGATCCTCACCTCCCTCATCGCCGAGCAGATCGCCTTCCGGGAGTACCAGAACACCAAGCAGCAGATTGAAAATGCCCGCGAGGTGGATCAGTACATGCGCGACAAGTACACCAATGAGGAGCTCTATCTCTGGATGCAGGGCGAGGTCTCGCGCCTGTACTACGAATACTACCGCTTCGCCTTCGAAACCGCCCGAAAGGCCGAGCGAACCATGAAGGCGGAGTTGATGCGCCCGGAGGTCGATTCGCAGGACTTCATCAAGTTCAATTACTGGGACGGCGGCCGGAAAGGTTTCCTCTCCGGCGAAGCACTTCATCTGGACATCAAGCGGATGGAGATGGCCTATCACGACAACAACAAGCGTGAGCTGGAGATCACGCGCCACATCTCTCTGCGCCAGCTCGATCCGTTTGCGCTCATGACGCTGCGGGCTACAGGCTCCTGTCGGGTGACGGTTCCGGAATGGCTCTACGACAAGGACTGCCCTGGGCACTACATGCGCAGAATCAAGAGCGTGGCGCTCTCGATTCCGTCGGTCGTCGGACCGTATACCAGCGTCAACTGCACGCTCTCGCTCATCAAGAGCAGCGTCCGCAAATCCTCCACCGCGGCTGTCGGAGCCTACAAGCGCCAGGGGACGAGCGACGACCGGTTCATCGATTACGGTGGGGCGATTCAATCGGTGGTCACCTCGAGCGCCAACAACGACAGCGGGATGTTCGAGACCAACCTGCGGGACGAGCGCTTCCTCCCCTTCGAGGGAGCCGGCGCGATCAGCACGTGGCAGCTCGATCTTCCGGCGGATTTCCGGGCCTTCAACTACGACACCATCTCAGACGTGATCCTTCACATCCGATACACCGCGCGTCAGGGAGTGAATCCAGCCAGCGTATCGGAAGCGCTTCACACGATGTTCACGCCAGTGACGCCACTGACGGAGACTTCACCGTTCGCGCTGCTGTTCAGCCTCCGGCACGACTTCCCGACCGAGTGGGCGGCCTTCGTCAATGGAGCGGATTTCAACGCGACGATCCGCCGCGATCGCTTCCCCTACTTCGTGCAGGGGCTCGATCTGAACATCGCCGAGCTCGATCTCTACAGCGCCGACGGCTCCGCGCACCATGCGGTGGACAGCATAACACCGGGAGCCGCCACCATCGGCATCAACCACGACGACCCCTTCTTCCCGGTCTCCGCCACGGTGGACTCCGCGGGCCCGACGCAGGTGATGACGCGCGAGGCGTCCGACGTCTTCCTGCTGATCAAATATGGACTGCTGTAAGTGTTGGCCTCACATGCACGGATGATGTGAGTCGCCACGCCCGATGAGATGATGGAGGGATCTTGCCGCCAGGGAAGGTCCCTCCGTCGCGTTATGCCCCTCCATGACGCGACGCGTCTGCCCGCAACGACCCGCGTTATCGCAACGACATGGTTTTCCACCGTCGAGCGTCCCCGGCGGCATGCTATATTCGTCCCCTTTTTGATCGGGCACGCCCATGGCCTGACGGGGCCAGTCGTGGATGCACGTGATTACGGGTGCTCTCTACTTCTCATGCCTGTAACGAACGCCCGCCCCCTGGCTGAACCGACGTTCGGTCGTGATGAGAAGGCGATGGCGAAACCACGTGGCGCGTACGCATTTCCCGGCGATGGGAAGTCTGCTTGACGATAGGTACGGAGGTAGTATGTCAGTAACGGAACATTCCGGCCAGAGCGCGGCCGCGCTCGATCATGACGTGGTGATCGCCGGGGGAGGCCCGACCGGGCTCACGTTGGCGGCCGAGCTGAGGCTGGCCGGCGTCGACGTCGCCGTCATTGAGCGGAGGGAGAATCAGGATCTCCTCGGCCGGCGCGCCGGAGGACTCCACATGCGCACGATCGAGGCCTTCGACATGCGCGGGATCGCCGATCGCTTCCTTTCGCAGGGACGGGCATATCCCTCCCTCGGCTTCAACATGGCGCAGTTGCCGCTCGGCGACATGCCCACGCGCCACAACCTGCTCCTCGCGCTCGGACAGAAGGAGATCGAGCGCATCCTGGCCGACTGGGCCGATGAGCTCCAGGTACCGATCCTCCGCGGACGCGAGGTGACCGGCTTCACGCGGGACGAGTCCGGCGTCACGGTCGAGACCTCCGATGGCGGCGGGTTGCGGGCGCGATATCTGGTCGGCTGCGACGGCGGGCGGAGCCTGATCCGCAAGACCGCCGGCATCGAGTTTCCCGGATGGGACGCGACGACGAGCTGGCTCCTCGCCGAGGTCGATACGGCCGTCGAGCCGGAATGGGGCTTCCGAAGCGACGCGGTCGGCACGCACGGCATCGCCAGGCTGGAGGATGGGAAACGAGCCTCCGTGGTACTGACCGAGCAACAGGTTGGTGGCGGCGAGCCGACGCTCCAGGATGTCAGCAACGCGCTGATCGCCGTGTACGGCACCGACTTCGGGGTTCACAATCCCACGTTCATCTCCCGGTTCACCGATATGGCCCGGCAGGCCGCGACGTATCGACAAGGACGGGTGCTGCTGGCCGGCGATGCCGCGCACGTCCATCCGCCGATCGGTGGACAGGGGCTCAACATCGGCGTGCAGGACGCGATGAATCTCGGCTGGAAGCTGGCTCAGGTGGTGAAAGGAATGTCCGACGAAAGCCTGCTCGACACCTATCACGCCGAGCGCCACCCGATCGCGGCCCGCGTGCTGCGCAACACGATGGCGCAGATGGCGCTCCGCCGCATCGACGAGCGCACGAAGGCCCTCGGCGAGTACGTCACGGAGTTCCTCGGCATGGAGGAGCCACGCAGGCACCTTGTCGCGGAGATATCCGGTCTCGGCGTTCACTACGACCTCGGCGCGGGGCATCCACTGCTCGGACGCCGCATGCCCGATCTCGATCTCATGACAGCCGACGGACCGATGCGCGTCTTCTCGCTGCTGCATCGGGCGCGGCCGCTGCTCCTCAATCTCGGCGCGCCCGGCGGCATCGACATCGCTCCGTGGGCCGATCGCGTAGGGCTGGTCGATGCCCGCCACGACGGCGCGTGGGAGCTGCCGGCCATCGGAGCGGTCACGGCTCCCGAGGCGGTCCTGATCCGGCCGGACGGCTATGTCGCGTGGGTGGGAGATTCCGCCCAGCAAGGGCTGGCCGACGCGCTCGCCACCTGGTTCGGGCCGCCTGCGACCTGACCACGCGCGCTGGATGACGCATGAAGATCAACGGACATGGGGGCGCCTCTCGCAAAGAGCGCCCCCATGCCGCTTCCGGTCCAATTTCATCGGCGCTTCGGGCACCGTCGAACGCGGCCCGAACCGTGATCGACGGCGCGCGTCCGTGGCATCAGCGCGTCAGCACCATCCGCTCGGCGAACGTGGCTCCCGCGCTTCGCCCGGAGACGAGATACATCCCGGCCGGCAGCGAGGAGCAGTCGATCATCATCAACCGTCCGGTGCCGTCGGTGGCGTGTCGCGCCACGTTTCTGCCGACCACGTCGTAGATCGCGATCTCGACCGGCACCGCGCTCTCGGGAAGCCGGATGGTCAGCAGATCACCGGTCACCGAGATCCTCGGCGTCGTGGCGCCGGCGTCCATCAGGCCGGTCACGCTCGCCACGGTTCCCGCGTTGACGTTGACGGCGAGCGAGCCGCTTACGTTCGAGCCGTCCAGCGCCGTTGCGGTCGCCATCACGTTGCCGTTCGCGTTGCCCCTGAGCATGCCGAGCGCATCGATCGTCGCGATCCCGCCGTTGTCGACGCTCCACATCACCATGCTGTTCGTGGCGTTGGCCGGCTCGACATCGGCCGTCAGCGCCAGTGTCCCTCCTATCGAGCCGATCGTCGTCTCCCCGGTGAGGCTGCGCACGGTGATCTTCGTCACGGCCACCGTCGTCGGCGTCTGTCCGGTAACGGAGACCACCGCCGATCCCGAGATCCCCGATCCATCGGCCGCCATGGCCTTCACCGTCACCATGCCGTCGGAGATGGCGTGCAGCACGCCCCCGGCGTCGATCATCGCGACGGCGGAGTTGTCCACCGACCAGGTGACGTTCTTGTTCGTGGCATTGGCCGGCATCACCTCGGCCGTCATCCCGAGCGTGCCGCCGGGCATGGTGATCGTCATCTGTCCGTTGACGCTACCGACGGTAATGCCGCTGACCTGGACCACCTGCGTCTGGTTCGACACGGCAATCGTCGCCGATCCCGAGATGCCGGACCCGTCGGTGGCGGTGGCCGTGACGGTCACCGCGCCGTTGGCGATCGCCGTCACCAGTCCACCCGCGCTGACGGTCGCCACGGCGTTGTTGTTCACCGACCAGTTGACGTTCTTGTTCGTGGCATCGGCCGGGAGCACGTCGACAACCATCTGCAGCGAGCCACCGACGTTGGTGATCGCCGTGGCGCCGCCGGTGCCGTGAACGCTGATCTGCTGCACCGCCACCTGCGTGGGGGAAGGCTCGCCGATCACGATCCCGACGCCGGGAAGATTTTCATACGCCGTCGCCAGCACCCGCAGCGTATCACCGGCCGCGTTGACGTTGACCTTGATCCAGCCGTAATGCACCGCGCCGTTACGGGCAAAGCAGACGCCCACGTACACGTTGCCGTGCCCCTCGAACAGGTCCGGCCCGGCCGATGACGGCTGCGCCAGCAACGGGCCGTTCACCTGCAGCAGGCCGTTGAAGAGGATATCGCCCGATATCAGGTCCGACAGACCGTACGGCCTGGCTTCCGGATCGCCCAGAAGATTGAGGTTGGCGCTGACGCCGACCTTGTTGGTCAGAACGAGCAGCGGCGGAATATTCACGTGGAGAAAAACGTCGGCGTTGATCCGATTGCAATACAGCAGGAAGTCGACGGTTCCATTGAGGTCGATATCGAGCGGGATGGTCTGTCCCGGTCTGCAGAGCACGCTGTCCTGCGAGAAGTTGTTGTACACGGGCTCGGTGCGTACCGAGGGGGCGGCCACGACGAGCAGGACAAGCAGCGTGAGGGTTGAGAAAATTCCGTGTCGGTGTACCATTGCATTCTCCATCCGGTTTTGTCCAACAGGGCTGTTCGTAGTTCATGACATGTTACCATGATGTTCTCATCCCCATGTCTCGATCGGGCGTGCGAACTTCATGATCGCCGAGTGTCGTTGGAGAGCGGTGCGGCATTGCGAGCCTGGCGTGAGGCGGGGAAAAAGGTGAGTTGGTGTCCCACCGTTCCAGCCGCGCATGGCGCATCGTGGTCGTATGTCGAAGTCACATCAATTGGAACCGGTCCCGGAGCCGATCGGCGCCGTGCGAAGATGCCACGCGTAGTGTATGGTATCGGTGGACCTCCGATGCCCACGAGTGCACAGGTGGCATGCCATGATGAAAATCTCCGCGAACGGACCGAATCGAAGGAACGCGTTGCTCATGGTCGTTTGAAATGAACTCACCCTCTTCAGAATGAAGAATCTTCCCCCCCATCGGCGAGAAACAGTCGGTATCATGCGGTTTTGGCGGCTTTCAACGCTCATCCCACGGACGAGAATCGACATTCGATCGTAGATTCGTGGCGGAATTTCGGTACACCGGAACAACACGGGATTCCCCGACACCACCTCCGCTGAAAGCCGATCTTCTCCCCGACCACTCTCGTTTCCGCGCATTCCCAGGCGACCTGCGAGGGCAGTCTTGCTCATCCATCCCGTAACGCAAGAAGGGATGGCCCGCATGGCCATCCCTTCCATTGTTTTCCGAACACGGCTGCGTCACCGGGATCTCCCCGTCTCTCTGACGCCGCGAGGCGTCGTGCATGGCGGGGAGAGCCCGGCTTACGTGGTCGCCGGCGCGCTCGTCGGCGTGGCGGCGGCGGTGGCCGCCTCGATTCCCGTGACCACGTCGGTGCTCAGCGCGCTGTCCTGGAACATCGACACGTCGGTCACGCGAGCGTATTCGACGTAATCGACGTAGAGAAGGTTCGGTATACAGCCGTACTGATTCGGCACCTGAAGAGTCGCCATCACAGCGCCGAGGTTGCAGTTGGCCGATTTCGACGTCGGCCAGACCGCCGTCGGCGGCGTGAGGGTCCAGGAGAGGAGGAACAGATCGCACGGCAGGCTCGGGTCGTTCTTGCACGTGCCGTTGTAGTTGTTGTACTTCTGGAGCTGATCGTTCTTCATCGTGTCGTAGCTCATCGTGTTCGAGTACTGATCGAACACACGGAGATCTCCCTGCGCGGCTGAATTCGAATCCCAGTCGCGATAGACCCAGATACCGCTGGCGGGATTGTTCACCGGATAGTTGCCGTCGCACACCGGGAGAATCACGCCGGAGGTTCCCAGATAATTCCCGAGCGGCACATCGGCCAGCCGGGTATTCGCCGGCAGCGAGGTGTAGAGCCACTTGCCGAGATACGACTGAATCATCGCGACCATCTTGTTGTAGATGTCGTCGGTGAAGTCGTCGTAGTGGGAGAACTTCAGGATCGCCAGCTCGCGGTGTCCCTCGTTCATGAACTTCTGAACGTCGGAGAGCACGTCGGAGAGCTTCGGTCCCTGGATGATGCCGTGGTAGATGTAGAGCTCGCTCCCATCCCACCCCGGCCTGAGGTCGAAGTATCGAATGCCGTAGGTGAGCTGGCCGTAGATGTCGAGATCCTGCGTCTTGCCGAGCAGCGAGAGCCCGCCGAGGTACATGCCGGAATCGTGCGAGGCCGGCAGCGTCAGCTGACGGAGTCCCTTGGTCTGGAGGACGGCGAGATTGTTCTCCATCCACCCGGCGCGGTCGGTGATCAGCGACGTCGAGAACCAGAGCGTGTTGAAGGTCTCCGACTGGTGGGTCTGGATCGCGAGCTTGCCGCCGCAGGCGACCGTCGCCAGGTTGCCGTCATCGTAATTCTGCGCGCCGCCGATCCAGTTGATCGAGTTGCCGTTGATATAGCCCACGCGCTGCCAGAGGCCGCTGTTGGCCTGCGACTGATGCACCTCGATCACCATCCCGTCGTCGGTGATCGTCACGGCCGGATCGACGCCGTCGTCGTAGTTGACGCTCGGTCCCCAGGTGATGGTCGAGCCGCTGACGCGCCCGATGTGATACCAGAGGCCGCTGTTCGACTGCGAGCGGTGCACCTCCACGACGACCCCCTGATTATTGACCGCCACCGATGGCGTGGTGCCGTTGTCGTACTGATGGCTCGATCCCCAGTTGACCGTGGTGCCGCTGACGGTGCCGACGTGATACCAGAGGCCGCTGTTCGACTGCGACTGGTGGACCTCGACGACGACTCCCTGGTCGTTCATCGCGACGCGCGGGGTCTGGCCGGAATCGTATTCATGGCTGGAGCCCCAGTTGATGCTGCTCCCCTGCACGGTACCGACGTGATACCAGAGGCCGCTTCCCGACTGGGACTTGTGAACTTCGACGACGGTATTGTGGATGTTGATGGCGCATGAAGGGGTGGCGCCGTTATCGTACTGGTGGCTCGAGCCCCAGTTGACGGTCGCCTTGTCGGGGCTTCCGACGTGATACCAGAGGCCGCTTCCCGCCTGGGATTTGTGGACTTCGACGATCACGCCATTGGCGTTCATCGCGACCGACGGCTGGCATCCGTCATCGTACTGCAGTGCGAGCCCGAAGAAGACGCTCTTCATGGATTCTCCTGTGATGCCGCGGACCATGTGGTGAGCATGCTCGATCGTCGCGGTCCGCGTGGCGACGGTCGGCCGGTGTATCTGGTGAACGCGTCGGGGCATGGAGACGCGGCTCCGGAGCTGCCTCCATCGAGATGCGGAGGAAGCGCGCGGGCGAGCTCCATGGAGCATCGGCCGGTACGAGCCGATGACGTATGCCGTACGGGATGCGAGCGGCGATGGCGGGAGTTTCCGGGACGAACCGTGCCGGCCTCGATGCGACCGTGGACGTGGTGTCGTCTCGATTCCCTCCATGTCGCGCGGTTGGACCGGGACCGGGACAGGAACGGATGCGAGCGGATCGACGCTACCGGGATATCGACGAATCGCGGTGATACTGCCGCGGCGGCCGATCGCGCATGGCGAGGACCGGAGAGACGTCGGAGGTAGACGCGAGATGGCGGATGCTGCGAGGGCCGCGCGGCGGTACCCGCCGGCCGATCCGTGATCGCTCGGCGAGGAAATTACACAACCGACGGGAATGTCAACCCATCGGGATGCGGGCTACCCGAAGATAATATCGCCGGCCAGCCGTGACCCGTGCCTGACGGGCACGACAACGCGCCGGCGCGGGGAGGTACGCGCCGATGTCGGCGGAGGCTAGTCCACGGCGGGCGCCTCGGGTGGCGCCGATGAGGGGGCGTCGACCGGCGTCTCCGGCAGCGGATCGGAGACCAGCGGGAGGCGCAGCGTCATCGTCATGGCGACGCCGGCCATGTTGTCGTCGAGTCCGCCCGGCACATCCAGCGGAACCTTCATTCCCCCCTGAAGCCCGACGGAGAACATATCCCACACCGCGCGCATGAAGATGCGCGGCTCGACATAGTACGCGTTGTCGAGCACCCTCGGCATGCCCGCCCCTCCCGGGTCCATGAAGGTGACCACCGTAGCACGCAGGGTGACACCTCCCTCCATCTTCATCGCCTCGTTGCCGCCGCGGCGTGGTCGCGAGAGGGACGTGCCGAAGAGTACCTGGGCGAACAACTTCTTGACATCGGCATACTGGGCTTCCTGCGCTCCCACGACCGTATGTCCGCTCCCGACGCCGGCGTAGAGGGAGAAGAGCGATCCCTTCGTCGAAACCTTGTTGTAGCCGAACATCCCCTCGGCGTAGAGGTGCTGTGAGTCGACGTTCTTCATGCCGGTCATCTGATTCCAGGAAAGGAGTCCCCCGACCACGAACTGGTCGGCCAGCGCGGCGTCGACCGCCAGATCGAAGCCGTTGGTGCCGATCTGCGCCGAGGCCTCCACCTCTCCGGCATGCCGGAGCATCGGCGTCGGAACGCTGGTCGGCAGCGAGAGCGAGGCGCAGCCGGAAAGGGCAAGCAGCAGCAATGAGGCTCCGAGGCATGGAGCGAGAATCCCGGGAGAACGTACCATGAACGTTGCCGAAGAATGTCGGTGTCGTGAGAGGAATGCCGCGCATGGGGAGAACCTCGTTGCCTCCGCCGGCGGCGTGACCCGCGCGCCACGAACGGCAATGACCGGAACGTGGCTCCGGTGGGACACGGCAACGCCGCGCAATGTGACATGGGCGGGAACGATGCGCGTTGCAGCCTCACCGTATCCTCGCCCATTCACATTGATCGCGCCGCGATCCAATGCCCCACTCAGCGCTCGTGCGGCGCGGCCTTCAATCGCGCGAGCACCTCGCGCAGCCTCCCCACGGTCAGGTCGACGACTACCGGGCGCGGCGTTCCCTTCAGCCACCGCAGAAGTCCAGGAAGAATAGGCAGATCGAACCCCTCCGAGCTGAAGAGATACTCGTGAGGAGCGAGCTCAAACGCGATTCTGACGCCATCTCCTGCCGGGAACTCGATGCCGAAGTGCTTCTCCGCGCGCTCGAGCAGATCGACGCCATCCAGCCCGCATACCCCCAGGTCCTCCTCGATGCGCGTCGACGCGGTGATGATCGTGCGGTGGGGCGTTCCGGTGAATTCGCGGACGAACGCGATGACCTGATCCAATGTCGGCTCGGCCATGTCGAGCGATTCGGTCGTTATTCCACTCAAGGCACTTCCCTGCGATGGTTGATGTAGTGACCTGGCGCGCGGCGCGATCCGGATAGGTGCTCCTCGCTGGTGGCGCCGTTCGAACGATATCGCGGCCGCGCGTCACGTTCGTCACGAAGCGCGCGCTCCCCCGTGGCATGCTGCATGGCGCGGCGCGCGGCGGAATGCAGTTGGAGATCCATTCGAGCCGGTCTCAACGATATCCGGTGGCGTCGGCGGGGAGCCCGGGCTCCTGCACCTCGCGAAGGTAGCGCCAGCAGTCCGGTTGCGAGCCGTCGATATCGCGCACGTCATAGACCCGCGCCAGCTCCCCACTGGAGGTGGAGCGGCCGTTCCATCGCGCCTTGTCGGGATCGGCGGCCAGCGCCTCGATCGCCCGACCGACGAAGCGGGGACTCTCGGAGATGATGAAGTGCGGCTCCTTGCTCGTCGCCTCACGCCAGTTCTCCTCGGTCACGCCGAAGTGCTCCAGCATGATCTCGGAGCGGAGCCATCCCGGCGAGATCGCCACGGCGGTGCCCTTGTGCGGCGCCAGCTCTTGCCCGAGGCCCCAGGCCATGCGGGTCACGGAGGTCTTCACCAGATCATAGAAGATCGAGAGGCGGTAGTGCGATTCGTTGTACTCGGCCGTGCCGTCGGTCATCTCCACCACCAGGCCGTCCGGATTCCGGATCAGCAGCGGCAGCAGATGATGGCTGGTGATCAGGTGCGTGTCGATGCCGAGGCGCATCATCCTGAGCCCCCCTTCCAGCGAATGCCGCCACACCGGCACGTTCCACTCGATCAGGTGCTCGCTCCCCCAGATATCGTTGACCAGGATATCGAGCCGGCCATGATCGCCATCGATCCGTTCGGCAAGCGCGCGTACCTGCTCCGTGTCGAGGTGGTCGACACGAACGGCGATCCCCTCCCCACCGGCGGCGGTCACCGCCTCGGCGGTCTCCTCGATCGTCTCGGCGCGGTTGTACTCCGAGCTCTGCCGACGCGTGGTACGACCGGTGCAGTAGACCGTGGCCCCGGCCGCGCCGAGCTCGATGGCAATGCCCCGTCCGGCGCCTCGCGTGGCGCCGGCGACCAGGGCGATCTTTCCGGACAGTGGAAGCATGGGTGAGAAGCGATTATCGTGAGTGGGCACGCGATTCGGGCTCAGGCTCCGCGACGCGGCCCCGTGGTAGCCATGAGCCTACGAGGCGGATTCGGCCGCCACCTGCAGGGTAAGCACGGTGAACTCCGCAGGACGCATCGGCGCGAAGCCCACCAGAACGTTGACGATCCCATTGTCGATATCGGTCTGCGTGGTCGTGCTCGCGTCGCAGGTGACGAAGTAGGCCTCGGCCGCCGAGCTCCCCTGCAATCCCCCTTCCAGATAGAGCTGATTCATGAACGTCGAGCACTGCTGCCGGATCACGCCCCAGAGGCTGCTGTCGTTCGACTGGAACACCGCCCACTGAAGTCCGGCCGTGAGACTGTCGGCGATATACAACGCGAGACGCTGAACGGAGAGGAATGTCATGTCGGAGGAGGCATGCGCCAGGCCAAGGGTTGTCCGCGCTCCCCAGATCACGATTCCGTAGCTGGGGAGGGCACGGATAACGTTCACGCCGAGCGGCGCGACGCGCGCGATATCGGTATCGGTGACCTGCACGGCGGGCCATCGGATTCCGGTCATGGCCGCCTGTATGCCGGCCGGAGCCGCCCAAACGCCGACGCGAGCATCGAACGAGGCGATGATGCCGGCAACCGTGCCGCATGGAGCCAGTGGGATCGGCTGGTTGCCGTTCAAGGGATCGGAGCCCACCAGCCACGGCCAGTAGAACGCGGAGTTCTCATCGCCCAGCCCGAGCGTCGGAAATCCGGCCGCGTCATCGACGCTCTTCCAGCTCGCGGGGGGATCGATCAGCAGTATCGCGCGACGTTGATCGCAGTAGATCTGTGCCTCGCGCCACGCGGCAATGTCGATGTCGACGATGCCGCCGGCGGCATCGAGCAGCGGCGGAAGTGAGAGGATGTTGAATATCTCGAGGCTGTCCAGCGCATACATGCCGGTCTTGGATGCCTGCTCGCCGATCAAGTCCGACGGCTTCAGCGGATCGCCATCGCTCCCGCCGGCAAAGGGGGTCGCGGCCAAAGTGCCCGGAGGCATGGAGGGGACCGTGCCGGCCACGCGCGCAAGCGCCGACCGCTGTTCCAGCACATGCACGATATACGTCGACGCGGTCGGCTCCACCGAGAGTCCCGTATACGACTCTTCGCGGAGCACCTTCATCCCGTCGCTCGGATCCAGCTCGCGAAGCGTGAGGTTGAACGTGCCGGCGGCACCCGGATCGGGATCGATCGTCGCGGTCATGTTGTTCCCCCATGCCCCTTCCGAGCTCGCCGCGAGCGTCAGCGCGCCGGAGGGCCCGGGAGCCTGGAGCGTCGCGGCGGCCAGCGGAACGCCGGTCGCATTCTTCGCGCGGACGACCACCGCGCTGGCGCCGCCGTTCAGGAAGAACTGGTAGACCTGGTAACTCATCGGGCTCGCGCTCCAGAGGCCGCCGAAGGTCGCCCGAAAGTCGGCGAAGCTCACGATCGTCACCGCCTGATCGACCGGGCCGCGGAGCGCGCGGCCGACGAACGCGGTGATCGAGGTCGGAGCACCGACGATCGACGTGGACGGATCCACGAACTGCTGAACATACACCCCGGGATATGGAGGGAGGTTCGTGCCGGCCGTCGCCGCCGGATGTGTCTCCGTCGTATCCGAAGCGATCATGGTACCTCCGGGAGTCGGAATGGCATTGTGTGAATCGTTGATGGCTTCAGGGTCGTTCATTGCCCTCTCCTGGAATGCGCGGCGCCTCCAGGCGCATCACCCGATGCACCCGGAGGCACCACACCCGATCGTTCCCCGAACGGCGTCGAGGCCGCCCGGAATCATTTCCGTCGTCACATGAGATCGCCGCGCAGCCGCTCTCTCGTCTCCATCAGCGCGAACCCGAGCAGGTTCGGCCCCAGCCACTCGGTGGGGCGCCCGGCGCGCGGATCGTCCGCGGCCAGGCCGATCCCCCAGATCCGGTCGAGCGGGCTTGCCTCCACCAGAACCCGGTCGGACGTATTGACCAGGAACTCCCGCAGCGGCTCGTTCCGTCCGAACTTCGCGACGTTGCCGCGCACCACGATCTCGAAGCGCGCGCGCACCCAGGTCTCCTCGTCGAAATCGCGCACCAGGCGTCCGAGGTTCTTCGCCTCACCCGGATGCGCCACCGCGAGAATCCGCGAACGCGTCTCCTCATCGCCGAACAGCCTCGCCTTCTCGGCCATCATGAAGTGCTCCACAGTGGGATACGCTACGCCGTCGACCTCGAAGGTCGCCGGCCACCACTGCGACAGGCACCACTTGCCGACCGCGCCGGGACGCGGCGCGGTGTTCCCCCAGAAGTAGAGATACTTCGGCTGGCCTCCCCCCTCGATCCATGCGATGAGGCTCTCACGATCCCGAATCATCATATCGTTCATCTCGACCTCATCGTGTCGACGACATCATGCGAGGAGATATTCCCTCACGCCTTGATTTCGGAGGAGAAGGTCAGCAGGAAGCCGTCGGGATCGCGCAGACGAAACATGCGCATGCCCCACGGGGTGTCGGTCGGCTCGTTGTCGATCGGCCAGCCGTTCTCCCTGATGCGCGAGGCAACGTCATCGACCACGCCCTCGACGGAGATATGCAGGGAGACGCCCTCTCCCTTGGAGCGCTCCCATCCCTTGGCGCCGTTGTCCTGATTGATCAGCAGGCGGACATTGCCCCCCTTGAGCGAGACGGACATCAGCGTTCCCTCACGCTCGTAGCTGTTGGCGATCTCGAAGCCGAGGACGTTCTGGTACCAGTCGCGGCTGGTGGCGACATCCTTCACGGTGAGGGCGGCCATGAGCGCAAGGCCGTTGAGCGAGGCGCGCTCGACCGGCGTCTCGGCGCCGGCGGTTTCGGAAGTGTTCGTGGTCATGATTGCACCTATCGAATTGATGTGATGTTGTGTCGGGCTGATTGCGTTGTCGACGGCGCCGTGCCGCTCCGACCCGCCTCGGACATGATCGTGAGGTCGGGATGAACGGGCGGCATGATCGGCCGATTCGAGCCGCCGCGGGGAGATCCTCATCCGGAATTCCTTCTCCGGAGCGAGCGGCCACGCGGGACAATGGGCGCGAGGCGCGGCAAAGCTAGCAGAGAGCATCCATTCGGCAATGGCGGACGCGTGCCTGGTGGATACAATGACGGCGGCCGCTCAGCAGTATTCGATCGCCATGTCCCACTCCTCCAGCGAGAGATGGAGCATGCCGAGATAGCTGTTTGCCAGACCGATCCCGTTGAGGTATTCCATGTCGGTCCAGATTTCGAGCGCCTCGGTGATCAGCTCGGCGGAGATGGGGGGTTGGCGAGAATGGCGCCAGTGCGTTGTCATGATCGTTTCTTCGGCATGATGGGACATCGGTTCATGGAGGGACCGCCGGTGGGTTGTGGGCGCACCCGGGCATTGCCACGGTCGATGTCGAGCGCGGGACGTCTCCCGGCGCCGGATTCCGCGGAGCATGCTCCAACCCATCGGAGGTGATATCCCCCCACCTTGTTCGACGCCGAAATGCCGGATGGTAATCGGGTGACATGAGGAACGGAGGCTAACGCACCGGCACGGCCGGCTTCAGCGTCGTGGCGACATGCTTTTTCCAGAGCGTGAAGCCATAAATGGCAAGGGGGAGGGAACAGATGAAGAGCGACAGGACAGTTTCCTTCCGGAGCACCGTCGCGACCTGTGGGTCGCCACATAGTTTCTCCATAGCGGTGGAGATCGGCAGGCCGGCCATTATCAGCGCGAACAACGCGGTGGCGCAGCTTGCCAGAATGACCGAGATGATCGAGACACCGATGATGATGAGCGGAGTGAGCTTACCTCGCTTGGCGTTGAAACGGTCATAGCCGGTGAGCGCGAGCCACATGAACCCGGCGGCAAATACTCCGCCGATACGATTGAGGTAATAGACGAAGAGCACCCATCCGGCGATGCCGGCCAGACAGAAGACGAATGCGCCGATCGCTCCACGGAAGTAGTGTTTCTCCTCGATTTCGTAGTCGGCATTGGCGGCATCGATCTCTATCCGGATCTGCTCGGCACAGACGCGGCACAGGAGTGCCGGATTCTCGTCCCACTCGAAGAAGGCGAGTCCCTCGTCACCTCCACAGTTGCCGCATTTTTCCGATGGCGGAAGCCTGAGCTCGGCGATCAGATCGACGAGATACTCCATCACCTCGATAATCTTCTCCTTCTTCACCGTTCGGAATGCCTCTCGGAACTTCACGATCACGTCGGTCGCGTCCACCGTCACCAGGAAGAACTTGAGCTCCTTTTTCCGGTCGAGAAGCCGTTGCTCGATCTCGCGTCCGGCATCTTCTGGGACCGAGCCCAGATGGACCTGTATAAACTTCCCCGACTCCACCCGGCCGATGATCACGAAGTGATCTCTGTACGGCCCGAACACCGCGTTACTGGTACCATACCATCCCAGGTCGCGGGCAATGCGTTTCTGTTCCTTGAATATCATGAAGACTGTTTTGGAAGTTGTGCGATAAGCTCGAGGACATCGATACGGCGACGCTTCAATAGCATGGCCGGAGCCGACGTATGTGGGCAGGCACCCACCCGCGGCAATCGATCATATTCGCGAGCAGATCGACGGAGACCCGCCGCCAGGTCGGGATCCGGCTCGGAGCTCATTGCCGTGACGACAGAACGGTCCGGAGTCTGGCCTCTTACGCGCCCACCGAAGCATCCATGTCGAATGGGCTGGCGAAGGCGTCCATATTGCTTTCGACAATTTGCACTCCGGCCGCGACAACCATATACCGGCGTCCTCGGCTTTTTACGACAAAGACCACATGGCCGGCTATATCCGGTTCGTCAACACGCTCCCGGCAATGCAGCAGGTCCGACTCGCCTCCTATCTCGATCTCCATATCGGGCAGATAACGAGGAAGCTCCATGAATGTAACATTGAAAAACATCACGTCCACATTCTTTGTAAACCGAGTTGTTTTCTGACTGCGGATCAAGAGCTGGCCGTGCCTTACGGTGTATATCCACGTTTGGAACGATCGCCCAATCAATAAATCATTCATGTCGGTATCAGATAACTATCCGCGGTGTATGGCCATTCGGCGAACGCCGATGTACAATCCCTGAGAATGATCTAACTCATCCCTTTCGTATGGCGGGCCGACCAACTCGGCACCTTTCAAATGTCTCGGTCAAGATGCGGTACCAGGATGAAGCTCGGCACCGCATGTTCGCCGCCGCGATCACCACGTGGTGACCGGACGATCCATGCCCGGAAATTCCTCCAGGTACCATGACTTCCCGATAAGCTCGATGCGAGCACTGGTTCCGGAGAGCTCGAGCGATGCACTTCCATGAGCATCGCTATTTACAAGCAGACGCACCGCGACATCTCCGACTCCTTCCAGTGGAATCGGAATCATGTTGTCGTGCGAAACGCCTCCAGCCACGATCTGGCCGTCATACACCTTGCAGGGGAGGATGTTCGAGATATCGCTGCCGACGGCATTTCCTATCACGAGATTCGCCCTCTGGATCCAGACGGTTCCACTATCTACGCCCGGCACTCCCTCGGATGCATGTATGTACATGGGGGCAAACGTCAGAATCATCCCCCCCTCGATTCCGACATCGATGAGCTCTGAATCGTGCAGCTCGATCATCCGGTTCATCCATCCGCTCCATCATTGTATACGTCGCGCGCGGAATGTTCGCCGCTTTCCGGCGATGCCGTCCCCTATCCCACCGCTCCAGGAGCCGGTCGAGCAGCGGCTGGACGATCTCCCGGCCGCGCAGTCCGAGCATCCATCGCTCCGGAATCGCTCCGGCCCCATCGCGGATGCCGGAAATCCCGCCGGCGATACACGCCGTGGTGTCGGTATCGTTGCCAAGCGCTATCGCACGCTTCACGACATTCTCGTAGCCATCGGCATCCAGGGCCAGCCGCGCGGAGTGGAGCGCGTCCACGACATAGCCGGTCCCCCTCCCCTTCGGCGGCGCGTCCGGACGGATGAAGGATTCCAGCTCCCATTGCCTCGGGCGACGCGCCATAGATTTTCCTGAGCGTCGCCGTTGCCAGGCTCCAGGCATCCGGAAGGCCACGCAGCAGATACCTCGCCCAGAGCACATACAACGCGCAGCAGATCTGCGCGCGGAGATGGCCGTGCGTGATACGGGACTGAAGCTGAGCATCCCTCACGAGGTCCTCGTCGCTTCCGCGATGCCAGAGCGCCAGGGGAAGAGCTCTCATCAGCGAGCCGTTGCCGTTGGCATCCTCATGCCTCGGACCGGCCTCGAGCGCCGGAGCTCCATCGCGCAGCGCATGCAATGCCGACCTGGTCTGAATCCCGATATCGAACACATCGCCGTCGACGGCCAGATAGCCCCGCTGGTACCAATCGAGCAGGCGACGGCCGAAGTCATCGGGATCGAGCCGGCCGCAATGCAGCAGCGAATCCAGCAGGGCCAGTGCCTGCGCGCCGTCGTCGGACCAGGTGCCCGGCGGCACACTCGCATGGGCGCGTCGGAAGCCAGCCGGAGGAATCATCTCCAGCTTATGGAATGGTGGGAGCTCACCCGGAGGGTGAAACTCGTAAGGGACGCCGAGCGCGTCACCAACGAGCAGGCCCCAGAGCCCTCCGGCGATGCGATCGTGAAGCGTGGGCATGGCCGATGGCGGATTCTCGGGTGTGGAGATCATTGGATTGCATCATCGAATCGACGCGCCAGAAGCAGGAACGTATCGCCCCATCCGCTCGAGATCGAAACCTCCTGAAGCGGGCCGGTCGGCGCGAAGAGCACGCTCAACGAGCGATCCTCGGGCAGCTCACCGGCGCGGAGCCGCGCGATCAACGCATCCACTTCCGCCAGCGCATCGTCACGATCCACCCAGGAGGACCACGCGAAGTCGTTGTCGGGGCGCATCAGAAGCACGCGGGCTTCCTCCATCACGGAGATCAGACTGGTCAGGTCGGGCATCGGAAGTCTCCCGGGAAGTTCGGTTCTCGCAGTCTACGCAATCCTTCATTCATCCCAGGGGATCGTGAGCTCGCGAAGCCATGGCCCGGCCTTTCCCCCGAGCTCACCGGCCTCATGGGCCTCCCGAAGCAGCTCATCGAGCACGCGGCCGAGCGCGCGGAGCTGTTCATCGGCATCGAGCGATCGGATGAGCGTATCCTCGAAGCGCGCGAGCAGCTCGGCCGGAAGATCATCGAAGCCGCGCCCGTGGAACGGGGAGAGCCCGCGGCGTCGACAGGCAAGGGCGAGCGCGGCATCGCGAGCACCGCTGATCCAGAATTCCGCGTGCCAGAAGCGGCGCCGCTCGAGGCAGAATCGGGCGCGCAGCAGGTGATGCGCCGCGTGACCAAACAGCTCCGCGGTGGTTGGAGGCTCCGTGTGCGGAGCGTCCCCCACGTCCCCGAACAGAAGACGGAACTTCGGTCCCCTGGCTCCGAAGCGGGACGCGGGAGTGAAGGAAAGATCGAACTGAAGGCATCCCGGCAGGAGAAACACGCGATAGATCGAGGCGCCGCTCGGCGCATCGAACAGATGCTCGGCGTCCATCTCCGCGAGGATAGCACGCGTCCACTCCTCCAGTACCTGGCCCACCGGCACCTCATCGACGACGGCGAAGGTCAGGTCGAGATCGGACCATCGATCCCCCTCGGCCAGCGCGAGCGATCCGACCACGGCTCCGGCAACGATGCGAGGGTCGGCCGCGGCCATCGCCAGGACGCGCTCGTGAATGCGGTTGCGATCGGCGACTGAGAACATACGCACGAGGATATGAGCAGGTCGAGAACACGTGGAACGGTCGCGAATGTGGGCCGACTCTTCGAAACGAGCAACATGGATCGCCGATTTCCGACACATCACGCCACGATACACATCATCGGGAAGATCGAAATCATCCAGGTGAACCTTTTGCCGGCTTGCGTGTACCGTCATCATCATCCGGCCCGGCATCAGCGCCGAGGCCGGCCGCATCCGTTCCCCTCAATCGATCGTCGACCATGAAGCTCGTTCTCGTCCTCTTCCTACTGCTCGCCGGCATCCCCCTGCTCGCGCAGCAGGATCGCACCATTACCCTCACCAGCGACGGGGTCACGCGCTCCGTGCTGATCCATCTTCCCTCCTCGACGCCGGCCGCCGGGCTGCCGGTGCTCCTCTGCTACCACGGCAGTGGCGGCACCTCCGCCTCGATGAAATCCCTCACCGGCTTCAATGCCCTGTCCGACGGGAACGACTTCATCGTCGCCTATCCGCAGGGGATGACTCTCAAGGGAACCACCCAATGGAATTGCCTGGTCGACGGGAAGCCGGGACATGCCGGCATCGGCGCCGACGACGCTCCGAACGATGTCACCTTCACTCGGGACATGATCCGGATGATGGCCGACAGCTTCGCGATCGACACGGCACGCGTCTTCGCGGCCGGGTTCTCCAACGGCGCCTACATGTGCTACGCCCTGTCGATGCTCGCATCAGAGGTCATCCACGGCATTGCCCCGGTGGCCGGCGACATGTGGACCGATGATGCCTACCTCGACACGATCCTCACCACCGGAAGCGCGCGGCCGATGCCGGTGATGCATGTTCACGGCACCGCCGACGCCACCGTGAAATATCCTGACGCCAACAATACGCCGGAGGAATGGGGGGAGTATCCGCTCTTCGTGGCCGCGCGCGGCTGCGGCGCACACACCTACAGCCAGACGATTCCGCTGGCCGACGGCGTCGACAAGCTCGTCTTCTGTCCGCCGCCGGTCGAGGTATGTCTGATCCGGATCACCGGCATGGGGCACTCCTGGGGGAACAGCGCATTCAAGACGTCGCGGGAGATCGTGAGCTTCTTCGGCCTGGGGAAGACATCCGGAATCGGCGAGGTACGGGAGGAGACGCATCGTTCGTTCATCACCTCTCCGGCGCCCGCGGCCTCGGCAATCGAGCTGCGCCTGCCGTCGCGGGGGCGCGTGGAGCTCTACTCGATGGTGGGGAGCCGGGTCTACGCGGCCGAGCATGAGGAAGGAGCCATGACGATTCCCTGCTCGGAGCTGCCGCGCGGCGTCTACCTGGCGCGGTTCACCGGAGGTGATGGGCACGCGATCACGGAGCGTGTGATCGTGAGCCATTGAGATGGATGGGAGGATGCGGGGAGCGCGCGCGGCCCTGGGCGCGTTGTAGGGGCGGCCCCCCCGTGGCCGCCCAGCCGTCATGCACCGGGGAACATGGTGCCGCGCGCGGTGGTGTCCCCACCGATACGCGGTGATCTGGGAATTCCGTGGCGCCCATGGCGCACGCTGAAGACGTGCGCCTACCAGGGCGCGGACCAATGTGGCCACGGATGTCGATGTCGGAGTCTTGTACGGGCGGCCCTCCGTGGCCGCCCCGCCATCAGGCTCCGAAGAACATGTCGACGCGCATGGCGGCGTCACCGCCGGTAGATGGTATTCAGGGAATTTTGTGGCACCCACGGCGCACGCTCAAGTGCGCACGCTGAAGAGCGCACGCTGAAGAGCGCACGCTGAAGAGCGCACCCTGAAGAGCGCACGCTGAAGAGCGCACGCTGAAGAGCGCACCCTGAAGAGCGCACGCTGAAGAGCGCACCCTGAAGAGCGCACGCTGAAGAGCGCACCCTGAAGAGCGCACGCTGAAGAGCGCACCCTGAAGAGCGCACGC